>CAZHGD010000059.1:0-39923 GCA_964531735.1 uncultured Fimbriimonadaceae bacterium | reverse complement strand
TGCTGGGCGTCGACCGCGGCGGCGGTGATGTCGAAGGCGGTACTGGTGGTGCCGGTCAGGCCGCCGGCGGCGGCGGTCAGCGTGTAGCCGGTGGCGGCCTGCTGCAAGGCCAAGTCGTCGAAAGTGGCCACGCCGCCGACGGCAATGCGCGTGGTGGTGCCGCTGAGCGTGCCGCCGCCAGGGTTGGTGCCGAGGGCCAGCGTGACGGCGTTGGTGGCGGTGCTGACCAGGTTGTCGGAAGCGTCGAGCAGCCGCACGGTGACCGCGGGCGACAAGGCCGCGCCAGCGGTGGTGTTGTGGGGCTGGACGTCGAAGGCGAGTTTGGTGGCGCTGTTGTGCACGATGTCGAAGCTGGCCGAGGTGGCACCGGTCAGACCGGTGGCCGCGGCGGTCAGCGTGTAGCCGGTGCCGGCCTTGTCCAGGCTCAGGTTGCTGAAGGTGGCGACGCCATTGACGGCGGCGACCGTGGCGGTGCCGGTGAGCGTGCTGGCACCGGGGTTGTTGCCCAGCGCGATGGTCACGGTGTTGGTGGCGCTCGCGAGGACGTTGCCGAGGGCGTCGGTGACCTTGACCGTGACCGGCGCGCTGAACGGCTGGCCGGCGGCGGTGTTGGTCGGCTGCTGGCCGAACACGAGCTTGCTCTCGGACCCGGCCGCGACGCAGGCCCGGGACAGCTCCGAGGAGTTGCCCTGCCCGTCGGTGGCCATGGCAGTGACCACCTGGCCGGGCGTGACACTGGGCAGATCGACGCTGAAGCTGCCCGGTGCGGCCAGACTGGTCGTGCCCAGATAGGTGCGGGCCGGACCGGAGCCGGACGCGTCGGCCGCCGGACTGGTGTACAGGTCGATGGCGATCGGGTAGGCGGCGTTGGTGGCGCTGCTGTCGAGCGTGCCGGTGACGCGCAGAACGCTGCCGGCCGCCCGGGCTTCGGTCAGCACCGGGTAGTTCTGCAGGTTGTTCGGGCCGGTGTCGGGATCGCCCGTGTCGTTGGCGGTCACCCATTCGCCGCCCACGTCGATGGGCAGACCGGTGTTGTCATGTACCAGGTTGCGGCGTAGCGCGTTGCCCGTGCCGCCGCTGGCGGTGACCAGGATGCCGGCGGCGCCGCTGTAGGCGATCTCGTTGCCGGCTCCGGTCGCGGTGCCGCCAATGGTGTTGTCGTGGGCGCCGGAGGTGAGCAGCACTCCCTCCATGGCATTGGCCAAGCCGGCGGTCTGCGCGGCATTGAGCCCGATGAGGTTGCCGGTCACCAAGTTGCCGGTCGTGGCCGTGCCGCTGAGGTAGACACCTTGGGTGGCATTGCCCGAGATCAGGTTGCCGGCCCCGGCCGCCGTGCCGCCGATGGTATTGCCCGCCGCTCCCGCGATGGAGACCCCGGCCCAGGTGTTGGGCACCGCGGCGCTGCCGGTGGCGTTGGTGCCGAGGTAGTTGCCCGTGACGGTGTTGCTACTGGCATCGGTCTCAATCGACACGCCGGCCTGTTTGTTGCCGCTGACCACGTTGCGCGCCGAGGCGGTGGTGCCGCCAACGGTGTTGTTGGCGGTGCTGTCGCACAGGCTGATGCCATGGCCGCTGTTGCCGATGGCCGTGTTGCCGCCAGCGTCGGTGCCGACCAGGTTGCCGGCAATCAGGTTGCCGCGGGCGCTGGACGGCCAGCAGGCGATACCGTTGCTGGTGTTGCCCGAGACCAAGTTGCCCGCGCCGGCGGTGGTGCCGCCGATGGTGTTGCCGACGGACGAGACGAAGATGCCTTGCGCGCCGTTGCCCACCGCCGCGGTGCCGCTCTGGTTGGTGCCGACGTAGTTGCCCTGCACGGTCACGCTGTCGCCGACCAGCAGGATGCCGTCCCGCGTGTTGCCGCTGACGGTGTTCCGCGCGGCGGCGACGGTGCCGCCGATGGTGGTGCCGGTGGTGGCGCCGTTGACCTCGATGCCGGCGCTGCCGTTGGCCAAGGCGGCCGTGCCGTCGGCCTTCAGGCCGACCAGGTTGCCCTGGATGGTGGTACCGGTGGGCGCTGTGCCGTCGTTGGCCACCTTGATACCGTCGTCGGTGTTGCCCGCGACGACGTTGCCGGCGCCGGCAGCGGTGCCACCGATGGTGGTGTTGGCCGCGCCAAGGGCGACGCTGATCCCACACCCGTTGGCAACTGCCGCGGTACCGCTGCCGTTGGCACCGACATAGTTGCCGGACACGACCGTGCCGACTGTGCCGGTCCCCTGGATCTGCACGCCGCACTGGCCGTTGCCCGAGATCACGTTGCGCGCGGCAGCGGTGGTGCCGCCGATGGTCGTGCTGGCGGCGCCGTTGGTCACGGCGACGCCGTGGTCGGTGTTCGCGATGGCCGTGGCGCGGTCGGCGCTGGTGCCGATCGCGTTGCCCAGCACCTGGTTGCCGGTGGCCTCGCAGTTCCAGATACCGATGCCGCTCCACAGGTTGCCGGAGAGGACGTTGCCCTCGCCGGTGGCCGTGCCGCCCACGGTGTTGTTCGGGCCGACGATCTCCACGCCGCAGTGCGCGTTGCCGACGGCGGCGGTGCCGGTGGCGTTGGTGCCGACGTAGTTGCCCTTGACGGTGTTGCCCGCGGCCGTGCTGCTGATGACCACGCCGGACAGGCCGTTGCCGCTGATCACGTTGCGCTGGGCGGCGGTGCTGCCGCCGACGGTGGTGCCCGATGTGTCGGCGATGCTGATGCCGGCGCCGCTGTTGGCCACCGCGGCCGTGCCGGCGGCGTTGAGGCCGATGAGGTTGTTGACGATCTGGTTGCCGCTGCCGGCGCTGCTCAGCAGCACGCCGACGGTGTTGCCCGAGATGAGGTTGCGCGCCTCGACGCTGGTGCCACCGATGGTGTTGCCGGTGCAGGTCGACAGGATGCTGATGCCGCTGCCGCCGTTGGGCGCCGCGGTGGTGCCTGTCGCATCGGTGCCGATGAAGCAGCCGGCGATGGTGGCGTTGTTGGTGTAGACGCGGATGCCGCCGACCAGCCAGTTCTTCACCACCAGACCGCTGACCTGGCAGTTGGCGGCGCCGAGGTCGAGGCCCGGCGAGGTGCTGACCGCGGTCCCGTCGAGCGCGATCTTCGGCTGTGCGTTGGTGCCCGCGGTGGCGCTGTTCTTCTGCGCGCCGGGCTGGCTATAGCCGTCGATGGTGACGCGCTCGGTGATGGTGGGCAGCGCGGTGGCCGGGCTGATGGTCTTCACGCCGGTGCCGCCGATGCTGAACCCGATGGTGTCGGCGCCGGCGTGACTGTTGCAGTAGGTGATGGCCTCACGCAGGCTGCCCGCGCCAGCGTTGGCCGTGTTGGTGACCGTGTAGTTGGTCAGACTCGAGTAGTCGATCTTGGCGAGGAAGCCGTCACCGCCGGCGGCGAGGGTGCCCTGCAGCGGCGCGGCGAGCGGGAAGTCGGTGGAAGACGTGGCGCCGACGCAGTACAGCACACCGGCACCATCACAGGTCACGGCATACCCCGAATCACCCGCCGCGCCGCCCAGGAAGGTGCTACAGGTGAGTGAGGTGCCAGCGGACGCCAGTTTGGCGACGAACGCGTCGTTGGAGCCTCCTGACGCGCTCTGGAGCGCGCTGACCGTGGGGAAGTTGGTCGAGGCGGTCGTGCCGATCACGCTGGCATTGCCGGCGCTGTCCAGGGCCACCCCGGCGGCACTGTCGTTGTCCAGGCCCCCCAGGTAGGTGCTGTTGAGCAAGGCGCTGCCCGTGGCGTTCAGCTTGCTGGCGAAGGCGTCCGTGCCGCCGGCCAGGCTGGCCTGGAGCGGGCTGGCGGTGGGGAAGTCGCTGGAAGCAGTGTCGCCGGCGACGTAGGCGTTGCCGGCGCTGTCGACGGCGATACCGTGTGCGGCGTCAGTGCCGGTGCCACCCAGGTAGGTGCTGTAGGACAGGCCGGTGCCGGCGGCGTTGAGCTTGGCAACGAACGCGTCTTGCGTACCGCACAGGCTGGGCTGGAGGGTGCCGCTCGGGAAGTCGGCGGACGTGGTGATGCCGGTGACATACGCACAGCCGGCGCTGTCGACCGCGATGCCGGTGATCTGCTCGGTGGCCAGGCCACCCAGGTAGGTGGCGTAGACCAGGCCGGTGGCGGTCGCGTTAAGTTTGGCAACAAACCCGTCCGTGCTGCCGGCCAGAGCGGTCTGGTAGTGTCCGGTGACGCCAGGGAAGTTGCTGGAACCGGTGTACCCAGCGAGGTAGGCGTTGCCTGAGGCATCGAGGGCCATGGCAAAGGGGCAGTCCGTGCCGGTGCCGCCGAGGTAGGTGCTGTACAGCAGCGTGCTGCCGGTCGCGTTGAGTTTGGTCACGAAGCCATCGTAGGTGCCGGCGGGGCCCGCGTGGGCCGGCTGGTAGACCCCTGTGGTGGTCGGGAAGTTGCTGGACAGCACGTAGCCGGCAACGCAAGCATTGCCCGAGCTGTCGGCCGCGATGGCCACTCCGTAGTCCTGGTCAGACCCGCCGAGGTAGGTGCTGTAGACCACGGCGCCGGTGGCGTCCAGCTTGGTGACGATGACGTCCAGGTTGCCCCCATTCGCTCCCTGGTACGCGTTGAGCGTCGGGAAGTTGGTGGAGCTGGTGTAGCCGCCGACGTACATGTTGCCGCTGGAGTCCACCGCGACGCATTTGGTATAGTCCGCGCCGTTGCCGCCGAGGTAGGTGGAGTAGACCAGCACCGGGTCGATCACCAGCTCGCGCGACCGGTCGTACGCGCCCACCGCGAAGGTCCAGTGGGCGGCCTCGGCCGGCGCGTAGCGGGCCTCCACCGGCACGCGGTGTCCGCCGTGCTCCTGGTAGGCCACCGGCGCCTTCAGCCGCACTTCGCCGCCGTCGGCGGCCAGCACCAGCTCGCCCGTGGCGGCCAGCGCCACGCGGTCGGCGCCGTCGATGGCGAACCGAATCACCGCCGGGTCGGCGCCGGGCGCCACGTGGAAGTCGTGTTCCAGGCGGCCCTCGTCGTTGCCGTAGTAGACCACGTCGACGCCACGGTAGACGCCGGCGAAGCCGGCCTGGCCGTAGTGGGGCACGTTGGTCCGCCAGTGCGCCGGATCATTGCCGATGAAGTAGTTGCTGAGGCCGGGCTGCCGGTTGGTCGCCGTCGGCCGCGCTTGCTCATTGGCGCCGAGCAGCCGGATGCGCAGGTTGCTCTGCCGTTCGCCGGCGCGCAGGCCCACCACGGCCTGCGTGGGACCCAACGACAGCGAGTAGCCCTGCCCGTGGCTGACGAACCGCGCCGCCGAGTCGGCCTGGCCCTGGTTCGGCTCGAAGGCGAGGCCCTGCCGTGGCAACGACAGCGACTGGCCGTTGGGTGCGCCCGATGGCATCGACCGGGTGGCCTCTACCGCAGGACGATGAGCCGTGCCCCCGCGCAGGGCCAGCGCAGCCGACACGGTCACGATCAGCAGCGCGGGTCGCCGCGCGCCACGACAAGTCAAGCACCACATCAAACGTACTCCCCCGGCGCCGGCGGAGCCGCCGCGGCCGCCGCGCCAGGCGCCCCAGGTGTCCCGTCTACCCGGGGCAGACGGAGCACCCCACCTCAACGGCATGGTGAGGACCGATGCTCAGGCCTGTCCATTCGACACCGTTGGCCCCGGTCCTTTTCGGCCAGGCGCAGCGCGATACGCTCAGTGCAGGAACCGGCAGCCGGCGCTACGGCACGCGCACCGTCCGCGTCGCCCGGCTCTGGGCGCCGTTGTCGGCGGTGGCCACCGCCTCGATCAGGTAGCTGCCGGCCGGCACCTTGCGGCCCTCACGGTCGGTGCCGTCCCAGCTCAGCGTCAGCGTGCCCGCCGCCGTCGCCGTCTGGCTCAGCTCCTTGACCACCCGACCGCCCAGCCCGCGCACCGTCACCGTGATGCGCGCCGGCCCGCTCAAAGTCAGGCTCAGGCTGGCCGACCGGCCGCGCGTCGCCGTCAGACTCAGCCCGGTGATCTCCGGCCGCTCGAGATGGCCGAACCGCGCGCTCAGCTTGAACCGCCGCGCTTCACCCGCGCGACTCGGCGTGTAGCGGTAGCTGCTGTGCGTGTTCAGGAGCAGCGTCTGGCCGCTCTGCTGGTCCGTCAGGCTGACCACCAGCCCGCGCGGGGTCGTGCGCAGCAGGCTCGGCCAGCTCAGCGTCACCGCGTCGGCTCCGGCGCTGCTGGCTTCGGCCTGCCAGACTTGCTCGCCGCCTTCCGGCGCCTGGACCAGCCCGGCCAGACGCTCGTCACCGGCGCTCTGCAGCAGCTTCAGTTGCACCGGCCCGGCGGCCTCCAGCCCTGGCGGCTCGGCGATGGCCAGCGCGCGGGTGAGCCCGGACGAAACGCCGAACAGCGCGCGGCCCTGCCCGTGGCCGCTGGTCGCCAGCAGGTCGACCGCCCAGTCACGCGGGGTCAGGTGTCGCGGCCCGCGCCGACTCCGGGCCGCCGCCGGCGCGGGCAGCCGCAGGCTGACGTTCCGGGTCACCGCGCGAACCCACAGACCGTCGAGCACCGCCACTTCGCCGAGTGTCTGCGCGAATCCCGGCCGCGAGGGGTCGAACACCAGGCGGTAGCCAGGCAGGCTGTCAGAGCGCCAGACCCAGCCATAGGGCAGGATGGTGCCGGCCCACAGTCGCTCGTCGGACAGCGCGCCGACGTCGCTGCCGTCCACCAGCACGCGAATCTCGCTCAAGGTCCAGGGCAGCGGGTTGCCGAACGGATTGCCGACGGCGTTCCAGCCTTGGGCCAGCGCCATGGTCCACGGCGCCGCCGCGACCGGCTCGCCGGTCACGTTGAGCGTGACGGCCTGCGCACTCCGGATCCACAGCCCCACGCCGGGGCCGATGCCGACGGCCGCCGGATCGAACGCCCGCGCCGACGCCGGCGCCGCGATGGTCACGTAGACGCGCGCCAGCGGGTCATACCGGGCCACCTGCACGCCGGCGTGCAGGAGCAGCGCGACGACGCTCTCAGCATCGGGCGTCAGCGGCAGGCTGACGAACCGCAGCCCGGCCGGCAGTGCCAGCGCCACGAAGGAGCGCGCCACCAGTGACACCGCGCTCAACTTCACGCCGCCGACGGCCATGACCAGGCCGTAAGTGCCGGGCCGGCTGGCGGTGACCGTGGCGGCGAACTGCCCCTCCGGTCCGGAGGCGTCGCCGAGCGACGAGACGGCCCAGCTTCCGTCAGCGCCGTCACCGGTCAGCTCGCGCTGGTTGGCGGGCGACCCCTCGACGGGGGCGCCGGTCGCATCGCGCAGGACCACGGTCAAGGTGGCCAGTTCGTGACCGTCGGCGGCGATTCGCGCCGGGGTCAGCGTCACGGTGCTCCGGTCGGCACTGACCGGTCGCGGCGTGAAGGTGACCGTGGCGGTGAGGGCCAGCGTCACCCCGGCCACCGTGGCCTGGACCACCGCGGTCTGCGGCCGGCTGGCGCTCAGTGTGCCGGTGCTCTGACCGGTGGCATTGCCCATGGCCACCGGCTGCGTCAGGACCAGGCCGGCCGTGGGCGCCGGCGCCGGGACCACGGCCAGGATCACCTGGTCGGGCCGCAGATTCGGACGCGGGTTGCCGTAAGCGTCCTTGGCGGTCACCGTCAGCACGCTGGTGTCGGTGCCGTTGGCCACGCGACTGGTCGGGTCGGCCGCCACGGTGGACTGCGCGGCGTCGACCGGCCCGGCCAGCACGGCGAAGGTGCCACTCGTGGCGCCGGTCAGGCCGCTGCCCGAGGCGATGAGCTGGTAGCCGCTGCCGGCTTGGCGGATGGCCAGGTCGGCGAAGCTGGCGACGCCGTTGACCGCCGCCTGGTCCACGGTGCCCAGCAGCGATGAACCCGTCGGCCCGCCGGTCAGGGCCAGGTGGACGCTGGTGGCCGCCGTGGCGACGAGGTTCCCCTGCGCATCCTCCAGTCGGACCGTCACCGCCGGCGTGATGGGGGCGCCGGCGGTGGCGTCGGGCGGCGCCGCGCCGAACACGAGGCGCGCGGCCGTGCCCGCGCCGATGCTGAACGGCGTGCTGGTGGCGCTGGTCAGCCCGGTGGCCGAGGCGGTCAGTGTGTAGCCGGTGCCCGCCCGGTTCAGCGTCAGGTCGGCATAGGCCGCCAGGCCACTGACGGCAGTCTGCCGTGTGGTGCCGCCCAGCGTGGCCGCGCCCGGGTTGTTGCCGATGGCGATGGTGACCTGCGGCGTGGCGCTGCTCTGCGGGTTGCCGAACGTGTCGAGCACCTGCACGCGGACGGCCAGCGGCGCTCCGGCCGCGGTGTCGGTGGGCTGCTGCAGGAAGGACAGTTTGGACGCGGCGCCGGCGACGATGTCGAAGGGCGCGCTGGTGGTACCGGTCAGGCCGCTGCTGGCGGCGCTCAGCGTGTAGCCGGTGCCCGCTTTGTCGAGGTTGAGGTCGGTGAACGTGGCGACGCCCGCTCGGGCGTTGGCCGTGCGGGTGCCACTCAGTGTCGCCCCGCCCGGATTGCTGCCGACGGCCAGCGCCACCGAGTTGGTGGCGGCGGCGACCAGGTTGCCGGAGCTGTCGAGCAGACTCACCTCGACGGCCGGACTGAGCGCCGCGCCGGCAGTGCCGCCGGCCGGCTGGACCCGGAAGGCCAACTTCGTTGCCGTGTTCGAGATGACGTCGAACGCCACACTGGTGGCGGCGGTCAGGCCGCCGCTGGTGGCGGCCAGCGTGTAGCCGGTGCCGGCCTGGTTCAGGCTCAGGTCGGCGAAGGTGGCCACGCCGTTGACCGTGGCGACGGCGGTGGTGCCGCTGAGCGTGCTGCCGCCGCTGTTGTTGCCGATCGCAATCGCGACCGTCGGGCCGGCACTGGTGACGACGTTGCCGAGGGCGTCGACCACGGCCACGGTGACCGCCGGGCTGATCGGCTGGCCGGTTGGCGTGTTGCCCGGCTGTTGGCCGAACGACAGCCGGGTGGCGCCGCCGGCGGCGACGTTGAACGGGTTCGAGGTGGCGTCCGGCAGCGGTGACGACGACGCGACCAGCGTGTAGCCCGTGCCGGCTTTGTCCAGGCTGAGCCCGCCGAATGAGGCGACGCCGGCGACCGCCGGCAGGGTCGTCGTGCCGCTCAGCGTGGCCGCACCTGGATTGCTGCCGAGAGTCAGGCGGACGCTCGGCGTGGCGGTGGTGCAGACGTTGTCGAAGGCGTCGAGTACCTGCACCGTGGTGCTGGTGGTCCCGCCGGCCACCGTACTGGCCGGCTGGCTGCCGAAAGCCAGCTTGGCCGGTGGGCCCGCGGCAAAGGTGACGGTCGCGGTCTGCGTGACGACGGTGCCGTTGATGGTCACGCTGAAGGTGACCGTCTGCGCCCTGGTGCCGCGCACGGTGGCCGTGGTCTGGCCATTGGCGTCGGTGGCCGTCGCGGGCTGCGCCAAGGTCACGCCGGTGGTGGGCGATGCGCTGACGACGACGTCGTTGGCCGGAATGCTGCCGATCACGTTGCCCGCGGCGTCCTTGGCGGTGACCGTCAGCGTGGCCGTGTCGGTGCCGTTGGCGGTGTGCGCCAGGCCGTCCGCCACCAGCGTAGACTGCGACGCGCTGACCGTGCCGGCCATGAAGTTGACCACGACCGACGCCGTGACGGCCGTGCCACTGATGGTCGCGCTGCAGATCACCGACTGGGCGACGGTCGACCGCAGCATAGCGGTGGTCTGGCCGTTGGAGTCCGTCGGCGTCGCCGGCGGCGTCAGCGTGACGGGGCTGGACGAGGCGGTCGTGACGACTACACTGGCGGCCGGGATGCCGACGATGCGGTTGCCATAGGTGTCACTCGCGGTGACGGTCAGCGTGACCGTGTCGACCCCGTCGGCCAGCGGCGAGACGTTGTTGGCGGTGATGCTGGACGCACCGGCACTGACCGCGCCGACGGTGAAGCTGACGGTGGCGGTCTGCGTGATCGCCGTGCCGTCAACCGTAGCGCTGAAGGTCACCGCGGCGGCCTTGGTGCTCTTCACGGTGGCGGTGGTCTGCCCGTTGGCGTCGGTCGCCGCCCCAGGCTGGATGATGGTCACCGAGGTACTGGGCGAGGCAGTGAGGACCACCTGCGAGCCAGGCAGGCCGGGAACCGGATTGCCACAGGCGTCCTTGACCGTGACAGTCAGCGTCGAGGTGGCCGTGCCGTCGGCGGTCACACTGGTGGGCGAGGCCGTGAGGGTGCTCAGGTTGCCATCGACGCTGCTGGGTGACACGGTGAGGCTGCCGCTGGTGGCGCCGGTCAGACCGCTGGCCGTGGCACTCAGCGTATAGCTGCCAGCCTTGTTGAGCGACAGGCCGCTGAAGGTGGCCGAGCCACCGCTGGCGTTGAGCGTCTTGGTGCCGGACAACGTGCCGCCGCTCGGGCCGGTGGCGATGCTCACCGAGATGCTGTCCGTGGCACCGCTGACCGGGTCATTGTCGGCATCGAGCTCAGTGACCGTCACGGCGCCCAGCGTCGCACCGGCGGTGCCCGATGAGGGGCAGGCCGTGAACGAGAGCTGCGTCGCTGTCGGCGCGACGGCCTGCCGGCTGTTGCAGACATACCAGGTGGTACCGTTCTCATCCGTGAGCATCGCCGTGACGTGCTGGCCGACGGTGATGGCAAACGACGTGGTGACGGTGTGCTGGCCGAGGTAGGCGCCGACGGGCGTGGCGCCGAGGTAGGTCGTGGCCTGGTAGCCGCTGGTCGGGTTGCCGTACAACTCGAAGTAGCTGCCCGTGTTACCGGTGTCCGAGCTGATGGTGACCTTGGCGCAGCTCGCCTTGGCGACCACGGCGTCGAGGGTGTAGAGCGCCGAGGAGCCGTGGTTGGTTAGTAGCAATGGTAGGCCGGCATTGCCGTGAATCGAGTTGCTGGTGACCTTGTTGCCGTTCACGGCGCCGTTGACCAGCACGCCGTCGGCGCCGTTGGCGAAGATCACGTTGCCGGGACCGACGGTGTTGTTGGCCACCGAGTCGATCTTGACTCCGACCGACCCGTTGCCCAGAGCTCCGGTGCCGGTGGCATCGCTGCCGATGTAGTTGCCCTGGATGGTGTTGCCGGTGGCGCCGGCCCCGCTGATGAGGATGCCGTTGACCGTGTTGCCCGAGATCAGATTGCCCTCACCGAGCGTGGTGCCGCCGATCTTGGTGTCCGGCGAGCCCTCGATTTTGATGCCTGTACCATTTGGGAAGGACGAGCTGCCGGCGGGGTTGGTGCCGATGTAGTTGCCCTGGATGGTGTTGCCGCCGGCGGTGCCGTTGTAGCAGTGGATGCCGGGGTAGCCGCTGCTGCCCGAGATCACGTTGCGCTGCACCACCGTGCTGCCGCCGATGGTGTTGCCGGCACAGGTGGCCAGATACACGCCGCCGGCGCCGTTCGGCAGCGCGGCGGTGCCGTTGGCGCGAACGCCGATCAGGTTGCCCTGGCAGACGTTGCCGGTGCAGGAACTGAACAGCACACCACGCGCGGTGTTGCCGGAAATGACGTTGCCGTCGCCGGTCGTGCTGCCGCCCACGGCGGTGTTCGCGGAGCCATCGCGCGCGTAGATGCCGTCCATGTTGGGCACGGCCGCCGTACCGGCGAGGCTGGTGCCGATCAGGTTGCCCTTGATGACCGTGTTGCTGGCCCCGGTGTCGGTGATGTAGATGCCGTAGCTGGTGGTCTGGCCGGAGATCAGGTTGCCGGGCGCGATGCCGGGCGTCGCGGTGTTGCCGCCGATGGTCGTGTCGGCGCAGGCCGCGACGTTGATGCCGGCAGAGGAGTTCTTGACCGCCGCGGTGCCGGTGACGTTAGTGCCGATGTAGTTGCCTTGGATGGTGGTGTTGGCACTGGCCGAACTGGTCACCGAGATCCCGTGGAAGCCGTTGCCCGAGATGACATTGCCTTCGGCGACGGCCGAACCGCCGATGGTCACACCGGGCGTGTCGTTGACGTGTACTCCGTGGTTGCCGTTGGCCAAGGCGGCGGTCCCGGCCGCGTTCAGGCCGATCAGGTTGCCGATCACCCAGTTGCCGGTGCCGGCGGCATAGATGTAGATGCCGGAGCCGGTGTTGCCCGAGATCAGGTTGCGCGCATCGGGCGTGTTGCCGCCGATGACGTTCCCGGCGCGTCCCAGGCCGATGATGATGCCGCCGTTGCCGGCATTGGCGGCGGCGCTGGTGCCGGTCGCGTTGCAGCCGATGAAGCAGCCCTGGACCGCGTTGCTGTCGCTGTTGAGGCGAATGCCGCCGGCCGTGCAGTTGCCGACGACCAGCCCTTTGATCATGCAACTGGCGGCGCCGACGTCGAGGCCCGGTGACGACGCCACGCCGGTGCCGTTGAGCGCGATCTTCGGGCTGGCGTTGGTGCCTTGCGCCAGCGAGTTGGCCACGTAGCCCGGCTGCGTGCTGCCGTCGATGGTCAGTTGCTCGGTGATGCTCGGCAGCGCGGTGGTGGGACTGATGGTCTGGACGCCGCCGCCACTGATGTCGAAGGTGATGGTGTCGGCCCCGGCATGGCCGTTGGCGTAGGTGATGGCCTCGCGGAGCGTGCCGGCCCCCGGATCGGCACTGGACCAGACCGTCAGCGGCTGTCGGCCGGTGAGGTAGTGCTGGCGGATGCGGTCGGAGGTCAGAGCCGTCGCGTAGATGGCCACCTCGTCGAGCAGGCCGTCGTAGTAGGTGTTGGAGCCGCCCTTGCCGACGGTGTACCAGACGCCCAACCGCACTGTGTAGCCGCTGATGGATACCGTGCCCAGCGCCGAAGCATTGGCGTTGCCGGCCTCGGCACCGTCAACGTAGAAGATCAGCATCGGTCCAGCGCGGTCCAGCACGGCGGCCACGTGGTGCCACTGGCCGTCGTTGACCGAGCCGGCATAGCGCTGCACGTTGATGCCGGCATTGTCGCTGAAGGCGACGCCGGAGCTCTCCAGCGAGAAGAACGCCAGGTTGGTGGCGTTGCCGTCCTCGCCATAGGGATACCACGTGACGAGTGGCCCGCCGACGGTGGTGTTGACCCAGGCTTCGATGGTGAAGCTGCCGTCCGCGGGCAGCAGTGTGTTGCTGGAGGCGGCCGAGGCCAGGCTCGGGATGCCCGGCAGGAAGCGGACGGCCTGATCGGTGCTGTTGAGCAGCGCGCCGCCTTGGCCCGTCGAACCGGCCAGCGTGAGCGTATGGCTGTGACCGCTGGTGTCGAACGTGTAGTCGCTGCCCAACCGCCAGTAGGCGAGGGGGCTGTCGGAGGTGACCAAGTCGTTGTACACGTCGGCCCGAGCAGCTGCGGCAAGCGCCAGCAGCGGCAACAGTACGCCGGAAACGCGCCTGTCCATATCCCGCCCTCGCCGCGGCGAACGGCCACGCTGCGGCTGTGCCGTGCGTTCGAGCCCCCGGTGGACCTACTCTACGTCAACGGCGTCGGACGTTCTCGGTTGTCCCAGACGACCTGGGATGCGACGGCTTTGGCGAGTCGTCGCGTCACTCCTCCTGGTATAGCCCAACAACGACTCGGTCAGCAAGCCGAACCGGCGCGCCCTGGGCGCTACGGCACGCGCACCGTCCGCGTCGCGCGCGACTGGGCGCCGTTGTCGGCGGTGGCCACCGCCTCGATCAGGTAGCTGCCGGCCGGCACCTTGCGGCCCTCACGGTCGGTGCCGTCCCAGCTCAGCGTCAGCGTGCCCGCCGCCGTCGCCGTCTGGCTCAGCTCCTTGACCACCCGACCGCCCAGCCCGCGCACCGTCACCGTGATGCGCGCCGGCCCGCTCAAAGTCAGGCTCAGGCTGGCCGACCGGCCGCGCGTCGCCGTCAGACTCAGCCCGGTGATCTCCGGCCGCTCGAGATGGCCGAACCGCGCGCTCAGCTTGAACCGCCGCGCTTCACCCGCGCGACTCGGCGTGTAGCGGTAGCTGCTGTGCGTGTTCAGGAGCAGCGTCTGGCCGCTCTGCTGGTCCGTCAGGCTGACCACCAGCCCGCGCGGGGTCGTGCGCAGCAGGCTCGGCCAGCTCAGCGTCACCGCGTCGGCTCCGGCGCTGCTGGCTTCGGCCTGCCAGACTTGCTCGCCGCCTTCCGGCGCCTGGACCAGCCCGGCCAGACGCTCGTCACCGGCGCTCTGCAGCAGCTTCAGTTGCACCGGCCCGGCGGCCTCCAGCCCTGGCGGCTCGGCGATGGCCAGCGCGCGGGTGAGCCCGGACGAAACGCCGAACAGCGCGCGGCCCTGCCCGTGGCCGCTGGTCGCCAGCAGGTCGACCGCCCAGTCACGCGGGGTCAGGTGTCGCGGCCCGCGCCGACTCCGGGCCGCCGCCGGCGCGGGCAGCCGCAGGCTGACGTTCCGGGTCACCGCGCGAACCCACAGACCGTCGAGCACCGCCACTTCGCCGAGTGTCTGCGCGAATCCCGGCCGCGAGGGGTCGAACACCAGGCGGTAGCCAGGCAGGCTGTCAGAGCGCCAGACCCAGCCATAGGGCAGGATGGTGCCGGCCCACAGTCGCTCGTCGGACAGCGCGCCGACGTCGCTGCCGTCCACCAGCACGCGAATCTCGCTCAAGGTCCAGGGCAGCGGGTTGCCGAACGGATTGCCGACGGCGTTCCAGCCTTGGGCCAGGCTCATCGTCCACGGTGTCGCCGGCACCGGCGTGCCGGTCAGGTTGAGGGTGAACGCCTGCTCGCTGCGTAGCCACAGGCCGACGCCGGCGGTGAGACCGGCGGCGGCCGGGTCGAAGCCGCGGGCGGCCGGCACGGTGATGGTCACATACTGCCGGGCCACCGGGTCATAGCGGGCGACCTGCACGCCCGGATGGGCCAACAGCGCGGCCAGCCGTTCGCCGTCGGGCACCAGCGGCAGGCTGACGAAGCGCAGGCCGGCCGGCACGTCGAGCGCGATGTAGGACAGCGCGGTCAAGGTGACCGGCGGCAGGGCCACGTCGCCGACGGTCAGCGTCAGCGGGTACTGCCCCGCGGTGCTGGCGGTGACCGTGACCTCGCAGCGCCCGTCGGCGCCGCTGGTCGCGCCCAGCGAGCCGACCTGCCACTGGTCGCCCAGGCCGTCACCGGTCAGCGTGCGCTGGTCGGCTGGCGAGCCCTCCACCGGCGCGCCGCCGGCATCGCGGAGGAGCACCTGCAAGGTGGCGACCTCTTGCCCGTCGGCGGCGATGCGGGCCGGGGTCAGCACCACGGTGCTCTGCTCGGCGCTGATCGGCCGCGGGGTGAAGGTGACGGTGGCGGTCTGGTGGAGCCGGACGCCGGCGACGGTGGCCTGGACGGTGACGGCCTGCGGCCGGCTGGCGGACAGGCTGCCGGTGCTGCGGCCGCTGGCGTCGGTGACGGCGGTCGGCTGGACCAGGACCAGCCCGGCGTCGGCGGCCGGCGTGGTGGTGCAGGCCAGGACCACCTGGTTGGCGGCGAGACCGGCACACGGGTTGCCGTAGGCGTCCTTGGCGGCGACGGTCAACCCGGCGGCGTCGCTGCCGTTGGCCAGCAGGCGCTGCGGGGCCGCGGTGAGCGTGGACTGCTGGGCGTCGACCGCGGCGGCGGTGATGTCGAAGGCGGTACTGGTGGTGCCGGACAGGCCGCCGGCGGCGGCGGTCAGCGTGTAGCCGGTGGCGGCCTGCTGCAGGCTGAGGTCACTGAAGGTGGCCGTGCCGTTGACGGCGGCGGCACTGGTGGTGCCATGGAGCCCGGCGCCGGCGGGTCCGCCGGCCAGGGCCAGGCTGATGGTCGGCGTGGCGCTGGCGACGAGGTTGCCGGCGGCGTCGACCACGCGCACGGTGACCGCCGGGGCGATGGCCTGACCCGCGCTGGTGTTGCTCGGGCCGACGGCGAAGACCAGCCGGGCGGCCGCGCCGGCGGTGATGTCGAAGGCGGTACTGGTGGCGCCGGTCAGGCCACCGGCGGCGGCGGTCAGTGTGTAGCCGGTGGCGGCCTTGTCGACGGCCAGGTCGGCGAAGGTAGCCACGCCGCCGACGGCATTGCTGGTGGTGGTGCCGCTGAGCGTGCCGCCGCCGGGGTTGGTGCCGAGGGCCAGCGTGACGGCGTTGGTAGCGGCGGTGACCAGGTTGTCGGAGGAGTCGAGCAGCCGCACGGTGACCGCGGGCGACAGGGCTGCACCGGCGCTGGTGCTGTGGGGCTGGACGTCGAAGACGAGCTTGGCGGCGCTGTTGTGGACGATGTCGAAGCCGGCCGAGGTGGCACCGGTGAGACCGGTGGCCGCGGCGGTCAGCGTGTAGCCGGTGCCGACCTTGTTGAGGCTGAGGTCGGCGAAGGTGGCGACGCCGTTGACCGCGGCGACGGTGGCGGTGCCGGTGAGCGTGCTGGCACCGGGGTTGTGGCCCAGCGCGATGGTCACGGAGTTGGTGGCGCTGCCGACGAGGTTGCCGAAGGCGTCAGCGAGCTTGACCGTGACGGGCGCGCTGAACGGCTGACCGGCGCTGGTGTTGGCCGGCTGCTGACCCCAGACGAGCTGGGTGGCGCCGGCGGCGTGGATGTCGAGGCCGGCCGAAGTCGCGCTGGTCAGGCCGGCGGCGGTGGCCTGCAAGGTGTAGCCGGTGCCGACCTTGTCCAGGCTCAGGCTGCTGAAGGTGGCGATACCGTCCACGGTGCTGGCGGTGAGCGTGCCGCTGAGCGTGCCGCCGCCGGCGTTGTTGGCCAGGGCCAGCGTGATGGTGGTTGGCGCGGCGCAGAGGTTGCCCGCGGCGTCCTGGACCGCCACCTTGGCGGCGGGCAGCGTCTGGCCGGCGGTGCCGCTGGCGGGCTGCACGGCGAAGGCCAACTGGCTCGCGTCGCCGCTGGCCGCGAAGGCGCGTGACAGCTCGGAGGTGTTGTTGTTGCTGTCGGTGGCCATGGCGGTGATCTGCTGGCCGGGCGACACGGCCGACAGGTCTGTGGCGAACTGTCCCGGGGCGACTACGGCCAGGGCGCCGAGGTGCTCGTCAGCCTGGCCATGGCCGGACGCATCGGCGGTGGTGTTGCGGTAGAAGTCGATGATTACCGGATAGGCGCTGTGCGGGTTGACGCTGTCGAGGGTGCCGGTCACGCGCAGACCGCCCGAGACCGGCCAGGCACCGGTCAGCACCGGGTAGTTCTGCAGGTTGTTAGGGCCGGTGTCGGCGTCGTCGGCGTCGTTGGGCGTGACGCCGGCCTCGCCCAGGTCAATGCCGATCTCGCCGTTGCCGTAGATGCTGTTGCCGCGCAGATTGCTACCGGTGCCGGCGCCGGTTCTCACCCAGATGCCGTAGTGGACGTTGTAGGCGATGACATTGCCCCTGCCCAGCGCGGAGCCGTGAACGCTACCGCTGCGCTTGAGAGGAGTGGCAGACAGTCCGAGCGTCGGATCGCCAACGGTGGCACTGGCGCCGTCGGCCAGGTACACGCCGGCTTTGTTCGGCACGGCGATGGTGCCCGTAACGTCGGTGCCGATTCGGCAGCAGATGACCTTGTTGCCGGTGGAGGTGGCGCCGGTCACGGCCACGCCGGAGGCCCCGTTGCCCGAGATCACGGTGGTCAGTCCGGTGCCGCCGATGGTGTTGTCGTGGGCGCCGGTGTAGATGCCGACGCCGTTGGAGGTGTTGGGCACAGCCGCGTTGCCGGCGGCGTTGGTGCCGATGAAGTTGCCGGCGACGGTGTTGCCCGTGCAGTTGGCGTTGTCGAGGGCAACGCCGGACATGCCGTTGCCCGAGATTAGGTTGGCGGCGGCGCCGGCACCGCCGACGGTGTTGTTGCGGGCGTTCTCGCTCAGGTACACGCCATGCTGGCTGTTCGGCTTGGCCGCCCCCGACGCGTCGATGCCGATGCGGTTGCCGACGACCGTGTTGCTGCTGCACGTGGTGCCCTCATTGCTGCTGACGCCGATGCCGCACCAGGTGTTGCCCGCGATGAGGTTGCCCAGCCCGGCGGTCGCGCCGCCGATGGTGTTGGTGCTGGCGCCCGAATAGACGCCGACGCCGTGGTTGCCGTTGGCCGCCACCGTGCCATCACTGGCCAGACCGACGAGGTTGCCGCTGACCTGGTTGCCGGTGGCCGTGCCGTAGCAGAGGACGATGCCGCATTTGGCGTTCCCCGAGGCGACGTTGCCTGGTGGCGTGCCGGCGGTGGTGGTGCTGCCACCGATCGTGTTGCTGCCGCCCTCGACCCAGATGCCGGTGTTGCCGTTGCCGAGTGCGGCCAGACCATCGGCGCGCAGGCCGACGAGGTTGCCCGCCACGGTGTTGCCGCTGGCGACCGACCCGATCAGGATGCCATGGTCGGTATTGCCCGAGACGAGGCAGCGGGCGGCCACCGTTGCCCCGCCGACGGTGTTGGCCGTGCCGCTGTTGATGACCACGCCGCGGTAGTTCGGCACGGCGGCGGTGCCGGCGGCGTTGGTGCCGACCAGGCAGTTGACGATGGTGTTCGCGGTGGTGGCGGTGTCATCGATGCACACCCCGGCGCTGGTGTTGCCCGAGATCACCGTCACGAGGCCGGCGCCGCCGACGGTGTTGTCGTGGGCACCGACGGCCAGGTGGACGCCATGGACGCCGTTCGGCCGGGCCGCGGTGCCGGCGGCGTTGGTGCCGATGTAGTTGCCGGCGATCGTGACGCCGGTGCAGGTGGCGGATTCCAGAGCCACGCCGTTGTAGGCGTTGCCCGAGATGACGTTGGCCGCCGCGCCGGTCCCGCCGATGGTGTGGTTCGAGCAGTAGTCCCCCACCCAGATTCCCTGTCCGCCGTTGGCGCGGACGGTGTCGTTGGTGCTGAGGCCGATGCGGTTGCCCTGGATGCTGTGCCCGGTGCAGGACCTGCTGGCCGTGGCGCCCAGGCCGATGCCATTGCCGGCGTTGCCGGCGATGACGTTGCCCTGCCCGGCGGTCGCGCCGCCGACGGTGTGGCCGGCCGAGCCGTCCCACAGATCCACGCCGTCGAGATGGTTGGGCACCGCCGTGCCGCCGTCAGCCGTCAGGCCGATGACGTTGCCCTGGATGGAGTTGTTGGTGGTGCCGGCCCCGCCGCAGGCGACGCCGGCCTGCGTGTTGCCCGAGATGATGTTCCCGGGCGCGACGCCCGGCGTGGCGGTGGTGCCGCCGATGGTGTTGTTCTGCGAATAGGTGTCGAGCCAGACGCCGTGGTAGCCGTTCGGCCGCGCCGCGCCGCTGGTCGTCAGGCCGATGCGGTTGCCCCTGACGAAGTGGCCGCTGCTGGTGTGGCCGGCGCTGCCGACGATGCAGACGCCGTTGGTGGTGTTGCCCGCGATGACGTTGCCGTCGCCGGCCGTTGAGCCGCCGATGGTCGTGGCGCTGCTGTCGTCACGGAGCAGCACGCCGTTGGCGCCGTTGGCCACCACGGTGCTGCCGTCGCCACCCAGGCCGATCAGGTTGCCCTGGACCTTGTTGCTCGTGTTGCCGCTCTCGGCGAAGACGATCCCATTGCCGCCATTGCCCGAGATAGTGTTGCCGGCGCCGGTGCCCGGCACGCTGGTGTTGCCGCCGATGGTGTTGTTCTGGGCGTAACGGGTGAGGTTGACGCCGGTGATGCCGTTCGCCTTCGCCACGTTGGCGGCGTTGAGACCGATGCGGTTGCCCTGCACCAGATGGTTGGTGGACGGGTTGGTGGCGTTGCCGTCGATGGCGACGCCGACGTCGGTGTTGCCGGCGATGATGTTGCCCTGTCCGGCCGTGGTGCCGCCGACGGTGTTGCCGGAGGTGCCCGCGCCAAGCCAGATGCCCCGCAAGTTGGCCAGCGGAGTGGTGCCGTCGCCGGCGAGGCCGATCAGGTTGCCCTGGATCGTGGTGCCGCTGTGACTCACGCCCTCGCAGTGCACGCCGTGCCAGGTGTTGCCCGCGATGATGTTGCCCGGCGCGGCGCCGGCGGTGCTGGCGGTACCGCCGATGGTGGTGTCCTGGCAGTAAGGCCCCAGCCAGATGCCGTTGCTCACGTTCGGCTTGGCCTGATCGGTCAAGCTGAGCCCGATCCGGTTGCCGGCCACGGTGTTGCCCGTGCAGACGCTGCCTGCGCTCCCGCCGATGGAGATACCGCATTCGGTGTTGCCGGCCAGCAGGTTGCCCAGGTCCGCGGTGGCGCCGCCCACGGTGTTGCTGCTGGCGCCCGGGTACATCATGACGCCGCTGTTCGTGTTCGGGATGACGGTCGCGCGGTCACAGCCCAGTCCGGCGACGTTGCCGCGCACCTGGTTGCCGGTGGCACTGGCGCCGTTCAGCTCGATGCCGCCGGCTCCGTTGCCGGAGACGACGTTGCCGCTCTGCCGCCCGGGCACGGTGGCACTGCCGCCGGTGGTGTTGTTGGGCCCATAGACCGCCACGCCCGCCTTCGTGTTGGCGAGTGCCGCCAAGCCGTCGGCGCGCAGCCCGATGACGTTGCCGCAGATGGTGTTGCCGCTGGCCGCGCTGGTGAGGACGATGCCGTCGGCACCGTTCCCACTGATCAGGTTGCGGTCGGCCGGCGCCGAGCCGCCGATGGTGTTGCCGGCGCCGACGACACGGACGCCACTGCCGGTGTTGGCCGCGGCCGCGGTACCGGCGTTGTTCGTGCCAATGAAGCAGCCGAGCACGGAGTTGCTGCTGCCGCTGATGGAGATGCCGCTGCCGCCGCAGCCTCGGACCACCAGGCCCTTGAGGACGCACGTGCTTGCGCTGACCACGAAGGCATCGCTGGTCGCACAAGTCACGGCTACCTGCAGGCTGGCGTTGGTCGCGTCGGTTGCCGTGTTGGCCGCCGCCGAGGTCTGGGTGTAGCCGTCGATGGTGGTGCTGTCGCCGCTCAGCGTCAGCGAACTGCTCAGCGCGATGGTCGGCGACTCCGGCAGATCGAAGCTGACCGTGTCGGCGCCGGTGTGGCTGTTGGCATAGCTGATGGCTTCGCGCAAGGTGCCGGCGCCGGTGTCGCCGGTCGACCAGACCTTCAACGGCTGCCGGCCCGTGCGGTGGTGCTGTTTGACCTGGTCGGCGGTGAGGGCCTTAGTGTAGAGCGCCGCCTCGTCCACCTGCCCGTCGTAGTACACGTTGCCGCTGCCCGCGCCGGCGTGGTACCAGACGCCCAGGCGCACGACGTAGCTGGTCAGCGACGAGACATCGCCGAGGGTGACGATGCTGGCCGAGTTGGCGGCCGTGCCGTCCAAGTACAGCGTCAGCGTGGTGGCGGTGCGGTCGAGCACCGCGGCAAGGTGATGCCACTGGCCGTCGGCGGCCGACGTCGGCAGGGCACACGAAGCGGTGTTGCCGCTGCTGTCCTGGATGGAGAAGACTGACGACTCCAGGCCGAACTTGGCCTTGGCGCCGGCATCGCCGGACTCGCCGTAAGGATGCCAGGTGAGTAGCGGGCCATCGGCACTGGTGCAGAACCAGGCTTCGGCCGTGAACGAGCCGGAGCCCGGTTGCAACCCGCTGCTGGTGCTGGTGGCCGCCGCCTGGGTCAAAGCGGCCTGGTAGCGGACGGCGGCGTCGGTGCTGTTCAGCAGCGCGCCGGTCTGCCCGGTGGTGCCACCCTGTGACAAGGTGAAGCTGTTGCCGCTGCTGTCGGCGGTGGCCGTGCCGCCGAGGCGCCAGTAGGCCGCCGGTCCGTGGCTGACGACCAGATCGCTATAGGCGTCGCCCCAGGCCGGAACCGCCAGCGCCAGAAGCGCCAGCCCGATGCACCGCTTGCCCATGTTGCCTCCCTGGCGCTCGGAATCTGGGGCGCCGGTTCGTATGAGTACGTCCACTGAGCCGAGACCATTCCGAGTGGGCCGACTCGCATACCGGCGGTGACGTCCGCACCCCGTCTGCGCTGGGATCGTACCGCGCCAGCATAGCACAAGCCCCGCGCCCGGCTCCCGGGCGCGGGGCTTCGTGGAGGCCGACGAGACGGCTTACTCGCTGCGGAGTTGCTCGCGCGCGGTCGGCTTGGTCAGGCCGGGCGCCATGATCACCTTGGCGGCCCAGGCCGGCGGCGGTGGCGCCTGGCCGGCGTCGAGGCGCTTGATCCAGGCTTCGTCGGTCAACCGGGCGTCGGCCGAGCCGGTGAACTCGTAGTACTGGTAGACGGCGCCGCGAGTGGCCACCAGACGGCCCTTAAACGGCACGATCACCCAGATCTCGGCCGCCTCGCCCACCGCCTCCTGCAGCACGTTGCCGAACGAGGTGTGGACGTCGGTGACGAGCGCCATGCTGCGGTCGGCGCGGTTGGAGATGCTCCACCAGTCGCCCTTGATGCCGCCCATGGCCGTGCCTGCGGCGGCCATCATCAGGTCCTCCAGCCGCGCCCCGTAGTCCATGATCACGTACAGCTCATCGGTGGTCAGCGGCTGGTTGAGCAGCTCCTTGCGGCTCGCGCCCGCCAGGATGCCCAGCAGCTCTTCGAAGCTGCTGAGACTGTTGGTGGTCTGGTCGGCGTCGCCATCCTGGTCCTTGCCGATCAGTCCGCGCTGGGTCAGGCCCTGGCGCATCATCGCGAGTAGCCACTGCGCGCGCTCGTACACCTCGGGCTCCGGCTCGACATAGCCGGCGCGTACCGCCGGGCCCTCGCCGCCGGCTTCGGCCACCGACTGCTTGCCGTAGAGCACCGTGTCATGCCGCAGTTCGGTCCAGCTCCCGAGCGCGGTGATCAGCGATTTGTCCTGCCAGGCGGTTTGGCGCATGAACGACGGGTAGCCGTTCGGCCGTGCGGGCAGCAGCGGCAGCAGGCTGAAGAGCCAGCCATGGTAGACGTTGGTCGCCCAGTCCGCCGGCTTCAGCGCACCGAACTCGGCCTGAAGCTTGCCGCGCTGCTCGGCGTAGTTGGCGAAGTCGGTCTGCTGGTAGGTCTTGTCCAGCAGCTCGGCCGCGCGGGCGCTGCCCAGCACGGCGAACACGTCCAGGCCCTTGGGCATCTGGCGCGGCTTGTCGCGCGTGCCCACCTTCGGGTAGCACAGCTCCTGCAGGATGCGCGAATCCGGTATGTAGCGCTGGCCCATGAAGCGGAACTGCTGGCCCTGCTGCTTCTCCTGACCGGCGGCGGTCAGCGTCGCGTTGACGATCCGCGGCTGGGGCAGGTCGCGCTTGGCCAGCTCGCGGAACTGCGCCAGCTTCTCGGCATCGTTGAAGCGGCTGAGCGCGCCGGTGGCGAACACCCGGCGGAGCAGCGGGCTGAACTCCTTGAAGGTGATGTCGTCGGCGGTGCCGACCAGGAACGCCGTCGGCTCGTAGACCTTCGCCCACAGCTCGCGCAGCCCGTCGTTGCCGAGCAGTTGGTCGCAGATGATCAGCGACTGGAGCGTCGGCGCCTCCTGGTCCAGCTCGCGCGGAATCAGCCCGTACCAGAGCACGGCCTTGAAGTAGCGCTGCAGCGCCTCGGTGCGAGTGTAGTGGCCGCGCACGATGAACTGGTTGTAGATCACCTCGCTGCCGGTCAGACACTGGCCCCGGCCCTGCGCCTCGTTGACCAGCTTCAGCTCGCGCTCGAGCAGCGCGGTGGACTCGGCCGGCAGCGCCGGCAGCTTCTCACCGAGCAGCGCCAACGGCACGGCGAAGTAGGCGATGTTGACCTTGAGGGCCTCGGCCACCGACTTCGGCTGGGTGGCCGCTGCGTCGGCCAGGCTGCGGTCGAGCAGCTTGCGCGACAGCTCGGCCACCACCGGCAGCAGCTTCTTCTCTTCCAGGAAGCGCAGCGTGTAGTCGTAGAAGACGTGCAACGTGTGGAAGACCGAATCGGTGGTCACGAACGAGGGGATCTTCTGGTAGTCGTTGTGCTCGTAGAGGTAGAACAACTGCTCCTCGCGCGTCGGCCGGGCCACGAAGCTCTGGCGGGCCAGCGCCTGGCGCTGCTCGTTGGTCAGCTTCGGCAACTGCTTGAGGTTGGAGACGTTCGACAGGTCAGGCTTCAACGGCAGGTTCTTGACCTGGGCTTCGACCGGCTTGGCCTGATAGGGGGCGTTGAACCCGTCGGCCCAGGCCACCGAGGACAGCAACAAGACCGCCAGACCGCCGCGGACGAGGCGCATGGTTGGTTCTCCCGCCTGACAGAATGGGTCGGCAGCGCCGTGCCGTCAGGCCCTTCCACCAAGCTGGGAGGATGGTAACACGCCGGCGCGAACCGCGCTGTTAAGCGGAGGCTGCGATGGCACGGTGGGCCCTGGTGGTGCTGCTGGCGGGTGGCTGGTGCGCGGCCGACGTTCGCATTGAGGCCGGTGCGCTCGTGGTGGTGGCCGATGCACAGGCCCGGCTGATGGCGCTGCAAGTGGCTGGCGAGAACCTCATCGCCCGGCCGCAGCCGTTGGCCAGTGTCACCAAAGGTGGCCGGCGCTGGCCGGCGACGGCGTTGAGCGGCGATGCACAGCGCTGGCGGCTGTCGTTCGGTGACAGCGGCGTGACCGTCGAGGTGGCGCTCAGCGTCGCCGGTGACCAGCTCGACCTGTCGTTGGCGCAGGTCAACGGCGCTCCGGACGAGGTGGTCTTCGCTGAACTGGCGCTGGCGCCGGGCGCCACGACGCTCGGCGCCGGGCTGCTGGCGCTGCCGAAGCAGGTCGTCGGCCTGGTGGCGGCCAACCCGGCCACGCTGGTGCGCGCGTCCGTCGGGCGCAGCGCGTCGGTGACCAGCGCCGCCGGCCGGTCCGAGCCGGGCTTCGCCGGTTGCCGCGCGGCGCTGTTGGCCGCGCCGCGCGAGCGCATCGCGGCGGCGGTGGCGCAAGCCGAGGCGCGGTTCGGCACGCCACTCGGCGTGCGGGCCAAGCAGGCCGAGGCCAACCGCGGTTCGTACCTGATGATCCACGGTGTCACGCCGGCCAACGCCGCGCAGGTGATCGACTGGGCCAAGCGCGGGCGCTTCGGCGCGGTGCTGCTGATCCACGGCAACTGGGCCAGCTTCGCGCACAACTACGCGGTGCCGAAAGAGTACTTCCCCGGCGGTCTGCCCGAGCTGAAGCGCGTGGTCGACCAGTTCCACGCCGCCGGCATCCTCGTCGGCGCGCACTGCTTCGCGACCAAGATCCCGAAGAGCGCCGACCGCGTCCACCCGGTCCCCGACCGGCGGCTCTATCAGGATCTGAGTACGACGCTGGCCGCCGACGTGGCCGCCGAGGCCAAGGACCTGCCCACTGCGGACGCGCTGACCGCCTGGCCGCGACCGGTGGGCACGCGCGATCTGCTGATCGATGACGAGATCATCACCTACGAGACCTGCGTCGACGGCCCGCCGGGCACCTTCCGCAACTGCCAGCGCGGCGCCTACGGCACGCGGCCGGCGGCGCACCGCGCCGGGGCGCGCGTGGGGCACCTGTTTACCGACGAGTCGCGCGGCATCTGGGTGGTCGACCCGCAGACCAGTCTGCTGGACGAACACACCCAGGCGCTGGCCGATACCTACAACGGCGCGGGCTTCGACTGGATCTACTTCGACGGCGCGGAGGACGTGCCGCCGCCGCACTGGTACTACTTCTCGGTCTACAAGCTGGCCGTCTTGAAGAAGCTGCACCGGCCGCCGGCGGTGGTCGAATCGGCCGCGCGCGGGCCGTTCTGCTGGCACCTGGACACGCGCACCGGGCAGTGCGACTACTACTGGGTGTCGCGCAGCGCCAAGGGCGAGGCGGACGACGCGGTGGCGCGCGCGGTGCCCGCGGCGCGGCAGCTCTTCATGGTGCCGGACATCGGTTGGTTCCCCATCAACGGCCCGCGCGGTGGCCGCGGCCCGAAGGGGTTCACGCGGCTCGATGACATCGAGTACGTGTTCGGCCGGGCCTTGGCCACCGACAGCGTGGTCGCCGTGCTGTGTACCGTCGACGGTCTGCGCGAGCACCCGCAGTGGGACGCCGCGCTCGACATCATCGGCCGCTACGAGCGCTGGCGCCTGGACCGCCGGCTCGACGAGCCGACCCGCGCGCTGCTGTTGCGCGAAGGGCGCGACGCCATGATGGTCGTGGACGAAGCCGGACGCGAGCGCATCGTCGGCGCGCGCGAGTACACGTCGGTCGGACACTTCAGCGACACCGTCCGGGCCTACCGCAGCGCCGAAGCGACCGACGGCGTCCTGACCAGCAGCGTGTTCGGCACCGGGCGACCGGTCAACTTGGTCATCTCGCTCGATCCGCGGCGGGTGCAGGTGCTCGATCACCTGCACCGACCGCTGACCATCGAGCAGCGGCCGGGTGCGGTGCTGGTCCTGCCGCTGCGCAACCGCGTGATCCTGAAGACGCGCGGCATCGATACCGGCGAGCTGTTGATGGCCATGGAGGCCGGCCGCGTGGAACCGTTGCCGTTGCCCGCCATCTGGCTGCCGGCCGAGGCGGCGACCAAGGTCGAGGGCACGTTGGCACTGGTGCCGGTCAAGACCACCGAGGCCGGCGGGCCGGTGTTCGGCAAGGTCCTGGTGCCGACGGCGCCGGCGCGCACTGAAGGTCCGTGTACGGGCTATGCCACCTACACGGTGAACGTGCCGACGGCGGGTCGCTGGCTGCTCCATGCGCGGCTGTGGAATCGCGATACGAACAGCAACTCGTTCTACTTCGTGCCGCCGGACGGTGAGCCGCGGGTGCTGGGCAACGTCATCGGCGACTACGAATACTGGGCCTGGCAGCCGCCGCTGTCGCTGGAACTGCCGGCCGGGCCGTACACGTTCCGCATCGGCACGCGTGAGGCGCGGCCAAACGAGAGCCCGCTGTTGAGCCTGCTCTGTCTGGTGCCGGCCGGCGACGCCACGCCGCCGACCGACGCCGACGCGCGGGCCGCGCTGTCCGCGAGGTGACTGCCATGAACGCGTTCATGTACTGCGCTCTGCCCGCCGCCCTGCTGGTCGGCGCCGCCGCGGCCGACGAAGTGGTCTTCGAGGAGGCGTTCACCTACCATCCCTCGGCCACGCCGCCGTTCCAGCAGATCTACGGCGATGTGCCCGAGGCGATCGAGGCCAACGGCATCGCGTCGGGCGTCGGCTCGCGAGGCCAGGCCGCGGCGCGGCTCAAACTGCGCTTCGCCGCCGACAAGGCGAAGAAGGACAAGGGCTTGTCGTACTGGGCGTTCACGCTGCCCGAGCCGCTGCCGCTGGTGGATGGTCTGCAGCAAGCGCAGGTCACGCTACGGACCAACGCGCCGGTCAGCCTGAAGCTGGGCCTGGACCCGTTCGGCTTCATCTACCATAGTGCCGCGACGGCCACGCCGGCGGCGGCCGTGCAGATGCTGGCCCAGGACAAGCTGGCGGCGGAGCTGCAGGGCTGGTGCCGCAAAGGCGACAAGGACCCGCGGCAGGGCAGTCTGGGGCGTCTCATTCTTGCCATCGCCACACCGCAGGTCACCGACGTCGAGATCGTCATCGAACGGTTGGCGGTGACGGCGGCCGACGGCACCCGGTCGACCATCAACTCCGAGCGGCTGCGCCGCCGCGCGGCCGCGGTGAAGATCGCCACCGTGTCGCTGCTCTGGTCGGACAAGGAGCGCACCGTGCCGAAGGTGCTGGAGGCGATGGCGATTGCCGCCCAGCTCGGCGCCGATGTGGTGGCCTTGCCGCAGGAGTGCGTGGCCACGGTGGGTGAGCCGATTCCGGGGCCCATCACGCGCGCCATCGCCGAGCAGGCCAAGGCGTTGCGCGTCAACGTGGTGGGCAACCTGCGCGAGGTGGCCGACGGTAGGACCTATGTCACCTCGTTCTGGCTGAACCGCGAAGGCGCGCTGCTGGGCAAGTACCGCAAGTCGCACAAGCTGCCCGACGAAGATATGGCCCTGGGCGAGGCATTGCCGGTGCTGAACACCGATGTCGGCAAGGTGGCGATGAAGATCGGCACCGACCGCCACTTCCCCGAGATCGACCACTGCTACGCGGCGCAGGGCGCGCAGATGCTGTTCTGGGCGCAGATGCCCGAGCCGGTGGAAGACGAGCACCTGCAGGACCGGCCGGTGCCGGGTATGGCCTACGACTACCGCATGACCTACGTCTGCTCGCGCTATGCCTCGGCGCAGCCGGGCTACATCACCAACTTCCTGCCGACCTACCTCGGCCGGCCCATCGGCCGGTCGTACGTGGTCAACCCGGAGGGCGTGCGGGTCGCCTCCACCGGGCGGGTCGGTGGTGGCGTGGCGCTGGCCACGGTGCCGGTGAGCCAGGTGGGCGGCGGCCGCGCGCCCACGCGCATCGCCGGGTTCAAGCTGCTCTGCGACGACCAGCCGATGCGGCCGAAGCCTGCCTACGCCAAGCGCCAGATCCGTGTCGCGGCGATCGACTCGCACCTCGACATCGCCAAGCTGGAAGCCCGGCTGGACGAGCTCGGCCGCTTCGGCTGCGATATCGTCTGCACCTACGAGTTCGTCTGGATCGCCGGCGGGCCCGCGGAGCAGGTCGCCGCGCAGACCGCGCAGGCGAAGAAGAACCTGGCTCGCGTGGCCGCCAAGGCGCGTCAGCATCGCATGTACGTGCTGGTGGCCGGCGTGATCGACCGGCTCGAGCGGAACGAGGCCATCCTGTACGACCGCGAGGGCCAGGAGGTCTGGCGCTACTTCAAAATCGTCCAGACCCATCCCGAGCAGATCTGCGGCGACCAGGTGCCGGTGCACGACACCGACTTCGGCCGCCTGGGTGCCTACATCTGCGCCGACGAGGCGCACCTGGAGGTGCCGCGCTGCCTGATGGTGCAAGGCGCCGACCTGCTGTTCTTCCCCACGCAGAGCTGGGGCAGCGACGCCACCATGCGGGTCGACCGTGACCTCAGCCGGGCGATGAACGGCGGCCTGTTCCTCGTCGAGGCGACCTGCCCCTCCAGCGAGCCGATGCACAACTCGCACATCTACAGCCCGTCCGGCGCGATTCTGGCGCAGTCGCCGTACAACGCCGAGGGCTACTGTCTGGCCACCATCGACCTGGACCAGCAACGCCCCAAGCGCCACGCCCGCGAGTGGACACCGCACACGCCCGGCGGCTACCTGCCCGAGTACCAACCGGACCGCAAGCCGAAGGAGTACAACGACCTGTTCGACACCATTCGGCGCCAGCGCCGGCCGGCGCTCTACCGGCCGTTCCTCCAGCGGTGATGACCGGCGGCGATTGCCCGGAGGGATCGGCCGGCGCCTGCCGCATACCGCGGCAGGAGCGTTGTGATGCGCGTATCCCAGATCGAGTCCTGGCAGGTCGTGGTGCCGACCAAGCCCGAGGCGGTCAGCAGCCCTGAGTATCCCGATGCGGTCCTCGATCACTTCGGCGAGGTGCCGAAGTTCATCCTCCGGATCACCACGAAGTCGGGCTTCGTGGGCATCGGCGAAACTGGGCGCGGCTGTCCGCGCGAGCACGTCGACGCCGGCGCCAAGGCGCTGCACGACCTGAACCTGGACCAGCTCCCGTTGTGGCAGTTGCCGATACCGCGCAACAGTGCCTACGACGCGTTCGAGATGGCCATCTTCGATGCGCTGGGCCGGGCCCGTCAGGTGCCGGCCTACGTGCTGCTCGGCGGCAAGTACCACGACCGCGTGCCGGTCGACTGGTGGATGGGCCTCTGCACGCCCGAATGGACCGCCGAACGGGTCAGAGAAGGCAAAGCGAAGGGCTTCCACGGCGTCAAGTTCAAGTGCAAGCTGGAACTGCCCAACGCCGAGCGCGTGGCGGCGATCAAGGAGATCGCGCCGGACTGGACCATCACGCTCGATCCCAACGAGCGCTTCTACCGGCCCGCCGGTGCGTTCGAGCTGGCCCGGCAGCTCAGCGGCTACCGCGGCATCCTGTTCGAGAGCCCGGTGCCGCAGCGCCGCCTCGACTGGTACCAGCGGCTGCGCGACCAGCTCGGCGTGTCGCTGGCGCTGCACCTGGGCACCATCACCGACCTGTTGCCGGCCTTGGAGATGGGCTGCGCCGACGTCTACAACCTCAACGGCTCGATGACGGAGTTCGTGACCTCGACGCGCGCGGCCCACGCGGCGGGTTGTCCGGTGTGGCGGGGCAGCGGTGTCGACCTGGGCATCCGCGACGCGGCCTATGCACAAGGCTGCGCCGCCACCCCGGCCGAGCTCTGGCCGTCGGACATCCTGCACTTCCTGCGCGTCGACGACCTGGTCGAGCCCGGCCTGATCGTCGAGAACGGCCACGTGGTGATGACCGACGCGCCGGGCTTGGGCGTCGAGATGGACCAGGCCGCGGTGGAACGGTACGAGGTGAAGTAGGGCGGACGGCCCCGCGTGGCGCCGGTCGCGCGGGGCCGTCAGTCCCGGTTGCAGATGAAGATCGCCGCCAGCACGCCCGGCACCCAGCCGAAGAGCGTCAGCAGCGCCACCAGCAGGACCGAGCCGCAACCTCTGTCCAGCACCGCCAGCGGCGGGAAGATGATGCACAGCAACGCTCGCAACAGACCCATGGTGGTGCCTCCCCGGCCCATCGCTCTCGGCCTGACTCCAGATTGTGGTTGCCGCGGCCGGGTCCTTCATGGCCGCGGCAACCGGGCTTGACTCAGTCGCCGTTGACGCACTTCTCGGCGGCCAGGTTGGCCGCCCGGTGGCGACACGTCTTGCAGCGTTCGGTCGCCGGCAGTTCGCGGCGCGTCCAGAGGCTCTTCAGGCGGTAGGGCTGTTCCACCAGCAGCGAGGCCGAGGCCGCCAGGTAGAGCAGGGCGAAGACCGCGTGCATCTGGGCGCCGTGCAGGCCGAGGATGTCGCCGCCAAACACCGATTCCGCCAGGTTGGGCAAGACGAGCTGGCCGCTGAACAGCAGGAACAGCAAGGCAGCATGTCCGAGCGACAGGCGCAACGTGGCCAGCAGCGTGACGGCCAGCAGCGACTGCGCGGCGGTCAGCAGGATCTCGTGCATCTGGAACGAGCCGAGCGGGATGGGTTTCGCAATGGAGCCGCTGGACAGCGCATAGCCGAGCGGGATCATGCCGACCAGCAGTGTCCACTGGTTCAGCTTGGCCGATAGCAGACTGCCCAGCGCCGTGCCGCCGGCGCCGCGTGCGGCGAACATCAACGCCACGGTGAACTCGGGTGCTTCGGAGGCCACTGGCGCCAGCCACTGGACCAGCAGGAACTCACTGATGCCGAACAGCCGGCCGGTGGCCAGCAGACCCTCGCTGAACCGCTCGGCGTTGGCCAGGATGACCAGCGCGGCGTAGCCGAACATGAGGATGGTGGCCGCGCGCCGCGGTCCCTTGGGCAGCGAGACGATCATCGCCGCCGGGCCGTGGACCTCGGGCGCCTCGCACGGGCGCTGGCTGGCCAGGCGCATGTACCAGACGTAGATGCTCAGCAGCACCAGTCCGTCGACCCAGGTCAGGCTGCCCTTGAGGGGCACGAACAGCGCGTAGGCTGTGGCGGCGGCGAGCAAGGCCACCTCGGTGAGTTGCTGCCCGCCGAGGAACACGGCCTGCCGCGCCTTGAAGAAGAAGACCACCGCCACCGCCGGCCAGGCGACGCCGATGATCAAGCGGTTGGCGCCGGTCATGTTGGCGATGGCGTAGTGGGCGTAGTCGCTCTGCGGGAACCGGCCGGCCTGCCAGGTGAAGTACATGTCGACCGCATACTCGGGCAGCACGGCGACCAGCGCCACGGCCGCGAGCGCCAGCGACTGCGAGACCTCGGCTTGCGCGGCGTCGCAGGCCCAGAGCAGCAGGAACGAGGCGGCCAGAATCGCGCTGCCGGCGAGCAACACGACCCATTGCGGCGGGAGTTCGGGGCGAAGGAGTGCCGCTGCGACACCAGGTAGGGTGCCGGCCACGGCCAGGGCAACAGCAAACAGGGATCGACGCATTACGGCCACTCCTTCCGCGTGCAACCAAACCGCTGGCCACACGCACCATCTGGCGTGTAGCCAAAAGTCTGACACCCGGTTGGAGGCCGGTCGGCGGGCCAGAAGCTAGGCTTCGTGGTTGTTGGCCACACCGGAGCGATCGCGACCGCTCTGCTACTCCCCTTTGGCAAGAGTCAGTATACCACGGAACCCGTGGGCGTGCCCGTCGGGTTAGGGCAACGCGGTAACCTGGGCGTCTTCTTGGTGCGTGGGCACCAGGAGTTGCCAGGCGATGCGGTCGAGGACGTCGAGTTGGACATCCTGAGCGGCGCCGCCGAGGGCGTAGGAGGTGGCGCCGGCCAGGACAAAGAGCGGCGCGCCGTGCGGGCTGGTGGGCAGCACGTCGGCCACGCAGGAGCCTTTGGCCAGGGCCAGGCGGACGCGCTGCCGGCCGTGCGGCCAGGCCGCCGACGAGTCGACCACCGTGCCGTCGGCGTAGACGACCTTGGTGCGGAGAACATAGCGGACGCTGTGGAGCACCTGGGTGCGGACGCGGGCGCAGACGACGATCGCGCCATCGGTGTTGCGCACCGCGTGGAGCGACACGAAGTCGGCGCCGCCGATGTTCCGGCGAGTGCGGCTGTCGCGGTCGGGGTCGATCTCGACGGCATTGACCAGCCGGCCGTGGTCACCGCGCCAGGTCTGCGGGGCCAGCGGGTCGGGCACACTGGCCGAGACCAGCCAGGCCGCGTCGACGTGCGCGAAGACCTCGTTGCGCCTCACGAAGCTCCAGAGCAGTCGGCTGCCGACCGACATCTGGCTGCGGTACTGCGCCAGCGCCTCGCCCTTGCGGAGCACCTCGGTGGCGACGAGGTCCCAGCGGACCCACTGCCGGTTGGTGCGGTAGAGCGCCACCGGCGGCGCCAACGGCTCGCTGGGCCGGCGGCCCTTCAGCTCGGGGAAGCCGCTGCGGTGTACGAGGTAGGCCAGCGCCACGGGCCGGTAGGTGGGATCGGCGCGTTCCTCCAGCGCCAGGGCGAGCCGGCAGAAGGCGGCCAGGGCCTGGTGGTCGGGATGGTCGTCGTTCGGGTGCGGGTAGAGCACCAGATCGGGCCGGTCCTGTTGCAGCACCGCGCGCAGGTCGGCGAGCAGGTCGGCCCCCGCGTAGACCGCCGATGGGTTGAAGGTGCGCCGGTAGGGGCTCTTCACCGACCGCGTGTACTTCGAGCGGAACGGCCGGTTGGCCGTCCAACGCTGCGCCCACAGCGTCTCGAGGCCGCGGTCGGGATAGCCGAGGAAGCTGACCTGCCGGTTGGTCACGCCGAGCGCCTTGAGCGCCGCCATCGTCTCGCCCTGGCGCAGCCGGCCGAGGCGGATGAAGTCGGCCGCCTTCGGTCGCACGCGATGCTCTTGGCGCGCGGCGGCGAAGTAGAACCCGTCGCCGTTGGTGGCCACCACGACCTTGACGGCCAGCGAGCGCTGCACCGCTGCCTGAATGACGCCGGCGGCCCCGAGCACCTCGTCATCGCAGTGCGGCGCGACCACCAGCACCCGCTGGTGCCCATCGAGGCTCAACGGCGCGAGGCGGTCCGGCGGTACGGCGGGCAGATGGAGTGGCCGGCAGATGGCCGCCGCGGTGGCCAGGACCAGCACGCCGAACAGGCCGAGCAGGCCCAGCCACCAACGCAGTTCGGCCCGCCGCTTGCTCGACTGCGCCCCATCGGCGACGGTCATCGCGTTCCCTGTTCCTCAGTTGCCATACACCCCGAGCCGCCGCGCGGTCTCGTAGAGCGTGACCACGTTCGCGATCGGACTGTTCGACTGCAGGGCGTGGGTCGGCGCCAACAGGTAACCGCCGCCCGGCATCATGGTCTGCAGCCGCTGCGCCACCTCGTCGGCCACGTCGGCCGGCGAGCCGTAGGCCACGGCGCCGGCCGTGCTAATCATGCCGTGGAAGGCCAGCCGCTCGCCATACGCGGCCTTCAGTTCGGCCGGGTCCATCTCCGCGGCTTCTGGTTGCAGTGTATCCAGCACGTCGTAGCCCATGTCAAGCAGCTCGGGGATGAACCGGCGAGTCGAGCCGCAGGAGTGGAGCATGACCGGCACGCCATACGACTTGGCCACGGCCAGGACCTGTTCGTGCCGTGGCCGAATGTGCTGGCGGAACGTATTCATCGAGATCAGCGGGCCCTTCTGGCTGCCCAGGTCCTCGCCCATCCAGAACAGATCGACACCGCCGCCCGCGGCCTCGAAGCAGCGCCGGTAGTGCTCGACATGGAACTCGGTCCGCAGGTCGAACAGCCGCATCAGCGCCGGGTCTGCCAGGCCGAGTCCGAGGAGCACCCGCTCGGGCGTCATCACCATGCCGGAGCCGTTGAGCAGGTCGGGCACGCCCGCGCCGCCGAGCACGATGCAGTAGTCGCGGTAGCGCTCGATCTGCTCGGGGATGACGCTGTAGTCGAAGTCGTCGGGCGACAGATGGTAGGGGAACGCGTCGATGTCGGCCACCGTCTGCGCGTCCTTGAGCAACCAGTCGCAGTAGTCCCAGTACTCGCCGGTCTCATGACCGATGCGGCGGGTGCGGATGCCCCACAGCCCTTGCCGCAGGTCCGGACCCAGGTCGGGCGGTGGCGGGCCGACATAGCGTGGTCCGACGCTGCGGAAGTCCACGCCGAGCGCTTCCAGCAAGGCGTCGTAGTCGCCCTGCGGCAGGCCATAGTGTTGCCACAAGCCGACGGTGATCTCGGCATTGGCGAGGTAGTTCAGCGGCACCCGGTCGGGTTCACGGTGCGCGATGGCGGTCAGCACGCGGTCCTTGCTGGTCATTGCCAACTCCCAGGGCCGGCCAGCAAGGCGCGGCTCAGTGCGGCGCTCTCAACGCGCGGGGGCGCGCCAGCCGTTGCAGGCCCAGCCGCGCCGACAGGCACCAGTTGTTGAGCGTCAGTGCCTGCTGGTAGCACTTGGACGCCTCTTCTCGGTCGCCCGACAACTCGCACGACAGACCCAGCGCGATCCAGACCGCCGGGCTCTGCGAGTAGGCCGCCTGCCGCGGGCCGGGCCGGCCGATCAGCTCGCGCAGCCCGTCGCGCGCCGCCGTCAGGCGGCCTTCGGCCTGGTAGAGGTAGACCATCTGCTCGAGCGCGGCCTCGTCGTTAGGATCGATGGCGCTGGCTCGCCGCAGGGCCTGCAGGGCGGCTTCCTTCTGCCCGGTGGCGGCCTGGGCTCGCGCCAGGTCGGCCAGGGCCGCACTGCTCTTGGGGTGCCGGCGCGCCACACTCGTATACGCCTGCACGGCCCCAGGCCACTCACCGGCCTGCTCGTGCAGTTCGCCGAGGCGCTGCGACCAGCGCGACTCCAGCGGCTCGCGGCGCAGTTGGCCTTCGTACCAGCGCCGCGCGCCGGCTGGATCGCCGCCGCGCTGCAGCGCCAGGCCCCGCGCGTCGCGGAGCGTGGTCTGCTGCCAGCCGGCCTCACTGAGCCGGTCGAGGCGCGAGACGACGTCGTTCAGCCGGCCCTCGGTGGCGGCCTGGTCCAGGACCGCCTCGGCCAGGCCCAGGCTGGTCGGCCTGGTGGTGAGCAACTGGAAGGCGCTCTCCAGGCCGAGTTGGCCTTGCCCGGCGGCGTTGAAGGTGCGCAGCCACTGCCGGTAGAGGTAGCCGTTCTCGGGCCCGCTGGCGATGGCCTCGCGGTACCACTGGCGCGCCTCGTCATAGCGGCCGCGCCGTTCGGCCACCGCGGCGGCATCCAGCCGCGTCGGCAGATCGTGGGCATCGGCCTCGGCGGCCGAGCGGAAGTGCGCCATGGCGCGCTCGAAGTCCTGCTTGGCCGCGTAGGCTTCACCCAGGCGCCGATGCAGCACGGCCGCCTGTGGCAGCCGGCGGAGCCCGTCGAGCCAGGTGCTAATCGCCTGGTCCAGCTCCTGGTTGGCCGCCTTCAGGTCGCCTTGCGCGGCGATGGCGTGGGCGTTCTGCGGGTCGGCCTGGGCCAGCCGCTGATAGACGGCGATGGCCTCGGCCCGCTTGCCCTGGAGCGACAGGGCCCAGGCCAGCGAGCGCAGCGCCAGGGCGTTGTCGGGTTGAGCCTTGAGTACCAGCTCGAAACACTTGACGGCTTCGGGCAGCTCGTTGGCGTTGCCCAGCGCGCGGCCGAGGGCCAGGCGCGAGGGCACGTGGTTCGGCACCATCAGCAGCAGGCGGCGGTACATGCTGACCGCCGTGCGCAGATCGCCCAGCTTGTCGAACTGCCGCGCCACATGGATCAGCGCGGCGGCGTCGCCGCGCTGCCGGGCGAACTCCTCGAACAGGGTTGCGGCGTCGGCATAGCGGCCGACCTGCTCGCACGACCAGGCCAGCGGCCCCACCGCCCGCGGGTTCAGCAGCCGCCGGGTGACCAACGGCCCGAGCAGATCGACCACGCGTTGCCACTGGTGGCGCTCGTAGGCCACCGTCGCCAGAGCGTGGCGCAGCGTCGGATCCTGCGGCCAACGGCGCTGGAGGTTCTCCAGCAGGTTCCGGGCTTCGTCGTTGCGCCGCGCGCGCTGCAGCACCTCGCAGAGCATCAAGCCAACCGGCGGCGACGGTCGCCGGTGGTACTCCTCCTGGAGGAAGTCGGCCGCCGCCGAGGGCGAGCCGAGCGTCAGGAAGCCCTTGGCAATCGTCTCGACCACCGCCGGATTGCTGCGCGGCTGGCGCAGGATCTGGCGGGCCGTCTCGGCCGCCGCCGGCAAGTGCCGGGCGCGCAGATGGAAGTCGAGCAACTGCATGCGGAACGACAGGTTGTTGGGCTGCACCGCGACCAGCCCGCGCATGGCCGAGGCGGCGCCCGACCAGTCCTTGGCCTCGGCGCTGAGCTTGGCCAACTCCATCCGCGGCGGCAGCATGGTCGGCTTGGCCGCGACCAGGCGCCGCAGGTAGCGGCTCGCGGCGGGGAAGCGCTTCTGGGAGACGGCGTACTGCGCCAGGAAGCTGGCGGCCTGGCCCACCGGCTCGGGCTCGTTGGTCAGGGCCAGCACCTTGTCGAACCAGCCGGCCGCCTCGGCCTTGCGGTCGAGCTTGGCCAGCGTGGTGGCGATGGCGAACAGCAGGCGCGGGTTGTCCGGCTCCTGCTTCGCCGCCTCGCTGGCCACTTTCACGGCCTCGTCCGGCTGCCCACGGTTCAGCAGCATCTCGGCCAACTGCATGCTGGTCGGCACATCGCTGGGGCGCAGTTGCAGGTAGCGCTTCAGTTCGGTCACGGCCGGCGCGATCTGCTTGTCGGCCACCAGGGCCATGGCCAGCTCTTTGTGCGGGTCGGGCTTGCCCGGATCGAGCTTGACCGCCTTGCGCAGCGCCGCGCTGGCCTCCTTGATCTGCTTCTGCTCCATCAGGCTGTGCCCGAGGATGCGCCAGGCTTCGGCGTCATCGGGCGAGTGCTTGAGCAAGGTGCGCATCGCCGCGGTGGCTTCGGGCGCGCGCCCGGCGGCCATCATGAACTGCGCGTAGAGGCGATTGGCGTCGGGGTGGCGGGCATCGGTGGCCAGGACGCCCTGCACCTGCTCGATGGCCGGCATGCCTTGACCGCTGCTGGCCAGGGCCCGCGCCAGGCCGAGATGGGCCGAGGCCCGCGTGGAGTCGAGCTCCACGGCCTTCTGGAAGTTGCGCACCGCCGCTTCGTCGGCGCCCCAGGAGAGCAGCATGTAGCCGGTTTGCTCGAGGTAGGCGCTGCCCTGGGCGCCGGCAGGCACCAGCGAGTCGGGCGGCATCATCCGCCCGCCGACCAGGGTGACCAGCAGTGCCAGGACTTTCAAACTCATATCGTGATTGGTGTGACCCGGCGGTCTGCCGCCATAACACCCTAATAGACCGACGCTGCACCGCACCAGTTGCCGCGGCCCGCGGTGCCGAGCGACCAATTCGGCGTGGCGGCCACCACCTGGCGTCGGCCGTGCTATGCTGTGCCGGCCCGCGTCAGGCAGCGCGGGCAGTCTAGCATAAGGAGCGGGCGGTGTCCAACGAACGCCTGGTTGCGTTGCCGGTGCTCTTGGCGGCCCTGGTGGCCACGACGGTCGCGGTGGAGCGGGTCCACCTGGAACGAGCCACTCGGCAAGTGGCCCTGGTGGCCGACTACGGTGAAGTCGAGGCCCTGGCCGCCTACGCCGATGTGCCGCTGGGCGAGGCGCTGTCGGCGCTCCAGAAGGCCGGGCTGACCGCAGTGGCCGTCGAGGAGCCGCTGGTCGACGCGCTGGTCAACAACGGTGTGCTGCACATCATGAGCCGCATCGACCAGGACCTGCTGTTCCTGGCCGGCGACAGCCAGCAGGCCAAGGCGGCGTTCGCCTCGCTGAAGCGCCGCTTCGGCGGGCGCTTCTCGCAGAAGAACGAAAGCGCCGTAGTCATCGACGCACCGCCGGGGGCGGTGCTGATGGGTGGGGCGGGCCTGGATCCGAGCGCCTTCGGCGCGGTGCGCAAGGCCGGCCTGGAGCCGATCGCCCGGCTGTTCAACTCGCCGGGCCTCAACGCCAACGGCATCGCCGGGTCGCTGACCGAGGCCAAGGCGCTCGGGGCCCGCGTGGTGGTGTTCTCGGGCGACCGGGTGCTCGGGCACCGCGGGCTGGTGGCCGAGACGGCCCACCAACTCGCCGCGCAAGGGCTGATCTGGGGGCGGGTCGAGTTCGCGGTGCAGAACGGCGAGCAGAACTTGGCCAGGGAACTGCTCGACGCGGGCACGCGCGGGTCGTACGCGCGCGTCCACAGTATCGCCGAGCGCGAGATGGCCAAGCTGGCGCCGGAGCTCTGCGTCGAACGCTACCGCCGCGCGGCCAAGGAGCGCGGCATCCGGTTGTGCTGGGTGCGACTGGCGCTGGATCCCAACGCCGACATCCTCGAGACCAACTCGCGCTTCGTGCAGAAGATCGCCGGCGCCATCCGGGCCGAGGGCCTGCCGCTGGGCCGGGCTGAAGTGTTGCCTTACCGCGTCGTGGATCCGCTGCGGCGAGCGGCGGTCGGCGCCCTCGGCGTGTGCGCCGCGCTGGCCTGGGTGCTGGTGCTCCTGACGGGTCGTCCGACGCTGCGGGCCTGGGCGCTGGTGTGGCTGGTGCTGGCCGTGCTGACCACGCCGGTGGCGCTGGTCAAGCCGGACGCCTACGCCAAGGTGATGGCGCTCCTGGCCGGGCTGGTGTTCCCGGCGCTGGGCAGCCGGTGGGGCTGGCTGCGGCTGACCGCCACGCCGCCCCGATCCGTCTGGGGCGCGCTGGGTGTGCTCTGGGGCACGGTCGGTTGGGCGGCGCTCGGCGGCCTGCTCACCGTGGGCCTGCTGTCACAGACCAGCTTCATGCTCGGGCATGACACCTACCTCGGCGTCAAGGTCGCGCATGTGGTGCCGCTGCTGGCGGCGGCGGCGCTGGTCTCGCTCGGCGTCTCGCTGCCGGGCGTCGACCGTGCCGAGGCCGGTCGGCGCTGGTCCAGCTTCTGGGACCAGCCGGTCCGCACCGCGCACATCGGCCTGGCCATCGTCGGCCTGATCATGCTGGTGGTGCTACTGGTCCGCAGCGGCAACGAAGGCGTCGAGATCTCGGAGACCGAACTGCGTCTGCGGGCGCTGCTCGAGAACGTGTTCGGGGCCCGGCCGCGCACCAAGGAAGTGCTGATCGGCCACCCGGCCATGCTGCTGGCCGGTCTGCTGGCCACCCAAGGCCGCACCCGGTGGCTGCCGCTGATGTTCCTGCTCGGCGTGATCGGCACCATCTCCACGTTCAACACCTTCTGTCACATCCACACGCCGTTGACGCAGTCGCTGCTGCGCACGGGGCACGCGCTCTGGATGGGCTCGGCGCTGGGCCTGGTCGTCTGGCTGTTCGTGCGCCGCCGCCCGGAGGAGTGACCCGATGGCCGCGGTGGTGCCGGAACGGGTCGTACTGTCGGGCTACTACGGCTTCGGCAACGTCGGCGACGACGCCATCCTGCTGGCGCTGACCAGCGAACTGCACGCCGCCGGTGTGCGCCAGGTGACCGTGCCGGCCGGTCCGCTGCGGGAGCACCTGAGCGGGCTGCCCGGAGTCCGCTTCGTCGGCCGCTACGACCGCCGGGCTGTGACCGCCGAACTCCGGGCGGGCGCCGCGCTGCTCAGCGGTGGTGGCGGTCTGTTCCAGGATGCGACCAGCCTGCGGTCGCTGGGCTACTACGCCGCCTGGACCGAACTGGCCCGCTGGTACCGCCGGCCGTACGCGGTCATCGCCCAGAGCCTGGGTCCCCTGCGCCGGCGTCTGTCGCGCGTCTGGACGCGGCGCTGTCTGCGCGGCGCGGCCGCGATCAGCGTGCGCGACGGCCTCTCACACCAAACCGCCGTGGCCCTGGGGCTGCCCGGCGAGCGTGTGCGGCTGACCAGCGATCCGGTCTTCGCCCTGCCGCTGCCCACGCCGCGCGAGCAGGAGGCGGCG
>CAZHGD010000058.1:0-39989 GCA_964531735.1 uncultured Fimbriimonadaceae bacterium | reverse complement strand
GATCTCGCCCTCGCCCCACCAGCCCCGGTTGTTGACGCCCCAGGCCAGGTAGGTGCCGACATACTGGCCACGGCCCTGGATGCCGTCGACAATCGTGTAGACCTCTTTGTACGGCAGCGGGTTGGTGCGGCGGAACTGGGCGTGGAAGTAGGCCGCGTCCGCCGGCACCTCGTTGAGCGCATAGTCGACCTGGTAGTAGAGCGTCATCGGCTCGTCGGCCAGGTTGGTCATGGTGATGCGGCAGCGCTTGCCGAACGGCATCGGCCAGTAGCAGTTGAAGGCACTGCCCGGATTCACGCAGACGGGCAGCGAGGAGACCTGGGCGTACTCGCCCCAGCCCGAGGCGAAGAAGTCACCGACCGGGCACTCGACCGACGGCTGCTCCTGGTCGTCCCAGTAGATCCGCAGGATGCTGTAGCGCCAGGCGCCGGTGGGCGTCATCCAGATGTGCTGGATGGCGCCGGGCCCGGTGATGTCGGCCACCGTGAAGCACTCGCCGGCCCCGATGCGGACCGACGGCGAGATCTTCCAGCCTTGCCCCAGCTCGCGCGCGCAGCCGGCGCCGGTGCCCTCGGTCGCCAGGCCGCCGCGCCCCTTCTCACCAGTGAAGTTCTCGGCACTGATGGAGCGCGTCTTCGCGTCGCTCAGCAAGTGCAGGCTGCCCAGGTTGACCGCCAGACCATCGAATCCAGCCATGGGGAAGACTCCTTGTCCACTCGGCCGGTCGATTCGACCGGCGAGCCCGATCGCCTGCCTGCGCCACTCGCCAGGATCTGGCGCTGCCGCGGCGAAGCCACCCGCGGAGCTCCACCATGCGAGTCCGTGCCCTCTGGCTACTGCTCCTGAGCGCGCCGCTGGTCGCGGCCGAGGCGCCGTTGCGCCTCGACTTCGAGACTGGCACCCAGCCCTCGGCCTGGCCACAGCTATCCGAGCAGCGCCCGACCAAGCTCTCGGTCGCGACACCCGGCGCGGCGGATTCGCGGCAGTGCCTGCTGGTCGAGAGCGCCGCTCGCGCCAAGTACGCCGGCGTGACCTTCAAGGGCCCGTTCAAGCTGACCCACAACCTGGTGCTCAGCTTCGACTACCGCGCCGAGGCCGTCGAGGGTGACACCAACTACGTCGGCGTCATCTTCGCCCTGGCCGACGGCCGACACTACTTCGCCAGCGTGCCGTTCCAGTCGCAGTGGCGGCACGTCGTGCTGCCCGTGGCGCTCATCCATGCGGTCAACGCACCACCGATGCAGCTTGGCCAGGAGTTCGCCTCGTTCCAGATCTACGGGCGCGCCAAGGACGACGCCGGCGCGCGCATGAAGGTCTGGATCGACAACGTCGAGCTGTCGCAGCGCTCGCTGAGCGGCGCCGTCAGCGACCGGCGGCGCACCTCGCACGCCAACCCGCCGCTGTTCATCTGGCCGCGCCAGCAGGTCGCCAGCGAATTGGCGTTCTCCCCTGACGCCTCGTTCGCCGACGGCCGGACCACCATCGTGCGCGTCGAGGGCAACTGGTACCTGCCGCCGGCGCCACTGGAGCCGGGCACCTGGTACTGGCGGGTGCGCACTCGGAATGAGCTGTATAGCGGCTGGTCCGACGCCGAACGGGTGACCATCGAGCCCGAAGCCCATCGCTTCCAGGCGCCGGCCATCGACTGGACCGCATTCGCCAGACGGGCGCACCCCCGCCTGGTGGATGCGCCCGCCGAGCGCGCCAAGCTGAGCGTGGCCGAGCGGGCTCGCCTGGTGTCCGAAGCGGCGAACATCCACCGGCAGGGCATCGACGACGACTGCCCGGTGTGGGTCGCCGGTGACGCGCGTTGGCCAACCTGGATCGAGTGGTACGGCAAGGCGCATGGCGGCATCACCAGTCGGGCCGGCGGCCGGCTGGAGCGCTTGGGTCGGCTCTGCGCGGTGACCGGCGATGAGCAAGTGCGTGGCTGGACCCGCGAGCTGGCCCTGAAGGCCAGTCGCTGGGACCCCGCCGGCGGCAGCTCGATGCGCAACGGCGATATCGGCGCGCACCATTTCCTGCGCGGGCTCAACTCCTGCTACGACGCCCTGGCCGAGGTCGATACACCCACCGCCCTGGCGCCCGTGCGCCAGGCCATCGAGGCCCGTGCCAAGCAGTTCTGGGACCACCACAACCCTTACCGCGCCAACGAGTACAACAACCACTCGTGGCTCAACGTGCTGGCCCTCGCCGAGTCGGGCCTGGTGCTCTGTGGCGAGCTGCCGGCGGCGAGTGACTGGGCGCGCTACTCGCTCGACCTCTTCGTTGGCCGCTTCCTCTGCGCGCTCGGGTACGATGGCGACAACAACGAGGGCATCAGCTACTGGGGCTATGGCCTGCTGTTCATGAACGGCTACGCCGAGCTGATGAAGCGCGTCACCGGCATCGATCTCTACCAGCATCCGTGGATGCGCCAGACCTGCCGTTTCCCGCTCTACACCACGCCGCCGCAAGGCTACACCGTCTCGTTCGCCGACACGGGCCAGCCGAACCACGGCATCGTCGGCCCCTATGCCCAGAAGCAGGTGCTGGAACTGGCCCGGCAGACGGGTGACCCGTGCGGTCTGTGGTATGGCGGCGCGCGCGAGGTCAGCGGCGCGACCATGCCCAAGCCGCCGGTGGACATCCCGCCGTCGGTGCACTACCGGTTCATCGGCTGGGCGGTGTTCAACACCTCGCTGGTCGACGGCCGCGACGGCGTCACCGTGGCCATGCGCTCGGGACCGTTCTACGCCGGGCACCAGCACGAGGACCTGAACGGCTTCGTCATCCACGCCTACGGCGAGAAGCTGGCCATCGACGGCGGACACTACGACTGGTACGGCAGCCCGCAGTTCACCAAGTGGTCGACGCTCACGCGCGCCCATTGCAGCGTGCTGGTCAACGGTCAGGACCAGGGCTCGCGTCGTGACGGCGCCGACGGCCGCATCGCGCGCTGGTTCGAGTCGCCTGGCTTCGGCTACACCGAGGGCGAGGTCACCTCGCCGCTGGTCTACCGCGGGCAGGTCAAGCAGTTCACCCGCCGGCTGCTGTTCATCAAGCCGGGCTTCGTGGTCATCTGCGACCGGCTGGCCGCGGCCAGCGGGCCGGCGCAGTTCGACTGGCTGCTCCAGAGCGTCGGCGAGCCGAAGATCGACGCCGCCCGCCGCAGCTTCCGGTTGACCAGCGGGCGAGCCTCACTGTCGGGCCGCTTCCTGGCACCGGCGGACGCGACGCTCAAGGTCACCTCGGGCTTCCCGGCCGACGCGCAACCGGTGGACCGCTACAGCACGCGACCCTCGCCACCCGAAGTGACGCCGCTGGAGTACCACCTGGCCGCCACACCCGCGGCCCGGCGGGCCGACGAGCAGTTCCTGGCCGTCATGCGCATCCAGCGCGGCACCGCGCCGGCCGATGGCGTCGAGCCGGTGGCGGCCACCAACGCCCTGGGTGGCCGGTTCAGCGCCGACGGGCTGACCTACACCGTGCTCTGCCGCCAGGCCGGCGCCACCGGTCCGCTGGCTACCACCGAGCTGGCCGACGGGCTCAGCACCGATGGCGAGGTGGCTGTGGTCGCTCGCACGACCGACGGGCGCCTGGCGCGCGTATTGCTGATCGACGGCACGGTGGTCCGCGCCCGGCAAGGTGGCACCGACGGCGCCGAGCTGGTCCGTCTGCCCGTCCGCGGCGACACGGCCGTGCTGGAGACCGCCGAGGGCCGCATCACCACGCAGGGCGACGGCCGCCTGGTGCGACCCGACAGCGGACCCGTGGCGGCGCTGTCGCACGCGCTGCCGGCGCAGCCGCTGCTCGGTACCGAGCCCGTGGCCACGGTGCAAGGCTATGCGCAGCGCCGGGCCGACGGCTTCGCCTACCACTACTGGAGCCTGTTCCGCACCGCCACCACCGTCCGCGGCACGATCCGCGTGGCCGGTGGCCCGGGCGAGCATCTGCTCACGCTGGACGGCCGCGCCTACCCACCCGACCAGCCGGTGGTCCTGGCGGCAGGGCCGCACACGCTGCTGCTGACCGGTCGCCAACTGGACCGCATCGAACTGCAGCCGTTGCCCGGCACCACCGTCGACGCGGCCATGCTGCCCAAGGGCGCCAAACCCGCCGCGACCGCGGTGCTGGTCGAGGCCGAAAAGCTGGCCGCCGAAGGCCCGGTGAAGGGCAAGGCGATGGAGAAGGTCGGTGCCTCGGGCGGCGTGGCCCACTGCGTGTGGGATACGCCCGGCCAATGGGCCGAATGGGAGCTGACGGTGCCGACGGCGGGTCGCTGGAGCTTGCTGGTGCGCGGCGCGGGCGACGACGGCCCGGTGCTGCGCGGCCTGTACCTCGACGGTACGCCGGCCGCCGGCGCCGAACTCGTCCGCCTGCCGCCGACCGGGGGCTGGTGCCGCACCACCGATGACTGGCGCTGGTTCCGCGTGCCCCTGCCCCAGGCGCTGTCCGCCGGCCGGCACCGCATCCGTCTGGAGCAGTTGGGCGGTAGCATGAACCTGGACCAGATCGGGCTGGAGCCGACGGCGCCGTAGCGGCAGCGCCGCCCTACCCCAGCGCCTCCTCGATCTTGCCCAGGATGACCAACTCGGCGTCCTCACGCAGGCAGCCCGGCATACCGAAGAAGACGTTCGCACCGGTGCCTTCGTACCCGCCTTGCCGGCGTATGCGCGCGGTCGGAATGTAGGTCGGCAGACCGTTCGAGTAGCCGCAGAACAGCGTCGGTCGCGGCACCATCGCCCGGGTGGCGGCGGCATACTCGCTGACCACCTCGCCGGGGATGGCCACGATGGAGACGGCCTCACCAAGGGTGAGCATCTGCACCTCGTAGGGCAGCGTGTCGGGCAGGTCGAGGCCCGGCCACCGGCGCTCGGCATGGTTGGCGTAGTCCTGCGCCCACGGCTCGCCCGCTGCGGCGCGGGCGCGGATGTCGTCGGCCGACCGGATCTGGTCGAGTGGCAGTGCGCACGGCAGGCGCCGCACCGTCAGGTCGCCCGCAGCCGGCTGCAGTGCGTCCTGGAGCAGGCGAATCACCTCGTGGGCGCAGGCGTGGCCTTGGCGCTCCAGTTCCTCGTAGGTGCCCTGGCGGAACCCGCTCTGGCCGAACCCGAAGGTGCGCGGCCGGATGTTGCCGCAGGCGCCCTGCAGGAAGAGGCTGGTGCAGCCGTCGCCCAGGTAGGCGTCGACCGACCGCCGCGCGGCACCGGGCCATTCGGCCGACCAGGTGGTGGCCGCGCCCAGCGTGGTCGGGTGGCAGGTGGCGTTGAACACCACCGCCAGCGGACGACCATCGGCCGGATCGGTGAAGGCCAGCACGCCCACGGTGGCATCATAGAAGCCCCGCGGGTCTGGCGCCATGCCGAACGGCGCCCGCGGCGCGCGGCGGTTGATGCCGATGCGGCACGCGCCCATGCCGCACGCGGCGACTGCCGGGCGTCGGTTGGCCCAAGCTTCGTCGGCGGCCGCCAGCAGCGAGTCCATCAGCCGCTCGCGGTAGGCCAGGTCCAGGTGCGGCGCCTCGCTGACCAGGTGGTTGATCACCGCCGGCCCGCAGTGCGTGTGCGAGGCGTTGAGCAGGATGCCGTCGGCACCGATGCCGGTACGCTGCTCGATAGCGGCGCGCGCGGCGGCCACGAAGTCGTAGTCGAAGCCGAGCAGGTCCGCCGCCACGATCAGGGCGCGGCCACCGTGCTCGTCGTCCACCGCCAACGCCCGCACCTCCAGGGCATCGGTGGTCGAGGTGGCGACGGTGCGCCCGCCATAGCCCGACATCCACAGACCGTGTGGCGGAGTGATGTCCCGCCTGCTGGCACCCACGCGCATGAGGCTCTCCCGGCGCAAGCTTAGCGCGGTGACCTCAGCGGTTCAAGGTCTGGTCACGACCAGTTCGGCCAGCAGCGGCAGGTGGTCGGAGCCGGCGTCGGGCAACGGCGTGCAACGGGTCGCGGTGACGCGCTCGTCGAGCCAGACGTAGTCGATGCGCAGGACGGGGAAGTCGGCCCGGAAGGTGTAGCCGAGGCCGCAGCCCGACTGGGTGAAGGCATCGGTGAGGCGGCGCTGGAAGTACGCGTAGTAGTGGCCGAGCGGCGGCGTGTTGAAGTCGCCGCAGAGGATCTTCGGGCCGCGAGCCGCATCCAGGGCGGCGTCGATGACCTGGGCATGGGTGGCTCGCACCGCGTTCATGCCGTGGATGAACCGCGGCATCTTCGCCCAGCCGTCATCGATCATCTCGGGGCCGGCCGCCGTCTCCACATGCGTGTTGAAGATGGTCAGCGGCGTGCCGCCCAGGTCCAGGCCGACCTCGAGCACGTGGTAGGCGTGGTGACCCGGCACGACGTGCGTGGTGGTCCAGCGCTGCGGCCGGCGGGTCAACGTCATCTGCTCGCCCGCGGCGGCGATGTGCCAGCCGGCCAGTTGGCGGCGGAACTCGGGACCCGGATCGGGCGTCTCGCGGAAGGCGCAGACCTCTTGCAGGCAGACCACGTCGGGTTGCCAACGGTCGATCAGGGCGGCGATCCGGGCGACGCCGCCACGTCCGTAGTGCGTGTTGCAGGTCAGCACGCGCACCGGCTGGCCCACCGGCCGCTGGACCGGCAGCGGCAACTGCAGATCGCCGAAGGCGAACAGCGCGAAGAGCACCACCGCCGCGGCCCAGACGCGCGCCACCCAGCGTCCGCGCCAGCCGACCCAGAGCACGAGCACCGCCGCCGGCGTGAGCGGCAGCACCTGCGGCATGTAGGTCAGCAGCAGCGTCGGCCAGTAGTCCTCGGCCCCCACGCGTTGCGCCAGGAGCAGCACCAGCAGGTAGCCACTGACCAACCAGACCATCCGGCGCACGCTGCGCCGCGATCCCTGCTTCTCCGTGCTCTGCTCGCTCTGGCCCACGTCTGACAGCCTACCAGCACATCCAGGATGTGTCACCGGCTTGACTTGTCAGCAGCGCGCGGCTAGCCTGCCTGGGACTCGGAGGATAAGACCCATGGCAGAACAGCGTGCTCTGGTTACCGGCGGCAGCCGCGGCATCGGCCGCGCCGTGGCCGTAGCCCTGGCCAACCGCGGCGCGCGCGTGGCCATCACCTACTTCGGCAACAGCGACGGCGCCGACGAGACGGTCCGCCTGTGCCGCGAGGCCGGCGCGGCCGAGGCGCGCGCCTACCAAGGTGACGTCGGCTGCCGCGCAGACGTCGAGCGGGCGGTCAGCGATCTGGACGCCGCTTGGGGCGGGCTCGACGTGGTCATGAACAACGCCGGCTACGGCCAGCCCGGCAAGCTGATGGACCTCACCGAAGAGCAGTGGGACCGCACCTTCCAGACACACGTCAAAGGCGCCTTCTACGTCTGCCGGGCCACCGTTCCGCTGCTGCGCAAGTCCGACGCCGGGGTGATCATCAACGTCGGCTCGGTGGCCGGCCTCCGCGGCCTGCCCGGCGCCTGCGTCTACGGCACGGTCAAGGGCGCGGTCATCCAGTTCACGCGCTGTCTGGCCTGGGAGCTGGCCGACGAGAACATTCGCGTCAACGCCATCTGCCCCGGCATCGTCCGCACCGACTTCCACGCCGCGATGACCGAAGAGGCCAAGCAGCACAACCTGAAGAACCGCGTGCCGCTGCACCGCGAAGGCACGCCTGAGGACATCGCGCAGATGGTGCTGGCGATGATCGACAACACCTACCTGACCGGCGAGACGGTGGTGGTCGACGGCGGCCTGACCATGCGGATCTGCTGAGCCGGTGTCTCGCCGGCAGGTCACGCGGTGTGAGCCGGCGCGGCGCCCTGTGTCTCACCACTGGATGATGGTTACTGTAACAGAACCATCATCCAGCCCCGGCAGGTGGCCTCGTCATAGCGGTGTAAGCAGACGCCGATTCCGGCCTACTGGGGAGTGGCACATGGCTCGTACGGCTTGGTGGATCATCCTGGTGCTGGCGACGGCAGCTTGGTCCGGTGAGGGGAAGCCGGAGTTGCGAGTTGACCCGGGGACGCACAACCGGTCAGTCGACACCTCGTGCTTGATACCGGGCACCCGGCTGTTGGCGACGCTGGGGGTCGACGGGACGGTGCGCGCCTGGGACACCACCAGCGGCGAGGTGGTCAAGACCGTGCGCTTGCGGGAGGCTGACTACACCATCGCGCTGGCGGCATCGCCTGACGGGCGTTGGCTGGCGGCGGCCACCGAGAAGCAGCTCCTGGCCCTGTACGAGGTGGCGACCTTTCGCCTGCGCCGCGTCGTCCGGCTGCCGGCTCCCTGCTCCGTGGTGAGCTTCTCACCCGACAGCAGCCTCGTCGCCTCAGTCGGTTTCGATGGCGGCCTCGGCATCGCGGCCGTGGAGACCGGCGCGGTACAGTCGCTCGTCGAGATGCCGGAGGGCATGCCCGGCCACCGGCGGGCGTCGAGCGTGGCGTGGTCGCCCGACGGGCGGTACATCGCGACCGGCCACAACAACCGGGTGGTGCTGGTCCGCCAACCGAACTCGCGCGCGACGCTCACCCTCGGCACCCCGACGAGTGTCCGCCACCTGTCGAACTGCGTTGGCGCGCTGGCCTGGCAGAGCGACAGCAAGCACTTGCTGGCCCGGGCCGGCGCCACGGGTCTGGTGCGGTGGGAGGTCACGACGGGCGTGGCTACCCCGGCCTTGCCCGACTTGCCCGACGGCCTGTTCGGGCTGGTCCTGGAGCCCGACGAACGCTCGGTGTGGGCGACCTCCTACGAGGGCCGGACATGCCAGTACAGCCTGCTGGACCGCAGCGTCATCCGCACGCTGCCCGAACCGGGTTGCGTCTCGCTGAGCCTTGACACCAAGGCCGGTCTGCTGGCAGCCGGCCTCAAGGACGGCGGCATCGCGGTCTTCGACACCACCGACGGCACCTGCCGCCTCCAACGACATGGGGCCGCCTGCTTCCTGGGTGACCTGGGCTGGGGGCTCCAGGACGGTAGCCCGGGCTTCACGATTCAGGCCGTCCTGTCCGCCAATCCACCGACGCAGCGTTTCAACCTCAGGACGTTGGCGCTCGAGCCTGCGGGCGAAGCCAGCCAGTGGCGTCTGCCGCAACTGCGCAGCCCCTACGGCGTGCTGAGCAACAACGCCAACGCGTGGACGGTGGACGAACGGCCCGACGGCAAGCCGCGCGTCGACCTCGGCAGTTCGCCCGCCGTCAGTTGGCTGTCGAGCGGCCAACTGGCCGTGGTGCGCAGCAGCTGGCTCGAGATCCTCCGCCCCGGCGAAGGCCCGGTGGTCAAGCGGCTGCGGACCTGCGGTGCGGAGCGAGTCATCGACACAGCCGACGGACGCTATGCGCTGGGTGGCGGGCACTGCCAGACGCTGCGCATCTGGCCGCTCACGGGCCCGGGCTTCGAGGTGTCGCCGCTGCTGAGCATCTTCCCGGCCACCAACGGCAACTGGATTGCCTGGACCGAGGAGGGCTACTATGCCTGCACCCCAGCCGCCGAGAAGTGGATTGGCTGGCAGGTCAACCGGGCCGACGACGTGGAGCCCGAGTACTACCCGGCCACGCAGTTCCGCGAGCAGTTCTACCGGCCCGACGTCATCCAGCGTCTGCTGGACTGCGGCAGTGTGGCCGAGGCCGTCCAGCAAGCCGACACGGCGCGCAAGCAGCAGACCGACACCGCGAGAGTGGCGGCGCGGATCACCGAGTTCGCGCCACCGCGCGTGGAGATCCTCGCTCCCGCCGACGGCGCCACCGTGGCGACCAGCGAGGTCACCGTCCGCCTGCGCGTGAAGGACCCCAACCACCGCAAGGTGGTGGCGCTCATCCCCTTGGTCAACGGCCGGCCGCTGACCGGCGGTCGGTTTGTGTTTGTGCCCTACCGCGACCCGTCCGAGCAGCAGGTCACCGTGCCGTTGACCCCCGGCGAGAACACCATCAGCGCCATCGCCACCAACGACGCCGGCTCACACAGCGTGCCGGTGTCGGTCACCATCCGCTACGGCGCTGAGGAGCAGAAGCCGGCCATGTACGTGCTGGCCGTCGGCGTCTCCGCCTACGCCAACAAGGACTACACGCTCCGCTACGCGGCGAAGGACGCCACCGACCTGGCCAACGTGCTGCAGCAGCAGGCCGGCAAGCTGTTCCGCAAGGTCGAAGTGAAGCTCCTCACGGACCAGGAGGCCAGCCAGGGCGGCGTGCTGGACGCGCTGGAGTGGCTGACCCGGCAGGTCACCCAGCGAGACTATGCGGTGGTGTTCCTGGCCGGCCACGGCCTGGCCGACAGCGCGGGGGAGTACTACTTCCTGCCCTCTGACGGCGATACCGAGCGGCTGCGGCGGACGGGCCTGCACTGGTCGCAGTTCCGCACCGCGCTGCGCGCCATGCCCGGCAAGGTGCTGCTGGCGCTGGACACCTGCCATTCGGCCGGCGCGACGGGTGCCCGGAAGGCCGGCGGGCGGCTCGAGTACACCAATGTGCTGCGCGATGCGCTATCCGACGAAGTCGGCCTGATCACGCTGTCGAGTTGCATGCCGTCGGAAGTGAGCTACGAGCAGGACGAGTGGCATAACGGCGCGTTCACCAAGGCGCTGGTCGAGGCGTTGAGCGGCCAGGCCGACCACAACGGCGACGGCGTGGTGACGCTGGCGGAGTTGGACGCCTACATCAGCGAGCGGGTCAAAGCGCTGACGAAAGGGCGGCAGCACGCCACCTGCGAGCGCCCGGCGACGGTGCGCAGCGTGCTGCCGGTGGTGATGGTGAAGTAGCGGATTGACTGCCCCACCCCGCCAACTCACCGCCAGCCCGCGCGCCGGTCGAGCGTCAGGTCGTCGTTCAGCACCTGGCACTGCGCCACCTGACCCAGGTCGCGGCCGGTGACCTGCCAGACGACGCGCTTGTCCGGCGTCACTTCGAAGATGTGGGCGCCGTCGCGATCGGGCGTGTCGGCGGTGCCCCAGTTGCAGATGACCGTGTTGCCGTTGTCACGGCGGCTCACGCCGGCGAGCGTGGCCAGGTTCAGATCGGGCACGTCGTCGACTGTCAGCTCCCAGACCACGCGCAAGGCGCCGTCGTACTCGATGACGCGCCGGTCGGTGGTGATCAGCGTGTGCTGGTCGCCCAGGCGCACCGCGGCCACCGGGAACGGCCGCCGCGGGAACTCGCGGACGACCTGGCCCTCACCGTCCACCTCACGCACGACGCCCTCGGCGGTGAACGGCACCAGATAGGTGCCCTCTGGCGTGCGGCGGCAGAAGCGGAACTGCGCGTGCGGCTCCTTGACCGTGGTCCGCAACGGCACCTGCTTGACCACCTGGCCCGCATGGTCCACCTCGACCAGGCGGCATTGGCCGACGATGCCGATCAGCACGCGGCCATCGGGCAGCGGCTGGCAAGTCGGCACCTCGTTCGGCGCGTCGACGCGGTACTCCCACACCACCTGCTTGCTGCGCGTCACCTCGCGTACCCCGTGCAGCCAGGCGAAGAGCACGTTGCCATTGGGCAGCAGCCACACCTCCTGCGGGTTCTGCGCCGGGTACTCCCAGACGATGCGGCCGGTCGCATCGCGGATGAACACGGCCTGGCGGCTGTGACTGCCGGCCAGCACCGCGTGCGGGCCGTAGTCGTTCTCGTGCCAGAAGTTGCCCGCCAGCCCCGGTCGCGTGGTCTCGGTGCCCACCGGGTTGCGCGGATCGACATCCAGTTCGGGCCAGACCAGCTCGCCGCGCAACTGCGCCTCCTCGCGCTCGAACGCGCCGAGGCGCAGTGAGTTGCAGTCGAGCCAGACGGTCATCGTGTGGCGCTCGGCCGGCTTGACCGCCGCGCGGTGCGCCTGGTCGAACAGCGCTTTGCCGATGCGGCAGTGGCGCGTGCCGAAGCGGCCGGGAATGGTCCGCGAGCCGCCGTGGATGCCGCTGTAGGGCGAGCACATGTCGCCCAGCATGGCGCCGGAGAACCAGAACGTGTAGTCGTCGCGCAGCGCCTCGTAGCGCATGTCCTGCGGGCCGTGGCCCGCCTTGGTGTGGCACGGCAGACAGGTGCGGTCGATGATCGGCTTGACCTGCCGGTAGTACGAGATCGGCTCGACCGCGCCGAGTTCGGGTTGCAGCTTGGACGGCGCGCGCCGCATGGCCAGCGGGCGGCCAGCGGGCTTCGGTGAGCGGTTGGTGGGCTCGTGGCAGCCGGCGCAGGTCAACTGTTCGCCTGGATGCACAAACGCCACCGAGCGCATCGACTGCACCGCCCGGTGTTCCTCATCGAGGGCCTGGAAGATCAGTTCCTTGGCCACCGGGGCCTCGAAATAGACGCTGCCGTCCTCTTCCACCGGCACCACGCCGAGCGGCACGCGGGGCGTGTTTTCGCGCTCGTAGCCGATCATCGGCTGGCCCATGGCGTGGTTCGACTTGAGGAAGTTCTGCACCACGCGCAGGTACTTGATGCGCGTGCCCGGCGGGAACGGCAAGTCGGAGTCGTAGACGTTCATCACCGCGATGGTCGCCGGCTGGTTGGCCACTGCGGACCGTTGGCTGGTCAGCACCGGCGGCCGCGGCCGCGGCTGGAGCGGCAGCGGGTCGATCAGCCGCAAGCGCTCGTCGGGGGCGCACGGCAGCAACGGCAGTTCGCAGAGCAGCTCCTGGTTGCCCCAGCGGTCCAGCAGCACGAGGTTCTCCCAGGCGTTGGCCAGGTAGCAGTCCTCGCTCAGTGGCCAGGGCGAGCCGTACTTGTAGTGCTGCCGGCCACCCATTTCGCTTTCGGGGAACGCCTCGTCGGGCGTGATACGGCGCAGCTGCGACATGTGGTGGTCGTCTTCGCCGCGCAGATCGAGCATCACCAGACTGCCGAACACCTCGCCGTGGTGCGGCGCCGCCGTGGCGATGTAGAGCGGTGAGTTGGGCACCGAGCGGATGCCCATCTCGACCATCGGCGAGCCCCAGCGACTGTCGCGCTCGCGCCCGTTGGCCGCCACCTGCCACGGCTGATGGCCAATGAACGTGTCGTAGGGCAGCGGGTAGTTGCCGTGCGGCGCGCGCGGGTCGCTGCCGTCCGGCCGACTGAGCCAGAGCCGCGAGCCGAGGCAGTTCTCGCGGTCGGTGTAGTCCCAGCGCGTGTAGGCCAGGCGGCCGTCGTTGGTCACCGTCGGGTTCCACTCGCTGGTCTCGTAGTAGCTCAACGGGCGGATGTCGCTGCCGTCGGCGGCCATCGAGAACAGCGTGTAGTTGCGCACCTTCAGGTAGGGCGCGAAGCACCGAATGTGGCCACCGCGCCGCTCGGAGACGAACGCGATGCGGCCGTCGGGCAGCCAGCACGGGTCGAAGTCGTCAACCGCGCCGTCGGTCAGTTGCCGCAAGTGGCTGCCGTCCACGTTCACCGTGAACAGCTTCCAGGTGGTCCGGCGCGACCAGCGCCAGCGGTGCTCGCGGTTGGCGCACCAGGCGAAGACCAGTTGCCGGCCATCGAACGACAGGTCGGGCGTGGCGAACGCGCCATGATCGAGCTTCTGGCCCTGCCAGCGCCCGTTCTGCACCACGCTGTCGGCCAGCACGTTGACGATGCGCGGCTGGCCCCGGTAGTTGCGCACGATGAACAGGCCGCCGCCCGGCAGGGCGTTGAAGCCGAAGTACTGCGTGGCGAAGTGGCCGCCTTGCACGTCCTGCGTGGACGGATTGGAGCGCGCCGAGCCGGCGAAGGTGCCGCGGGCCACGAACGCGATGCCGTCGAAATCGAGCAGCGGGTTGGCCAGCATCAGGCCACGCCGCACGGCGCAGGCGGCCAGGTAGAGCGCGCGGTGCGCGTCGGTGCCCGGCGCCGGGCGCCGCTCGGACCACTCACGCTGCAACCGGGCCAGATCGGCGGCCGGCGCGGCGGCGGCCGGTGGCAGGCCGGTGCGCTGGTAGTGCGCCAACAGCGCCGCCGTGCGCCGCAGCACGGTGCCCGCCGGACCACCGTCGCTGGCAAGCAGCAACGCCTGCTGGTCGTAGACCTGCTGTGCCAGCACCTGCGGGTCGACCGGCCGGTGGCGTGGCCCGGGATACTCGACCTTGCCGTACCAGGTCAGGTCGTAGCGCCAGGCGCGGAGCACGCCATCGCGCAGGTTGCCAGGATCGACGCTGCGTAGCTCCAGCCGCTGGGCGACGGCGGTCAGCTCCGCGCGCAACGACGTCACGTCCTCGGCGGGCGGCAGCGGCTGGAACGCGGTGGACATGGTGCCGGCCACGGCGATGCGGCCGGGGCCGTCGTCCACCGGCCGCGCCTTGATCACCGCCGGGTTGGCCAGCGTCGAAGCGTCGGCGTAGCGCCCGTCTGGCGCCGCGCCGAAGTGCCACAGGGCCACGGTGTCGGCATCGGCAGTCAGTGGCGCCAGCGGCACGGTGCCCACCGGGCGCGCCACGCGCGACAGCCGCACCTCGTCGAGCCAGCCACTGCTCTGCAACTCGCCGGTGGGCAAGGCGCCCAGCGCCAACTCGCCCGGCACCGGCCGACTCGTCGGCGCGGTGGCGGCCACGTCGGCACGGACGGCGCCATCGACCACGATCCGCACGCGCGCCGGCTCCATGACCAACTGGATCCAGTGCCAGCGGCCATCGCAGATGGCCAGGCCGGTGTGGACGTGGTCGGGCTGGCGGCCCGGCAGGTAGGCGCTGAGCTGGCCGGAGCCAGGCAGCGTGAACAGCTCCCAGTGCGTCGGCGACGCCTTGGTCTCGTTGGCGATGAGGATGTTGTAGGCCGCCGCGCTGTCGAACCGCGCGAACAGCTCGCAGGTCAGCGGCAGTTGTGAATAGGCCGCCTTCGGCGCCGCCACAGCCACCTCACGGTGGGTGTCGAGGGCGGCGCCGAAGACGGCCTCAGCTCGCGTGGCCGCGGCGCGCAACGGCGCCGCGGTCAGCAGCACCACCGCCGCCAGGCAGGCTGACGACAGCGGGCGCGCGATCACTTCGCCAGTTCAGCCGCGGTGGCGTGGAACCACTCGACGCACTTGCGCACGTTCTCGAACTGGTCCTTGTCCCACTTCTCGTACTCGATGCTGAACAGGCCCTGGAAGTTCTGGCGCTTCAGCTCCTCGAGTTGCCCCTTGGCATTGCTGATGCCCGTGCCCCACGGCACGTCGCTGCCGCCGCTCTTCTTGTTCAGGTCCTTGAAGTGCAGCGAGATGATGCGGCCGGCCAGCTTCTTCAGGCACTCGACCGGGTCGAGGCCACTGCGCACCCAGTGCCCGGTGTCGGCGCACGAGCCGATGAGCGGGTTGCAGTCCTTGATGTTGTCCAGCAGGAACTGCGGGTCCCAGTAGCGGCTGGGCTTCGGGTGGTCGTGCACGGCGATCTTGATGCCGTATTCCTTGGTCAGGCGGTCGAGCATCGGGAAGACCTTGGGATCGGGCTCCAGGCTCACGGCCTCGACGCCGACCTTCTTGCACCACTCCATCGCGCGGCGCGCGCCCGGCTCGTCGTTGGGGATACCGCCGACGCCGATCTGGACGATCTTGATGCCGGTCTCGTTGAGCTTGGCCTGCACCTTGGCCATCTCGGTGGGGCTCATGCCCGGGCCCCAGCCGCCAGCGGCTTCCAGGTATTCAATGCCGAGATCCTTGGCCATGTCGATGATCTCGAGCAGGTTGTGCTTCTTCCCGCCATAGGTTTGGTGGAACGTCCAGGTCTGCAGACCCAGCCGCCAACCCTTCATCGCCGGCTGCTTGAACGTCGCCGGTTCGGCCTGCGCCGCCACGGCCACCAGGGCCAGCGCCAGCAGGCACCACGCTCGCTTCATGTTCCGCTCCTTCGCTCCAGACGTTCGGCGATCAGCAGCCCGCCAGGAGCCACGTCGACCGCCATCTGCCCGCTACACTCGACGTCCTGGGTCGAGGCCAGGTTGCCGTCGGGGCCGTAGCGATAGCATCGCACGGTGCCGGCCTGGCCGGGCCAGTCGAACCGGCGCGAGACGGTGGTGAGCAGTCGCTCCTCGCCACACACCCAGCCCGGCCCGAGCTGCCGCACCGTGATGGGATACAGTTTGCACACGAAGTTGTCGGCTCCTTCCAACAGCAGGTTCACCGCCGTCGGCGAGTACACCGACCCGTGCCGCAGGCACTCGCGCACGGCTTGGTAGACGCCTTGGCGCGAGGTTTGGTCACCGAAGTTGCCCAGCACCAGCGGCACCGGGCTCAGGTGCCCGTGACCGAACCAGGCCAGGCCGTTGCCGCCCTCGACAAACCGTTGCAGTGGCGCGGTCTGCAAGCTCCGCAGCGGATTGCCGCCATTGCCCAGGAAGAAGCCGCCCCGGTCGGCCACGGCCTGCACCAGCGCCAACTGGCTCGGTTCGGTCACGTGGGCGTTGTCGCTCTTCAGCCGGACCACCGCGCCGTTGGCGTCGAGATCGGCACTGTAGCCGTCCCAGCGACTGTAGTCGTAGCGGCTGTACCCGCGGCTGGTGAACGCCCAGGAGAACTCGTCGCAGTAGATGCCGGCCACGCCGCTCCCGGCGAAGCAGCGCCGGATGTCGGCCAGCAACTGCGCCTGGTAGGGCGAGCCGGGCCGCGGCACGAAGTAGAGCACGCCCCAGTCGCGCGCGACCTGGTCACCCACCCAGGCCCGGCTGTAGCCGCCGTCCTCAAACGGCTGCCCGCCGGGCGTCAAGATGGCCTCGCCGGCCATCGGCCAGCGGCGCCAGAGCGGCTTGTACACCGCCTCCATCGACGGGTGCATCATCGCCAGCACCTTGGCCTGTGGCGCGGCCACCGCCAGTTGGCGCACCAGCGCACCGAACTGCGACCAGGCCGCTTCGCGATGGGCGAAGGAGAGCCAGGCATCGACATCCAGGTCGGGGCTGCGACCCGGTGTCGCCGGTGTGTCGGGCCGGCGCTGCGGCCAGCCACCTGAGCGCACCACCCCGGCGTCCGGTTGCAAACGGAGCCACGGCCCCGGCGCCAGGTAGATCGGCCCCAGGTGTGCCAGCGAGCGCTGCACGCTGGTGGCCGCCTCACCCGCCGCCCTCGCGTAACCCCAGAACAGCGGCCGCGACATGGTCCGGCCGTTGACGCCCCAGCGGTCGCGCAGGCCGTTGAGGAAGGTCCAGTAGCCGCCACCGTCGCTGACCGGCGTCAGGCTGAACTCGAACTCGATGGCCGAACCAGGCGCCAGGGCCAGCGAGCGCACCGTCACCTCGCCCACCCCGCCGCCGGCCCGCAGGCCCATCAGGAGGCGTAGCCAGTCGCTCTCACCGGTCAGGCCGACGCCGTTGCCGGCGCGGGCCGCCGGCTCCAGGTAGAGCGTCGGATTCTGCGCGGCGCACTCCAGCCCGAAGTTGTCGAGCGAGCCGGCCACCCAACACCGCGCGGTCTGCCCGCGCCAGAACACCGGGTACGCGAGCGGCACGCCGCGAGTGTCCTTGCCCGCGTTGCGCCAACCCTCGCGCCAGACCACGCGGCCGCCGACGATGGTCAGCGTGCGCTCCAGCGCCAGGTCGCCAATGGTCGCCGAGAGCCGCCAACCCGCCGGCCCCCACGGCTCGCCGCGCAGCGTGACGCCGGCGGGCGGCGCGCTGTCGTCGGCGGCCAGCCGCACAGCGGTGGGGCCAAGGCCCACCACGGTCTCGACGAGCAACTCGGTCCCATCGCGCCGGCGGAGGCCGAAGCCGCCCGAACGGCCCTGGAGCAACGTCAGGCCGTCGCGCTCGACGCCGCCGCTGAGCGGGCCGCGTTCGGGCACGCGGCTGACCGCCTGCGGCAGAAGCGCCCGGTCGGCATAGCCGACCTCGACGGCCGCCAGCCGGATCTGGCCGGTGCCGTTCGGCAACGAGGCCGACAGCAGACTGCGCAACTCCAGCACGTTGCCGTCCACACCGCGCGCCAGGTCGCTGATGTCGAGGCAGAAGGTGGCGCCCTGCCCGTCCTTGCACATGGCCTGCGCGCGCGGCACGTCGGGCGCGAACATGAGCATCAGACTGGCACCGTTGAAGACGCCGAACACCTGGCCGCCGCTGCGCAGCTCCAGGTCGGGCGTGCGACCGACCAGGCGCTCGGTGCCTGCCGCCGTCTGGCGCTGCACCGGCTGGCCGTTGAGTGTCAGCGCCACGTGGTGGTTGCACCCGCCCTCGGTCGGGTGCTGCGTGTACAGGACCAGCCGCAGCAGCACCGCGCGGCCGGGGCGCGCCGGCAGCGCCGGCAACAGCACGCGCGCCGTGGCGGCCGGCGCCAGCGTCGCCGGCGGCAGCGACTGGGCGTCCTCCAGCGCAACCGGCTCGGCGAGCAGCAGCGTCGCCGAGAGTACGACGGCCATGAGGCCCATAGGTAGCTCCTTACTGGGCGCCGGTCGGGTCGTTCGTCAGGACGCCATAGCCCAGCCGCAGTCCGGGCCCCAGCGTGATCTCGACGCGGTTGCGCAACTGGCACCGCGGCGCCGCGAGCCGCACCCACAGGGGCTCGCCAGCGGCGGCGACCTGGCCCAGCGCCACCCCGTTGAGCGACACGGTCGCCTCGCCCTTGCCGGACAGCTTCAGCCACAGGCGGTAGTCGCCGGCCGCCGGCACGCTGGCCTCGAGCACGCTCGCCGGGCCGGTCCACCATTGCCCGGTGCGGTCGCGCGAGGTGGTCAGGCCGCCGGCGGCCGTCGGCAGCAGGCGAACGTAGCAGTAGGTGTCGCGGTCGGCTTGCGCCACCGGCACCAGGCTCAGGTCGTCGAGCAGCAGATCGGCGGTGACGCTGGCCCGCGTGTTGGTGTTCAGCGCGAGGTAGTTGCGCGTGTTCCACTCGGGAATGCGGATGTCGGCGGTCAGCTTCTGCCAGGTGCCCAGGCGCTTCAGGTCGTAGGCGTTGGTCGCTTCCGCCCCTCGCGTGCCGCTATCGTCGCGGAACGCCAGACGACAGGTCGGCGCCGGCGCACCGGGCGACAGCGCGTTGACCTTCAGCCAGACGGTCAACCGGTAGGTCTCGCCGGGCTTCAGCCCGCGCAGTTCGGCGGTGTCGGCGCTGCCGTCGTAGCGGGTGACCAGGTACTCGTTCTGGCCGGTCAACGTGCCGGTGATACGCAACGCCGCGCTGCCCGAGTGCGGGTCGTCGGTGACGCGCTGCAACTTGGCCCCGGCCCGCGCGAAGTAGCCCTCGGCGTCCTGCTCGAAGTCGGGGTTGTAGAGCAGCGCCGGCAGTGCCCGCCGCGCCGGGTTGCGCATCCAGGCCTGGACCCGCGCCTGCCGCTCGGTCAGGCTCTCACCGGGCAGGCGCACGAAGCGGTCCAGCCCCTGCGGCAGCGCGCAGAGCGCGTAGCCGGCGCTCTTGCCCGAGGCCGGCAGTTGCTCCCACGCGGCGGCCAGCGCCTCGCGGGTGATCGCCGCCAGACCGGCATCGCGGCTGCGTTCGGCCGCGAACGCGAGGCCCTCCAGCATGATGTAGACCGAACCGGCCGAGGCACCGGTCTTCGGGCACGACGTGTAGCGGAACGCCGACCGTTCGGCCTCCCACATCGTCTCCACGATGAAGCGCGCGCACTTGACCACGTCGTCAGCCACCACGTCGTCCGGCTGGCGCTCGTAGTACATGACCATCGCGGTCATCTGCACGCCGAGCATGAAGCCGGCCTCGCCGGAGTGCTTCTGCTCACAGTCGCAGTGGCCGCCATAGAGCGGGTGGTAGTAGAACCCGCGATCGCCGCTGTCGACCGACTTCTGGTGCGCCACGCGCAGCATCAGGCGCGCGGCGTTGAGGTAGTACGGATCCTCGGTGGCGTTGTAGGCCGCCATCACCAGCAGCACCATCCAGCCGGGCTCGCGCGCCAGACCGTACTGGAAGTTGGTCGTCTGCGGGCCGGCCGCCCAGTCGGCGATCAGGAGGCCGCTGTCCCACTGGCGCCGGTCACCGCCGAGCAGGTACTGCTGCAGCAGGCCCTGGCACCAGATGTGGCCGCGGTTGTCCGACCAGCCGGGCGAGGCGTAGATGTGCATGTCCTTGTATTCCGGCGGGTAGTAGCCGCCGGTGTGGCCCATCGAGTGGATCCACTGCTGCCCGACGCGGCGCGGGTCCGCGGCGAAGTGCCGGGTGTCGACGTCGCCCTCGTGCTCCAGCGTCTCGGTCGCCCGGTGGTACAGCGCGGCGAGGCCGGTCCGGGCGTACTCGTCCAGCAGCGCGTGGCCGAGGTCGTATTCCAGGTTGCCCCAGTTCCAGGTGCGCTCACCGTACCAATCGCCGAAGCTCATCACGCCGTACTCGCGCGCGCTGTCGCGGTGTGCCAGGTAGGTGTCGGCGATCTGCTGTATCCGCGTGTCGAAACCGGGCAGTCGGTTCCGGCAGGACACCGCCAGGCGCCGCAGCGCGCCGGTGTCCTCGAGCCACTGCGGCGTCGCCAGCGCCGTCGGCGGGTCGCTGAGCAGGCTCCGACCGGACGGCTGCCCGGACAGGTCGATCCAGACGCGGTGCGTCTTGGTGAACCCCTGGCGGAACTCGTACAGGCCCTTGCGCAGGTGGTAGTAGAACTTGTCCTCGTCCTGGCGGCCGCGGTAGAAGTCCGCCGGCAGCGCGGGATAGAGCCCGAGTTCCAGGCTGTCATCGGCGACGGCCACCGACGCCGGGTACTGCTCCCAGAAGTGACGCATCACGAGCCGCGCCGGCGCCGTCTCCACCAGGCCCGCCAAGCGCTTGCCGGTCTTGCCCGTCGGCTCCACGGCCCATTCGCTGTCCTCGCGCTGCCACACGCGCTGCCCGGCGGTGAGCGTCACCTTGTCAGCGTCGCCGACCGTCACCGGACCGACCAGCCCGGCGAACCGCAGACCCAGCGACCGGAACGCCGTGAACTCGTCCTTGGTGTTGTCGTTTTCCAGCCGCACATCCAGCCGCACCGCCGGCAGGTCGGCGAACGCCTGCACGGTCAGCACGCAGCCCAGCAGCCGCCGGCCTTGGGCATCCACCAAGTCAGCCTGCACCTCGGCCACCTGGCGCACCGGGCCGGTCTCGAGCATGACCACGGCGCGCGGGCGCGCCGTGTAGACCACGCCCTGGGCATCGGTCAGCACCACGGCCGGGAACGCCACCGACCGGTCACCGACGGTTACCCGCTCGGACGTCACGCGCACCCGCCCCAGCGCCAGGTCCAGCCGCTGGGCCGCAGTCGAGGTGACCGCCGCCGGGCGAACGCCGACCACGTCGCGCCCATACTCCAGCGTCACCTCCTTGACCTCGGCCGGCACCACGAAGTGCAGCCGCAGCCACTTCACGCTGCGGTCGGCGGCCCAGCGCGCCACGATGGTCGCCTGACACGGCACCTCGCGCTCGCCAGCCCGGATCCGCACGGCGCCGTCGTCGCCCAACTGGCCGACCGGTAGCGGCACGCCGGCGGTCACCGGTAGCACCGGCAGCGTCCAGCCGCCGCGATCGATACGCAGGGGCACCGTCGCACGGGCCGAGAAGCCCTTCACGGCCGCCGGCCGCGCCACCGCTTCGCTGGGGCTGGTCACCGCAGCGCCGTCGGCGGTCTTGGCCGTGATGCGGTAGTGCAGCGGCCAGGCGGCAGGCAGCGGCAGGTAGGCCCGGTGGTTGTTGGCCACGCCCACCCCCGGCGTGCGACCGGCGTTGGTCGAGCCGCGCAGCGAACTCGGGTCCTCCGGGCTGACCTGCCCGAGCGTCGGCGTCGGGCCAAACTCCACCTGACCCACCGTGGGCACCGCGGTCGTCCAGCAGACCTCGACGCGGTCACCGACGACCACCGCTCGGTCGGCCACGGTGACCGGACCAGGGGCCGACACGACGGACGACCAGATGCAGCAGGCACACGCAAGGAGTGTCATCGGGCTGGCCTCCAGCAGGATGGCCGGCTAGCCGTCCTGTCCGAGCAGAAGCTTGACGCGGTCCAGCAGGTCACCATCCTCGAACGGCTTGGTCATGAAGCTCTGCGGCCCGAGATCGGTGCCCACCAGCGCCTGGCCGTACTCGTCCTCGAGGCCGGACAGCATCATCACCGGCAGGTCCACGACGGCACGAATGCGTTGGCAGATCGCAAAGCCATCACCGTCGGGCAGGAAGATGTCGAGGATGGCCAGGTCGAAGTCGTGGTCACAGAGCGCCTGATCGGCATCGCCCACGGTGGCGGCGTGCACGACCTCATAGCCGGCCCGCTCGAGGACACGAATCTCGCGCCGAGCCGTCACCAGGTCGTCTTCCACCAAGAGTACGCGCGCCGTCATTCGCAATCCTCTCCGCGATTGCGCGGCTGGCCGTTCGACGCCGCCGCGCCGATCCCTTCTGCCCGACCGACCGGATCCCAGCCGCGGGCCACCAACGGCACCAGCAGGTAGACCACCATGCCGGCCAACAGCACGCTGCGGTAGCCGGCGCGAGCCGCCAGGGCCGCGGCCATCACCGAACCGGTCACCGACAGCACGCCGTTCACCGCCCAAGCCACCGGCACCTGCTGGGGGCGCGCGGCCCCGAGACGGCGCAGCCCGGTGGGAAACGGCTGGCCCAGTAGCGCACCCAGCGGCAGCAGCACCGCCACCGCCACCGCGATGCGCACCGCCAGGCGGCCCGGCAGCACCGCCGTAACCACGCTGTCGAGTCCGATGGCGAGGCCGGCCAGCAGCACCACCAGGGCACCCACCACCACCGGCAGACGCCGCGCCGCGGCCCCGGCACTGCCACGGTTGGCCGCCCAACCACCGGCCGCGCCGCCCAGCAACAACGAGAACAGGATCACCGTCAGCGACAGCGTCGGGTAGCCCAGCAGCAGCACCAGCTTCTGGACCAGCGCCACCTCGACCAGCATGAACCCCACGCCGAGCAGACCGAAGTAGCCGGCCTCGGCCGCGGCGGGCCCGACCGGGCTACCGGCGCGCCAGGCCGCCAGCCAACCGGCCAGCAGGCAGAGCGCGCCCGCCAGCAGGCTGGCGGTCAGCAAGGTCTGCAGGAACGGGTGCAGGCGCGGCGACATGTCCGCGTAGAACGGCCGATCGTCGGTCACCACGCTGAACTTCAGCCGCTCCCATGGTCCGCCGAAGTACAGCCGCGTCAGGTAGCCGTCCTTGCCGGCCACCGCCGCCGCGAACCGCTCGGCCGTCAGACCCGGGGCGAGTAGGCTGTCATACGGGTCAGGTGGCCGCTCACCCGGCGTCAGCAGCGCCGTCAGCCGGCGCTCCTTCGCCAACTGGCCCAGCCGTTGCACCTGCTCGTCGCTGAAGTCGCCGTTGCGGATCAGCAGCAGTTGCCGGTACGGCCCCGGCGCCAGGTCCGGTGGCCAGGCCAGCCAGGCCACGCGCCGCGCGATCTGAGCGCCGGTCCAGCCGCGCTCTAGCATGGCGGCCACGGCCGTCACCAGACAGCGGTCCGTCAGATGCGGCTCCTGCAAGACCAGCGCCAACAAGCCGCCCGGTTGCAGGTGACTGAAGTAGGAGTCGAACGCCTCGCGCGTATACAGGTAGTTGTCCACCAGCGCCATGCCGCCCTGCTGAGTGGTGGCGCTCTTGGCCAGCGCGAAGTAGATGACGTCGTAGCGCGACGGCGACCGCGACAGATAGCTGCGCCCTTCGTCGATGATCAGCCCGCGCGGCAGTTCGGGCCGGTGGTAGAGATCGCCGTAGAAGCCCTTGAACCGCTCGGTGATCGGCACCATCGCCGGGTTGATCTCGACGGGCTCGATGTGACGCGCGCCGCCGACCAGCGCGAGCAGGACGTCCAGGCCGCCACCTGGCCCGATGCACAGCACACGCTCGGGTTGCGGCTGGAGCGCGAACGGCACGAAGCCGATGAACCCGGCGTAGCCCCGGACGTGGTCGAGGTTGCCGTCGAACGGCTCCATCTGCGTCGGCACATCGCCGTCGGTCCAGATGTAGAGCGTGTCGGTGCCCTGGTTGCTGACCACATCGGTGCGCGCCACCGGCGACCACCGCGTGTAGAGCATCCGCGACCCGGCCGAAGGATCGGCGAGCTCACAGAACAGCGGCTTGACGCGCGCGGCGTCCTGGCTGGTCACCGCCGGCAGGCGCAGCCACTCGCGGCGCGTCTGCGCGCCACCCAGCGCCAGCAAGGCCACCAGCGTCACCACGGCGGCAGCGCTCGCCGCACGCGACCGCCCCCAGGCCGACAGCAGCGCCGCGGCGGCCGCGAGCGCGCCCAGGTAGAACGGCATCGCCAGACCGCCGCCGAGCGACAACAGCGCCGCCGTGCTCGCCGCCGCCAGCGCCGCACCACCGAGATCGAAGGCGTAGAGGCGACCGGCCGCGTCGGCGTAGCGGGCAAACGCGAGGCTCAGGAACACGCCGGCGGCGGCGTAAGGCAGCAACGTGAACAGCGCCACCGCCGTGCCGTTGGCCTCGGCGACCAGCCGTTGACCCACCGTCAGCAGCAGCACCAGCGGCAGCGGCAGCAGCCAGGCGAAGGCCAGGGCCACCCAGGCCGGTTCGCCGTCGTCCTCGCGCGCGCGCCGACGCCACGGGCTGGCGGCCAGCCACGAACCCAGGCCGAGCCCGCAGATGGCGATCGAGAGGATCAGGAACACGAACGGCGAGCGAAACAGGACCGAGAACACACGGGTGAGGGTGACTTCGTAGGCCAGCACACCGAACGCCACGGCCCCAACGGCCAGCCGCGTCGACCACGGCGGCGGCGGTTGGCTCATCGGGTCACACAAAGCCCGCCGAGGTGAGAGCACAGCAGACCATGCCCAGCAGCCCCAGCCACCACGAACACAACAGCACCACCTGGCCCGAGGTGAGCGTCTGCGCGTGTTTGCGCGCCGCGTTCACGGTCACCAGCAGATTGAGACCCAGCCAACATGCAGCCACCACGATCGGCATCGGCTGACCGGTGCTCAGTGCCCACACCGACCAGGCCAACTCCAGACCCACCAGGAACACCAGCAGGTTCCAGCTCCCCAGCACCACCCGCTTGAGCAGGTCAGCCCGATAGGTCAGCGTCAACGCCGAGACGTTGAACGTCCAGACCAGGGTCATGACCATCGAGTCCAAACCACCGCTCCACCCGCGCAGCCGAGTCTCTGCGCCGAGTGTTGGAAGGGTACCCTAAAGGAACACCCGTGGCGTGACGATTATAGGCCCATTTTGTAACCCGTGCCTAGATCGCGCCCTACAGCCGTTTGACCTTCGGCGGCGGGGACGACTTGGCCGCGTTCGGCGCCGCCGGCTTCGCCGGGGCCGGCGCGGCCGATTTCGGCGCCGGGCTGGTCTGCCCCGCGCCCGGCTTGGTCGCCGCCGGACCGCCACCGGTCGTGGCCGCCGCCGGCGGCGCCACGGGCGGCGGCTCGATGTCAACCGGCGGCGTCTCGGGGATCAGATCGGCCGCGGGATTCGGCGGTCGGGTGCAGGCAGTGGTCATGGCCAGCGCCAGAACAAGCGGCAGTAGCAACCGTCTCACCGTCAACCTCCTCCGGCCCAACGGCTGAACCTCTCACTGACCAGGGGCCAGTTCACCAGACGCAGGAAGGACTCGATGTAGCTGGCCCGGTCGGGCCCGTAATCGAAGTAGTAGGCGTGTTCCCACACGTCGAGTGCCAGCAGCGGCACGGCGCCCCAGACCCCGCCGAGATCGTGCAGACTGCACGCGTAGTTGTGCAGCCGGCGGTCGTAGGGCGCCAGAGCCAGAATGGCCCAGCCGGTACTCGGCGTCTCGGCCGTCGCCACGAAGTCCCGGCGCCAGCGCTCGAGGCTGCCGAAGTCGCGGAGCAACTGCTGGCACACGGCCATCGACGCGGTCAGCGGCGCGCCGCCCGGCGTAAGCTGCTGCCAGTACAGGTCGTGCAGAACCATGCCACTGGCGTTGAACGCCTCGCGGCGCTTCAGTTCGCTGTACGGGCTGTAGTTGGCGCGGGCATCGGCACTCGCCATCGCCGCCAACTCCTGCTCGATCTCGTTGAGCGCCTTGACATAGCCGGCGTGGTGCTTCTGGTAGTGCCACTCGACGACGCGGGCACTCAGGCCCGTTACGGCCGGGCTGGCCGAGTCACGGATGGCCAACTGGTCCAGCCCGTAGGGCAGCTCCATCAGCCGATGCTCACCAGGCCCGACACGCGCCGGTGGCCCGCCGGCGCCCGCCGGCTGGCGCGCCGCTCCGGCCGCCAAGGCGCTCGCCGGCTCCTGGCGACGGCACCCGCCAACGCCGGCCCAGCCCAGCGCCCCCAGTCCGGCCTGGCGCAGGAACCGCCGCCGCTGGACCGGCTCGCTCATCGGTCGCTCTCCGGCGACCAACCGCACTGAGCCGCCTGCCGCAGGGCGTGGTCGCAGAGCACGAGGGCCGCCATGGCCTCGACGATCGGCACCGCCCGCGGCACGACGCACGGGTCGTGCCGGCCGCGCGCCGAGAGTCGCGTCGGCTCGCCGGTGACGGTCACGGTCTCCTGCTCGCAGCGGATCGTCGCCGTCGGCTTGAAGGCCACCTGGAAAACGATGTCCTCGCCGTTGGAGATGCCGCCCTGCACGCCGCCGCTGTGGTTCGTCCGCGTGCGGACTCGCCCATCGGCCAGGTAGAACGGGTCGTTGTGCTGACTGCCGGTCAGGCACGAGCCGGCAAACCCCGAGCCGATCTCGAAGCCCTTGCTGGCCGGCAGCGAGAGCATCGCCTTGGCCAGATCGGCCTCCAGCCGGTCGAACACCGGCTCACCCCAGCCGGCTGGCACGCCCCGAGCCACGCAGCGCACCCAGCCGCCCAGGCTGTCACCGGCGACCCGAGCCTGATCGATGGCCGCGAACATCCGCGCCGACATCTGGGGATCGGGACAGCGCACATGGTTCGGCGAGCCGTCGGGCAGTGTCTCCACCTGCTCGGCGGTCACCTCGGCCGGCGCCAACTCGACGGCCAGTTCGTGGATGCGGCTCACCCAGGCCACGATCTGCACCCCGTAGCGCTCGGCGAGCAGCTTCCGCGCGATGGCCCCGGCCGCCACGCGGCCGATGGTCTCCCGGGCCGAAGCGCGCCCGCCGCCCGACGAGGCCCGGATGCCGTACTTGGCCTGGTAGGTGTAGTCGGCATGTGACGGCCGGTAGACGCGGCTCAGCTCCTCGTAGTCGTGCGACCGCGCATCCTGGTTGCGCACCAGCAGGCCGATCGGCGTGCCGAGCGTGCGGCCGTCCAGCACCCCGGAGAGGATGTCGACCTGGTCGGCTTCCTGCCGCGGCGTGGTGATGCGACTGGTCCCCGGCCGGCGCCGGTCCAGTTCGCGCTGAATGTCCTCGACCGACAGCGCCAGCCGCGGCGGACAGCCGTCCACCACCGCACCCACCGCGCCGCCGTGCGATTCGCCGAAGGTGGTCACCTGGAACAGGCCGCCGAATACGCTCCCCAAGCACTTCTCCCGGGCGCAGTCTACCATTCCGCCCGCCGCGCGACAAGGCACTCCAGCACCGCGGCAATTGCGGTCAGCGGCCCCCGCCGCGCGCCGCCCGCCAGAGGCGCAGTAGCCACCCAACTCCCGCCGACAGCACGGGCACGCGCCGGCCGAAGCCCTTGAAAAACCAGACCCGGGTAGGTATAATCTGGCGAAACGGGGAACGCACGGGTACGGGGCACAGGAGAGTGAGATGCTGAGGTCGTCGCGAACGGGCTTCACGCTGATCGAGTTACTGGTCGTGATCGCGATCATCGCCATTCTGGCGGCGATCCTGTTCCCGGTGTTCGCCAAGGCCCGCGAGAAGGCGCGGCAGTCGAGCTGCCAGAGCAACCTGAAGCAGATGGGACTGGCGATTCTGCAGTACACGCAGGACTTCGACGAGCGGTATCCTCGGTACGACGGCCTGCCGTTCCACTGGAACGTGGTCATCTACCCGTACATGAAGAGCATGCAGCTCTACGACTGCCCCAGTGGGGGTTGGGTGGCCGGCCGCGACAACAGCACGGCCCGCAACTGGATCGCCGGCCGGCGCACCACCACCGCGGCCTGCCGGGTCTACTCGAAGTACGCCTACAACTACAGCGGCGGCGCCTACAGTTCGCGGACCTGGAATGGCCTGAGCAACACGGCCCTGTCGTCGGTCACGGATCCCGGCGGCTCCTTCGCCGTGGTCGAGGGCCGCTGCAACCGGATCGTGCCCAGCGACAACACGCTCGATGGCAACTACTACCGCGGCGACACCACCGACGCGCCGCACAACGAAGGCACCAACTGCGCCTACACCGACGGCCACGCCAAGTGGATGAAGAATGCCCAGTTGAAGGGCTACGTCGACGGCCGCCTGGGCCCCTGGACCGTCGACGACAAGCAGACCTACAACTGATCGCCGACCGCTCGTGCCTCCGGCTGTGCGGACCCCAGACCGGCTGCGAGCGCCGCTTCGCGCCAGCGTGAAGCCTGCTCGCGGCCGGTCGTCCCGGCCCGTTCGCCTGAGGCGTAGATGACCTCGTACGCCTGGAACTGATCGCGAGCCCCCGTCTCACGCTCGCGCAGATCGGCGCCGCCTGCCAGCCGCCACCTCACGCCCAGCAACTGCCGCCGCGCCATGGCACTGTCGATGGCGCAAAACAGCAGCCGGACGAGCCAGGCCCCGCGGCCCGCGGCGTCACCGGAGATCCGCGTGACCAGACGGGTGCCGGTCCCCTCGGCGCGCAGCCGTACGCTGAACACCAGGCGCGTGGTCGCGCCGAGGAACCACTCGCCGGGCACCCACCAGGCCAGCTCGCGCCCGGCGTCCAGGTGCCGCAGATAGCCGATGGCCGCCGCGTCACCCAGGCACGGCGCCGGTATCCAGGACACCACGTGCCGGGCCGACGGCCGGCCGCCGTTGTCCAGGCGGTCGTAACTGTACCAGCCGGCCCCGCGCCCCATCTGGGCGATCCACGGCCACACCGCGTCGGGTGACGCCTCGATGCTGATGGCCCGCGTCATCGCCACGCGCGCCTGCGCCGGGCCGTCGAGCCACTCGTCACCCGGCATCGCGTCAGCCAGCTCGGCCGGCGTGGCGCCCCAGCGCATGCCCCAACGCACCGCCGCACCCACCGCGCCCAAGCCAACCACCACGACTAACGCCAAGACGGTCACGCTCACCATGGCGCCACCTGGTTCCAGCCGCGTCAGGCCGCGGCGCTGGTCAGGCGTCGAGCAGTCGCGTCCGTTCGGCTTCCACCGCTTGCAGGCGGGCGGCCGCCACGTGCGGGCGCATCACGGCCAGGACCTGCCGGAAGAGCGCCAAGTTGTCGCGGTTGCACCCACTGTGCCACACGCGGTTCCGCGAGTCGAACACCACCGTCTCTTGCGGCTCGCCGTCGGCAGTGTCCACCTCGACGCGGTTGCTCAGGAAGAGCGTGGCAGCGTGCCGTCGCACGCGCACGGCCAGGATGTTGTCCGCGGCGATGTGGAAGTCGATGCCGTCGCCCAGATAGGTCAGGCCGTCGCGGTCGACGGTCAGGAAGCCGACATCGTCATCGGTCTCGACCTGCCGGCGCGCGGTGCCGTAGTAGCACGGCCAGGCCAGACCGACAAAGCGGTCGGCGCCGGTGTCGACCCGATGGCCCAGGGCGCGGAGCTTGGCGGCCACGGCGCCGCGCAACTCCTGGTTGCCCGCCAAGATGCCCCGTTCGAACAGCCAGAGCAGCCAGGCCAGTAGCGCCGTCGGCCCACCGGCCGCCGGTCCGAACAGCGCCGTCACGGCGGCAGCCACCGGAACCACGAGCAAGCAGCCGGCCAGCGTGCTCTTCAACTGGTAGCTGACGATCCGGCGCTGGTACTCCTCGAAGACGCGTGGCATGGGGTCTGCCTCCGAGACCGTGTCGATGGTGTGGTACCCCCGCACGGCCGGGCGCAACCGCCGCTGACCCGCTCAGCCGCCGCTGACGTGCAGGTTCGTCATGGCCACCGCCCGCACCCGCTCAGCACCGGCCGCAATGGTCACCGGCTCGACCGCGCCGCCGTGGCAGATGACCTTGTCGATCACCGAATCGCACAACGAGCCGCCGATCAGCACGCCATGCTGCGCGCGAGTGATGACGTTGTGGACGACCACGCGCGAGGTGTCGCCCAGCGGGGCCACGCCGCCACCGTAGTGGCTGTCGCCGATCTTGACCGCCGCGCGGCACCGCATGGTGCCCGGCGAGGTGTCGAGCAGGCCGTCGACGACCACGTCGTACAGGCGCACGCCCGGCGTGTTGAGCAGCCGCACGATGTGGTGCCCGCCGCGGCAGTAGCCCTTGACGTTGCGGATGATCACCTGGCGAATGTCGTCGCGCCCCTCGCTGCGGGCCACGCAGGAACTGACCATCGTCGACCGGGTGCCGCCGGCCACGCTGCCGGCGACCGGGATCGCCGTCAGCGCGATCAGGTCGTCGCCGGTGTAGCCGGTGATGTTCTCGATCAGGATGTCGTGGCAGCCCAGCCGCAGGTCGATGCCGTCCTGGTTCAGGATGGTCTGAGCCGTGCCGTCGATGCGCTTGGTGCCACTGGAAGCGAAGTCCAGGTCGCGCAGCACGCCGTGCGCGCACCGCTCCAGCGAGATGGCCCAGCAGTGGGTGTCCACCAGGGCCAGCCGCTCGATGCTGAAGCGCTCGACTTGCGCGAACAGGATGCCGATGTTGCGCCAGTCACCCGTCTGACTCTCGCCGGCCACGCCGGCGTCGGTGCCGTAGGTCTGCCGGCCGAGCGTCTTGCCGCTGTCGCCCGTGGCGCGCGGTCGGTCGGCCCCTGACAGCACCACCGAGCCGAGACCGCTGATGTGGATGTCGTGCAGCGGCCGGATGTCGGTGAGGCCGAGACCGCAGTTGGCGCTGCGGATGAAGTTGTCGCGGCAGTGGTCCGACAGCTTCAGGTGGCAGTGATCGAGGACGAGCGTGGTGCCGCTCGGGACCAGGATCGCCGAGTCGAGCAGCCAGACCGTTCGCTCACCGTCGGCCGCCTGGTTGCGGCGCGGGATGACCACTCGCCGACCGGTACCGGCGGCGGCCGCAATGGCCTGGTTGATGCGCTCGACATCGGAGCCGCGGTACGCATTCGGCGTGATGACCGACAGAGTCTCTTCCACGGCAACATCCCTTGTGCACCGCCGCGTAGTTTGCCCGCCGGCGACGAACGTCCTGCCCACGGCGCAGGTCACGCGGCCCGGTTGGCCAAACCGCTCTGCCGAGATGCTCGGGTGCCACGCCACGTTCGAGGAGGTCAGCAGCATGGCGCAGCGACTGGTCTGGGTGTGTGGCCTGCTCGCGCTGTCCACGGCGCGAGCGGCGGTGGTCTGGCACGAGGACTTCGCGCCGGTGCGCGACGGTCAGCCGGCTGGTTGGCGCTTCGACGCCACCCGCGGCGACGTCAGCGGCACCCTCGATCCATCCGAGCCGGCCGGCGGCCGCTCCCTCCGCTTGCAGGCCCGCGATGCCGCCGCTCGGGCCACCTGGACGTACACCGACCGGCTCGCCCTCAAGCCGAACACCGCGTACCGGCTGTCGTTCCGCGCCATGCGCGCGGCGGTCCAGCCGGGCGGGCGGGCCTACGTCATCCTGTACGAGAACGGCGTCGAGGCCGCGGCCAACTGGCACGTCTCGCCCTACCTGACCGGCACCCAGGACTGGCAGCCCTACACCGTCGCCTTCCGCACGCGGGCCGATGCCACCTGGGGCCGCTTGCAATGCAAGCTGTGGGGCGCCCCGGGCTACGCGTGGTTCACCGACCTCCAGCTTGATGAACTCGCGCCCGGGGCCGCGCTGGAGGTGGTCGTCAGACAGCGCCCTGCACCACCGGATGACGGCGCGCCGCTCCAGGCCATGTGGTACCCGGCCCAGCGCCGGCCCGACGGCACGCTGCACCTGCTGCCCGGCGCGGTGAACCCGGTCAGCCTGTTCTTCTGGGGCCGCCGCGAGCAGGTGGCGGCGCCGCACCTGATCATCGAGGCCCCACCGCAGGTGACCATCCGCGGGCCGGTGGTGTGCAGCCGCGAGACGATTCCCGAGCCGGTGACCGTGTCGCCGGAGCCCGTCGTGCGTCAGGGCGTGACCGCGCTGCGGTGGCGACTGCCGCTCCGGGCCAAGGAGCTCGGTGCACGCCTGCGACCGGGCGGACCAGAGTGGACGGCGTACCACTTCATCCATGCGGAGGTGGCCGCCGGCTGCCCGCAACGGTTCGTCTGGCGCTGGCGGACCGAATGCGCCGGCCAGCTCGGGCCGGAGCACGAACTGCCGGCGCAGTTGGCGCCGCGCGCCGCGGGCGCCGGTCCGCGCCCGCCTCACTTCCCGCTCTATGCGCAGCACACCGACGCCCTACGCTTGCCGACGACCGCGGGTCGGCAGGCCGTACTCGACTATCTGGCTTACGCCGGCATCGAGGGCGGTCTGAGCCTGAGCAGCCACCGCGTGGAGTGCCACGCGGTCGACCAGGAGCTGGCCCGGCGGGGCTTCATGACCTGGGCCTGGCACTGGGACGGCTACAACCAGCCGGGCGGCAAGGAATTCCCGCTCGTCTACGACCGGCCACACCAGACGCCGGCGCTGATGTGCCCGCAGGCGCAGGTCGACCGGGCCGAACCGTGGTGGTCGACGCTCTGCGCCGGCTACCGCGGTCGCCTGCAGGCCGACACGGCGACGCTGATCATCAACTTCGAGCCGCCGTACTTCGACTGCTGCTTCTGCGCCCGCTGCCGCCAGGCCTTCGCGGCCCAGGCCAAACTGCCGCTCGAGCAGGTCGCCGGCCTGACGCCGCAGGCCCTGCAGGAGTGGCCCAACGACGCCTGGGGCCGCTTCCGCGCTTGGCAGAACGGCCAGATCGTCAAGCATCACTGCGCGGCGATCCACGCCGTCAAGCCCGACGTGCGGGTGGGTCTGTGCGGGCCGGCGTACACCGAGTGGACCGCGCGCCGCGGCCTGGACATCCGCCTGTTCGAGCCCGAGGTGGCCTTCCATGCGCCGATGATCTACGAGGTCGGCACGGCCTATGCCGACGACGTCCGCTCGACCTGCGAACACACCCGCGCGCCGGTCATCCCATTCGTGCTGCTGTCCGATCTGGTCGTCGCCAACATCTTCCCCTCGCCTGCCCAACTGCGGCAGAACCTGCTCGCGACCGCGGCCAGCGGCGGGCGCGGCGCGGTGCTCTGGGTCGGCATCGAGGCGCTCGACGCCGAGTACCTGAACGCCGCGCGGCAGAGCCTGAGCGAGATCACGCTGATGGCGCCGTACCTCCAGGACGCCACGCGCTGGCCCGGTCTGGAGTTGGCGCCGGCAGCCGAGCCCAGCCGCACCGTGATCGTGGGTGATCAGCGCCTGACGGTCTCGCCGCACAACACCGGCGCGCCGACGCTACGGCAGTGGGCCTGGCAGTCGCCGCGCGGCCGGTTGGCGGTGCTGGTCAACTACGATGAGGGCAACGACCAGCGGCTGGATGTCGGCCGGGCGACGCGGCTGTTCGGCCCGGCGTTGACCGAGACGGGCGCGACAGGGGTGCTGACCTTGCGGCCGGGCGAGGCCGCCGGTGTGGTCTGGCCGCCGAAGCCGTAGCCACAGCGCACGGAGGATCCGGACCCGGACCGACGTATCCACCATCCGGCGCCGGGGGCAAGCGGGGCGCCGCCGCGGGCCTGGCGGCCATCGGGTGGGCGCCCGACACAGTGTCGCAGCCATGCGACCGGGAGCGGCGCGATGAGACGCTGTCCACGGTGCGGTCGTCAGATGTCGGCGGTGGGTGTCGGCGCGGTGCGGCTGGACGGGTGTGACGGGTGCGGGGGCGTCTGGTTCGACGGCGGCGAACTGCAGGCCGTGGCGCACAGCCACTCGGCTGACCTCGTGGCGATCGAGGAGCACTGGCAGCCTGACGAGCACACCACGCGGCGGCGCGAAGCCGCCATCTGCCCGGTCTGTGAGCGCGTCATGGTGCCGTTCGCGCTGCACCTGGCGCCCGACGTCACACTCGACCGCTGCCCGGAATGCCGCGGCATCTGGGCCGACGAGGGCGAACTCGATGCCCTGTACCGAGCCGGGACGGCCGCCCATCCGGCGGGCTCCACTCCGCCTGCCGCAGCATCACGTCAGCGCCAGTCGCACGAGGTGGCCGGCTTCATGATGCGCGCCAAGTGCCCGTCCTGTGGCGAATTGGTCCCGGCCACCGACGCCGTCTGTTGGGCGTGTGGCCAGGTCCTCAAGCGCGTCTGGGACTGGCTGTGCCCGGCCTGCGACCAGCAACTGGCCTGCGGGGGCGGCGATGACTGGGACCTGGGCACGTGCGGTGACTGCGGCGGAGTCTGGCTGCCCTACCTCACCATGCACCAACTCGGGCACTGCCCGCCCGAGACCTGGCAACTGCTGGCGCAGCGCTTGCACACCACGCCGCCGACGGCCAAGCCGCGGGATCTGCGCTGCTGTCCCGCCTGCCGACTTCGCCTGGACCGACACCCGTACTGCTACGGCTCGTCGGTGCGCATCGATCGCTGCACCGCGTGTCGCGGCGTCTGGCTCGACCACGGCGAACTGGACCGCGTCAGTCACTACCTGCTGGTCGAGCAGCGGTTCTTCGAGCTGTGAGGTCGCGGACGGCGCTACCGCACCGCCCACTCCACCGCCCGGTCGAGGTACCGCTTGATGCCCTCGGGCGTCACGTTCCACGGAATGTGGTTGCCGATGCACATCATGTACCCGCCGGTCATGCGGGCCGTCTCCACCATCCGGCGCACCATCGCGTCGATCTCCTCGGGATCGTTGCGCGTCAGCACGCGGTTGTCGCCCTCGCCGGCCACGAAGCAGTTCGGGTACTTGCGGGCCAGCGCGCGATAGTTGGTGTACGGCTCGCTGATGATGCCGCAGGCACCGCAGGCCATGACGTCGTCGGCGTAGGCGTCCACGCAGCCGTCGACCATGAAGATGACGCGCTTGCCCGCCGCCTTGAGCAGGCTCCAGTACTCCTCATAGCGCGGAAAGACGTACTTGCGCATCCAGGCCGGCGAGCAGACCGGGCCGCGCGTGGTGACGATGTCGTCGTGGCAGATGACGAAGTTGACCGGTAGGCGCGCGAACGTGCGGAAGACGCGGCGGTTGATCTCGGCGAACTCGTCCATGATGCGCTCGAAGCGCGGGTCGAGGCAGGTCTCGAGGAACAGCTCCCAGCCGAAGGTCAGCAGCGGCCACATGAAGGTGGTGTTGTAGAAGCCCACCGCCGCGTCCGAGCCTGCGGGCGCGCGGTCGCCCCACTCGGCCGGGTAGCCCCGGCGATAGAGCTGGTAGAGCTGCTCTTCGTCGGAGTAGTCGCGGGACTCCACCACGGGAATGTGCGTGAAGTCGCCCTGGGCCAACGGCGAGAAGGCGAACACGTCCTCGGCCGTGTGGAACTGCTTGCCCCAGTCCCAGTGGCCCGAGACGCCGTCGCCCCAACGGACGTAGTGGTTGCCGTGCGCGTCGGCCTCGGAGGTCTCGCCTTCCAAGGCGAGCTTCGGCCGCGGCCGCGGCTCGTCGGTGGCCGGCACCGCCAGCCCGAGCTGCGGGTACAACTCCTGTAGTCGCAAGCGGCACTCGCGCGGATGGTCGTAGTAGTCGATGCCGGTCAGGTAGGTCTCGGCATCGGGGCACGACCAGTGTTCCCAGTGCGGAATCCGCTGGGGCGCCAGCCCCATGTAGGCCAGATAGCGATCACTCGGCATGGCGGTCTCGCGGTGACGCGGCAGTATAGCCAGGGCGCGGCGAGGCTGGCAAGCTGGACCCGGCGGCGAACCGCGCCACCGGGTCCGGCGGGGCGGCGCTACTGCGCGCAGCTCTCGGGCAACCGCCCGCGGTGCCGCGGGTTGAACCACTCCAGCAGGCCGGCCTCGGACTCCACTTGCCACAGCTCCTCGAACATGGCGCGGATCTGGTCGAGCGAGCAGACCGCCGCGGTCAAGGGGTCGAGACAGCAGGCCAGGAAGGCGGCTTCCTTGTCGCGCTCCAGCACAGCCTTCACCGCCATCTCCTGCACCGCCACGTTGCTGCGGCACAGCGCGGCCAGATGCGGCGGCAGGCTGCCAAACCGAGTCGGGTGCACGCCGTTGCGGTCGACGGTGCAGAGCACCTCGACACAGCAGTTGCCGGGCAGGTTGTCGATCAGCGCGTGCTGGTTCATCACGTTGCCGTAGAAGTTGTACGGCTCGCCGGTGGTCAGCGCCTCGATGATGCCACTGGTGTACTCGCTGCTTCGCCGCAGTTCGCCGACCGGTTCGGCGCCCTGCTCGCCGGCACCGTCGGTCATCCAGTCGCGCTGGCCCTGGAACTCATCGGCCACCTGCTTCGGCTCGAACCCGTAGTGCGCCAGCAACTCCGGCGTGCGGCGGAAGTACGGCAGGTACTCGGCGTCGTGACGGTTGCTCTCGGTGCAGAAGCGGCCGAAGTGCTTCAGCATGTCCAGGCGCACGCTCTCGCGCTTGAGCAGCTCCGGGTCGTCCAGCAGCGCCCGGATCTTCGGATAGAGGTCCTCGTCGCCGCGCTTGAACTCCAGAACCCACGACAGGTGGTTGATGCCGGCCACCGTGTAGCGGATCTCGTTGATGGGCACACCGATCCAGCGCGCCAGCTCGTGCGTCGTGCCCTGGATGCCGTGGCAGAGCCCGGCGTAGGCCATCTCGCTGTCGACGCAGTGCAACCAGGACAGCATCGCCATCGGGTTCGTGTGGTTCAGGAGCAGCGCTCGCGGGCACAACTCCTCCATGTCCCGCACCATCTGGTGCTGCACCGGCCCGGTGCGCAGGAAGCGGAACACCGCGCCCACGCTGACGGTGTCGGCCACGGTCTGTTCGACACCGTACTGCTGCGGGATGCGCACTTCGGCCGAGTAGGGGAATCCGTAGTAGGCGCCACCGCCGGCCGAGATCGACGTGATGACCACGTCGGCGTTGGCCAACAGCGCGCGGCGGTCGGTGCTGGCACGCACCTTCGCGGGCAGCTCGTATTTGGCAATGGTCCGGGCCACGTAGGCGCGGACCTGCTCCAGACGCCCTTCGTGCAGGTCGCAGAGGCAGATCTCGCTGTCCTGCAGCGCCTCGCGCGACAGGATATCCAACGACAACCGGCCGCCGAATCCGCTGCCGGCTCCAATGATCACGACTTTCGGCATGACAGGATCCTCTGGCACCGGCATTGCCCGTCGTGACCGTAACGCCTCCTCCGGGCCGCCACGGCGACCGGGCCGCGGGCCGGCTTGTGCTACAATGCGGCCGAGGGTCAGTCCGGCGGATGACAGCACAGCGGGCGAGCAGTACGGCGCAGGCAGGACCATTCCTCAAATGGGCCGGTGGCAAGAGCCGCCTGCTGGCGCAGTACCAGCCGTTCTTCCCCGCCCTGGAGCCTGGGCAACGCTATTGCGAGCCGTTCCTCGGCGGCGGCGCCGTGTTCTTCCACCTGCGCTGGCCGGCGTCGCTGCTCTCGGACGTCAACCGCGAGGTGGTGGAAGCCTACCGGGTCGTGCGCGACCGGGTGGACGAGCTGATCGCGGCCCTGGCGACGCACCGGCAGCACCACCGCAAAGAGCATTTCTACCACCAGCGCGACCAGATTGAGCCAGCCGCGCTGAGCCCGGTGGAGCGTGTGGCGCGGTTCATCTACCTCAACCGCACCTGCTACAACGGCCTGCACCGCGTCAACCGCGCCGGGCGCTTCAACGTGCCATTGGGCAGCTACCGCAACCCGACCATCTGCGATGCCAAGGGCCTGCACGCGGCCAGTGCGGCACTGCAGACCGCCGAGTTGGCGGTGGCCGATTTCGAGGCCGCCACCGCCGACCTCGCGCCTGGCGACTTCGTCTACTTCGACCCGCCGTATGCGCCGCTGAGCAGCACCGCCAACTTCACCAGCTACGCTCAGCACGGCTTTGGTGAAGCCGAGCAGCAGCGGCTGGCACGGGTCTTCGGCGAGCTCGCCCAGCGCGGTTGCCGGGTCATGCTCAGCAACTCCGACGTGCCTCTGGTGCGCTCGTTGTACGATGGGCGCGGCTACCGGCTGACGCCGATCACCGCGCGGCGGCAGATCAACAGCGACCCCAACGGGCGCGGCCCGATCGGCGAGTTGCTGATCACCAACGACGCGCCGGCCGACGGCTGATGGCCACGGCCAACGACCAGGCCTGGGCGCACTACCTCGCCGAGCGCAACCTGCTGCTCGATGGCCGCATGCACCGCGTGTCGGCCGATGACCTGAAGGCGGTCACCGGCCGCGAGCCGCGCCTGCTGGCCAAGTACGACGAGCCCGGCCAGCTCGCGCGCTGCCTGGTCGAAGCCGGCTACAGCATCTGGCCGGTGCGTAACGGCGAGTACCTGCTGTGCCGCTGCGACACCTTCTGCCGCCTGCCGGCCGGCCCGCCGGTCGAGCCGGTGCGCAGCGACCTGCCCTTCCCGCTGGAGACGGCCGCGCGCGGGCAGGGCGAGTCGCAGTACATCGACCATGCCCACAATACCGGCCTGCTGCAACGGTTTGTCGGCGTGCCCGAACTCTTCCTGACCATCCGCGGGCGCGAGTACAGCCAGGCCTTCGGCGTCACCATGCGCGATGAGGGCGTCTCGTTCGCCGTGGACCGGGTCCAGATCGAGGTCGATGCCGGCTACGAAGGCCAACGCGACATCGTGCTGGTCGAGGCCAAGGTCGGCGCTCGCCGCGCGGTCAACATCCGGCAGGTCTACTACCCGTGGCGGCACTTCCAGGCCATCACGCCGCACAAGACCGTGCGGCCGGTGGTGCTGAACTACGACGTCGGCACCACCTGCTACGAACTGCACGAACTGACCTTCGCCACCACCGACGACCCGACCACCTGGCAGGTCCTCCGGTCAGCCTGCATTCGGCTCCACGAGCCGGACCGCAGCCGCCTCGAGGAACTGCTCGACCCGACCTGGCAGCGCCGTTGCGACCTGGTGCCGCAGGCGGACGACCTGAACAAGATCGTCCGCCTCTTGGAGTCGCTGCAAGGCGGGCTGACCAGTAGCGAGGCCATCGCCGATGAGTTCGGCTTTGAACCGCGGCAGGCGCGCTACTACCGCGAGGCGGCCGAGTACCTCGGGCTGGTCGAGGCCGGTGGCTGCCAGCTCTGCCCCGCTGCGCGCGAGATCCTTCGCTCCGGGCCACGCCAGCGACGCCGCCTGCTGGCCAAGGCGGTGGCCAACTCGTGGATCCTGCTCGACCGGTGGCGCGCCGGCGAGCCGGTCACCGCGGCCGCCATCGAGCGCGCCATCGCCGCCGTGCCCGGCCCGCGGCATCGGCCACGGTACTCCGGCGCCACGCTCCAACGGCGCACGCGCACGCAACTGGCCTGGCTGCGCTGGCTGGCCGCCGAGGTCGGCTGTGTCCGCGAGGTCGGCGACACGTTCGTGCCGGCCTGACGGCGGAGGATTGGCGCGGTCGGCGGCGAACTGCCGGGATGAGAACCTGGAAGGAGACTTTGCTCATGAAACCCATCGGGCTTCAGCTCTACACCCTTCGTGACGCCGCCGCGGCCGACTTCGCCGGAGTGCTCAAGCAGGTGGCCGACATCGGCTACGTCGCGGTCGAGTTCGCCGGTCTGCACAACCTGAGCCCCAAAGAGGTCAAGGCCATCGTCGATGACCTCGGCCTGAAGGTGTGCAGCGCGCATATGCCGCTGCCGACGGCCGACAACGCCGCGCAGCTCATCGAAGACTGCCAGACGCTGGGCATTCCGCGCCTGGTCTCCGGCTTCGGTCCGGACCAGATGAAGACCCTCGCGGGCGTCAAGGACTGCGCGGCCAAGTTCCAGCAGGCCGCCGAACTGCTCAAGCCGTCGGGCGTCCGCTTCGGCTTCCACAACCACTACTGGGAGTTCGAGACCGTCGAGGGCCAGATCCCCCAGGACGTCCTGCTGGCCGAGGCGCCGGACGCCTTCTGCGAACTGGACGTCTACTGGGCCGAAGTCGGCTGCGGTGACGCGCCGGGCTCGGTGGCGCGGCTGAAGAAGCACTGCGAGCTGCTGCACCTGAAGGACGGCAACATTGAGCCGAAGCAGCCGATGACCGCGGTCGGCGCGGGCAAGCTCGACTTCCCGGCCATCATCGCCGCCGCCGATGAGAGCGTCACGCAGTATGTCATCGTGGAGCTGGACTCCTGCGCCACGGACATGATGCAGGCGGTCAAGGACAGCTACAGCTACCTGATCGGCAACGGTCTGGCCAAGGGCAACAAGTAGCCTGAACCCACGCAGGTGAAGTGAACCGGGCGGGCC
>CAZHGD010000057.1:0-40108 GCA_964531735.1 uncultured Fimbriimonadaceae bacterium | reverse complement strand
CAGGTCGCCCGCATCAACCAGCTCGAAGCCGAGTTCGAGAAGCTCTCGCAGCAGGACCTGTGCGACCGCTTGCGCAAGATCCGCGGCCGCGTGGAGGCCGCGCGACAAGCCGCCCTGGACGCGCAGGCCGAGCTGCCGCCGGCCGTCGACAGCGACGCGGTGCGGAAGCGCCGCAAGGAAGTGGTCGACGCCGAGAAGGCCGTGCTCGACGCCCACCTCTGCGAAGTCTTCGCCGCGGTGCGTGAGGCGGCCAAGCGCACGCTGAGCATGCGCCACTTCGACGTGCAGTTGCTCGGTGGCATCGTGCTGCACGAGGGCCGTATCGCCGAGATGAAGACCGGTGAAGGCAAGACGCTCACCGCGACCGCGCCGCTGGTGCTCAACGCGCTGACCGGGCGCGGGGTGCACCTCATCACCGTCAACGACTACCTGGCCCGCCGCGATGCCGAGTGGATGGGCAAGATCTATCGCTACCTCGGTCTCACCGTCGGCGTCATTCAGCACGACCTCGACCGCGCCGAACGGCAGTACGCCTACGGTTGCGACATCACCTACATCACGAACCACGAGATCGGCTTCGACTACCTGCGTGACCACTCGTCCACCTCGCGGCCCGAGCACCTGGTCATCCGCGAGCTGCACTTCGCGATCATCGACGAGGTGGACAGCATCCTGATCGACGAGGCGATGGTGCCGTTGATCATCTCGGCCAGTCGCGGCAAGCCGGTGGAGAAGTACCGCAAGGTGCAGGAGGTGGTGCAGCGGCTGATCCTGGGCACCTATGACGAGGAGACCAAGGAGTCGACCGGCGACCTGTACATCGACGAGAAGGCGAAGAACGCCACGCTGACCGAGGACGGGCAGCGCAAGGTCGAGATCGCCCTCGGCATCGAGAACCTCAACGACAGCGCTCACATCGAGGACATGCACCTGGTCAGTGCGTCGTTGAAGGCCAACTTCTGCTACAAGCGCGATGTGGACTACATCGTGGGTCCCGGCGACTACGGTCCGAACTCGGTGATCATCGTCGACTCGTTCACCGGCCGCCCGCAGCCGGGCCGGCGCTGGTCCGACGGGCTGCACCAGGCCATCGAGGCCAAGGAGCGTGTGCCGATCCAGGACGAGCAGCAGACCATCGCCACGGTCACCTATCAGAACTTCTTCCTGATGTACAACCGCCTGGCCGGCATGACCGGTACGGCGAAGACCGAGGAGCCGGAGTTCGTCGGCATCTACGACATGCCGGTGGTGGTGGTGCCGACCAACAAGCCGATGCGGCGGACCGAGCATCAGGACGTGGTCTACAAGACCGAGGAGTGGAAGTTCCGCGGCATCTGTTGCGAGATCGCCCAGTACTTCTGCCGGCGCCAGCCGGTGCTGGTGGGTACGCGTTCGGTCCAGACGTCCGAGCGCGTCTCGGCCCGGCTGGCGGCCGAGCCGATGCGGCTGACCTTCCAGTTGCTGCTGTTGCAGTGGCACCTGATGGAGAACGAGAAGCGGATCGACAAGGCCCTGCTGCGTGAGTTGCGCGAGCAGTCGACTGTGCCGCTGGAGCGACTGAAAGCCCGCGACGTGGCCGGCTTCCTCCAGCGCCTCGGGCTCGACCCGACCGTGGACAGCGACGCCAACGTGGCGCAGTTGCTCCAGATCATGGATGTGGAGGACGAGACCGCGCTGCGTGACGTGCTGGCGCACGGCGTGCCGCACGAGGTGCTGAACGCGCGGCACCACGAACGCGAGGCGCAGATTGTGGCGCAGGCCGGCCGCCTGGGCGCGGTGACCATCGCCACCAACATGGCCGGCCGCGGCACCGACATCGTGCTCGGCGGCAACCCCGAGCCGGATGTCGAGGCGCTGCTGGAGCGCCGCGGCATCGACCCGAAGAGCCTGGCGGCGACGCTGTTCATGAACCAGGCGCTGAAGGGCGATCCGCTGGACGCCGGCCGGCGGGCCGAGGACGAGGGCGGTCTGCCGAAGGCGGTGCTCGACGAGATCGCCGCGATCCGCGCCGCCTGGAGCTCGGAGCAGCGCGACGTGGTGAGTACCGGCGGCCTGCACATCCTGGGCACGGAGCGGCATGAGAGCCGCCGTATCGACAACCAGTTGCGCGGGCGTTCGGGCCGCCAGGGCGACCCGGGCTCGTCGCGGTTCTACGTGTCGCTGCAGGACGAGCTGATGCGGCTGTTCGGCCCGGAGCGTTGGGGGCTGCTGATGAACCAGTGGCCGGAGGAGCAACCGGTCGAGGCGAAGCTGATCACCCGCGCGATGAGCAACGCGCAGCGCAAGGTCGAGGGCCGCAACTTCGACATCCGCAAGAGCACGCTGCGCTACGACGACGTGATGAACGTGCAGCGCCAGCACATCTACGCCGAGCGCCGGCGGGTGCTGGAGGGCGTGGACCTGCGCGTCACGGTGTCGGCGATGATGGGCGCCATGGCCGATGAGGCCTTGGGCCAGTACGCGCCGGCCGATACCGAGCCGAACGAATGGGACCTGCGGGGCCTGTGGCAGGAGCTGAACCAGCGGTTCCCGCTGAAGGACCAACTGGCCTTTGAGGACCTGCAGGGCCTGGGCCACGAGGCGCTGGGGGAGCGGCTGCGCGCGGCGGCCGACCGCGCCTACGACGACAAGGAGAACGACTTCATCCGCGCGGTGGTCGAGTTCGAGTTGCAGGCGAGCATCCATGCCACGTTGCAGGAGGCGGCTGACCGCAACACCGTGTGTGGCGTTCTGAACGCGCTGTGGCCGCTGAGCGAGCACCTGCCCGCGCGGCTGGCGGGCGTCAGCGACAGCCGCCTGCCCGAAGTGCTCTTCCAGACCGCCCGCGACGCCGTGGAATCGGGTCCGCGCCGGTTTGTGCTGACGGTCATGGGTGACCGCCTGCAGCAGGCGGCGGGCGAGGCCGCCGAGGACCTGGCCGCCGGGCATGAGCCGGCCGTCGTCGCCGCCGAGCTGAACCGGTACTGGAACTTGCGCGTCGACGCGCAGACGCTGGCCGAACTGCGTGACGACCAGGCCCAGGAGCGGCTGGAGACCATGGTGCTCACGGCGCTCGAAGAGGGCGGGTGGACCTTCGCGCGGGAGACGCTGAAGCGGCAGATGGCCGCCACCATCGACGATGCGCTGCCAGCCGCCTGCAACCTCGACCGGCTGATCGCGGCCATCGACTCGCGTTGGGCGCTGGGCGAGCGACTGCAGGCGCGGCAGTTCGAGAGCCTGAACTACGCGGTGGTTGAGGAGCGGCTGCACCGGCTGGTCGATCAGGCCGTCGGCGAACGGGGCGCGGCTTTCCTGGCCGAATCGGCCGGGCACCGGCTGCGCTGGCTGGCGGCCGAGGCGGCGGCGGGCGCCGACCCCGGCGAGCTGGCGCGGCGCCTCCGGGAGTTGCTGCCGGCTTCGGTGTCGTTCGATGCGGGCGCGGTGGACTACGACGCCGAAGCACTGATCGCCACGTTCGGCGAGCACGCGCAGACCGGCCTGGTGCTGCGGGCGGTGGAGGAAGTGGCGGCGCAGGATGTGGTGGCCGCGCACCGGCAGTTGTCCGCGGCGCTGGCCGGCGCCGAGGCGAACGACGAAGACGAGGAACTGGCGTTCGGTGACCTCAACCGGTTGGTCGAGCGCCTGAAGGAGCAGTGGGCGTTTGGCGACGACCTCGACGCCTCGGAGCTGGAGCGGCTCGAAGCCAGCCAGGTGCGCGGCGAAATGGCCAGCACCGCCCGCTCCGAGGTCCGCTCGCGCGGCCAGGCCTTTGTGACGGCCACCTCGCGCCTGCGCCTGCGTGCGCTGATCGGCACCGCCGTGGCGGAGCACTACAGCCTGGCGGGTGTCTGCGCGCGGCTGAACCAGCAACTGGAGGTGCCCGGCGTCTTCGTGCCCGAGAGCTACCCCGAGTTCGGCAGCAACTCCGATCTGGTGGCCCTGCTGACGCAGACCGCCGAGGACACGCTGGCCGAGGAGGAAGAGAAGCTGGCGCAGTTCCGGCGCATCGTCGGTGGTGTGGTGACCGACGGGCTGAGCCTGAAGCGGCTGTGCGAGCGGCTGAACGCCGAGCTGAACTTGAGCCCGGCGCTCCGGGCCGACGACCTGGCCAAGGTCGACGCCGAGCAACTCGTCGAGGTGCTGATCAGTGACCTGGCCGAGGTCGAGCCACAGTTCGAGCAGCGGTTCGTGCTGGAGGCGGTGCTGCAGCACGCGCATCTGACGGTCGATGAGGCCTTCGAGCGGCACTACAACGTGCGACAGGTGTCGGCCGAGGTCTCCGCCGCCTGGCCCATCCGCCCGGACGCCGTGCGCGCCTCCAAGCTGAAGGGCTGGCCGTACAACGAGCTTGCCCGCCGGCTCAAGGAGGTGCTCGAGGAGGCCAGCCGCTGGGAAGAGTGGCGGTACCATCGCCGGCTGGTGTTGCGCCTGATGGCCGAGGTGCTCGACGAGCAGACCGAGCTGTACTGCCCGGCCGGCGCGCCGCGCAACCGCTGGGACCTGGCCGGCCTGGCGGCTGCTCTGGAAGAGCGCTGGCCGCTGCACCAGCCGATCGATCCGGCGGGCCTGCCCGACGTCTCGCCGGCCGCCCTGTACGACGAGCTGCTGGCCGTGGCGCGGCGGGCCTACGGCGAAGAGGAGCGGGCGTTCATTCGGCGGACGGCGCGGCACCGGTACGGTCAGCAGATTGAGCAAGTGCGCGCGACCCACTACAGCCTGCCCCAGGCGGCGTACCGGGTGAACGAGCAGTGGCTGCTGGGCAACGCGATCCAGCCGTTGCAGTTGGCCGGCGTGCGGGCGGCGATGGACCAGCCGGCGCGGCTGGAGGCGGCGGTGCGCGACCTGGCTCAACCGGTGCTCGAGGCGGCCGGCGCGGCCTTCCTGCACGACGCCGTCAACCTGCGCCTGGTCGACAGCGTGCAGGACAAGCTGGCCGAACGCTACAACGTCGATCATCTGCTCGAAGCGCTGGCCGGGCACTGGCCGTTGCCTGAGGGCGAGGTGACCGCCGACGAGCTGCGGGCGCTGCCGCAGCGCGACATGGTGGACCGGTTACGCGCCTTGCTGCGCACCGCCGGCGGGGCGCTCCAGCGCCGCCTGGCCTATCACCATGTGCGCGCCGCCGCTGCCGAGCTGGAGCTGGACGAGTTCTGTCCGGGCGGCGCACCCGAGACTTGGCAGCTCGCGGCGTTGGCCGACCGACTTGCCGCGCGCTTGCCGGTGCAGCGGGCGGTGGAACCGGCGGCGTTCGTGGCCGGCGTGCTGCGACGCGCCACCGCAGGGCTGACCACCGCCGCCGCCAAGTCGACGCAGGTCGGCGACCAGGCGACGCTGGCCCGCGCGATTGAAAGCCGCGTGGCGGCCTTCCTCGATGACCTGCTGCGCGTGGAGCGTGGCCCGCAGGCGTTGCTCGAGCGGTCCGAAGCCGCCTGGCCGGTGCGCGGGCGACTCGAGGTGGAGCGCCTGCGGCCACTCAAGGGCGCCGAGCTGCGCCAGCACCTGCGCGACGCGCTGCAAGGTGCCTTCGCCGCCGATCCGGCCGGCTTCGTCGCTCAGGCGTCGGCGCGCTGGGCGCAGGTGACCGTGGCCGAGGCCCTCGACCGCTACTGGCCGGCTCAGGCGACGCCGGGGCCGTGGGTGCTGGCCCAGGTGGTGCAGGAGCTGAACCGGCGCTGGGGCCAGGCCGACCTGCTGCACCCGACCAGCTACAAGGGCCTGGAGCGCGACGAGCTGGGCGAGGCACTGCGGCAGGCAGCGCACAACCTGCCGGCCGAGGTGGTCCAGTCGCTCTACGTCGCCGAGATGGTCGCCGAGCACCTGACGGCACGGGTGAGCGACCTGGCCGCACGCTGCGGCGGCGCGGTCGACCGGCCGTGGGACCTGGCGCAGTTGACCTCGGGTCTGGCCGAGGTCTGGCCGGCCGGGTCGGCCGCGCCGACCGTCGAGGGGCTGCGGGCCCTGCTGACTCACGATGTCGTGCGCGCGGAGCTGCGCTCGCTGGCCGATGCGGTCGAGCCGCGAATCACCGCCGAGTACGGCACGGAGGCGGTGCAGCAGTGGCTGGAGCGGCGGCTGAGTGAGGCGCTCGACCGCACCTGCAGTCTGGAGCGTATGGCCGGCGATCTGTCTGGGATGTGGCCGGTGGGCGAGATCGATGCCGCCCGGTTGGCGGCCCTGACCTACGAGCAGGTGGCTGAAGCGGTGTCGCACGCCCTACTCGAGGCGGCCTGGACCGGCGGTGCCTCGTTCGTGCGTCAGGCGGCGCGGAACGTCGCCGGAGACGGTGTGGACGGCGACGATGAGGCTCTGGTGCAGGCGTTCCATGACGAGAACGTCCGCCGCCGACTGGCCCATGCCGTCGACGAGGCCCAGCGCGAGCACTGCAACCCCGAGATCGCTTCCGACCGCTGGGATGTGCCGTCCTTCGTGGCGGCCCTGGAACGGGACTGGCCGATCGGTGGCCAGCTCGACGCGGCGCGGCTGGTGACTCTTGGTGCCGGCGACCTGCGCGCGCAAGCGGTGTCGGTGCTGCACGCGGCGTTCGCCGCTGACGGTCCGGCGTTTCTCCGAGCCACCTGCGCACAGCAACTGCGCAACAGCGTGGTGACCGCCATCGAGGAGCACGCCACGGCCGACCGCCTCGTGCGTGCGCTGCACGAAGCCTGGCCGCGCGAGGCCGAGTTCGACGCAGACACGTTGTCAGAGCAGGCGCGCGAAGGTCTGTCCGAGGTCATCGGGCAGCGGCTGTTGCGCGCTGGGCTGGCCGACGCGGCGGCGGACACTCGCGCCATCGCGGCACTGGTCGAGCGGCACCGCGGCGCCGACCTCGACGCCATTGCGACCGCCATGCAGCAGCAGTGGCCCGCGGTGGGCCTGCTGTCGGGCGCCGAACTCGACGAGGACTTGGTCGGCTGGCTGCTGCAGGTCCGCCTGGACGAGGACTTCCAGGTCGATCCGCGCGCCTTCGTCAAGGCGGTGGAACTGGAAGACGTGCCACGCCAGTGGGAGCGGCGGCTGATGCTCGAGGCCATCGACACCAACTGGTGCGACCACCTGGAGGCGATGGACTACCTCAAGGAGGGCATCAACCTGCGCGGCTACGCGCAGACCGACCCGTTCCTGGCCTACCGCAAGGAAGGCCGGACCATGTTCGAGAACATGCTGGGCCGGGTGCGCGAAATGGTGCTCAGCGGTCTGTTCGAGACCACTGAGCACGAACTGGTCGAGATGCACAGCCACGGGCACCTGGGCTACCGCATGGCGATCCAGTTCCGCAACATCCAGGAACTGGCCTCGAAGGCCGAGGAACTGACCGCGTCGCACAGCGGGCCGGCTCCGCCGCCCGCCGCCAGCGGCGGCGGCTCGGGCCGGCGCGCTGCCGGTGCCGGAGCACCGGCCGGACAGCCGCAGACCAACGCGCCGGTCACTGTGGACAAGGTCGGCCGCAACGACCCGTGTCCGTGCGGCAGCGGGCGCAAGTACAAGCACTGCTGCGGCCGCAAGTGATCGGGGTGGACCAGGAGAGCCTGACATGAGCCGCATCACGTCGGCGCGCGATCCGGCTCTCCTGGCCGCCCTGCAACTCCATCATGCTCTGCACCGCGCCGCGGCTGGGCGCTACCTGATCGAGGGTGCCGGTCTGGTCCGTCAAGCGCTGGCGGCCGGGCAACTGCTTGAGGCTTTCGCCACCGACGGCGGCGACGGTCTGGCCGCCGAGGTGGCGGCCGCCGGTCTGCCGGTGCACGAACTCGACGCGCGACTGCTGCCGCGGCTGATCGGCACGCATTACGAGACGTCGATTACGGCCGTCGGCGTGGTCCGGCGCCAACTGCTGCCGAAGCTACCGGCGACGGGTCTGCTACTAGCGGCCGAAGGCATCCAGGACCCGCGCAATGTGGGCGTGCTGGTGCGTACCGCCGAGGCCGCCGGTGCGGCGGCCGCCGCCTTCAGCGACGACAGCGCCGATCCGTTCGGCCGCGGCGCCGTGCGCAGCAGTACCGGGAGCATCCTGCGGCAGCCGCTGTACCTCAGCGCCGACCTGGCGGCCGACCTGGAGCTACTGCAGCAGCGGGGCTGCCGCGTGATCGCCACGTCGGCCCATGCAGCGCGGCCCTGCTGGGACACCGACCTGCGCGGCAACCTGGTGCTGATCGTGGGCAACGAGTCACAGGGACTGAGCCCGGTGCTGACGGCGCTGGCCGATGAACGGGTCAGCCTGCCGGTGTCCGGCGGCGCCAGTTCGCTGAACGTGACCGTGGCGGCGGGTGCTATCCTGTACGAGGCGTTGCGGCAGCGGGCCGGCGGGGGCCGCGCCTGAGCGGCACGCCGGGCACGTCGGAGCAACGTGGTGACCAAACTGGAAGCACACCCGGGGGTGTGCGGCTTCGCCGCCCAGGTGACGGCCGACATGGGCGCGGGCGGCCTGGTGCGGGTGACGGTCGAAACGGAGTGCAACCTGCTGCAGCAAGCCGGCTGCGGTGATCTGACCCTCGATCCGATGGCGCTGCTGCGGCCTGGCGGCGGTCCGGGACTCGTCTGTCAGGGCGGGCACGCGGCTTGCCTGGTGCCCGTGGCTGTGGTCAAAGCCGTGGAGGTCGAGGCTGGGCTGGCGTTGCCGCGCGACGCGCGCATCACCTTCGCACAGGACGGGTAACCGCCATGGACTGGAAGCTGCCGGGTCTGGCGGGTCGCACCGCGCTGGTCACCGGCGCGGCGAACGGCATCGGCGCCGAGACGGCGCGCCTGCTCGCCGAGCAGGGCGCCACGGTCTACCTGGTCGACCTGGACGACGCGGCCGGCGAGCGGCAGGCCCAGGCGGTCGGCGGCCACTACCGGCACGTGGACCTGCGCTGCGAGTCCGCCATCGTGGCGCTCGTGCGCGAGATCAGCGAGCGCGAAGGCGGGGTGGACGTCCTGATCAACAACGCGGCGGTCGACACCCGCGTCGACAGTTGCGAGGTGACGGGCGAGTTCATCGACGCCATGTTACGGAGCAATCTCATCGCGCCGATCCTGCTGGCGCGCGAGACGGTGCCGCACATGCGCCGGCAGCAGTGGGGCGCCATCGTCAACATGACCTCATTGACCTTCCACCTCGGTCACCCGGACATGGCCACTTACTCGGCCACCAAGGGCGGCGACATCGCGATCATGCGGGTCTGGGCGCGCGAGAACGGGCCGCACGGGGTGCGCTGCAACTGCGTGGCGCCGGGCTGGACCGACACGCCGCGGCAGCGCCAGTGGCTGGACGACCCGGCGACTCAGGAGTGGCTGCTCGAGCGGCAGAGCATCAAGCGCCTGCTGCAGCCGGCGGAGGTCGCCGCGGCGGTGGTGTTCCTCTGCTCGGATGCGGCCAGCGGCATCACCGGACAGGTGCTGACGGTGGACCTCGGCTGGGTGTTCAACGGTTGACAGAGCCGCGATCCGTTGGTAGCATGAACCTCCGCACAGGATGACAAGGAGCGACGCTGTGGCGTTGGATCTCGAGAAATTGCGCCAGTACGACAAGGCTCGGCTGGCCGAATTGGATCGCCGCGTGGACGACGAGGTCTACGGTGAAGTCGATGCACGCAAGCGCGCCATCGAGGAATCGCGGGCCAAGAAGCGCAAGAAGGCCGCCAAGAAGTCGCGCAAGCAGTCCGATTCGAGCAGCTCGTCTTCTTCGTCCACGGGCTCATCGCGCGGACGCGCCTGATTTTGCCGACTCCCGGCGCCGGGCCTGCACCTCACCCGCCAAGGGTGACGCGCGCAGGTGACCGGCGCCGCGTCTTTGGTACCGCCGTGCCCTCGTCGATCACCGGTTGGCCAGCGCTCGTTCGGTGACGCGCACCAGCACCTCGACGGCGATGGGCAGTGCCTCCTCATCCAGGTCGAACCGCGGGTTGTGGTGCGGCGCGCCGGTGCCTTTGGCCGCGTTGGCCAGGCCCACCTGGAAGTAGCAGCCCGGCACCTGCCGCAGGAAGTACGCGAAGTCTTCCGCGCCCAGGCTCGGCGTGGCCTCGCGCACCTGATCGTCACCAACCACCTCACGCGCGGCCGCCCGCACCAGTTCGGCCATCGCGCCGTCGTTGACCAGCACCGGGTAGCTCGGCGTCCAGTCGATCTCACCGGTGGCGCCGAACGCCGCGCAGACGCCCGCCACCAACTCGGCGAAACGCTCGGCGACCCGCGCGCGCACCGCCTCGTCGAAGGTCCGCACGGTGCCGTTGAGGGTGGCGCTGTCGGGTATCACGTTGAAGGTGTGCCCGGCATGGAGTTGCGCCACCGTCACCACGGCCGTTGACAGCGGCGGCACGCTGCGGCTGACGATGGTCTGCAGCGCGGTGACCAGGTGCGCGGCCACCACCACCGGATCGACGCACTCCGACGGCATCGCCGCGTGGCCGCCGTGCCCGTGGATGGTCACGGTGAACATGTCGCTGCTGGCCATCTGCGGTCCGGCGCCGACGCCGATCGCGCCGGTGGGCAGCGAGGCCCAGAGGTGGAGCCCGAACGCCAGGTCGACCGGCGGCTCGGCCAGCACGCCGGCGGCGATCATCGGCTCAGCGCCACCGGGCGACTCCTCGGCCGGCTGGAAGATCAGCTTCACGCGCCCGGCGAGGCGGTCACGGCGGCCGCACAGGACCTCGGCAACGCCCAGCAGGATGGCGGTGTGCCCGTCGTGGCCGCAGGCGTGCATCCGACCGGGCACCTGCGAGCGGTAGGGCACGTCGTTGGCTTCGTCCACCGGCAGCGCGTCCATGTCGGCGCGCAACAGCACGGTCGGGCCGTCGCCGGCGCCGCCGTCGATCACGGCCACCACGCCGGTGCCGGCCACGCCCGTCTGCGGCGCCAGGCCCAGCGCGCGGAGCCGGTCGGCCACCACGCCGGCGGTGCGGTGCTCCTCGAAGGCCAGCTCCGGGTGCTGGTGCAGGTCGCGGCGGATGGCCACGACAGTCTCGGCCACCGCGGCAACGTCGGGGCTCAGGCAGACCTCGCTCATCGGCTCTCCTCACGCGGTTCACGCAACCCGCTCCGGCGTAGCCGGCGCAAGCGGCGCAGACCGTCGGCGTGCCGGCCCAGGTCGGGCGTCTCCAGCAGCAGTGGCACGTGCTCGAACCGCCGGTCGCAGACCAGTCGCTGGAACCCGCGGTCGCCAATCTGGCCCTCGCCGATCTGTTCGTGGCGATCGAGCCGGCTGCCGAGTGCTCCTTTCGAGTCGTTCAGGTGCCAGACCTTCAAGCGGCTCAGCCCAACCGTCGAGTCCAGGACGGCCATGGTCGCGTCGTAGGCCGCGTCGTCACGCAGATCGAAACCGGCGGCGAACAGGTGACAGGTGTCGGCGCAGGCGGCCACGCGGTCGCCCAGGTCCAGGCGTTCGAGCAGCCAGGCCAACTGCTCCGGATGCCAGCCGAGGCTGGTGCCCTGGCCGGCGGTGGTCTCCAGCAGCGTCACCGTCCGGTAGTCGCCGGCGTCGTAGATGGCCCGGAGCGCGGCGGCGAACGACTCCAGGCCGGCCGCTTCGCCGGCGCCGACGTGAGCGCCGGGATGAGTGACCAGGTAGGGGATGTCGAGCAGCTCGCACCGGGCCAACTCGGCGGCGAACGCCGCGAGCGACTTGCGGCGCACCTCGGGGTCGGTGGCGGCCAGGTTGATCAGGTACGAGTCGTGAGCCACGACCGTCTGGAGGCGCGTCTGCCGCCGGGCCGCGAACCAGGCCGCGAGGTCGCCATCGGTGATCGGTTGTGGCGCCCACTGGCGCGGTGACGAGGTGAAGATCTGCACGGCGCGGCAGCCGATCGCGGCCCCGCTGACCAGCGCCAGGTGCCGTCCACCGACGGTGGCGCGATGGGCGCCCAACAGCATGACGTCGACCACCTCCAAGGGGCAGTCTACCGCAGGTGTGGCGGCCTGTCCGCGGTGCCTGGTTCGGTTGACAGTTAGGGGTTTGCTCCTATACTGGCGGCAGTCGTCCGCGCGTCGGGTAGCGCCCTTAAGGATCCCGTTCTGATGATCGGATATCGTACCGTTGCGTTCTCGGATCGTCCGATTGAGGAAGCCCTCGCCGCGATCGCCGAAGCCGGCTACGACGCCGTCGAGCTGTGCCTCGAGCACCCCGATCTCAACCCCCTCAATCTCACGGCCGGTCGGGTTGCTGAACTGGGTCAGCGCCTCAGTGAGTACCACCTCACCTTGGCGGCGGTCAGTTACCACGGCATCCAGGATCAGCTCGAGGACCGCCGACAGCGGACGTACGCGGCCATCGCGCGGCTGGGCGATCTGGGCGCCAGGGTGTTCGTGGTGGCCAGTCGCCGTGAGGACCCGGCGCGGTTGCGGGCGCAGTGGGACGAGGCGGTCAGCCTCTACTGCGAACTGGCCGACCTCTGCGCGCCGCAAGGCTGCACCTTGGCGGTGGAGCCGCAGCCCGGTCTGGTGGTGCGCTCCAGCGAAGACCTGGTCAAGATGATCCGCGCCTGCAACCATCCGCGGGTCGGCGCGAACATCGACATCGCGCACGCCAGCTTGACCTCCGACGACCTGTCCTGGGCCGTCTTCCAACTCGGCGAGCGTCTGGTCCACGTCCACGTCTCCGATGCCGCCGGCGGCGCCCACCGGCATCTGCTGCCCGGCGAGGGCGAGGTCGACTTCGACGAAGCGCGCGAGATTCTCGACAGTGCCCGCTACCAGGGCCCGCTGGTGGTCGATATCCCCCGCACCGATGGTGACCCGGCCGAAGTCTGCCGCGCGGCCTACCAGGCCTTCCGCTCGCAGTGGGGCCTGCTCAACGGCAACTGATGTACCGCCACCGCGTCATCTACGCCGATACCGACTTGGCGGGCGTGGTCTACCACGGCAACTACCTGCGCTGGTTTGAGGCCGCGCGCACCGAAGCGCTCTATTCGGCCGGTCTCGACATCGGTCGCCTGCACAGCGAGCAAGGCATCGTGTTCGCCATCAGCGAGTGCTCGCTGGCCTACCACCGCTCGGCCCGCTATGGTGACGTGCTGGAGATCGAGGTCTTCCCGACGAAGCTCGGCCCGGCCCGCGCCACCCTCGGCTACGAGGTGCGCGCCAACGGTCAGCCCGAGCTATACGTCACCGGCAGCACCACCTTCGCGGCCCTGGATGCCAGCACCGGCAAAGTGCTGCGCCTGCCGGTGGCCATGCGCGAGGCCATCGAGCAGTCCATGGGCCAGGTGCGCGAGCGCTAACGCCTGGCCGCCACCAGCTTCACCACCTCGCTCTTGTTGGCCCCCAGCGACACCGTGACTGCGGCCTGGGCGCCCTGCGCCCGGACCGGCAGGTCGCGGTCGGCCACCATCAGTCGGGCCGCGCACCGCTCGGCGGCCAAGCCGAGGCGGGCCGCGTCGGCCCGGACGACGGTGTCGACCGGGGCCTTGGTCGGGTTGAACACGGCCAGGTAGACCGCGCCGTCGGCGGCGGGGCCATACCGTTCCACGCGCACCGCGGTCGGCTCGGTCCTGGCGTAGGTGACTGGCTTCCAGCCGGCGTCGAACATGGCGCGCAGGATCGGGATGTACCGCTTGAACAGGTGCCGGTCGCGGTTGTAGAACGCCGGCTCCTTGAAGTAGTGGACGTGGACCCAGGCGCCGTCCTTCTGGTAGCAGCCGTCGAAGAAGCTCGGGAAGATGCCGTAGAGCAGGCTGCGGTTGAAGTAGTCCTCGACCACCTCGGCGCCGAGACCGTCGAAGCGGGTGTTGAGCAGCGGCGAGTAGGGCTTGTTGCCCAGCAAGGTGCGGGCCCGGACCATGGCCTCGTCGGACAGCGGCCCGCGCGATTCCTGCCCCGTGACGTCGAGCAGGGCGGGGAAGTAGGGCCACAGCGCGCCACCGTTGCCGTGCATGACACCGCCGCGTGCGTGAACGTCATCGGCGACCCACTTGCTGAACTGCCAGGTGGAGAAGATCTGCAAGAGCACCGGCTCGCGGGTCTCGGCGTCGAAGGTCAACGGCACCTCCACGGTCCGCCAGTGCTCGCGCCGCCAGTTGCGCACCTCGCCCCAGTTCGGCATCGAGTCCAAGTACATGCCGTCGATACAGCCGCCGGTCTTCTGCAGCAGGTTGCGGTCGGCCCAGGCCTTCGAGTAGCCCAGGTGCGCCTTGTTCTGTGGGCAGGCGGCGTCTTCGGGCAGGTTCGGATCGGGGTTGAGGGTGAACACCGCGCCGTCGCACCAGGACTGGTTCTCGATGGACAGGTCGAAGCGCCCGGCCCGAGTGAACACGCCGCTGCGCCGCGTCACCTGGGCCCAGCGGACCAGGTCGGCCTTGCCCGAGCGCTCGTTGTCGGACAGCGCCTGCATGGCGCCGTCATAGGTCCGGGCGTACTGCTTGGCCATCGACAGCCAGTAGGTCATCGGCTCCACGTAGGTGAAGCTGGCGATGTCGTGTTGGTCGTCGAACGCGGCGTACTTGCCGCCCAGCTCGTCGTAGGCGAAGCCGAAGTCCTGCCAGTCGGTGACCTTGGAGATGTCGGCGAACGCCATCCAGATGCCGCCGCGCTTCAGGCGCTGGGTGAAGTACTGCGGGAAGCGCTCCTGATAGCCTTGCACCGCGGCGCGGAAGCCCCATTCGGGCGCGTGCCGGTACAGGCTGAAGCGCATGTCGGCGCTCCGCGGGTACTTGACCGGTTCGGCGGCCAGGCCGAAGTCACAGGCCAGGTAGTAGGCGCCGTACGAGGCGTTGTAGACCATCCGAGCGACCCGTGGGCAGTCCATCGGCACCGCCAGCGACAGCCCGCAGCGGTCGTTGGTGATGGAGGCCAGCGGATAGGCCGAGGAGGCGCCGGCCGCGGGCCAGGACTGCGCATTGCGGTACTCGGCGCCGGCGACCACCGGCATGCTACGGACGATGTCGTCCTGCCAGCGCCAGCCGGCGTTGGCCACCGGCACCACGAAGCAGAGCGTCACGGCGCGGTCGCGCCCGGCGGTGTCGCGCACGGTGGCCTGACCGTCGAGCCGGTTGCCTCGCGGCTCGAGGCGGGCCTCCAACGCCAGTCCGGCGCTCTCCTCGCGCCCGGTGACCACCACCGCGTCACCATCGCGACGGGTGGCCCCGGTGAAGCGCAGCCACGGACCCTTGGCGGCCATGTCGCGCACCCAGAAGCCGCCCGGCACGGTGCCGGCCAGGCTGGCCTGATCGACGCTCAGGTCGGCCAGACCGCCATTGGCGCCGACGGCCAGTTGCAGGCCATCGGTGGTCGCCAGCACCGTGGCGCCGTCGCGCGGACTCGGCCTGGCGCCCGGCGCGGTGGCCACCGCGCCGCCGTCGAACATGCCGCCGCCGGGCGCCTCGATCGGCTGCAAGGCGATATCGTCGAACCAGGCCCGGCCGGTGTAGCTGCCGCGGAAGAGCACGTGTACCGTGGCCAGCTTGACCGGCTTGGCCACCGCGAAGACCAGTTCACGGTACTGCCAGTCGTGCGTGCCCACGTCGAAGAGCGCGCGCTGCCCGTAGAGCGGCGTGCCGTCGACATATTGCAGGTCGACCCAGACCGACAGGTCGGCGCTGTTGGTGCCCGACACGTCCTGCGTCCGGCACCAGCCGCTGACGGCCAGTGGTGCGGCCAACGGCTCCTTGAACTGCACCGTCTGGCTGAACCAGTAGCGCGTGCCGCTGTCGGGCTTGTCGAGGCGCAGGCACGACTGCCCGCCGTGAGCACCAGTGCGGTCGAGTTGCGCGCTCTTGGCCAACTGCGGCGCCCAGCCGTTGGGCAAGCCGCCTTCGGCCTGCTCAAAACCGGAATTCGTCAGCAGGTTCGGTCCGCGCTTCAGTTCGGCGTCGAGGGCGCGCAGGACGACTTCGCCCTGGGTGGGCCAGACCGACAACAGGCCGACCACGAGCAACCAGCCAGCGGGCTGCCGGAGTGCACGGTGCATGGCGGATCTCCGACCGGCAGTTCGACGCCCGCCACGCGCGCTCCTGCCGCGGGTCACGCGCGCGGCAGCAGAATGGTGAAGGTGCTGCCCTGACCGACGACGCTCGTCACCTCGACCCGCCCGCCGTGCGCGGCGACAATGTGCTTGACGATGGCCAGGCCCAGGCCGGTGCCGCCGAGTTTCCGGCTGCGGGCCTTGTCCACGCGGTAGAACCGCTCGAACAGCCGTGCCAGGTGCTCCGGCGCGATGCCGGCGCCGTGGTCGCGCACCACCAGGCTCAGGGCGTGCTCGCCCTCCTCGGTCGCCACCTCGACGGTGGCCCCGGTCGGACTGTACTTGATGGCGTTGTCGAGCAGGTTGACCACGGCCTCCTCGAGCAGCGCGGCGTTGGCCAGCCAAGTGAGCGGCGTCGCCTGGAGCCGGACCGCGATGCCCTTCTCGGCGGCGGCCAGCTCGCAGGATTGCACGGCCGATTGGAGCACCTGGTCAATGGGCGTCTCGTCCAACTGGATCTCCTGCCGCTCGGCGTCGCGCTCGATGCGGGACAGCGTCAGCAGGTCCTCGATGATGGCGTGCAGCCGTTCTGACTGGCGCAGGATGATGCCGAGGAAGCGGTCGCGGTCCTCGGGGGCGTGCTCGGTGCCGTCCAGGAGTGTCTCGGCGAAGCCCTTGATGGAGGTGACCGGCGTCTTCAGTTCGTGGGAGACGTTGGCGACGAAGTCGCGCCGCACGCTTTCGAGGCGGCGCAGGCGGGTCTCGTCGTTGAGCACGATGAGCACGCCCATGACCTCGTCGGCGCGGTTCCGCAGGCGGGTGCCGGTGGCGGTCAGGTGTACGTCGTCGGTGCCGTGGACGGTGATCTCGCCATCGACCGGCTCGCCGCTGGCCAGGATGCGGCGGACGAAGCGCTGCAACTCGACGTTGCGGATGGCTTCGTAGATGGTGCGGCCGGGCACGGCCGCCGGGTCGAGCCCGAACCACTGCGCGGCGGCGCGATTGACGCGCAGCAGGCGCTCGCCGGCGTCGACCGCGATGACCCCTTCGACCATGCTGGTCAGCACCGCTTCCAGTTCGTTGCGCTGCGCGATGACGGTGCTCATGCGCTCGTCGAGCTGCGCGGCCATGTCGTTGAGAGCGCCGGCCAGCGCCGACAGCTCGGCGCTCTCGGCCGGCGGTACGCGGTGCGCGAAGTCGCCGCGCGAGAACGCTTCGGCCATGGCCCGCATGGCCTCCAGCGGCCCGGTCAGGCGGCGGGCCAGCACCACGCCGCAGAGCAGCGCCACCGCACCCATCAGCAGCGCGAAGCCGGCGAACCGCCAGCGGACGCTGCGCAGCGACAAGGTCAACGGCGCCATCGGCTTGGCGGCGCGGAGGACGGCGAGCACCTGGCCACGGTCGAGCAGGGGCACCGCCACATAGAGCAGGTCGACGCCCAGCGTGTGACTGCGGCGGACCTGCCAGCCGGTGCGTCCTTGCAGCGCCGCCGCCACTTCGGGCCGGTCGGCGTGGTTGCCCATGTGCTCGGGATCGGTGTCCGATTCGGCCAGCACCTGCCCGGCCGGACCGACCACCGTCAGGCGGAGCGATTCGTGGGCGCTGTACTGGCGGCACCGCGCCGCCAGTTCGGCCGGCTGCCGCAGCGCCGCCAGCAGCGGCGCCTGCAGGCTGTGCAACCGGGCTTCCACATCGGGCGCGGCGTGCTCTTCGTAGAAGCGGAGCACCACGGCGCTGGAGTAGAACAGCGCCGCCACCAGCGGGATCAGGGCCACCACCAGGTAGCTCGGTAGCAGTTGCCAGACCAGTCGTTGGGGGCGCATAGGCTCAGTCCCTGAAGCGGTAGCCGACCCCGCGGACGGTTTCCAGCCGGTCGCCGGCCGGACCGAGTTTGCGCCGCAAGGCCACCATATGGACATCGACCGAGCGGTCGGTCACGGGGTAGTCCTCGCCGCGGACGGTCTCGACGATCTGGGAGCGGGTGAACACCCAGCCGGGCCGTCGCGCCAGGAGGTGCAGGACGCGGAACTCGGTGTAGGTGAGTTCGACCACTTGCCCCGCGACCAGCACCTCATGGCGGCCCGGCTCGATCAGCAGGTCGTCGAACCGGATGGCGGCGGTCTCGTCGACCAGCACGGCCTTGGCGCGCCGCAGCACCGTGCGCACGCGGGCGGCCAGGACGCGCTGGCTGAACGGCTTGGTGAGGTAGTCGTCGGCGCCCACCTCGAGGCCGGTGACCACATCCAGCTCCTCGCCGCGCGCGGTGATCATGATCACCGGGATGCCGTTGGTCTGCGGGTCGCGCTTGAGGATGCGGCAGACCTCCAGACCGTCGATGCCGGGCAGCATCAGGTCGAGCAGCACCAGATCCGGCGGGCGCACCCGCGCGATGCTCAGCGCCTCCTCGCCCGACATCACGCCCTCGACCGCATAGCCTTCCTTGGCGAGGTTGTAGCGGATCAGCTCCAGGATGTCCTCTTCGTCCTCAACCACCAGCACCTGGTAGCGCGCCATCGGCTCGTCTCCCTTGCCCGTGCTCGCGAGCCCAGGTATAGCCAACCAGTTCGGTATTAGTGTACCGTTAGCGGGCCGTTACGCGGTGGGCGACTCGGCGAGGTCGGCGGCGCCGGGCGCGGTTGACGGCGAGGGCAAACTGGGCTACCTGTACACCACTCGGGAGAATGGCCGCCGATGGAGCTGTTGCGGGCGGTGGGGCTGACCAAAGGCTATCCCGGCGTCCAGGCGCTGGCCGGCGTCGATTTCGACCTGCGCGCCGGCGAAGTCCACGCGCTCGTCGGCGAGAACGGCGCGGGCAAGTCGACGCTCATCCGGCTGCTCTGCGGGGCCGCCGAACCCGATTCCGGCCACATCGAGGTGGGCGACGCCACCTATCGCGCCTTGGACCCGGCTCTGGCGCAGCAGCAAGGCATCGCGGTCATCCACCAGCACCCGGCCCTGTTCGGCGCCCTGTCGGTGGCGGAGAACCTGGCCCTCGGCCTCGAACCGCCGCGGCTGTGGCGTCGGGTGGACCACCGTGAGCGCCGGCGACGCGCCGTCGAGGTGTTGCAGGTTCTGGGCGCCGACCTGCCGGTGGACGCGCCGGTGGCCGAGTTGTCCGTGGCTCAGCGGCACCTGGTGGCGCTGGCGCGCGCCATCAGCGCCGAGGCGCGCGTGTTCATCCTCGACGAGCCGACGGCCTGCCTGCCCAGCCCAGAGGTGGCGCGGCTGCACGAGGTGGTCCGAACGCTCCGCGAGCGCGGCGCCGGCGTGATCTACATCACCCACCGCCTTGAGGAGCTGCCGGTTCTGGCTGACCGGGTCACGGTGCTCCGCGACGGCCGCAGCGTGGCCACCCGGCCGTGGGCCGAGCTGGACACCGGCGAGCTGATCCGCCTCATGGTCGGCCGCGATCTGGGCAGCGAGTACCCGGCGCGGCAGACCGCCCTGGGCGACGTGCTGCTGAGCGTGCGCGACCTGGCTTGCGAGCCCGCCGGGCTGGCGGGCGTCAGCTTCGACCTCCGCGCCGGCGAGATCCTCGGTCTGGCCGGGCTCGTCGGCTCGGGCCGCAGCGAGCTGGTGCGGGCCCTGTTCGGCCTGACCCCGGCCACCAGCGGCCAGATCGTCTGGCGCGGGCGGCCAGTGGCGGTCGACTCCGTGGCTGGGGCGATGGCCTTGGGCTTCGCCATGGTGCCCGAAGACCGGCGCCGCCACGGCGTCATCGGCGCCATGTCGGTCATCGAGAACACCACCCTCGCGCACCTGGCCCACCTGCGTCGCCATGGCCTGCTGAACCGCGCCGCCGAACACGAGGCCACCGCGGAGCTGGCTGCGCGCCTGGCGGTCAAGACGCCGTCGCTCGACGCGCCGGTGGGCAACCTGTCCGGTGGCAACCAGCAGAAGGTGGCGTTGGCGCGCGGGCTGGTCACCGGGCCGCAGGTGATCCTGGTCGATGAGCCGACCCAGGGCGTCGATGTCGGTGCCAAGGCCGAGATCCATCAGTTGCTTTCGCAACTGGCCGAAGCCGGCTGCGCGCTGATTGTGGTGTCGTCGGAGATGGCGGAGGTGCTCGGTCTGGCCGACCGCGTGCTGGTCATGCGCGGCGGCCGCCCGGCGGCCCTGCTGGACCGCGCCGTAGCGACGCCCGAGCGCGTGCTGGCCTTGGCGTTCGGCCAGGAGGTGGCCGCATGAGCGCCGCCTCGCTGGCCCGCTACCGTCGTGAGCTGTCGGTGGTGGCCGCTTTCGCAGCGCTGCTGGTGCTGGTCGCCGTGGTTGCACCGGCGTTCTACAGTGTCGGCAACGCGCGCGATCTGCTGGTCAGCAACGCCATCATCCTGCTGCCGGCCATCGGCATGACCATGGTCCTGCTGACCCGCGAGATCGACATCTCTATCGGCTCGCAACTGGCGCTGATCGCGCTGGTCTGCGGCTGGCTGGCCAAGGCTGGTCTGCCGACGCCGCTGCTGCTGCTGGTCGGGCCGGCGTGCGGCGCGCTGCTCGGCGGGCTGAACGGCTGGCTGGTGACCGTCTGCCGTATCCCGTCCATCATCGTCACGCTGGCCACGATGGTCGGCTGGCGCGCGGCCATTCGCTGGTCCACCGAGGGCGCCTGGGTGCGCGATCTGCCGGCCGGCTTCCAGTGGCTCGGTCTCGGCCAGGCTGGCGGTACCGCGGTGCTGCTGCTGCTGACCACGTTGGTCTTCGCGCTGGCGGTGTGGGCACTGGCCCAGGTCGCCGCGGGCCGCGCGCTCTACGCCGTGGGCAGCGATCCCGAGTCCGCACGCCTGGTCGGCCTGCCGCCCGGCCGCGTGGTGACCGGGGCCTTCGTGGTGCTGGGCGCGCTCGGCGGGCTGGCGGCGGTGCTGAATGCCACGCGGTTCCAGGCGGTGCAGCCGAACGCCGGGCTGGGCCTGGAGATGCGCGTCATCGCCGCGGTGGTGGTCGGCGGCACCTCGGTGCTGGGCGGGCGCGGCGGCTTGTGGGGCACGCTGGCCGGTGTAGCCTTGCTGGGCACCGTCGGCACGGTGCTGACTTTCCTGCACGTCAATCCGGCCTGGGAGCGAGCGCTGCAAGGCGCCCTGATCCTGGCGGCCGTGGCGCTCGACGCGGTCTCGGGCCGCAAGGAGGCCGGCCGCGATGAGTGACGCCCGGCGCCCCAGCCGACGGTGGCTGGCCAACGGTGAAGGTGTGCTGCTGGTCTTGCTCGCCGTCGAGGTGGCTGTCTTCGGGCTGCTGGGCGACCGCTTCCTCAGTCGCACCAACGCGTTCGAGGTGGTACGGCTCGGCGTCGAGGTCGGCCTGCTGGCCGTGGCGCTGACCGCGGTGATCGTCACCGGCGGGATCGACCTGTCGGTCGGCTCACTCATGGGCCTGTCGGCCGTGGTGTTCGGCTGGCTGTGCGTGGCCTGCCACTGGCCGTGGCACCTCGCGGCGCTGGTGACCTTGGCCGTCGGCGCGCTGGCCGGCGGCCTCAACGGTTGGCTGATCACGCGCCTGCGGGTGCCACCGCTGATCGTCACGCTGGCTACCTGGTCGCTCTACCGCGGCCTGGCCGAAGGCGCCACCGGTGCCATTGCCAACTACACCGACCTGCCGCCGCGCTTCCTGTGGCTGGGGCAGGGCTACGTCGGCGGCGTGGTACCGGCGCAGTTGCCGCTGTTCGCGCTGGTGGTGGCCGCCTATGCGGTGCTGCTGCACCGCACCGCGTTCGGCCGCACCTTGTTCGCCATTGGGCACTCACCCGGTGCGGCCCGTCATGCCGGTGTGCCGACGGCGCGCAACGTGGCGCTGGTGTACGTGCTCTGCGGCCTGGTCACCGCCCTGGCCACGCTCGTCTACGTGGCTCGACTGGGCCAGGCCAAGGCCGACGCGGGTCAGGGCTACGAGTTGCTGGCGATCACCGCGGCCGTGCTGGGCGGCACCTCGATTGAGGGCGGGCGTGGCACCGTTCTGGGCACGTTCCTCGGCCTGCTGAGCATCACGGTGCTCGAGAACGGCTTGCGGCTGTCGGGTCTGCCCGCGGAGTTGTCGGGCATTCTGGTGGGCTTGCTGTTGCTGGGCGCGATCGGGGCGCAACGCTGGCTGTCGGCGCCGGCCGGACCGGTGTCCGAGGCGGCGGTGGAGATGGAAATGAAGAATTCGCAAGTGGCCGCGCTCTGCGCCACCATGGTGGCCTGCGCCGCGCTGGTGGCAGGCAGCAACTGGTCGCTGGTCAGCCGGCTGTCCGGCCGGGTCACGCCGGCGGCCACGGTGGCCCCGCAGGCGGCACCGGCCTCGGCGCCGGCCGCCGCGCCCGGTAAGCGCCCGGTGGTGGCCATGATGCCGAAGAGCAAGGGCGACCCCTACTTCGTGTCCTGCCGCGAGGGCGCCGAGAAGGCGGCTCAGGAACTGGGCGTCGAATTGCTGTGGGACGGCCCGACCGAGACCGACGCGGCGAAGCAGAACGAAGTGGTCGAAGCCTGGATCACCAAAGGCGTCGACGCCGTGGCGGTCAGCGTGCAGAACCCCGAGGCCATCTCGACCGTGCTGCGCAAGGCGCGCGCCAAAGGCATCAAGGTGGTCACCTGGGACGCCGACGCCAAGGAGGACGCGCGTGACGTGCTGATCAACCAGGCCACGCCCGAAGGCATCGGTTTCACGCTCACCGACGAAGCGGCGCGCGTGCTGGGCGGCAAGGGCCAGTTCGCCATCATCACCTCGACCTTGACCGCCGCCAACCAGAACGAGTGGATCAAGCACATCAAGCGGCGGCTGGAGAAGTACCCCGGTCTCGAACTGGCGGTCATCAAGCCGGGCGAGGACCTGCTCGACCGGGCCATGGACGAGACCAAGAACGTGCTCAAGGCGTATCCCGAGGTCAAGCTGGTCATGGCCATCTCGGCGCCGGCGGTGCCGGGCGCGGCCGAAGCGGTGAAGCAGGCCGGGCGCGACGACGTCAAGGTGGTCGGGCTGTCATTGCCCAACATGTGCAAGCCGTACATTCACAGCGGCGTCATCGACTGCATCGTCCTGTGGAAGACCTGGGACCTGGGCTATCTGACGGTCCAGGCCGCCAAGGCGCTGGTGGACGGCACGCTCAAACCGGGCGCCAAGGCGTTCGCCGCCGGCTCGCTGGGCAACATCGAGATCAGCGGCAGCGAGGTGCTACTGGGCAAGCCGTTCGTGTTCAACCAGCAGAACGTGGACCAGTTCGACTTCTAGGCAGCGTGCCGGTGACGTTGTCCCGTAGGGGCGACCCTTGGGTCGCCCGGCTGCGGGCCACCAAGCGCCTACCGGGCAGTGACAGGGCGGGCACCAGGCCCCGCCCCTACCGGACAGGATCTCCGAGCGGCTGCTTAGCGCTGGCCGGCAGCCTGCGGCGGTGCGTCGCGGGCCGGCGCCAGGCGCCGGCCCCACCGCGTAGCGGGTTACCGCCGCAGGGCCAGGACGCGGTTGTTGTAGCTGTCCGCCACGATCAGCGAGCCGTCGGCTTCGAGGAACAGCGCGTGCGGGCGGGCGAGTTGGCACCGCGTGGCGTCGGCGTCGAACTTGGCGCCCTTCTTGCCGGCGCCGCAGACCAGGTTGATGCTGCCGGCGGCCAGGTCGATGACGCGGATCGTGCTGCTCTCGGTGTCGGCCAGGTAGATCAGGCGGGCGTCGGGCGTGACCACCAGGCCCTTCGGGCCGCTCAAGGTGGCCAGCTTGGCCGGGCCGCCGTCGCCGGAGTAGCCGGACTTGCCGGTGCCGGCAATCAAGTGCACCGTCTGCTTGGCCCGGTCGAGTTTGAGCAACTGGTTGCCCTCGCGCAGGACGACCCAGCCGTTGCCCGCCGCGTCGAAGTCGATGGAGCGCGGCCCGTTCAGCGGGCTGGTCGCATATGGCGCGCCATCGGGCGTGCGCCCGCGCTCACCGGTCCCGGCGAAGGTCGAGATGAGGCCCGTCTGGTGGTCGATACGGCGCACGCGGCGGTTGCCGATGTCGCAGACGAACAGGTCGCCGGCGGGATCGAACTGGATGCTGATGGGCAGCGCGAAGGCGGCGCTCGTGGCCGGGCCACCGTCGCCGCTGAAGCCCGACTGGCCGATGCCGGCGATGACCGTTATGGCGCCGGTCTTCACGTTCACGCGGCAGACGCGATGGTGGCCCGTGTCGGCGACGTACAGCTCACCGTCACGGCCGAACCGGACCTCGTGCGGCTGGCTGAGCTTGCCGTGGCCACCGGCGACGATGCTGACTTTGCCGTCGGCGTCGATCTTGCGGATGACGTCGCCGCCCAGCTCGCAGAAGTACAGGCAGCCGTCGGGCCCGCGCACCACCCCGAAGATCTGGTCGAAGGGCGTGTCGCCCGCGGCCTCGGGGCCGATGATGGTCTTGACCTGCCAGGCGGCGGCCGCCGCCGCTGCCACGAACAGGCCGCAGCAGAGCAACGGCATCAGCTTCTTCATGGGCCACACCTCTCCATCACGCGCCCACGGCCTCGGCGCACCAGTCGGCCAGTCCGGGTACACGCGCTGCGCGGATTGTGCCATAATGCGTGCCCACAGGGAAGTCGTGGGAGTGGCACATGAGTATGATCGCGGTCGTCCTGATGTCGAGCGTCGTGTTGGCCGCGGCGTACCATGTCTACGGCAAGCTGCTGACGCGCCTGTTCGAGTTGGATCCGACGCGGCAGACGCCAGCGGTCGAACTACGTGACGACAACGACTACCTGCCGATTGAGCCCCGCTTCCTGCTCAGTCAGCACTTCTCCGCCATCGCCGCCGCCGGGCCCATCGTCGGGCCGATCCTCGCGGGAGTCATGTTCGGTTGGGCGCCGGCCCTGCTCTGGATCCTCATCGGCGCCGTGTTCGTCGGCGGCGTACACGACATGGCGGCGCTGGTGGCCTCCATCCGTCACCGAGCCCGCTCCATCGCCGAAGTCGTCCGCGACCACATGACGCACCGGTCGTACATGCTCTTCCTGGCCTTCATCTGGATCGCGCTGGTCTACATCATCGTGGCGTTCACCGATATCACCGCCTCGTCGTTCGTCGGCCGGCAGACGCTCGAGAATGGTCAGCAGGTAACCGGTGGCGGCATTGCCAGCTCCTCGCTGATGTACCTGGCGCTGCCCATCGTGATGGGTCTCCTGCTGCGCTTCACCAAGCTGTCGTTGACCGCTGCCACGATCATCTTCGTGCCCTTGGTCGGCGTCGCCATCTGGCTTGGCCAGTACATCCCGCTCGACCTGGCGGCCTTGCTGGGGCTGAGCGACGACGGCGCACACAAGGTGTGGGACGTCATCCTGCTGGTCTACTGCTTCGTGGCGGCCGTGGTGCCGGTCTGGATGCTGCTGCAGCCGCGCGGCCACCTCGGTGGGTTCTTCCTGTACATCGCCCTGGGCGGCAGTGCGCTCGGTCTCATTGTGGGCGGCACGCCGGTGGCCTACCCGGCGTTCACCAGTTGGACGACTGCCAAGGGCCAGTCGCTGGTGCCGTTCCTGTTCATCACCATCGCGTGCGGAGCGTGCTCCGGGTTCCACGCCATCATTGCCTCCGGTACCACCTGCAAGCAACTGCGCCTGGAGACCGATGCCAAACCGATCGGCTACGGCGCGATGCTCCTCGAGGCGATGGTGGCCGTCATCTCGCTGTGCTGCGTGATGATGCTCAGGCCTGACTCGCCGGCCGTGGTCAATCCCAAGCCGAACTACATCTACGCCCTCGGCATCGGCCAGTTCCTGGAGGTCCTCCACATTCCGCCGGCGCTCGGCGTGTCGTTCGCGCTGATGGCGTTCACCACGTTCGTCTACGACACGCTGGACGTCTGCACGCGCCTGGGCCGTTACATCATCGAGGAGCTGCTCAACTGGCACTCGAAGACCGGTCGCTTCATGGCCACGGCGCTGACCGCCTGCGCGCCGCTGGTGTTCGTGATGCGGACCACCACCGATCCGGTGACGGGCAAGGTGATCCCGGTGTGGCAGACGTTCTGGGCTCTGTTCGGCGCCAGCAACCAGTTGCTGGCGGCACTGGCGCTGCTCGGCGTGCTGGTCTGGATCTGGCGCACGCGGCATGCGGTCTGGGTGTGGCCGGTCATCGGGCTGCCGATGGTGCTCATGTATGTGATGAGCGTCTGGGCACTGCTGTCGATGATCCGCCAGAAGTTCGGCCAAGGTGCCTTCGCCGACCCGGTGCCGTGGGTCGCGGTGGTGCTGGTGGGTCTGGCCGGGCTGATGTTGGTAGAGGCCGTGCGGGCGCTGCTCGCCGGTGGCGGACGGCCCGAGAGCGACGAACTGGCGGTGCAGCCGGCCTGAACGGCCTGCGCCACCGCCACCGCGCGGCGAGCAACCACGCCCGTGCCGCGGCACGGGCGTCGGCAGGCCCTGGGCCAGCGCAGTGTCAGCACGCGGTCAGCGCGTGCTGGCGCGCTCAGAACTTGTCCTGCCCGGTCAGCTCCAGCTCCCACTTGTCGGCGGTCACCGCCGCCAGCAGGACGCCTGTGCGCCACACCTGGCGGTCGCTGTTGGCGGGCAGCTTCAGGTCGAAGATGACCATGTTCTTGTTGCCGTCGTTGATGATGGCGAACGAACCGAGCTTCAGCTTCCAGGTGGCGTCCAGCAGCTTGGTGGCCACCTCCGGCGGCACGGGGCCGTCGTAGAGCGCCACCGGCGCGGTCAGCTCGCGGACCTCGATGTCGCCCAGCTTCTCGAGTTTGGACTCGATGCGGACCAACTGCGTGCGCTTGTCGCCCAGCGAGAGGGTCGCCATGTAGGCGCCGCTCTCCAGCACCTTGTACTTGACCTTCAGGTCCTCAAGCAGCTCTTTGACCTTCGGGTCAGCCTGGACCTGCCCCAGCAGCGGCAAGGCGGCCAGCAGCAAGAGCATCGGGGCCAATCGGCGTCGCGTCGTCATGTGACCTCTCCCTGGTCGGCGTTCGGGCCGCGAGCGAGACGCCGCGCGGCCGACCACAGCCACTCGTCCCCTGGCGGCCTGAGCCAGCACCTCATTCGCAGCCGCCGTCACCATCCCTGCGGCCGCGGCGAATCACCACGGCAGCAGCGGCGGCAGGGCTGGCGGCGCTGCCGCGGGCGGTGACTCGGTGGTCATCAGCAGCGCGCGCGGGTGGCGCCGGTTCAGGACCAACGTCCGCCGCGCCGCTTGCTGAGCCGCGTCACGCTGGCCCATGGCACGCAGCGCCCAGGCGATGGCGAACTGCACGTGCTCGTCGTCCGGCCGGGCCGCCAGCGCCTTGGCCAGCAGCGGCTGCGCCGTCTCGCCCAGGCCCAGATCGACCAGCGCCATGGCGGCCAGCGTGGCCGACAGCCAGTCGCCTTCGGGCTTGGCGAGGAAGGGATGATAGGTTCGCAGCACCTGCAACGCCGCCGCTTCAGGACTCGTGAAGCCGACGCTGCCGGTGTAGGACGGCCCCCAGCGCACGCTGTAGAGACCGAACAGGCTCCAGCCGTTCTTGTCGATGGCCTGCGAGCGCACTTGCGAGTACAGGATCGCCACGTCGAACAGCGACTCGGCGCGCGGGATGTCGCCGTCGCGCAGGGCCAACCGGATGGTGTTCAGGTAGGCGTCGAAATCGGTGATCGCCTTGTAGTTGGCCGGCTGCATGACCTGGTTGTAGAGCTGCCGGGCGGCGTCGAGGTGGCCCTGCTGGTACTCGTAGTTGGCCAGGCAGGCGCTGGCCACCGGGGCGAGCTTCTGGTCGCTGCGCAAGGCGTTGAGCTCGGTGGTGGCCGCCTCGGCGCGGCCCTCGCGGATGGCCAGCCGGGCGGCCTCGAGCCGCTCGCCCGCGTCGGTCAGCGTGGGCAGCGGCGCGAAGTTCGGCTGCTGCAGGGCGGCGGCCACGGCCGGCGCGGCGACGGTCGGGTGGGTCTCCGGCTCGTTGAGCGCCAGCGCCTCGCGGAACTGCTCCGCGGCGCGCAGGTAGGCCGTGCGGCTGCGGGCGCGACCCGGTTTGGCCACCACTTCGGCGGCCAGCCCGACCGCGCTGGTCAGGGCCTTCTCGGCGGCGCTGTCGGCGCTGCGGTCGGCGGCGCGGCGCAGGCCGTTGGCCGCCACGAAGTCGCGCCGGCCGACTGCCTCGGTGAGCTTGGTCCAGGCTTCATCGTCAGCCGCGAGCTGCTTCGGATCGGCCAACGTGCGGCGCAAGGCGATCTCCAGCGTGCGGACCTCGCGGTCCTCGGCCGGCCGGCTGGCGGCGAGCTGGTTGAGCCGCTGCACCGCCGCCGCCGTGGCCTCGCGCTGTGGGGCCGGTACGGCCACTGCGACGAACCGCCGGGTGCGCAGCGGCACCGCCAGGCTGCCCGCGGTGGTGGTGGTCTGGAACTCCAGGCGCACCAGACCAGGCGTCGCGAAGCGGAGCTTGGCTTCGCAGGTCACCGGCTCGCCGGTACCGACGCGAGGCAGCCGGGCCGGATCGGCCAGGCTCGGGCTAACGATCGCCGCCTGCGCGGTCTCGCCGGTCATCTGCGGCAGCTCGGCGGCCGTCAGCCGGCACACCAGGACCTCATTGGCTGCCGGGAGTTCCGGCGTCACCTCGGCGCTGAGCAGGCGGCCGAGTTGCGAGACGTAGTCGCTGAACGAGCGGTAGGCCGCGCCGTTGGGCGCCAGGCGCACCGGGCAGAGGTGAGCCAGGAACGGCTTGGCGCTGGCGGCGGCCACCCTAACGGGGCCGCAGAAGGTCTGATAGCCCTCGGCCGACACGCGCAGCACGAGCTGGCTGGCCTGGACGTGGGTCTCGGTCTTGCGGTGCCCGAGCAGCATCTGCCACCACTGGCCCGAGCGGAACACGTCGAGGTTGAGCGACTTCTTGCGCGTGCCCAGCGGGGCGTTGACCTGGTACCAGCCGGCGGCGGAGGTGATGGCCGCGGCCCCGCCGATGGTCTGAGCGTCGGCCGGCAAGACCAGGTCGACCCGCGCGCCCGGCAGGTAGCCGCCGCGCTCGGCATCGAGCACGAAGCCGCGGGCCAGGCCCAGCGCGCCGAGGTCGCGCAGGCCGGAGGGCGGGTCGGCCGCCCGCGCCGAGACCACCAGAGCGAAGAGCAAGAGACCAGACAGCAACCGGCTCACACCATGCCTCCAACAGCCCAGCCCAGGCTGCGGACGCCGCCGCAGCCGAGTGGTTCCCGAGAGTCATCGGCCTGGTGGTTACCGTTCCGTAGGACCAACGGCGCCGGTTGGGCCGGAGTCGCGGGACCGTGGCCCGCAGAGGACCCGGGCGCCGGGCGGCGAACCGGTTCGCGTCCAGGAGTCCGCCATGCAGCTCTGCCTCAACACCAGTTGCTTCTGCAGCCCGTTCGTCGCCGCCGCCATTCCGCTCGCCGAGAAGATCCGCCTGGCGGCCGAGGCCGGCTACACCCACATCGAGATGTGGGTCGGCGAGTTGGATGAGTTTGTCGCCCTGGGTGGCAGCCTGGCCGAGGTCAAGTCACGCCTGGCCGATGCCGGCCTGCAGGCGGCCAGCGTGATCACGCTGCTGGAGTGGATGGACACCGAGGGTGACCGGAGGCCGGCGGTGATGGCCGAGTGCCGGCGGCGCATGGAACTGGCCGCCGCCATCGGTGCGCCGCGCATCGTCTCGACACCGGCCACCCGGCGCCAGCCCGAGTTCTTCTACCTCGACCTCGACCTGGCCGCCGCGCGCTATCGCGAGTTGCTGGAGATCGGCGAAGCCGTCGGCGTCAACCCGCTGATGGAGTTCTTGGGGTTCGTGTCCAGTGTCTACCAGCTCGAGCAGTGCCAGGCGATTGTCGAGTTGGCCGACCACCCGAACGCCAAGCTGGTGCTCGACCCGTTCCATGTCTGGCGCGGCGGCTCCAGCTTCCGCCGCCTGAAGTCGGTGCCGGTGGCGACCATCGGCATCTGTCACTTCAACGATGCGCCGGCCAGCCAGCCGCCGCGGTTCGAGCAGGTCGACGCCGACCGCGTCTATCCTGGCGACGGCTGCCTGCCGCTGGCGGACATGCTGGCGACGCTGGCCGCCAACGGCTATGACGGCCCGCTGTCGCTGGAGCTGTTCAACCCGACCTACTGGGCGTTGCCGCCGCAAGAGAACCTGCGCCGTGGTCTGGCCAAGACGCGCGAGGTGCTGGCCGCCGCCGGGCTGTGAGACCGACCTTGTCGTTAGGACCCGACGCCACGGGCGACACCCACGGCGGCCCGGTGGGGCAGGTGTTGCGGCTCTGGCAGGCGGCGCGCGACTGGGTGCCCCATCCGGCGCTGGTGGCCCGGGCGCTGGCGATGGGTCGGCGGCACTACCGGGGCGGCTGGCCGGGCTGGCCGGCCGAGAGCTTCCGGCTGCGGCCGGCGCCGTCACCAGCCGACGCGGTGGTGCTGGTGCGGGCCTACCGCGACTTCGCGCAGCTCAACACGCAGCACTTCGCCGGCGAAGTGCCGCCGGTCAAGATCGTGCTGAACGCGCGCCTGCTGAGCACGGGCGGCCGCATCGACACGCGGCTGCGCGTGCTGGAACTGAACCCGTGGCGGTTGCGCGAGTTGCCCGAGACGGGCATCGAGACCGTCTTCCACGAGATGATCCATCTCTGGCTGTACACCCAAGGCTTGCCGTCGGGACACACCGCGGCGTTCAAGGTCAAGATGACCGAGCGCGGCCACCACAGCATTTGCTATGGTGTGCCAGGTGACCCGAAAGGCCCGCGCCATGCCTATCCGGGCAGCGACCGGCGCGTGGTCTACCGCTGCGCGGTCTGCGGGCATGAGTACCGGCGCCGGCAGCAGTTCCGGCAGGCGATGCTGTGCGGCCTCTGCCTGCGCGATCGCGGCGAGCGTTGCCGGCTGGAACTGGTCGCGGTGCTGCGCGGACAGCCACCGCGGTGAACGCGCCGGCGGCTGGAACGCCGCGGCGTGGCGCGGGTACAATGGGCGGTAGGGAGTGATGCCATGAGCGACGAGCAGGTCACGCGCCGATGCTTCGTGCGAGGGACGGCGGTGTTGGGGGCCGGGGTGGTGGTGGCCTCCGTGGCCGGCGGCAAGGACGAGGAGCCCAAGACCATCACGCTGTCGTTCGCCGATCACGGCGACCTGACGCGCGTGGGCGGGACGGTCGAGGCCAAGCTGCCCGACGGCCTGCCGATTCTGGTCGCCTGTGTGGACGACGGCAAGTACGTCTGCGTGCAGCTCAAGTGCACCCACCAAGGGGCTGACCTGACCTACGACGCGAAGAAGAAGCTGTTCTGCTGTCCCGCGCACAACGCGGAGTTCGACCTCGACGGCAGTCCGGTGAACGGACCGACCAAGCGGGCGCTGGGCCGCTACGACGCCAACGGCGCCGTGGTGGTCAGCACCAAGCGGCAGGAGTAGCCCCGGCATGCGGGTCGAGCGGGTCCTGGAGACGTGCCTCTACGTGGACGACCTGGCGGCGGCCGAGCAGTTCTACGCCAACGTGCTGGGGCTGCGGTTCGTGGCCCGCGAGGCGGGGCGGCACGTGTTCTTCCGCTGCGGCGACAGCATGGTGCTGTTGTTCCGCGCCGACAACACCGCGGCCGACGACCCTGACGGCGAGATCCCGCCGCACGGCTGCCGGGGCGCTGGTCACGCGGCGTTCGCGGTGGGCTCGGACCAGGTCGCGCGCTGGCGTCGACACCTGGCGGCGCAGGGCGTGGCCATCGAGCGCGAGATCGACCGCGGCGGCGGGGCCTGCTCGCTCTACTTCCGCGATCCGGCCGGCAACTCGCTGGAACTGGGACCGGCGGCGATGTGGGGGCTAAGCGATGCGCCGGCTCAGCCGGAGTAGGGCCGCCACCGACGAGGCGTGGGCCACGCCGCCGCGCGGCTCGTGCGGCGCGTCGCCGTCGAACAGTTGCGCGATCTGGCCCAGGCCGTAGTCGGCCAGGTGCGCACTGAACGGCTCCAGCAGCTTCGCCACGCGCTGCTGGCCGTCGGGGTAGCAGCGCAGCACCGCGTCGCCGTACGGCCCGAGCAGCCAGGTCCAGACGGTGCCCTGGTGATAGGCTTCGTCGCGCTGTCGCGGTCCGCCTTCGTACCGCCCGTGGTAGCGCGAGTCCTCTGGGGCCAGCGTGCGCAGGCCATAGGGCGTCAACAGGCGCGCGCCGACGGTGTCGGTGACCGACCGCGCCAGGTCGTCGCTCAGCAGGTCGTCATGGAGCGACACCGCCAGGATCTGGTTCGGCCGCAAGGCGGCGTCGTCGCCTTCGGGCCCATCGACCACGTCGAGCAGCCAACCGCGCTCGGCCGACCAGAACCGCGCGCGGAAGCTGGCCTGAGCCTGGGCCGCGGCGTCGGCCTCGGGCTGGCCCAGTTCCTCCAGGAAGCGGAGCAGCAGATACCACAGCGCGTTGATCTCCACCGCCTTGCCTTCGCGCGGGGTGACCACCCAGTCGCCGAGCCAGCCATCCATCCAGGTCAGCGGCGTGCCCGGCAGACTGGTGGCCAGCAGACCATCGTCGGCCAGGCGGACTCCCGGTACGGCGCCGTCGAGCACGCGCGCCAGGTAGCCCGCCAGCGCCGGGCGCAGCACCTGCTGGCCGAACTCGGTATCGGCCGACGCCTGCAGGTAGTGGCGCGCGGCCCAGGCGTACCAGAGCGGCACATCGGCGCCGACCGCCTCGCGATCACCATAGAGCGGCGGGGCCCCCAGGTGGCCGGCACCCGCGGCGAGCAGGTCGCGGGCCTGGGCCAGTTCGCCGGTGCCCAGGGCCAGGCCCGGCATCGCCAGGTAGACCTCGCGCTGGCGCACCTCGAACCACGGGTAGCCCGCGATGATGGTCGGTCGGCCACCACGCATGATGCGGAAGGCGTCGGCGGCGAGGGCCAGTGCGCCGGTCAGACTGCCCGGCGGATCGTGGGCGACGACGGCCGCTCGCCGGGCGCGCTCCTCGGCCATGATCAGCGCGGCGTCGAACTCGGGCAGCGGGGCGCTGCCGATCAGCAGCGCCGCGGTGTCGCCCTCGTGGAGCTTGTACATGATCAGGCCGGGGTTGAACAGGTCCTCGCGGTCGTCCAGCCCGCGGGCGGTCTCGGCGGCGTAGACGAAGTTGTAGAACCAGAAGCCGTCGCCCTGGAACGCGCCGCGCGGGAAGCGGAAGCACACGCGCGAGCCCTCGTCGTAGGGCATCATCTCCAGCGTGCTGTCGTAGCTGTCGGCCTGACGGCGGAAGCTCCAGTTCTCGAAGGCGGTGCTGTGGTAGTCGCGCCCGGCCACCAGCGGGCGCACCTCGAGCGCCACCGGCCCGTCGGCCGAGACGATGCGGTAGACCACCAGCGTGGCGGCCGTCTCGTGCGGCATCAGCACGTGCTTCTCGACCACCGCGCAGTCGAGACGCCAGGTCCAGACCGGCCACGGGTCGAGGCGGAAGCTGTCGAGATAGCGGTAGCCCTGCGGGTGGACGGTGTCCGCGTACTGGTTGGCACTCAACTCATAGCGGCGACTGCCGCCGAACAGCGCCTCCTCGACCTTGGCGCAGAGCAGCCGCCGGCCGAAGGCGGCATCGCCCTCGGCGGTCAGCAGGCCGTGGTAGCGCCGGGTGTTGATGCCGCTGACGGTGCCGCTGGCGAAGTTGCCCAACCCGTCGGTCTCCAGCCATTCGCGGCGCAGCATCTCGTCCAGGCTGCGGCACACCTCAGGACCCAAGTTCATCGGTCGCTTCCTGCGTCATGGTCCGTTGTACCTCGCCGACGGTGGCGGCACAAGGCCAATTCGACGCTTGTATGGCCGCTGGGTGAACGCGCCGACGGCTCGCTGCGCACCGCGTGATCCGGCTCTGACAGCGGACGCCGCCCAGATCGGCCAGTCCCCTCGGGCCGCCGGCCCGGCGGCGGCCGGGCGTCCGCCCGGCCGCCCGCCACCACCTGATTGCTATCATGATTATCAGCCTATGTTGCGCAAAGGTTGCGCCATTCCCTTGACATCAATACTATCAAGTTGGATACTGCACCTGTGGACGGATGGAGCGGCGGAAGGCCGCCAAGAGGAGAGACAGCGATGGCGAAGGTCTTGGGTATCGACCTCGGCACCACCAACTCGTGCATGGCGGTGATCGAAGGTGGCGAGCCCGTGGTGATTCCCAACCACGACGGCAACCGGACCACCCCGTCGGTGGTGGCCTTCCGCAAGGATGGCGAGCGCCTGGTGGGTGAAGTGGCCAAGCGTCAGGCGGTGATGAACCCTGAGCGCACGATTGTCAGTGTCAAGCGGAAGATGGGTACGCGGCATCGCTACAGCATCGATGGCGTGGACTACTCGCCCGAGCAGATCTCGGCGCTGATCCTGGGCAAGCTGAAGGCCGATGCCGAGGCCTACCTGGGTGAAGAGGTGAAGCAGGCGGTCATCACGGTGCCGGCCTACTTCGACGACAGCCAGCGCACGGCGACGAAGAACGCCGGCGAGATCGCCGGGCTGGAGGTGCTGCGCATCATCAACGAGCCGACGGCGGCCTCGTTGGCCTATGGGCTGGACAAGCAGAAGGACGAGACCATCCTGGTCTACGACCTGGGTGGCGGCACCTTCGACGTGTCGCTGCTCGACGTCGGCGATGGCGTGTTCGAGGTCAAGGCGACCAGTGGCGACACGCGCCTGGGCGGCGACGACTTCGACGAGGCCATCACCACCTGGCTGGTGGGCGAGTTCAAGAAAGAGACCGGGATCGACCTGTCGGGCGATCCGGCGGCGCTGCAGCGGCTGCGCACCGCGGCCGAGAAGGCCAAGAAGGAGCTCAGCAGCCAGACGGTCACCGAGATCAACGAGCCGTTCATCAGTGGCACGCCGGATGGTCCGGTGCACCTGGTCAAGGAGCTGACGCGCGCGCGGTTCGACGAGCTGACGGCGCACCTGGTGGAGCGCACCAGCGGGCCGTTCCAGCAGGCGCTGCGCGACAGCGGCGTGGACCTGGCCAACATCGACGAAGTGGTCATGGTCGGCGGCTCCACGCGGATGCCGTCGATCCTGAAGCTGGTCAAGCAGCTCACCGGCAAGGAGCCGCACCGCGGGGTCAACCCCGACGAGGTGGTGGCGGTGGGCGCGGCCATTCAGGCCGGCGTGCTGATGGGCGACGTCAAGGACGTGGTGCTGCTCGACGTGACGCCGCTGTCGCTGGGCATCGAGACGCTGGGCGGTGTGTTCGACAAGATCATCGAGCGCAACACCACCATCCCGGTGACGCAGAAGCGCGTCTACAGCACGGCCGAGGACGGCCAGACGGCGGTGGACATCCAGGTCTACCAGGGCGAGCGCTCGCAGGCGCGGCTGAACAAGCTGTTGGGCCAGTTCCGCCTGGACGGCATTCCGCCGGCGCCGCGCGGCGTGCCGCAGGTCGAGGTGTCGTTCGACATCGACGCCAACGGCATCCTGAACGTGTCGGCCAAGGACAAGGCGACCTCGCGTGAGCAGCGGGTCACCATTCAGCAGACCGGCGCGCTGAGCTCCGACGAGGTGGAGCGCATGGTGCGCGACGCTGAGCGCTTCGCCGACGAGGACCGCCAGTTCCGCGAGCGGCAGAACGCGCGCAACGAGCTGGACGGTCTGGTGCTCAGCGTGGAGCGCCTGCTCAAAGAGAACGGCGACAAGCTCGCCGAAGACGAGCGCGAGCCGGTGGCGAAGGCGGTGGAGCGGGCCAAGGAGGTCCTCGGCAACGAGAGCGCCACGGTCGAGCAGTACACCACCGCCAAAGACGAACTGCAACAGGCCAGCTACGCCGTGGCGGCCAAGCTCTATCAGAGCCAGCCCGGCGCGGATGGCCAGCCGGCCGAAGGGGCCGGTGCGGCCCCGGCTGACGGTGACGAGGTCATCGAGGCCGAGTTCACCGACGACAAGGAGCAGTAAGGACTGAGGCCGGCCGGAGGTGGCAGGCGACTGGGCCTCCGGCCGGAGTACCAAGCAGAGCACAAGCCGCCGGGCCGCGGGCCCGGCACCCGAGGAGGATGACGATGAGGAACTTGAGCCGCTGGGATCCGCTCGCCCTGGTTCGCCGACCAGAGGGCAGCTACCGGAACCCGCTGTTCCGGACCAGCGACACCCTCCAGACGAGCCACTGGGCTCCGGCGCTGGACCTGACCGAACAACCCGATGCGTTCGAGGTCAGCCTGGAAGTGCCGGGCCTGGCGCCCGAGGAGATCGAGGTCAGCTACGAGCGTGGGACGCTGGTGATTCGTGGTGAGAAGAAGGCCGAGCACAGCGAGAGCGACGGCACACTGCGCCGGGTCGAGCGCAGCTATGGCGCCTTCTCGCGGGCGGTGCGGATCGGCTCGCCGATTGAGGCCGAGGGCATCCAGGCCCGCTACCACGACGGCGTGCTGTCGATCCGGCTGCCGAAGGCGGCCGAGGCGCAGCGCCACCAGGTGTCCATCAGTTCATGAGCGGCCTGGGGCGCCGCGAGGGCGGTCCCGGCCTGACCAAGAGTAGGAGGAAGCGATGAACGGGTTTGAGGTTGCGACGCGTCCGCTTCTCGACTGGGCGGACGATATGCGACGCTTGTTTGATGATTTCGGCTGGCCCGGCGCGGGCGCTTACCCGCCGGTGGACGTGCAGGTGACCGGCGACGAGGTGGTGCTGACGGCCGAGTTGCCCGGCGTGCGGCGCGAGGACCTGGCCATCGAGGTCGAGGGCCAGCACATGACGCTGCGCGGCGAGAAGCTGGAGCCGCAGCGCGCCGAGACCGACGTGCCGGTACACCGGGAGCGGCGGTTCGGCAAGTTCGAGCGCACCTTCGAGCTGGGGTTCGACGTCGACCGCGACAAGATCGCGGCCGCGTTCAACGCCGGCGTGCTGACCATCCGGCTACCGAAGGCCGAGGCGGCCAAACCGCGCCGGATCGAGGTGCAGGGCGCCTAGCCCGGTCGCGGTGGCGAGCGGTCGATGACGGCGAGGCGGCGATAGGCGAGAGGAGCGCGAGCGATGGCCCGAGACTACTACGAGGTACTGGGCGTCAAGCGCGATGCTTCGGACAAGGACATCAAGAGCGCCTATCGCCGCCTGGCTCGTCAGCACCATCCCGATGTGAACCGCGACGATCCGCAAGCCGAGCGGCGGTTCAAGGAGATTCAGGAAGCCTACGGCGTCCTCGGCGACGCCGACAAGCGGCGCCAGTATGACCAGTATGGCCATCGCTTCGAGCAGTTCGGCAACGGTGGCGGCTTCGGCGGTCAGGGGTTCCAGTTCTCGGGCGACGGCATCGACTTGACGGACATCGGCGGCATGTTCGGCGACCTGTTCGGTGGTCGTGGCCGGGACCGCTTCGGGGGCTGGTTCGGGGCGGAACAGCGCGGCTGGCGCGGCAACGACGCCGAGGTCGAGTTGCAGGTGACGCTCGAGGAAGTCAACCGCGGCGCGGTCCGCGACGTGAGCTTCCAGGTGGACGAGATCTGTGATCGCTGCGGTGGCAGCGGCCGCGAGCGCGGCGCGCGCTGCGGCGGCTGCCAAGGGACCGGGCACGTGCGGCGCACTCGGACGGTCAAGGGCCTGAAGATTCCGGCGGGAGTGGAAGGCGACAAGGTGCTGCGGGTGACCGGCCGGGGCGGCCCGGGCGGTGGCGGTGGCGCCAACGGCGATTTGCTGCTGCGGGTCCAGGTGCAGCCGCACCCGTTCTTCACGCGGCAAGGCGAAGACCTGCTCTGCGAACTGCCGGTCACGCTGGCCGAGGTGACCATGGGCGCCGAGGTGCCGGTGCCGACGCTCGATGGCATCAAGCCGCTGCGGGTACCGGCTGGGACGCACGGCGGGCAGAAGTTCCGCATCCGCGGGTTCGGACTGCCGAATCGGGGCACCGGTGAGCGCGGCAGTCTGGTGGTGACCTGCCAGGTGCGCGTGCCGCGCGACGTCACCGAGGACGAGGCGCGCGCCATTCGCAGCATGTCGGCGCGCACCGGTGACCCGCGCGCCAACTTGTGGCGACCGGAGGGAAGCTGAGCCATGGCCGAGGACCGCGACGAGCCCTGCTATGTGATCGGCGTCGCCGCCGCCATCGTGTCGTCTCATCCCCAGACGCTGCGCATGTACGAGCGTGAGGGCCTGGTGCGACCGCAACGCACCGGCGGCAACCTGAGACTGTACAGCGAGCGCGATATCCAGCGCATTCGGCACATCCAGAGCTTCACGCAGATGGGTGTCAACCTGGCCGGCATCGAGATCATCTTCCGGCTGCTCGATCGCATCGAGGAGTTGGAGCGGCAGGTGGCCCGGCAGGACCAGGCCGAGGAGCGGCGGCGCGAGGATGCCGCCACCGAGGCCCTACGGGCGAGTCTGTTCGCCGAGAGGGGCAAACCATGAGCGTGCGGTGTCTGGCGGTCATCTCGATGCTGGTGCTGCCGCTCGTAGCGCAGGCGCCGAAGCCGGACGGCCCGGATCAGCAGGCGGCCGCGCAGCTCGACCAGGCCGAGCGGTTGCTGGGCGAGGGCAAGCCGGCCGAGGCCCTGGCCAAGGTCAAGCAAGCGCGCGAGACCGCGGGCACGAAGTACCCGTGGCTGCTGGTGCGCGCCTGGATGGTCGAGGGCTACGCGCAGGTCAAGGCGCAGGACTGGCCGGCCGCGGCGACGGCGTTCGACACGGTGGCCGCGCGCTACGCCGACTGGCCGCAAGTGCCCGAGGCGCTGCTGCAACTCGGCCGCGTCCGACAGGTGCAGAAGCGCCTGGGCGAAGCGCGCTCGGCCTGGGCCAAGGTCATCGAGGTGGCGCCGCACAGCCTCAGTCGGCTGGAAGCCGAGCGCCTGGTGATCGGCGCCGATCTGGACGCCGGCGACCTGGCCGCCGCGGCGCGGCGGCTCGACACTTACCTGTCCGCCGTGGCCTGGGTCGACGAGGCGCCCGGTCTGCTGCTCGAGTTGGGCCAGGCCTGGCTCAACGCCGGCCAGGCGCAGAAGGCGCTGGCGACGTTCGAGCGGCTGCGTACGCAGTATCCGGGCACCGAGGCTGCCTTCACGGCCCGCCGGCCGATGGTGGCGGCGCTGGCCCAGCTCAAGCGGACCGACGACGCGCTGAAGCTGTTGACTCAAGCGCAGGTCGAGGCGCCGGAGATGTTCGTGGTCACCGATGTGGCCCATCTGCGCGCCGACCTGCTGGCGGACGCGCAGCCGGCGCAGGCCAGCGCCGCGCTCGACGAGTTGGTCAAGCGCTATCCCGGCACCTTCGTGGCGGCCCGCGCCCTGGCCCGCCAGGCGGTGCTGTTGCGCCAGGCCGGCGACGCGGCCGGCGCCATCGCGCGGCTGAAGGCGCTGGTCGAGGCGTTCGCGGCGCCCTACTGGCGCGTGCAGTCGTTGCCGCTGCTGGCGGACCAACTGCGCGAGCAGAAGCAGTGGGACGCCGCTGAGGACGTCCTGGTCGAACTGGTCAAGCTGACCGACGGCACGGCCGTGGCGGCCGACGCCCTGCTGCGCATGGCCGAGGTGCAGCGCGCGGCCGGCCGCAAGAAAGCCGCGCGGAAGTCGCTGGAGAAGGTCGTGCAGACGTACAAAGGCCCGCCGGTGGTGCCGCTGGCCGAGCAACAGATGCGGGCTTGGGAAGAGGAAGACAGTCGGAAGTGACGGGACCTTGCTTGGGAGATTGGGATGAACCTCAACAAGTTGACGCAACGCGCCCAGGAGGCCCTGGGCGAGGCGCAACAGCAAGCGGTGGCGAGCGGCCATAGCGAGGTCGACACCAACCACTTGCTGCTGGCGCTGCTCCGCCAGCCCGACGGGCTGGTGCCCGCCATGCTGCGGGGCATGGAGGTACCGCTGCCGGCCATCGAGGCCGAACTGAACGACGCCTTGCGCCGCCGCGCGCGGGTGGTCGGCGGCAGCGGTCCGAACTTCACGCGACCGCTGCAGGAAGCGCTCAACACCGCGCAGCGCGAGGCCAACGGCCTCGGCGACGAGTACGTCAGCGTCGAGCACCTGCTGCTGGGCGTCCTGGCCACCGAGCGTGAGACCGCCGGCGAGATCCTGCGGCGGCACGGCCTCGACCGCGACCGCGTGCTCCAGGCGGTGAAGGCCATCCGCGGCGGCCGGCGCGTGACCGACCCGAACCCGGAGGACAAGTACCAGGCGCTCGAGCGCTACGGCCGCGACCTGACCGAGATGGCGCGCCAGGGCAAGCTCGACCCGGTGATCGGCCGCGACGAGGAGATCCGCCGCGTGGTCCAGGTGCTCAGCCGGCGCACCAAGAACAACCCGGTGCTGATCGGCGAGCCGGGCGTGGGCAAGACGGCCATCGCCGAGGGCCTGGCCCAGCGGATCGTCGAGGGCGACGTGCCGGACCAACTGCAGAACCGCCGCCTGGTGGCGCTCGATCTCGGCGCGCTGGTCGCCGGCGCGAAGTACCGCGGAGAGTTCGAAGAGCGCCTGAAGG
>CAZHGD010000056.1:0-40248 GCA_964531735.1 uncultured Fimbriimonadaceae bacterium | reverse complement strand
CGGCGAGTTGTCCGCCGGCGAGGCGACGCCCGAGCGTGTCATGCGCCTGGCTACCGGCGAGCAGGCCGCCGCTGCCGGATGACGGCCCGCACCTTGTGCCGTTGGCGGTGCTTGTGCCGCTCAATCACGTCGTAGCCGTCCACATAAGGCGTCTCGACACTGCCGTCCGGTTCGGTCGTCCAGGACCAGTCGTCCACCTCGGCATCATCGGGCACTGTCGGTTCCGGCTCGCTGACCGTCCCCGAGCCCGGCTCGGTCGTCGTCCCCGGAGGGCTCGGTGAGCCGGGGTCAACGACGGTTCCGGAGCCGTCCTCGTACCAGATGACCGGTTCGGGGCTGTCCTCGACGTAGGTGTCGGGCACCGTCGTCAGGACCACGCCGACCGCCGGCGTGATCAGGTAGTAGTCGGGATGCTCCACGTACCAGGTCGAGGTGTGCCCTTGGTGCTGCCAACTCTCGTGCCAGGCCCGGGCGATGCCATGGCGACCGTCAGGCGTGGTCCACTCACCGTAGAACTGCACGCCGTCGCGAGTGTAGTCGCTGTTCGACACGCTGCTGTAGGCGCCGTAGAAGTAGCCCTCGATCAGCACCTCGCTGCTCACCAAACGGAAGAGCAGGCTCTGTTCGACCAGGCCGCCGGTCAGCGCGATGCCGTTGGTGACCCCGTCGTAGGACAGGTCGCCAATCGCGCTGCCGTCGCTCTTCATGCGGAACGACAGCCAGGTGCGCTGCCCGTAGTCACGCAGTGAACCGCGGTAGACGCCGATCACCGGCACGGTCTCGCGCGTGGTGGCGCTACCGCCACTCGACGAGGAGTCGTAGTAGGTGTCGCTCCCGCCGCCGCCCCCGCAGCCAACCAGCGCCAGCATCGTCGTGGCAAGCAAGCTCAAAGCTGTTCTGTACCGTCTCATGGTCGTCATCCGCCAGACGGCAGCACTCCGTCTTGCTTACTATCACGCTTGCCGCCGCCGGCGTGTCAACCTTCGGCATCGGCCGCAGGCAGCGATTGCGCCCAGACGCGTGAGGCCGGCACCACGCCACGGAAGGTGAGGTTGGCGTCACCGGCTAGGTCGGGCACGCGTCCGCGCGCGGTTGGCGTGCGCCAGACGTGCGCGCTGCCGCTGCTGGGGCCACGCGGATCGTGGAGCGGCGTGTCATCGACATTGAAGTGCCAGGCGCCGTCGAAATCGTAGACGCGCTCCGGCAACAGGACGTGCAGGCCGTGCTCCGCGGCCCGCCGGCCATGGATCGCGCGCTCCTCGTCACTCATGCTCGGCCGCGACTCCGCGCCCACCTGCCGCGTCTCAGGCACCTCGGCGCCGACCAGCGCGAAGACCCACTGCGCTTCGGTGGGCAACTGCTTGCCATGCGCAGCCACATACGCCCGCACCGCTTGGTAGCTGACGCCGGTCACGGGCTCGTTGAGCTGGCCCAGCGACGGCATGTCGCCGTTCCAGCTCGGTAGGTAGGTGTCGCGGTCGACCGCGTGCGAGCTGACCCGCGAGGGCAGCCAGACCTTGCTGCGGTGCACGAAGTCCTGGAACATCGCGTGACTGATGGGCCGGCGGTCGATGAAGAACGCCGGCAGGTGGACTCGGGTCTTCACGAACACGTAGCCTTCGGAGGCGAGCCACGGCGGCTTCCGCCAAGGGTAGCCGTTGCGATAGGCCTCCTCGCGCCGCAGGAACGCCTTCATGAAGACCTGTTGCCCACGCGGCGTCAGGCGCAGGAAGAACCGGGTGATCTCCGCCGGCGCGTCCTTCTTCATCGCCTCGAGACGCGTCGGCATGCCACGCTGGTCGAGCACCTCGGTGAGCGACGTCGGCAGCGGCAAGTCGAAGTCGCCGCCGCTGATGAACATCATCGACGAGCCGTCACCAGCGCGGTAGTCGCCGGTGACCAAGCGGAACCGCTCGCGTTGGCGGGCCAGCTCCTCGTCATCGCGCGCCGCCTGGCAGACCGCCGCCGCCAGCAGCCAGCGGCCGTAGGGCGACAGCACATCGCGGCTGTGGTTCATCAGTTCGTAGGCCAGCCGCAGCGCCTCGGCGGCCCGACGGCCGCCGGTGGCGCACCACATCGGCAGCCGCGAGACGATCAGGCGGTAGCGCAACATGCTCAACTGGTCGCCACCCCGCTGCAGCAGGTTGGCCGCGGTCACCGGCCGGCCGGTGACCATGCGGAAGGCCCGCTCGGCCAACGCCTGCTCCTCGGGCAGCACCGCCGGATAGGCCGGTGCGCGCCCAGCCTCGTACCAGACCACCGCCGCCTTCGCTTCGTCAACGCGGAACCACGCCAGCGCCAAGTCCTCGGCCCGGCCAGCCTCGACCACCTGGCGCAGTTCCAGCAGCGCCTGCACCAACTGGTCGCGCGCGCTCTGCCCGCGCCGCGTCAGCCCGCGCACGGTGACGCGCCCCGGCCGCCGTGGCACCGGTCGGCCCCGGAGGAGGAAGCGGACTCGTCGCCAGAAGGTCAGCCGCACGGTGCTACCCCACCCGACCCTCGAACCACGGCAGGTGGTCGGGCAGCAGTTCGCGCACCCAGCCCACCACCGTCTCACCGCCGCCCAGCACCATCGCCCGCGCCCACAACTCCGCCACCGCTTCCGGCGCGAAGCCGTGCCGCAGCATGGCCACGCCCTCCAGGTAGTAAGCGGTCAGTGCGTGCTCGTCCACCCCGCGAGCTTCCATCGAGCGCCGGATGCAGGTACCGTAGTCGCCCGCGGCCAGCGCCGCGCTGGCCAGCGACACCAGCAGGTCGATCTCGAACTCCTCGGCCACCTGGTTCTGCTCTTCGACCAGTACCGCGGCGGCACTCCGCCGCACCAGCGGGTCGCGGAGCTTGGCCAGTGTTGCCGTCAGCGTGGCCGTCGCCTCGTCCAGCCGGCCCACCGCCTGGTACGCCTGAGCCAGCAACCCGCCGAGCAGCAGCGCGTAGTCGCTGTCGACCCACTGGTGCGGCTCCAGCAGCGCGATCACCTCGGCCGCTGTGCCGCGGTCCAGGCCCGCTTCGGCCATCGCGCGCGCCCGGCGCCAATCACGTTCGGCCAGCATCTCCGCGGCGCCCTCGCCGACGAAGCCCGGGCCCTGCTCCGCCACATACCGCGCGGCCTGCTCGGCGGTGCTCGACAGACGCGCCGCCGCGTCTTCCGCAGTCTTCCGCAAGCGGTCGAACCAGCCCATCGGCGGCCATCCCTTCTGCGGTGATTATCCGACCCGCGGAGTCTGAGGTCAAGCCGGCCGCCGACAGATCGGCGGCAGGTGCGCGCCGCCCCGCCACGAACCACCCAGCGGCGGCAACGCCTTGCCAGGAGGTCACCATGTCCCCACGCAGCCTGGCCGTTGAACTCCACGAACTGCTCACTGCGACCTGGACCATCGATGCCCACGAGCACCTGCCACCGGAACCCGAGGCGCTCGGTTGGGCCAAGGACTTCTACACGCTGTTCGAAGGCTACTGCGCCGCCGACCTGGTCGCTGCCGGCGCCGGCAGCGCGGACTTCGCCGCCTTGGCGGACCGGGCGCTGCCGTTATCCGACCGGTGGCAGCGCTTCCGTCCGTTCCTCAGCGCCATCCGCAACACCGGCTACGCGCGGTCGGCGCTGTTGGTCGTCCGCGACGTGCTCGGTTTCCCCGACCTCGACGACGACACCTACGCCGACGTCTCGACTGCCTTGCAGGAGCTCAACCAGCCCGGCCTGTACGACGACATCCTGCGCGAGCGCTGTCGGCTGGCCGCCTGCATCGAGTGCTGGTGCCTCGGGCAGAGCCCGTTCCCCAGCTACTTCCGCCATCTGGCGCCGGGCCCCGAGGTGGTCAACCTGACCAGCCGCGGCGCCATCGACCAGTTGGCCGCCCGCTGCCAGGTGGCCGTCCACTCGCTGGACGACGCCTTGGTCGCGATGACCCGCACCGTCGAGCGCTGGCGCGCCGACCCGACGGTGGTGGGCATCAAGTCGGCTCATGCCTACGAGCGGAGCATCGGCTTCGCCAAGGTCTCGCGCCACGAGGCCGAGGTGGTCTTCAACCGCGTGCTGACCCATGAGGGCCACTGGCTGTCCACCACGGAGGCGCTGCCGCTGCAGGACTTCCTCATGTTCGAGCTGTTCGCCCGCGCCGAGGCCGTCGGCTTGCCGATGGTCATCCATACCGGGCTGCAAGCCGGCAACTACAACCGCATCAGCAACGCCCACCCACTGCTGCTGCAGAGCCTGTTGGAGGAGTTCCCGCGGCTCCGCGTCGACCTGTTCCACGGCGGCATGCCGTGGGTGCGCGAGATCGCCGTGCTGGCCAAGTACTTCCCCGGCGTCCACCTCAACATGGCCTGGATGCACATCATCTGTCCCGCCCAGGCGCGCGCCGCGCTGTCCGAGTGGCTCGATCTGGTGCCGAACACCAAGATCTTCGGCTTCGGCGGCGACTACAGCATCGTCGAGAAGGTGTACGGCCATCTCGAGCTGGCCCGCCGCAACATCGCGCAGGTGCTGGCCGAGAAGGTCACCGAAGGCGCCCTGACTCGTGCCGATGCCGAGTTGGTCGCCCAGCGGCTGATGTTCGACAACCCGAACGAGTTCTACCGCTTGGGACTCGACCGCGCGGCACTCTAGCCCGGCAGGATCTGGTAGCGCACGTTCAGCAGCGCCGAGAGGATCACCCACACCGCACCGTTCAGGCAGTCGCCCACCACCAGGCCGAGGAAGAACGGCCGGGCACGGCGATACAGGCGCAGGCCGCCGGCCTTGAGAATGGCGTTCTTCGCCACCCAGCCGATCAGGAACGAGACCCAGAAGCAGCGGATCGGGTAGCCGCTGGCGATGATGAAGCCTGCCGGATGCAGGCGGAACCACGACACACTCGTCCGCCACAGCATCACCAGCCACATGCCGGCGAAGCCGCCGGTCAGGTTCCACCAGGTGCCGCTACTCACCGGCTGCGCTACGTTCAGCAGGCTGTCCAGGTAGCGGATCGGCAGCAGCGGCGACATCTGGTAGGTCCAGGCATTGTTCAGCCCCACGCCGGCACCGTAGTCGTAGGGCAGCCGGATGGTCGTGTAGGCTGACACGACGAAGCCGGCCACCAGCGCCAGGGCCATGGCGCCCAGCAGCCCCCGCCGCGACGTCGGCACGGCGTCGCCCGCCTTCTGCACGTTCAGCAGGTGCGGCAGCACGAACTCGCGCAGGTCCAGTGCGAAGATATACTCCACCTGCGAGGCGACCAGGATGGACCGCGGCGTGAAGGCGCCACTGCCGAACAAGCGCACCATCATCTCGCGCCCGGCCCACACGGGCTGCACGAACAGCAGGCCGGCCTGACAGACCATCCAGCTCAGCGTGACATAGGACGCGAAGGCGAACACCAGCACCCCCGCCGCCATGCCGAGCTGGCCGCCCAGCCGCGCCAACCATGCCAGCATCAGCGCCATGCAGAACGCGAACCCGACCACGGCTGCGCGGTAGGTCAGGCCCTCGTCCGCTTCGCCCGGTGACCGCGGGCCGCCGAACGCTCGCCGCAGCACGCGCAGGTAGTGGTGCCGCCCGGTGTACAGCATCCAAGCGGTCAGGGCCAGCGCGGCCCCGGCGGCCTGTTGCGAGGCGAACGCCTCGGACCCGTAGCCGCCCATGCCCACCCGCGTCGGGGTCAGGCCCCACCAGTCGGCAACCATCAGCTCGACCTTGTAGAGCACGTGGAACAGCCACAGGCTCAATAGCACTTCGTTGTTGAGCAGGTAGGAGAAGCCGACCGTCAGCGGGTAGACCGGCAGGCCGGTGTAGTTCCAGGCGCGCCAACCGCGGCCGGTGAGACCCTCCAGCCGCTGCGCGTACAGCCGCACTTCGGGCACCGCGGCCCAGACCTGGTGCAGGCCGTTCATGGTGTGGATCAGCGTCATCAGCGCCACGGCGGCCCACATGCCGCCATCGCGGAAGAACGGCGGCAGCAGATGGCCGTCACCTGGCGCCTGCGCCATCTCGACCGGCAACTGCACAATCGGGAACGTGAACCGCTCGTGGTCCACCCACTGGCGCCGCATGATCACGCTGAGGCAGATGAACGCGCCGAACAGCGCCGCGGCAAAGACACCGTAGACGGTCAGCGGGCGTAGCCACACGTGCCACGGCAAACCGGCGCGGCCGTAGAGCCCATCGTAGAAGTAGCGGACGGCGTCGGCGTCGGTGATCTGAAGCGCCGCCGGCAGATGCGCCAGGACGCGGCCGGCCCAGCCGTTCTCGGGCGTCGCGAAGTGCAGGCCCGCCACGATGTGCGGCGTCAGGTAGCGGAACAGCCCCGAGCTGGGCAGCCCGCTGGACACCACGGTCATGGCCCAGATGGTCACCAGTTCGCCGGGGCGCAGCGCGGCGCTCGGGCGCAGGCGCCGCAGTACCGTGTTGCCACCCAGGATGAGCAGCGCCAGCAGGAAGAAGCTGCCGATGGGCAGGTGGTTGCCCGCGATATAGGTCGCGGCGATCTTGTAGTCGTTGTAAGGCGTGAGGCCGCACAACGCGATGGTGGCCAGCAAGCCGATGCCCACGGCGCGGACCGACACCGGTTCACGTCGCGCGCTCGGCTCCACACCAAGTCCCCTTCGGTCAGAGGACCTCGGTCTCCACGCCGACGACCTCTGCCTCGGTGTGGTCTTCGGCGTAGTCGAGGATCTCCTCCAGCAGCCGCTCCAGGAGCCGGCGGTCGCCGCTCACCATGGCAATGCCGATGCCGGCCAGTTGCCACTCGTCCTGGTGTTCGCACTCGGCCACCGAGGCACCGAACTGGTGGCGGAGCTGGTCGATCAGGCTACGCACGGTATGCCGCTTCTCCTTGAGAGAGCGGCATCCGTGCAAGCGCAGCGTCAGCGTCACGATGCCGACATGCACCACGGCCGGCTCCGACCTGGCGTCGGTCTCAGAAGTCCAGCGTCCGCGCCAGTTCGGCGACCGAGTAGCACTCGAGCACATCGCCCGCCTGGATGTTCTTGTAGCCCAGGAGGTGGATGCCGCACTCGAGCCCCTCGCCCACCTCGTTGACGGTCTCCTTGACGCGCTTGAGCGTGGTCAGCTTGCCGTCGAAGATGAGCTGGCTGTTGCGGAAGACGCGGACGTTCTCGTTCCGCCGCATGGTCCCGTCGGACACCTTGCAGCCGGCGATCTGGCCGACGCCCGAGATCTTGAACACCTGCAGGACCTCGGCGTGGCCGAGCTTGGTCTCCACGTGCTCCGGCGCCAGCATGCCTTCCAGCGCGGCGTGGATGTCGTCGAGCAACTGGTAGATCACCGCGTAGAGGCGGATCTCGACGCCTTCGTCATCGGCCAAGTGCCGAATCTGCGGCTCGACGCTGGTGTTGAACCCGATCACGATGCTGCCGGTGGCCTTGGCCAGGTCGATGTCGCTCTTGATGATCGGGCCGACGCCGGCGTGCTTGACAGCGACCTCGACGTCCTCGTTGTGATAGCCGCGGAACTTGCCCAGAATGGCCTCGACCGAGCCCTGAACGTCGGCCTTGAGCACCACGTTGAGCGAGTCCACCTCGCCGGCCTGCACCTGGGCGAAGAAGTCCTCGAGCGACGCCTGCGGCGCACGGGCGACCGCCGCGTCCTCCTTGATGTCGACGGCTACTTCTTCGGCGATCTTGCGGGCGCGCTTCTCGCTCTTGGCCGCCTCGATGACCTCGCCGACGCCCGGCACCTCGCTCAGGCCGAGCACCTGCACCGGCGTCGACGGCCCGGCCTGGGCCACCTCGCGTCCGTTGCAGTCGATCAGCGTCCGCACGCGGCCCCAGCAGGTGCCCACCACCAGCGCGTCGCCGCGCTTCAGCGTGCCGTCGCGCACCAGCACCGTCGCCGCCGGCCCGCGCCCCTTGTCCAGGTGCGCCTCGATGACCGTGCCGACCGGGTTGAGCCGCGCGTTGCAGGTCAGCTCTTCCATCTCGGCCAGCAGCAGGATGTTGCTCAGCAGGTCGTCCAGACCATCGCCCTTCAGCGCCGAGCACTCCACCGCGATGACCTCGCCGCCGAAGTCCTCCAGGATGATGCCGTAGTTGAGCAACTGCTGCTTCACCCGGCTCGGGTCAGAGCCTGGCGTGTCGCACTTGTTGACCGCCACGATCATCGGCACTTCGGCCGCCTTGGCGTGGTTGATGGCCTCCACCGTCTGCGGCATGACGCCGTCGTCGGCTGCCACCACCAGCACCACCAGGTCGGTCACCTGCGCCCCACGAGCGCGCATCTCGGTGAACGCCTCGTGGCCGGGCGTGTCGATGAAGGTCAGCGGCTTGCCCTCGTACTCGATCTGGTAGGCGCCGATGTGCTGGGTGATCCCACCGGCCTCGCCGGCGACCACGTTGGTGTGGCGGATGCTGTCGAGCAGCGTGGTCTTGCCGTGGTCCACATGGCCCATGACGGTGACCACCGGCGGGCGACGCTCGTCGCCACTGGCCGTGCGGGCCTTCTGCTTGCCATCCTCGGCGGCAGCTTGCGGTACCGCCTTGCGCAGCCGGACCCCGAACCGCTCGGCCGCCAGCGCGATGGCCTCTTCGGCGGTGAACTTCATGTTGATGGTGGCGGGCTTACCAGCCGCCTGCAACTCGAACATGAGGTCACCGGGATCGGCCTTGACGAGCTCGGCAAACTGGCGGAGGGTGAGATGCTCGGCAATCTCGATCGCGGAGCTGTCGGCGGCCGCTTTGGCTTCCGCCACCTCCTCTTCGGTGAGCTCGTCGAGACGGACCTCGCCCTCCATCAAGTCGCCGGCTTTGCGGCGTTTCTGCTTGCGCTGCAACTCGCGCTGCTGGCGGCGCTCTTCGGCCACCAACTCGCGGAACACTTCGGCGTCGGCTTCCTCGACCGGGCTCCGCGCTTCCTCGACGTCAACCCCCAAACCGTTGAGCATCTCGATGGTCTCTTCGATGCCCATGCCAAACTCTTTGGCTAGATCCGCAACCGTTTCTTGCGCCATGCTGCTCACCTCGCTTCCGCCCGAGCCGGGGCCGCGGCCCCGGCGGGCTCACCCGTCCGATGACATATCGGCCTCCTCACGCCACGGGCACGTGGCCCGCCGCTTGTACAGCTCCTCTTCCAGGAGCGCCCGTTCGGCTTCTCCGATCGTCACACCTAACGCCCGTTCGAGCGCCTTGCGGTCCAGTGCCAGCTTCAGGCACTCGCGCGATGGGCCAATGTAGGCCCCGCGCCCCGGCGCCTTGCCGCGCGGATCAACCGCGATGCTGCCATCCGGGCTCCGCACAATCCGGACCAGGTCGCGCTTCGGCTTGCTCCGCCGACACGCCACACACGTTCGTTCCGGGACCCGCCGGCCGGCCACGCTCAGGCCTCGCCCGCGCCGTCACCCGACGGCTCCGGGCCCGGCGACGCGCTCGCGGCGGGCAACGGCGCCTCGCCGCCGGCAATCTGGCTCTCGCTGCGAATGTCCAGCTTCAAGCCGGTCAGCCGCGCCGCCAGACGCACGTTCTGGCCGGCCCGGCCGATGGCCAACGACTGCTGGTCGTCCGGGACAATCACCGTCGCCGCGGTCCCGTCGGGCGTCAGCATGACCTTCGAGATCTTCGCCGGCGACAACGCCTCGGCGATGTGCATCCGCGGGTCCTCGTGGTAGCGGATGATGTCGATCTTCTCCATGCCGAGCTCGTTGGTCACCGCCTGCACCCGCGTGCCACGGTGGCCGACACAGGCCCCGACCGGGTCCACGTTGCCGTCGCGCGTGGCCACCGCCACCTTCGAACGCACGCCGGCCTCGCGCGCCAGACTCACAATCTCCACCACGCCTTCGTGGATCTCGGGCACCTCGCGCTCGAACAGCCGGCGCAACAGATTCGGGTGCGAGCGGCTGACCACCACCTGCGGCGCGCGGTTGTTGTCCTCGACGCGCAGGATGAGCACCTCCAGCCGGTCGCCGAAACGGTACTCGTCGCCCTTCATCTGCTCCGACTTCGGCAGCACCGCCTCGGTCTTCCCGATGTTGATCATCACCGTGCCGCCACGCTCGAGGCGCTGCACGATGCCGGGCAACACTTCGCCCACTCGATCCACATACTCGCCAAAGACGATTTCGCGCTCGATTTCGCGAATGCCCTGGGTCATCACCTGCTTCACCGTCTGCGCGGCGATGCGGCCGAGGTCGCCCAGGTCATCGGGGGTGACGTCCACCTCCATGATGTCGTTGGCTTCGGTCTCAGGATCGATCTCGCGGGCCTCTTCGAGCGAGATCTCGTGCAGCGCGTCGCTCACCCGCGGCACGGCCACCTTCTCCGCGTAGATGCGGAAGCCGGCCGGATGGCTGTCGTCCAGCTCGACGGTACACTCGGCCATGGTGCCGACGTGCTTCTTGTAGCCCGCCGCGAGGGCCTTCTGGAACTGCTCGACCAGCCGTTCATACGGGATGTCCTTTTCGCGTGCGAGTTGATGCAGTGCATCCATCACTCCGTTCATGGCTCCTCCCGTTCCGGCTGCCGGCACACCGGCGCCTCATCATCCCACTCGTAGACCACGTTCGCCCGAGTCACGGTTGGCCACGCCACTTCCTGGCGTTCGTCGCCAACCATTACGTGCAACATCTCCTGCTCCACCGCAACCAGCCGGCCGGTCACCGACACGGCCTTGCCCTCGCGGCGGCACTTCAGTTTGACCTGCCGGCCCACGTAACGCCGGCAGTGATCGAGCTTGCCCAGCGGCCGGTCAAAACCGGGTGACGAGACCTGCAAGTGGTACGGCCCGTTGAACGGGTCCGTCCGCTCGAGGTAGCCCGACACCTTCCGGCTGACCACCGCGCAGTCGTCCACCGACACGCGCTGCCCCGGCTGCTGGTGGTCGACAAACACGGTCATCCGCGCGCTCCGGCCCGTGACCACTTCGAGCTGGACTAACTCGAAACCGTCGCTCGCCAGGAGCGCCTCGATGTCCGCCTCAATCGCCGCCCAGTCGGCCACAACGGTCTCCACGGAAACAAAAAGCGCGGGAAGATCCCACGCTCCGGTAGACCGACCCTTCGCTCTGAACTGGAAGTATAGCACAGCGCCCACGGGCTGGCAAATTGCCTCGCCCGTTCCGGCGACCTGACCGACCGGTGCCCGGAACCGCCGCAAGTCCGCTTGTCAGGCCGATTCCGCGCGCGTCCGCCCGGCCATCGGGCAGTGCGCTGGCCCAACCTGGTCGGCCGATTCGCAGCGATCCGCAGACGTTCACCGCCGGGCAGGGAACCTCCGGCGCGCCGACAACGTTCTGGACCGGAAGTCACGTTGGGAAGACGAGGGTTGACCAACACGCCCCAACCTGAGCTAACGTCCACCGGCACCGACGCAGGTGCGCTGGCCGGTCTGCGCCTCGATGCCCTGCGGCGCCCGGCGTGGTGGTCGGCGCTGCCGCTGCTGCCGGGCCTCCTGTACTTCGCCTTCAACCCGATCCTCGGCGCCGCCGCCCTGGGTCTCGGTCTGGTCGCCATGGTGGCCCTCAGGCAGGCGACCAGAGCCTCACTGGCGCTCTGGCCGGCCGGCCTCCAATGGCACTCGCCGCTGGGCGGCACCATCACCGCCCGGTGGGACGAGATCAGCGACTGCGCCTGGGACGGCCGGGTCGCCCGCCTGGTGGTCAACGGCCGCGCCCTCCGTTTCGACTCGCGCTGGCGCCCGTGGCCCCGAACCGGCGAACTCCTGGCCGCGGCCGTCGCCGCCGGCCGCACGCTGCGGGCCAGCGCGCCCTGGGCGCCAGCCGAGGTGGCCCAGCAGATCGGCCTGCGGCCGGACGAGGTCGTGCGGTACACACCTGAGCTGGTCGGGCGGCTCCTGCTGGAGCTGACTTGGCTGCTGGTGGGGTGCGGATTGACCCGCCTGTTCCTGGACTGGCCCATGGTGCTGGCGATGCTGGCGGCCGGTCTGGTGGTCTCCGCCGCCAGGTACCGCCGGTGGCGCCACCTCGCCCGTGAGGTGGTCGCCGACGCCGACGGACTGACGGTTCGCCTGGGCCGGCGCACCGTGTTCGTACCGTGGGCGACCATCACCCGCGTCACGACCGACGACGACCTGCACCGCGTGGAGCACGATGGCGGCGAGTTCGCCGTGGTGACCTCCCTGTCCGGTGAACCCGCGGACCGCCTGGTCGGCCTGTGTCGCAACGCGGCCCGCCTGCGGCTGACCCACCGCGAGGTCAGCGACAGCGTGCCGGCCGGCGCCCTGTCGCGCCTGAGCGGCGACGAGGCCGCGGCGGCGCGGGGGCTGAGCTTGTCCGGTGAGGAGCCGCGCTGATGGCGAGGCAGCCGAACCGCTACGGCTCGGAGGACGTGAGCGCGTACCCGCACCTGGGCTTGGCGCTCGTCGTCGGCGCCTTTCAGTGCGCCATTCACATCGCGCTCTGCCCGCTTCCCGGCTGGGCCGTGGTGGCACCTTTGCTGCTGACGGCCGGCGCCGCCTGGTGGGCTGGCCGGCGCGTCAGGTGGTCGGCCGGACCTGACGGCCTGAGCATTCAGGGCTGGCTGGGGCCGCCACGCCGCTTGGCCTGGGCCGAGGTCATGGACATCGCCGACCAACCACGCGGGCTCCGGCTGAGCTTCACCGACGGGACCGAGCGGTGTCTGCTACGAACCGCCGGCAACTTCGCCTGCTTCGCGCTCCGCCTGCGCGAGGCACTGCGGGAGGCACGCGACGGGGCCAGAGCCACTGCGCCGCTGGCTGCCGAGGACCTGAGCGCCGCGCTGGGCTTGGCCGACGACGCGGCCGTCGTGGTTCGCACGCCCTGGGCGGCTCGCCTGGTGGCTCACCCCGCGGCGCGCCTTGCGGCCGTGGCGGGGCTGATCGCAAGCCTCCTGATGGCCGACCGGGCCTTGGCGTTCATCTGCTTCGTCGCGGTCTGCGTGCTCTGTTGCTGTGAGCCCCCCGGCCGCTTGGTCGCCTCGGTGGCGGGCCTCGAGGTGACGCACCGGCGGCGCACCGAACTGGTGAGCTGGTCCGACCTGCGCGTGGTCACGGAATCGGGTCTGCCCGCCGGCTGGTGCATCCACCATGTGCGTGGCGCATTCGTGGTCCCGCGCCGCGGGCCCGACGCCGACCGCCTGGTGGCGCTCTGCCGACGAGCCATTGCCCTGCGCGCCGAGGGCTACGCACTGCCGGCACCGGCGAGCGACGTTCCCGCCCGCGCCCTGTCGCGCCTGAGCGGCGACGAGGCGGAGGCCGTGCGGGGTTTGAGCCAAGCTGACGGAGGCACGCCGTGAGCATCGACGAAGAGGCCGTGACCACCGGCTATGACTGGCTCCACATGGCCACTTCCGTGGTGGCGGTGGCGGTCCTGACGGGTCTGCTGATGCACCTTCCGGCAGGCAGCCTACGCGTGTGGGCAAGCTTAGTAGCCGGTGCTGCTGCCGCCGGTGGCGCCGTGCTCTGTTCGGTGCGCTACGGTGCCGGCGCCGACGGCCTGAAGGTGGATCTGCTGGGCGAGACTGCCACGGTTCCTTGGAGACGAATCGCCGGTGTCGAGCGCGGGCCATCGGGCGTAGCGGTGCGCATCGGCCGCCGCCATATCCGCTGGTCTCGGCGACGACCGCGGGCTGACGCGGTGGCCGCACGGCTCGAACACGGCCTACAGGCGTACCGGCAGGCCCAATCGCGGGCGGTGTCGCCGGGCCAACTGGGTGAGCTGCTCGGGCTGGCGGACGGCACGGCCATCCAAGTCGCGCTGCCGCGCCCAGAACCCCTGCGGCGGGCGTTGGCCTTCATCTGCATTACGGGCGCGTGCTGGCTGGTGCCGGTCTACTGGGACGCCTTTGGCGCGGTCGGCCTGGTGCTGGGCGTGATGCTGGCGGTCCGCCTGCTGCGTGACCACCCGACAGCGGTGGCGGTGGTGGCCGATGCCGGCGGCTTGTCGCTGCGTCGCGGCACACCGTCGACGCAACTCGACTGGGCCGATCTGCGCAGCGTCGAGAGCCTGGCCGACGCCAGAGGCAAGGACATCGGCTGGCGGGTCAACTACGACGGCGGCTGGTTCGCGCTCCGCCGGACGCAGGCCCGGGCCGAGGAACTGGTGCGGCTGTGCCTGACCGCCGTGCGGCTACAGCGCGAGGGTCTGGTGTTGCCCAGCACCGAGGAAGCGCCCGACACCGCCCTCTCGCGCCTCACCGGCGACGAGGCGTCGGCCGAGCACGGGTTGAGCCTGTCCGACGAGGGCCAGTAAGCGGAAACCTGCCTTGGTCGCCGTTCGTTTGGCCTTGCAACGGGCCGGCGGGAGAGCTGCCACGAGCACATCGCACCGGGAGTCGGTAGAGGTGACGTCCGCAGTCCCGTTCGTGGCCGGCCTGGCCACGTTCTTGGCCGTGTTCTTCGCGCTGCCGGCGGGCGTGCTGTGGACGTTCCTGGCGCCCGTGGCGATGCTGGTGCCGCTGTGGCTGTGGCCGGTCCGGTGGCAGGTCGACGCCGACGGCCTGGTGATCCGCTACGCGGTCCGGGCGCCGCGGCGCCTCGACTGGGCCGACCTGACCGCCGTGGTCCAGCAACCCGGGCGCGTGCTCGTCGAGACGGCGGGTCGGTCGGTGACCATCACGCATCCGGACATCGGCGCGGAGTTGCTGGCGCGCTGGCCCGACACGGCGGCCGGCCGGCGGAGCCACGCCGCGCGCCCCCTGCCACCGGAGCAACTCGCGGAGCAACTCGGACTGGCGCCGGGCGAGTTGTTCGCCTGCGATCGCCCGCGGTTCGTCCGCTTCGCCAACCACTGGCTGACCAACCTGGCCGGCTTTGCACTCTTGGCGGCGGCGCTGCTCCGGGTCTCGGTGCATGCCGCCATCGGCGCGCTGTTCCTCGGCGGGCTCGACAGCTTGTTCCCGCGCCGCACCGGCGCCTGCACACGGGTGGTGGCCGAGGCCAACGGCCTGACCATCAGCCACCGCGGCCGGCCGCGTTACCTCGGCTGGGGCGAGTTGCGCGGGGTCCACGCCGAGCCGCAGCCGGGCTTCAAGCTGTGGCACATCGAGCATGTCCACGGCCAGTTCGAGGTCACCAGCCTGCACACCCAGGGCGAACGGCTGGCCGAGATGTGTCGGCGCGCCATCGCGCTGCGCGAGGAGGGCTGGCAGTTGCCGGCCACCGAGGAGATCCCCGAAGGCGCCCTGTCACGCGCCACCGGCGATGACAGCGATGCCGAGCGCGGGATCAGCCTGGCGTCGGACAGCGAGGGGGCAACATGAGCGAGCCAGCGGTCGACACCAACGTGACGGTCCGCACGACTGACGCCACGGCACCGACCGTCAAGGTCCAGAGCGCGCTGCTGTGGATGCCGATTGTGGCGCTGCCGTACGTGCTGATGTGCTGCCTCGGGCTGGCACTGGAAGACCCCAGGACGGCCGCGCAAGTGCTGGCGGTGACAGCGGCTGTGCTGGCAGTGACGGCGGCGTGGCACGTCATGACCTCGCGGCAGTATGTGGCGACCTCGCAGGGCCTGCTCGTGCGGCGACCACTGCGGCGGCCGCGGCTGATACCGTACGCCGAGATCACCGGCGTCTCGGTCGGCGCCGGCAGCGTTCAGATTGCGCTGCAGCGCGGCCGGACCATCAGCTTCGTCGCGGGCCGCGCCGAACTGGCACTGGCCGATCACCTCGATGCCGACCTCTGGCGGGCGGAGCACGGCACCGAGCGGCAACTGATGGCCGAAGAGCACTTGGTGGAGCTGATCGGCTTGAGCAGCGCGGAGCACGTCGACTGCACGCCGGCCGGTTGGGCGCGCGGCCTGGCCTCACCCGAGGTGATGCTGTCCTTGGTGGTGACCGGCGCACTCCTCGGCGGCTTCACCTACTTCATCTGGCCCTGGCTGGCGCTGACCGGCCTGTTGCCGGCGGCGGCGGCGGTGTATGGCGGCCTGCTGGCCTGGACCGACGGCGCGGGCATGGAACTGAGCGCCGACCTACAGGGCCTGCACCTGCCCTATGGACGGTCCGGCCGTCTGTGCCCGTGGTCGCACGTGCGTGATGTGGCCGAGGTGAAGCCGCGGCCCCGGCTGTTCGGCGGCCACCGCCGCTGGCGGCTGACCCTGACCAACGGTACGCTGCCACTGTCCAGCCTGCACACGCAGGTGGAGCGGCTGGTGGCGCTGTGCCAGCGCGCCGCGGAACTGCGCCAGCAGGGCCACGCCTGGCCGGCGGCGGTCGAGATACCCGACGGCGCGCTATCACGCGCCACGGGCGATGACGCCGACGCCGAACGGGGCCTCAGCCAGACCGACGGCTGACCTCAGCGCTCCCAGCGCACGCCCCGGCCGCGCCACTGCCGTTCCCACTCGGCGAAACGGCCCTCGTCGAGCGCCTGGCGGATGGCGCTCATCAGCCGCTGGTAGAACCACACGTTGTGCAAGGTCAGCAACCGCGCGCCGAGGATCTCGCCGGCCTTGATCAGGTGGCGCACGTAGGCTCGCGAATGGCGGGCGCAGGTGGGACAGGCGCACTCGGCATCGAGCGGCGCCTCGTCGCGCTCGTACTTCGCGTTGCGGATGTTGACCCGGCCGGTGGAGGTCAGCGCGGTGGCTGTGCGACCCAGGCGCGTGGGCAAGACGCAGTCGAACATGTCGCAGCCCGCGCCCACCGCCGCCACGATGTCTTCAGGCCAGCCGACGCCCATCAGGTAGCGCGGCTTGTCCGGCGGCAGCAACTCCGGCGCGTAGGCCAGCGTCTCGAGCATGACCTCTTTCGGCTCGCCGACGCTCAAGCCGCCCAGCGCATAGCCCGGCAGGTCGAGGGCCACCAGGCCGGCCGCGCTCTCGGCCCGCAGGGCCGGATCGAAGCCGCCTTGCACAATGCCGAACAGCGCCTGGTCGCTCACCTGCGCGTCGCGGCAGCGCCGGGCCCAGTCCAGCGACCGCCACATGCCCTCGCGCGTGCGCTCGGGCGGCTGGCCATAGCCCACCACGTCGTCGAGGCACATGATCACATCGGCGCCGAGGTTCTCCTGAACCCGAATGGCCCGCTCGGGCGTGAACTCGTGGTAGGAGCCGTCGTGGTGCGACTGGAACCGCACGCCCTCGTCGGTGACCTTGCGCAGGCCCTGCAGCGAGTAGACCTGGAAGCCGCCGCTGTCGGTCAGCATGGCGCCCGGCCAGGTGGTGAAGCGGTGCAGGCCGCCCAGCGCGGCGACCACCTCGTCACCCGGACGCAGGAACAGGTGGTAGGTGTTGGCCAGGACCATCTGCGCGCCCGTGGCGGCCACGTCGTCCCAGGTCAGCGACTTGACCGTGGCCTGGGTGCCCACGGGCATGAACACCGGCGTCTCGATGACGCCATGCGGGGTGTGCAGCCGGCCGCGCCGCGCGCGGGTGCCCGGGCAGTTCGCCAGTCGTTCGAAGCGGATCGCCATGCCTCAGCCTGTCAGGTCGGCCGAGGTGATCAGCACCGCGCCCGCCGCCGCCATCTGCGACAACGCTCGCGCGCCGTCGCCGGGTTGCACTTCCACCGCGCGCATGGCATCGGTCACGGCATAGGTCGCAAACCCGTGTCGCCGCGCGCTGAGCACCGTGTTGAGCACGCAGTAGTCGGTGGCCAGGCCACCAATGTACACCCGTTGCACGCCGCGCTCACGCAACACCGGCGCCAGTTCGGGCGTGCCGGCGAAGTTGTCGAAGCACTCCTTCTCCGGCGTGGCGGCCTTGACCACGTGTACGGTCACCCGCGAGAGGTCGAGGTCGGGGTGGTACTCGGCACCCGCGGTGCCCTGCACGCAGTGCGGCGGCCACGGGCCGCCCTGGGCCTGGAAGCTGCAATGGCCAGCCGGGTGCCAGTCGCGGGTGGCGACGACGGTCGCGAACCGCGTGCTCAACCGGTTGAGCACCGGCACCACGGCCGCACCGTCGGCCACCGGCAGCGCACCGCCAGGGCAGAAGTCGTTCTGCGTGTCCACGATGATCAGCGCGCCTGGCACCACAGGCGTCACGGCCGACGGCATGGCCCTAGCACTCCTGTGCTCTAGAAACGCGCGATCCGGGTTTGCTTAGTCGCGTTCGGGCCGGCTAGCTACAGACCGCACACCGACCAGCCATCGAGGAGCAGCACGGGGCGCCGCTCCCGCTCGTTGTGACCGATGCCGACCAGCCCCTCAAAATGCTGCCGGCCGCCGGCGCCAACGGGTGGCAACGGCTCCGTTTGCAGCTCCCCGACCCATTCCACGCCATCCACCGCCAGGGCACAGGCGCAGGCTTTGACCTCGACCACGATGGCCAGCACGCGGCGTTCGCGCAGAATCTGGCGCGCCTCGTCGAACTTGCGGCACAACACCGCCAGGTCCTGGCGGCGGCGTTGCTCGAGCATGGCCCGGGCGCCCTCACTGTCGCCCTGTGCCGCCAACGCGAGCACGACATCGGCCGCGGCGTGGAACCGCTGGTGCGGTCGGTCGAACCCGCGCAGCACCGCCGATAGGTCGTCGTCGCTGGTGTGGAACGAGTCGTACCACCGACCAAAAAGCGCACTGGTGCGGGTCCCGGGCCATGGTGAACGAGCGCCCGTCGGCAACGCTCTGCTCCAGGGCCTCGAACCAGCGCAGATGGTCCTGTTCGCGCGCGTCCAGCAGTTCGACCAGTTCGTTCCGGGCCGCCTCGTCCGCTTTCAGCCCCAGGCGGCTGCGCACCGACACCACCGGCACCACCCGGCCGCGAAGGTTCGTCACGCCCAGCACGTGTTCGGGCACGTTCGGCACGGCCGACACATGCTCCAGACGCACCATCTCTCGGACGTCGCTGACCGGCAAGCCGTACAAGTCCTCATCAAGTCGCATCACCGCATACAAGGGGCCACTCCGTCACCCATCCCCACGATCGGGCTGACCTGTTGGTGACCGAACGACTACCCTCCTGAGCTATAGCCCCAATCTACCCGCCGCCGGCACTGCTGATAGCTAGCTTGGCGACATCTTCCGGCGACATTGCCCGGCCCCACACCGTCAGTTCGTCCATCAGACCCTGGTAGAAGCACGGTTCGTGAACCATGTTCACTCCGCCCCACGCTTCGCGCCCGATGATCAGCGGTTGCTCGTTGGACACGCGCTGGAGCTTGTTCTGCTTCTCGGCCACCGGCTGGCCGTTGACGTAGATGGTCACCCCGCGACCGGCGGCGACCACCACGGCGACATGCGACCACTCACCGGCCTTGACCACCGCGGGCGAGCGGAAGTTGAAGCTCCACTTGCCCTCGGTGTCGGTGGCCTCGAACTCGATGCCGCCGTCCCACAGCGAGATGACGAACGGCGCCGCGGTGCCGTCGAAGCGCTTGCCGATCAGGCCCTGCCGCCCAGCGACCTGGTCCGGCTTGATCCAGAGGGCGACCGTCAGGTTGCTGAGGTTGAACACCTGGGGCTCGTCGAGCCGCAGGTAGCTCTGGCCCCTGAACCGCGCCGCCGTGCCTTGACGGCCGGGTTCGAAGGTCACCGTCCCGTACGCCCCGGCGTCGAAGCGGTTGCCCGACGCATCACGGACGGTGTTGCCCGCCGGCTGGTCGAACGGGTAGGACAGCAGCGGGCCCGGGCGGCTGAGAATGGCGCGCCGGCGCTCTTCGGCCGCCTTGAGCATCGCCACCTCGTCGCGCACCGGCTCGGTCACGCGCTCGCAGCGGTTGTTCCGCAAGACCACGCCGCGCGCCGCGCGGCGAACGAAGATGCCGAACTCCGTATCGGTGATCTCGTTGCCCTCGACCACCACCTCTTGCGTCGTCGGCAGCGTGAACGCGGGATTGTACGGGTCGGTACCGCCCACGGCCAGGTGCGCGTTGTTGCGCAGGCGGTTGCCGCGCGCCACGCAGCCCAGTGTCAGCACGTTCTTGAACGCCGGCCCCGGCGGCAGCGCGAAGATGCCCAGGTGCGCTTCGCCCGATTGCAGGTAGTTGTCGTGCCCGCTGCGGTACACATTGCCCTCAGTGATCTCGTTGTTCAGCCACTGCACGTACCAGCTCGGCTGGATGCCGTGGTACTGCATGCCGAAGTTGTGGAACCCGCCGGTACGGCACGAACGGTTGCCGTCGGCCACCACTTCGCAGACCATGCCGTAGAGTTGCAGCGCCACGCCGCTGTCGGTGAACGAGTTGCCGACGAACAGGTAGCGGCCGTGGAACATGGTGATGGTCACCGTGGACGTCGCGTCCGGTGCCAGGTCCCACGGCCGATCGCAGGTCACGCGCCGGCCGTCCAACTTGGCGATACGGCGATGCTGACCACGGCCCTTGCCGTCCAGAATGAAGATGCCGGCGCCGGCCCAGTCGCGGCCGGCGGGCGTTGGGTCGGCCGCCAGCGTGGTCTCGGTGCCGGCCACCGCGGCCACGCCACCGAGATAGGCGCCGCCGCCGGCGTCGGTGGTCATCGCTTCGCGGTCCCAGCCGTGCATCAGGTCGAGCCCGTTCTCGGCGTAGTAGATGTGCTCCGAGGCCGGGGTACTGTAGTTGGCCAGGCCGCCGCCGGTGCTCTGCAAGTCGGCGCCGATCAGGCTGTTCTGCTCGAAGATGAGCCCTTGCGAGCCCTCGAAGCAGTACCAGCCCCAACGGCCGTTGTACAGCTTGTTGCCACTGACCAGCGCGCCGCGGGCGCGGTGCAGGAACAGCGAGCGCCCGCTGCCATAGAGGTCACAACCGGTGATGGACAGGTTGCGGCCACTCAGCCGCACCGTGTCGCCGCCGCCGGTGGACAGCCGCTGCGCGGCGCGGAACCGCTCGTCGATCTCCTTGGTCTCCTGGTGGCCGCGGTAGGTGTTGGCGCGCACGCGAACTCCGCGCAGGTGGACATCGCCGTTCTCCGGCTTGGCGCCGATGTCGCTGCTGATCACGTGCTGGTGTCGGCTGGCGTAGACCGTCAGATGCTCGATGGCGAACGAGTTGCTGCCGCGCAACAGGGCCTCGGGCGCCTTGGCCAGGTCGGCGAACGCCAAGTTGACCAGGTCGGTGCGTTCGCCACGGAGCACGGTGAACCGCGGGATGACCAGGGCATCGGTCAGCCAGTAGCGTCCGCGCGGGAAGTAGACCACGCCGCCGCCCGCCGCCGCGGCCTTGGCCAGCGCCTCGCGCACCGGCACCAGGTCGTCGCGCCTGCCGTCGCCGGAGGCCCCGCAGTCCTTCACGTTGATGACCGCCGTGGGCCACGGCCGCGTGGCCGTCACACTGACCGTCACCGCCTCGCTCCAGCCCGCCTGGCCACCTTGCCCGCGATGGCAGGTCACGCGGTAGTCGCCCGGTGGCAAGTCGGCCGGCAACTCGGCGCGCAGCGCATAGCTGCCGCCAACCGCCACCAGTCGCCGCGTCACCGGCCCGGTCAAGCTGATGGCAGCCTTGGCGGCCTCCTGGCCCAGCCCGACGCCGAACAGCCGCAGCCAGCCGCCGGGCGTGGCGGCCGGGCCCTGGTCACCTTGCGCCCACCACAGCGCCGGCCGGTTCAGCCAGCCGGTCACCGCGCCGTCCGCACCTTGGACCCGGTACTGGTGGACGCCGGCGGCGAGCCCGGCTGGCACCACGAACTTGACCGCCTGGTCATCGCCCTGCATCACCTCGGCCGGCTGCGGCCGGCCGACCGCGCCGCCGTCGTCGGCCGCCACGGCCACCGTGACCTTGGGCGCGGCGCCGAAGCCTTCGCCAATCAGCATGGCCACTTCGCCGGGACGCACCGGACTGCTCGCCCAGAACACCACCGGCGCGGCCTGACTCGGCAGCAGACCGGCAACAACCAACAGGCCCGCCCACAGATGCTTCACGGCTTCATCGCTCCGTTCGTCCGGCTACCACGCCAGGCCGGGCTGCTGGTCCGGCACACCGATGCGGACCATCACGCGCGGTGCGCTTCGCGGGCCACGCGGTCCATCGTCTCGCGCTGCCGCTCGGTCACCACTGCCATGGCCTGCTTCAGGTAGGCGGCCGCCGCCGCCGGCTGCGCGGCGATCGCCAAGACGCGCTTGGCGATATCGCCGCCCGAGACCTCGTCGATCTCGAACACCCAGTCGCGCAAGCCGATGTCGTACCACATCTGGCCCTTGATGGTGTCGGTGGGCTGGCGCAGGTAGCAGCACGGCACGCCGGCCGCGGCGGCGATGATCGGCGAGTGGCACTCGAAGCTGACCACCGCACCGGCCTGCTGGTAGATCGAGGCCGCCTCGTCGGGCATCCAGTAGGTGTCGCGCCGCACCACGCGTGGCTTTACGTCGTCGGGCAAGCGGTCGCAGACCAGCGGCCCGATGATGTCCAGTTGGTAGGTCATCTCGGGGCACACCAGCACCTTGCGCCCCGTCTCGCGCACCCAGCGCACGATGACCTCGCGCAGTTTGGCGTGGTCGGTCTCCTGGTGCGCCTCGTTGACCGCCGTGCGCCGCTGGATCTCCTCGGTCGACCAGCCGGTCTTGCGCTGCAGGTGGTACGGCGTGTAGCGCAGGCGCGGGATGGCGCACAGGAAGCCGCCCTCGGCCAGCCCGTGCGCGGCCAGCCAGGCGTGGCCGGTGGCGTCGTCGCGCAGGTCGAAGGCGAAGGTGCCGTCCGGCGCAAAGCCGACCGGTGGCCGCGTGACACCCGCGGCGGCGAGCTTCTGGAGCGACGCGGTCTCGCGACAGAACACGAACCGGGCCTGGTTGAGCAGTTCGGCCTGCGCGGCCTCGACATGCTCGAGCGTGGTGCCGTAGACGCCGAACGGCTTGCCCGTGGCCTGATGGAAGCCGCGCACGTGCTGCTGCGCCACCAGGCTCGGACCGGAGCCGTGCAGCAGCAGGTCGGCCTGCGCGAAGGCTTCGCGAAGCGCGTCAGTCGACGGGCGTCCGCCCTTCTCGACCTGCCCGCTGACCTGGCCGACGGCCGGGAAGGCCGCGGCCAGCATCGGCCCGACGCCGCGATCGAGCGCGTTGGCCCACAAGATGACCTTCGCCTCGGGGCAGTGCCGCTGCAGGAGCCGCAGCACGCCCGGTGTGTGGGCGATGTCGCCGATGTTCACCGTCTGCCAGCCCGAGCGTAGCAGGATGGTCGCCGGTGAGTGACCCACCGCCGCCGCCAACAGCCGCTCCCACGACGCCAACATTGCTCCGCCTCCTGCGATCGCGCCGCGCAGAAAGCTGCGCCGGCTGAGGTCATCTCGCCGCATCGTCGCGCCCCTCCTCCGGGGCTCCAGCGCTGCTGGATTCGCGGTCATGGCGGTACCACCTGCTGCCAGGCAGGAAGCCCGCCACACGTCGCCAAGAGTGCCGCCGGAGAGGATCGTGCAACTGGCCACTTCGCTGAACGTGCTCTACGACTACACCGACGACGTCGCCCGGGCGGTGACCCGTCTGGCCGAGGCCGGGTTCGACGCCCTGGACTACAACGGCTGCGACATGCTGTCGCTCTGGCCCGGCGAGGTGGCCGACCGGCATGTCGAGACGCTGCGTGTCACCGCGGCCCAGCACCAGTTGGCCTGGGTGCAGTCGCACGGGCCGATGTACGACTACTTCGGCAAGGACGCCGAACGGGGCCTGGCCGACACGTTCCGCTGCCTCGACCACTCCGGCCGCCTCGGCGTGCCGTGGATGGTCATGCACCCGACCACCGTGCCCGGCGCCGGCGACGCGGCGCACCACCAGCGCCACCTCGACACGAACCTGGCCTACTTCCGCCAGTTCATCGACACCATGGAGCGGCATCACGTCGGCATCGCCATCGAGAACATGGCCGACGGCTTCGGCGGGCTCCGCCGCTACGGCTCGGTGCCGGAAGAACTGTGCGAGCTGGTCGACGCCCTGGCGCACCCGCTGTTCGGCATCTGCTGGGACACCGGCCACGCCCACTTGCAGAAGCTGCCGCAGACCGAGGCGATCGGCTCGCTCGGCAGCCGGCTGAAGGTCCTGCACGTGCAGGACAACAACGCCGTCCATGACCTGCACCTGCTGCCGTTCCTCGGCACCATCGACTGGAACACGGTGCTGGCGGGCCTGCGGCTGGCCGGGTACCAAGGCGCCTGGACCTTCGAGGTCCACGCCGCGGTGCGCTTCCATCCCGACCATCTGCGCGACTACGCGCTGCGGCTGGCCGTGGCCACCGGACGCGAGCTGATCGGCCGCTGCGAAGCGCCCGGATAGCCACGGCGGGCCGCCGGGTGAACTTGACCGTCGCTCCGACTGTCTCATATACTGAAGTGGGAGGCTGCTCCTGCGGCCGTCCCTGAGTGATCCTCGATGAGACGTGTCCGTCGCCCGCGTCCGACCATCTCCATCGTCCGCTGGGTGGTCGTGTTCACGTTGACCATCGATGCGTTGGCGGTCGGTCTGGCCGCGGGCATCTATGCCACCGTCGCGCCGCTGGTGCCCGACGAGAGCCAGCTCGAACGGTACCGCCCCGGCGAGACCACCCGCATCTACTCGCGCGATGGGGCCCTCCTCGCGGTGCTCTTCGAAGAGAACCGCAAGATCGTGCCCGTTGAGAAGATGCCGAAGCACCTCGTCCAGGCGACCATCGCCATCGAGGACGAGCGCTTTGCCGAGCATCCGGGCGTCGATCCGCGCGGCCTGGCGCGCGCGGTGCGCGAGACCTTTACCCGCCGCCGACAGGGCGGTAGCACCATCACCCAGCAGTTGGCGCGCGACATCTACCTTTCGCGCGACCCGACGATGACCCGCAAGCTTCAGGAGATGACCCTCGCGCTGCGCATCGAGCGGCGCTTCTCCAAAGAGGAGATACTCGGTCTGTACATGAACCAGATCTGCTACGGTCACCGCGCCTATGGCGTCAGTGCCGCAGCAGACACCTTGTTCGGCAAGACCCTGGACAAGCTGACCATCGGCGAATGCGCGCTGATCGCCGGGCTGGCGCGCAACCCACAGGGCTACAGCCCCATCGCCCGACCGGAGCGCGCGGCGCAACGGCGGAACGTGGTCCTGGCCAAGATGCTCGAACTCGCGTTCATCACCAAGGCCGAGTACGACACCGCGCGCAACGAGGAGATCCGCACCCGGCAGACGCCCGACCAGCCGTGGAAGCTGAAGAACTACCGTGCGCCGTACTTCACCACCTACGTCATTCAGCAGTTGGTGGCCAAGTACGGCTACGAGAAGGTCTACCGTGGCGGCCTGCAGGTCCACACCACACTCGATCTGAAGCTCCAGGACTACGCGCAGCAGGTCCTGCGCGAAGGGCTGGCCGACCTGCGGCACGCCCGGGCCAACCGCGGCGCCATCGTCTGCATGGACCCGCGGAACGGCGAGATGCTGGCCATGGTGGGCGGCGCCGACTTCGCGCAGGACGAGTTCAACGGCGCGATTCAGGCCCGCCGGCAGCCGGGCTCCAGCTTCAAGCCCATCGTCTACGCCACGGCCATGGAGCGCATCGGCCTGACGCCGAACGACACCTACTCCGGCAGTCCGGCCACCTTCAAGGGCTATTGGGGCGTCTACTCGCCCAAGAACTACACGCCGAACCAGGGCGGGGCGATGAGCGTCGCCCACGCGTTGGCCATCAGTTGCAACCTGGTGGCCGTGCGCGTGATCATCCGCGTCGGCCCCGACAAAGTGGTCGAGCAGGCCCAGCAGATGGGCATCGACCCGCAGGGCAAGTACCTGCGCAAGTACCCGTCGCTGGCGCTAGGCTCGGGCGAAGTCAGCCCGATGGAGATGACCACCGCCTACACCGCGTTCGCCAACGGCGGCCTGCGGGCCGACCCAATCCCGGTGCTGCGCATCGTCGACGGCGCGGGCAACGTGGTCTTCCGCTCGAACCCGCGCCTGCCGCGGGTCGTCTCGCCGCGCACGGCCGTGCGCATGAACCTCATGCTGCAAGGCGTCATCGCCTACGGCACCGGTAAGGCCGCCCAGATCGGCTCGGTCTGCGGCGGCAAGACCGGTACGACGAACTCCGCCAAGGACGTCTGGTTCATCGGCATCACCCCGGGCCTGTCGTGCGCGGTGTGGATCGGCAACGACGCCAACATGCGCATGTACAGCGCCAGCGGCGGCGGCTTCTGCGCGCCGCTCTGGCGCAAGATCATGCTCTTCGCCCGCAACCGCGCCAAGGAGCGCGGCGAGCCGTGGCCCGAGGACTTCCCGAACCCGGGCAACGAGGGCCCGCCGCGCATCGAGGCGGCCAACCAGGCCAACGAGGAAGGCGCGGCCGAAGAGGAAGAAGAAGAGGAAGAGCGCGAGCCGACGGCCAACCTGAAGCTGCCGCCCAATCTGCCGTCGGGTCGCGAACCCAAACCCGAGATGGGCCCGCTGCCCGAGAACCAGGTTGGCGGTGGCGGCGGTGGCGGTGGCGGTGGCGGCGCCGAACGCCCGTCACGACCGGAGTCGCGACCCAAACCACACACCGTGGACAACGCTCCGGCGGAACCCAAGTCGAGTCCACGGCCGGAACCAACGCCGGCGCCGGCGCCCGCCGACGGTGCGGCACCATAGTGTCGCGCCAGGTCAGGTCGTAGGTCAAGGGAGGTCGCGATGGACAAACTGGGGTCATCGCCAGCGGGTTGCTCCCGCCGCGAGTTCATCGCCGCGCTCGGCGGCGCTGTCGCCGTCGCGGCGTGGGCACAGACGCCCGCCAAGTCAGGAGGCCGATCCGTGTTGGGCGAACCCATCGAGACCGACACCGATAGTGGCGCGGCGGTCTACCTGCTCGGCGGCGACGACCGGCCTGCCGACAACATCTACGGCGAGCAGCCGTATGGCGATGCCACCGGGCAGCGCCTCGCCATCCGCTACTACCCCGCCGGCCAACGGCCCGGCGGCCTCAGCCTGCTCGACCTGCGCGATGGCTCGCGCCACGACGTGCTGGTCGGCAAACCGCCGTTCCCGGCCTTCCATGCCTGGGGCGAATGGCTCTACTACCACCAGAAGGCCGGTGGCGAGCTGCGGCTGCGCCGCCGCCGGTTCCTCGACGACCAGGTCGAGGATGTGGCCGCGCTCCCAGCGGAGCGCGGCGCCTACAGCTATGGCACCGTCTCGCCCGACCACCGCTGGTACGCGGTCAGCGTCACCCGGCCGGACACGCCCGCCAAAGTCCACCTGCTGGACCTCAAGTCGGGCGCCTGGAGCATTCTGCTGGACAAGCCCGGCTACCACGCCAAGCACGAGCAGTTCAGTCTGGACGGCCGCAACCGCGTGCTGATCCAGCTCAACCAGATGCCCGAGGTGAAGCAGGTGCTGCTCGCGGAACTGGAGATCGGCGGCGAGGCCCGTCTGCTGCCCGCCGACCGGCCCCACACACCGCGACCCACCGGCCACGAGGCCTGGGTCGGCACCACCGCGCGGGTGTTGTACTCGACCGGGACGGACGCCGGCGCCAAAGGCAACCTGTGGGTGGGCCAGGTGGGCGACGCCGCGCCGACGCTGGTCCACCAGGGCGGCCTGAAGTTCGGCCACGTCAGCGTCTCCCGCTGCGGCCGCTACTGGCTCGGCGACACCGGCGAGAAGGGCGTCCCCATCTATGTCGGCAGCTTCGCGAGTGGCCGCTGCCGGCGCGCGGTGTTCACCCGCACCGTCTATGACGGCAAGCAGTGGTCACACGCCCACATGTACCTGACCGCGGACAACCGCTGGCTCATCTTCGGCGCTGTCCGCAACGGCCGGGCGCAGGTCTACGGCGCCCGCCTCGCCGAAGGGTGGCTCGAGCAGATCTAGCCGGTGTCAGGGCTGTGGCTGACCGGTCGGCCGGATCATCAGCTCGCTGACGTTGACATGCGGTGGCTGGCACAGCAGCCAGCAGATGCCGTCGGCAATGGCTTGCGGCTCGAGCAACTGACCGAACGTGGCCACCGTCTGGCCGAAGTTCTCCGGGGTGTAGCCGGCTACGCCTTGGAACTCGCTCTCGACGATGCCCGGCATGACCAGCGCCACCCGCACGCCGTGCCCACACACCTCGCGGCGCAGCCCTTCGGCCATGGCGCTGACCGCGAACTTGCTCGACCCGTAGAACGCGCTGAACGGCGAAATGTTGCGGCCGACCACTGAACCGATGGCCACGATGTCGCCGCGCTTGCGTTCCACCAGGTACTGCCCCGCGCGCCGCATGAGGTAAGCCGCGCCGAGCACGTTGGTCTGGTACAGCTCCTGCCACTGCGCATCGTCGCTGCCCAACATGCCGCCGGCCAGGCCACGCCCGGCGTTGACCACGACGATGTCCACCTTGGCACCACCGTCCGCCCAACCCGTCGCGCCATCGAACAGAGCATCCACGTCAGCGCGCACGCCGGCATCACCGGCGACCGCCAGGGCCTGCCCGCCCTGGCCACAGATCTCCGCCGCCAGCTCGTCGAGTCGCTCCTGGCGCCGCGCGAACACGACCACCGCCGCCCCGGCTTGGGCCAGCGTCATGGCCGTCGCCCGACCGATGCCGGAGCTGGCACCGGTGACAATCGCCGTCTTGCCGAACAGGCACTGATGCTCGGCGCCGCAACTCGGGGTAGCGTGGCTCATGGCTGTCCTCCGGACCTAGTCTAGCGACGCGGAATCGGCCGGTCAAGCGACGCCCCGGACGCACGGCGTCACCTGTTTCTCTAATGTCCTATTGACATGGTCAACAATCGCGCGAAAATGCACGCATCAGGCCGCTGCAGCCGGAGGAACCAGGATGTCGGACCAGCCCAACCCGCCGCGGAAAGAGAGCAAGGCTCAGCGCGTCGAGCGCATCAAGCGCACCAAGGACGGCCTCGACGTGTGGGACGACCTCCTGCGCTACAGCCGGCTCGGGTACGCGGCGGTGGATCCGGAGGACGTCGAGCGGTTCAAGTGGTACGGTCTGTACCAGCAGAAGCCGCGTGACGGGCACTTCATGTTGCGGCTCCGCCTGCCCAACGGCCTGCTGCAGGCCCACCAACTGGCCACCATCGCGGAGCTGACTGACCGGTTCGCCCACGGCTACGCCGACATCACCACGCGGCAGTGCCTTCAGCTTCACTGGCTGACCATCGAGGAGGTGCCCTACATCCTCAGCCGCTTGTCCGCCGTCGGCATCGTCACCATCGGCGCCTGCGGCGACAACCCGCGCAACGTGGTCGGCTGTCCCGTCGCCGGGATCGATCCGGGTGAGTTGACCGACGCTCGCGGCGTGGTTGATGAGGTCAACCGGCTGTTCGTGGGCAACCGCGCCTTCAGCAACCTGCCGCGGAAGTTCAAGACGTCCATCTCCGGCTGTGGCGTGCGCTGCCCGCAGCCCGAGATCAACGACGTCGGACTGAGCGCCATCGGGCGCGAGCGACGGCACGGTTACCGCGAGATCGGCTTCGACCTCCAGGTTGGCGGTGGCCTGAGCACCGAGCCGATGCTGGCCGTGCGGCTGCCGGTGTTCCTCCAGCCGGACCAGGTCCGGCCGGTGTGCGGCGCCATCGCGGCACTGTTCGGCGAGCATGGCAACCGCGACAAGCGGACCCGCGCGCGCCTGAAGTACGTCGTCGCCGAATGGGGCGCCGAACGGATGCTGGCCGAGATCGAGGCTCGACTGCCCTTTGCGCTCGACCGTGACGTGCCGCCGGCGCCGGAGTTGCCCGACGAGCGCGACCACCTGGGCATCCACGCCCAGCGGCAGGACGGGCTGCATCACCTCGGTCTGGCGACCCGCTTCGGCCGCCTGACGGCCGAGCAGATGCGCACCGTCGCGGCGCTCGCCCAAGCGCACGGCGACGGCACGGTGCGGCTGACCAACAGCCAGAACCTGATCGTGGCCGGGGTGCCCACCGCGCTGGTCGATGAAGTGGCGCGGCAGGCCGGCAACGCGCTGCTGCCCGCCGACGCCACGGTCTGGCAGCGCAACTTCGTGGCCTGCACCGGCGCGCAGTTCTGCAATCTGGCCATCACGCAGACGAAGGACGCGCCCGGCGTCGACAGCCCGGCTGAGCAAGCGCTGCGGGCGCTGGAGCAGAAGTTGGCGCACTTCCGGCGCTTCGTGCGCATCAGCTACAACGGCTGTCCGAACTCCTGCGGCCAGCACTGGGTGGCCGACGTGGGCCTGCAGGGCGTGCTCATGAAGGGCGCCGACGGCCAGCCAGTGCCCGGCGCGCTGATCACCGTGGGCGGCTGCCTCGGTCGTGAGAGCAGCTTCGGCCACAGCCTGGGCGTCCGTCTGCCGCTCACCGCGGTGCCGGACGCGCTGGTGCGCTTGTTTGGCGCCTACGAGCAGGACGCGGCGGCCGACGAGAGCTTCCGCAGTTGGTGCCAGCGCACCGGCGACGATGCGCTCGGGCGCCATCTGACCGGCTCGACCAGCGCGTAGGCGGGCGCGTGGCCTCAAGGCAGGGGCTCGATCTCGCGGATGCTGGTCTGCTCGTAGCGCAGCGCGCCGTACCCATGGCCGAACGAGACGGTCAAGCGCGGTCGGCGGCTCTCCGGGTCGCACAGCACCAGGCGGTGGCTCCGAGACCCCAGTTGGCGCCGGTGTCGACGTACTCGGTCCGCTCCATCGGCGTGGGTCAGAACCGCGCACCCAGGCCGGCACTGAACAGATGCGCCGTATAGCTGTTGTTGGTGGTACCGGCGTTGTGGTAGTCGGTGAGCGTGTAGCTCAGGCTCAGCCCGACGATGCTGGTCAGCCGCAGGTTGAGCGATGACTGGAGCTGGTTGCGGTTGAAGCGGCTGCTCTCGCTGCCGGTGCTGTGGTCGCTCCGGAATGAGGCGCTCCAACTGTGACCGGCGCGACCGGGCAGTTGCCAGCGGGAGTCGAGCCCGAACGACGTGTAGCTCGTGTCGGGCGTCCGTGACGTCGTGTCGGTGGTGGTGCTGGATCCGTAACGGTTGCTGGTACCGAGCGTCTGGAAGTCGGCGCGCAGGTCGAAGTGGTTCGAGAGGCGCCAGTCCAGGCCGAAGTTGATGATCGAGGTGCCCGTGGAGTCACCGGAGTCGGTGTACCGCAGGTCCTGCAAGCTGTACCCGCTGTTCAGCCCGATCCGCTCGGAGATCTGGTAGTGCAGCGAGGTCTGGAAGCTGGTGCTGGTGCTCCCCGCCAGGCGGCCGTTGTCGGTGGTCGAGAAGTTCAGGTTGTTGGTGATGCTCAGCCGCTTGGAGGGCGTCAGCAGCACCGAGAACGAGGTGTTGTTGGTGGTGGAGTTCTGCACCAGCGTGCTGCCGATCACCTGACCGGTCAGGGGATCGGTGGCCACCGAGGTGGTGCCGGTAGTGTCGAAGGCACCGACGCCGGCTTGACGCCGCAAGCGGTCGAGCTCGAGCCGGTAGAGCAGGTACTCCACCGTGCCCACGGTGGGCACGCGGGTGAACAGGCGGCCAACGGTCGAGGTGTTGCGGCTGTCGCTGAGCTGCCAACTGGCCTGCAGCGCGACCATGCGGAAGGGCTGGTAGTTGACCGCGGCCATCAGGCTGCTGGCCGCATTGCGCGTGCTGGAGGCCCGCGTGTTGCTGAACGAGTAGTCGAACCGCGCACCGAACCGCCCGCCGGTGGTGTTGTAGCCGAGACCCAGACGCCCGGCGAAGGTGTTGCTGGTGTTGCTGGCACTGACGGTGCTGGTGGTGGTGGTCGAGGTGCCCGTGGTGCCGCTGCTCGCGTGGTCGATGCCGCCGGTGAACTGCAGTTGGCTGGAAAACCGGTGCGTTAGCGACAGGGTTTCACGCGCCAGGTCGTTCGATGACCCACCGCCGCCGTTGCTCTGCGCGTTGCGCGTCAGCGTCAGCGACGATTGCTTCAGGAACCGCCACGACAGGCTGCTGACCATCGACTGCGCGCGCACTTTGGCGGTGACGGTGCCATCGGTGCCGAAGTACGGCCGCGTATAGAAGTCCATCTGGTGGCCGATGCTGAAGGCGCTGCCCGCCGCGTACTGCGCCGTGAAGGACACCCCGCGCTCGTTCTGCGTAAAGCCGGTGCTGTCGATGCGCGAGAAGTTGTTGGTGACCTGCTTGATCTGCGTGAACGTCTGCAGGCCGCCCAACTGCGAGCTGATGCCCAGCTTGTACGCCGTGCCGCCACCCGATCCGGCGGTGGTCGTCGTGGCCCGTTGTCGCACCAGGTCGTCCCAGGCCAACTGGTCAGCCAGCCGCTGCCGGTCGCGGCTCTGCCGGTCCATCGGCGCAATCAGGCCGCGGCGAGCCGGCGACGCCGGGCCGCCGGCCAGCCGGCTGGCCGCGCGGGTGGCGGTGTTCCAGGTGCCGGTCGAGGTACCCAACGTGGTCCCGGTGCTGAGGCCGTTCGTGAAGCCCGTGGTGCTCGTCGAGGTGGAGATGTAGTTGTTGCCGAGCGAACTCCCGGTGAAGCTGTACGGGTTCGACCGCGTCCCGGCGCTGCCACTGCTCTGGGCCAGGGCCCAGGTCACGTTGAGCCAACGGGCCGCGGTCAGCGAGCCATCGAAGCCGAGCACGGTCCGGTCGCCGGCACCCAGGTCGACGGCCTGGATGACGTTGAACCGCACCAGGATCGTCGTCCCTTCGGGCAGCACCTCGAAGAACCGCAGTTCGCCGGACTCGTAGGCGATCTGGTAGTCGACGTCGCGCACCTTGAGAATGCCGTTGACCTGCACCGCCTCGCTGCCCGCCACGATCGGCCGGGGGCGGATGGTGAACGGGCCATTCGACGGCGTCGGCACCGTGATGGTGTCGGTGACCCGTTCCTCCACCGACTGCGTGCCGCCCTTGGTGCCCGAGAGCTGGGCGAGGTACTGGAAGCCCAGTCGCAGCCGGTTGGTCGGCGACCATCGCATCTGGCCGCCGGTCAGGAAGTCCTTGGCGCCACCCGAGCTCTGCGTTTCGTAGCGCACCTCGATCTTCGAGGTGGGCGCGATGATGCGGGTGCCGTTGAACATCAGCTCGCCGGTCGACGGGTTCAGCGTGTAGTCGCCGCTGTCGCCGTAACCGGCCTGCTGGAGCACGCCGTCGACCACCACGAGCGCGCTGCCATCCACGATGGGCACATAGGTCAGGTAGTACGGACCCGCGGTGCCGTTGCCGGCAAAGGTCTGCGTGCGCACACTGCCGCCCACCTGTGAGCCGAACAGCAGGTACTCGAACCGGTTGCCGATGCGGCCGACTGCCTCCAGGCCGGTCAGACGGCGGCTGAACGGCACGAACTCGTTCGTGTCGCCGACGCTGGGCTGGATATCGCCGAAGGTGAGCCGCGTGTGCTGGTCTTCCCAGAAGATGCGCCAGACCGGACGGGTATCGTTGAACCCGAAGCTGCGCTGCTCGATCTGCGTGTAGACGTTCAGGTTGGCCCATTTCCAGATGGCGCCGGTGATCAGCAGGCTGGCGTTCTCGCTGAAGAACTTGTCCTTGCCATACTGGTCCTGCGAGAACGTCCCACTGGCCCCGGACACCGAGCGGAAGGTCAGGCCGAGGTCGGCGTAGCCGCTGAACTCCAGCTTCTGCCGCAGTCGGTTGGGCCGGAACAGCCCGGTCGTCTGCGTCGGCTCCGTGCTGAACGGCGTGTCGACGAACGGCTTGCTGCCGAACGGCGTGTCGCTACCGCCATACCAGTCACCCGAGCCCAGCGTCGGCGGCCAGGTGGTCTCGGCCTCGGGCTTGCCGCCGGCCGGCTTGGCCGGCGGCGCGCCGCGTTGCGACGGCGGTGGCTCGGCAGCGAACAGGAGCGCCGGCAGCAGTGCCATCAATGCCAGCAGCCGAGTGCGCTTCACCGGTTCACCTCGGCTCGCAGAGCCCGGGCACAAAGGCGGTCAGCAACAGCAGGTTGAGCAGACCCAGCCACAGCGGCGCCACCAGCAGACCGTAACGCCGGCCGGCACTGCCGGGCGCGAACAGACGGCTGGGCCCACCGGCCAACCACAACGCCCAGGCGGGCAGTAGCGGGAACAGGTAGCGCCCCTGGCCTTGGAAGTAGACCGCGTTGAAGCGTACCAGCAGGACCACGAGACCGGCCAGACCGCACGCCATCAGCACCGTCGCCGCGAGACGGGCGTCCCAGACGCGGCGCGTGGCGCGGCGCGCCACCGCGGCCACGCCTGCGGCGCTGGTCGCCGCCAGCCAGGCCAGATGGTACGGGTAGACATCGCGCGGCAACCGGAAGAACTGGTGCCCGATGTAGATCACCGAGGTCCGCACGGTCCACTCGAAGACGTACGGCCAGTAGCTCCAGTCGGGCCGCTGGGCGAACTCGGCGCTGAGCGTCGCGCGGGTGGCCCGGGTCGCCAGGAACCGCAGGTCGAACACGCGCTGTGCGAGCGGGTCGCCGTAGACCGCGCAGTTCCGCAGGTACCACCAGCCGGCGACGCCGGCCGCGACCGCCAGCGTGGCTGCCAACCAGGCCAGCGTCTCGGCCCAGCGGCGGCTCAGCAGGCCGACCAGCCCCGCGGCCAGCACCACCAGTGGCAGCAGCGCCACGCTGGTCTGCTTGGTCAGCAGCGCGGCGCCGATCAGCCCGCCGGTCCACAGACCGTCGCGGAGACTCGGACCCTCGCGCAGATTGTGCAGCCACCGCCATAGCACCATCGCCCACAGCAGGTTCACCAGCGAGTCGTTGTTGACCCGCATGGCCATGAAGGCTTGCATCGGCAGCAGGGCCACCACCGCGGCCGCCGCCACCGCCACGTCGTCGTCGAACAACTCGCGCAGACCGCGCCAGGTGACCAGCACCAGGGCCACGGTACACAGCCAGTTCAGAGCGCGCACGCCAGCCAGACCCGCCAACCGGTAGCACACCGTGGCCAAGCCGTAGTACAGCGGCGGCTGATGCACCTCGAAGTTGGCATCATCGGGCGCGACCGCCAACACGGGCAGGCCCCAGGCCCAGCCACCGGCCGCCGGCACCTCACCGGCCAAGGTGCGCACGAAGCAGAGGTGCGCGTCCTCGTCGGGGCCCTCGCCGTATGGCACCATGACCGCGTAGGCCAGCGCCAGAACCGTCAGGACCACGACCAGCCCGCCCACCTGGCCAGCCGGGCGCAACTGCAGATCGCGTGGCCCGCACGCGGGCCCTCGTGCCTGCTCGCCCGGCGCTTGGGCTGCAGCGGTCTTTCCAACGGTGCGCGAGCGCGGCTTCTTCACCAGATCAGTCCGTCCTGGCCAACCGATGCACCGGCTTCGGTCGGCCGGGCCGCAGGCACTTCAGCCGGCGAACCGTCGGGTTGAGACCCTGGTCGTTGGCCACCCGGCGCAGACTGGCCAACACGAGCCGTTCCAGCTCGTCGGGCGGCAGTTCGGCCCGCGCGGTCAACATCAACTCGGCGGCCGGCGCCGCCGGCAGTGCGGCCAGATCGGCCGTGGGCCGGCCAGCGGTGTGCGTCAGGCTGACCCGGGTCGCGCCCGTGGCCGACTGGACGAGCACCTTCACGTGGCCCAACTCGGCCGCCTGCCGCACCACCTGATGGCGCAGGTCCGCCAGCCATGCGGTGGCCACAGCGACCGGCTCGAACGGCTGGTCACCGGTCAGCGTCACACCGGTCTCGAGCCAACCGAGCGCGGCCTCGGCGGCGGCATAGGTGTCGTAGTCGAGGTCCAGAATGCCCCACCCGGCGCGCGGCCCGTTGGCCAGGTCGTCCCACCAGTCGTCGATACCGGTCCCGGTCAGCGCCGAGACGGCCCGCAGCGGCGTCGCCGGGAAGACGGCCTGCAGCCGCCCCACGGCCTGCTCGATCTGCTCAGCCGACAGCAGGTCCGCTTTGTTCAGTAGCAGCAGGTCGGCCTCTTCCATCTGCTTGCGGTACAGGTAGCCGATGGGCGAGGCCGCCGCCGGTCCGTCCAGCAGGCTGTCGAGGCGCTCGGCGTCCGCCAGCACCGTGTACGGCGCCAGTTCGCAGCCGTCGCCGTAGTAGCGCTTGAGCGGCTGCAGAACCGTGGCCGACAGATCGGCGAAGCTGCCGACCGGCTCGGCGAGCAGTACGTCGGGCGCTATGGCGTCGAGCAGCTCGTCGCAGCGCTTGACCAGTTCGCCGAAGCGCGCGCAGAAGCAGCCCCCGGTCACCTCGCGCACCGGCAGGCCGCCTTGTTCGGCCACGTTGGTGTCCACCGGATCGTTGGTCAGCACCGCCACCCGGTGCCCCGCCGCTGCCAGGCGCCGGCCGATCAGCCCCAGCGTGGTCGTCTTGCCGGCACCAAGGTAGCCGCCCACCATCACGAACCGGGCCGTTTGGTCGCGCTTGGTCCTCAGTTGCACCAGACCCTCCGCAAAGCCGAATCACCCACGAGGCAGGGATCGCGCCGTGGCAGCCGAACGCTCTGCCGGCGCCTCGGAGTATAGCATGCCCCCACTCGGCCTGGTCGTCCTCCTGTCGAGTTCTTTGTCCGCCCCTCCGGCCGCCAACGTGCCGCTCGTGGTGCGCAACCACGCGGCCGTGCCGCGACACGGTTCACCCGTTCGCGGCGGCATCCCGTTGCCGCTCGGGCTGGTCACCGAAGCGGCGTCGCTCACCCTCACCGACGCCTCCGGCGCACCCGTGCCGGCGCGGTTGCGGCCCATCGCGCGCTGGCACGACGGCTCCATCAAGTGGCTGTTGGCCGACACCCAGGCGGACCTGGCCGCCGGCGGCAGCCTGGCCCTCGCGCTGCGTGACGGCCGCCCGGCGCCACTGCCCACCCAGGTGACCGTCACCGAGCGCCCCGAGGCGGTGACCGTCAGCACCGGCGCGGCGCGCTTCCAGTTCGGTCGCAAGTCCTTCGGCCTGCCGTCGGCCGTCTGGGTCGGCGACACCGCGGTCGCCACGCGCGGCGGCGAGCTGTTCGCCGAGATCGAGCATACGCCGCCCGGTCCGCCCGAAGAGGAGAACTGGCTGCGCGACTCCGCCGGCGGCCCACGCGAACGCCTGACGCCTGCGCCCGACGCGCACCAGGTCACCGTCGAGACGGCCAACGACCTGCGCGCCGTCGTCAAGCTGTCCGGCTGGCTGGCCACGCCCACTGGCCGCCGCGTGCTGCGCTACACCATCCGCGCCACCGCCTGTGCCGGTCAGCCGGCCTTGCGCCTGCAGGTGGCCATCGTCTATGCCGGCAACCCGAAGCAGGACTACCTGCGCAGCCTGGCCTTGGTCTTTCCCCGCACGGCCGACGGCCCGGCCCACTGGCGGCTCGACGGCGCTCAGCCGCACACCGGCGCATTGGCGCCGGGCCAGCCGGTGGACCTCGTCCAGATCGGCCCGAAGAAGCTCTGCCACCTGGCACCGTACACGCAGGACAAGCGCATCCGCTACCAGGTATCGGCCGGCACCAACACCGTGGCGGAGGGTCAGGATGCAGCCGGTCTGGCCCGCGTCACCGACCGCGCCGGCTCGCTGACGCTCGCGGTCCGGGACTTCGCGCCGAGGCACCCCAAGCAGCTTCGCGTGGAGCCCGGTGCGGTGTCCTGCTACCTCTGGCCCGACGCCGGCGGCAAGGTCCTCGACCTACGCCGCCGTAGCGACGAGATCGACAACGTCTACCACTACGACCTCAGCCTGTGGGAGTACGGCGGCGAAGGCGTGTCGCTCGCGCACGAACTGCTCTTGCGCTACGACACCGCCGCGCCACCGGCCGCCGACAGCGTGCTGGCCGAGACCAACCAGCCGCTGCGCCTGGAGTGCCGGCCCGACTGGTATGCCTCGTCCGGTGCGTTTGGCCCACTCGCGGCCCCTGACCCGGTGCGGTACGCGCACCTGGAAGGGCTCATGACGCTCGGCGCCGAGTGGATTCGGCGCAACCAGGCCCAGTTCCACTGGGACGGCCTGATCGACTACGGCGACACGATGTTCCTGGGCTACGAGGTGCCCACTCACTATGGCTACCAGGCGCCCAAGAGCTGGGGCAGTCGCGGCTACGTCGGCTGGCTGTGCAACGACGGCACGCTGACGCACTCGCTGTTCATCCACGCGGTACGCACCGGCGACCCGCTGGTCTGGCGGACCGCCGAAGCCATGGTGCGTCACGTGCAGGAGGTGGACACCTGCCACTGGTGCGCCGCGCGCCCGCAGCACGTCGGTGGCGGCCACCGGCACGACCAGCAGCACTGGGGCAACGGCGTTCGCGGCTATGGCACCGCCACCCACGGCGGCCTCGACTACTACCTGCTGACCGGCGACGAGCGGGCGCTGGAGGTCTGCCGCGAGAACGCCGAGTACCACTACGACGGTGAGCCCAGCGAGAACGAGGACCGCATCGGCGGGCTGATCCGGATGTGGGAGATCACCGGCGCAGCGCGCTACAAGCAGAAGGCCGACGAGCTGGTCGCCGCCGAGTTGGCGGTCAAGCCCGGCGAGCCGTGGCCCTTCGTGACCACGCAGCACTTCCGCTTCGTGTCCAACACGTCGGTCAGCCTGATGTACTACCTGACCAGCGCGCCGCCGGCCGACACGGCCCGGCTGGCCAAGGCCGTCGTGGCGGCGATGGACTTCCGCGAGAGCGCCCACACCAGTTCGTGGGAGGACGCCGGCTACCTGCCGATCATGCTGTGCGCGCTCGCTCACCGCCAGGCGCCCGAGCCTCGCCGCGCCAACGCGCTCAGTGGCCTGCTGCAGCGCGTGTTCGTGCCGCTCAAGGAGCCGATGCCGGCTGACTTCGCGGCCCAACTGCGCGCGCTGCCGTTCGAGGAACTGGTGAAGACCGCGCAGCGGTGGCAGGTCAACAACGTCTACATCTTCAACATCCACCAGTTCTGCTCGCTGCCCTACGCCATCGCGGCGCTGCAGCAGGCCGGCCTCGATGAGGCGGCGGCCTATGGCCTCAAGCGGCTCAACAACAAGACCGCGCCGTTTGAGGAGGTCATCGACCCGCGCCGCATGAACAAGGAGTTCGGCTTCGCCTACCAGGCCGCGCTGCTCCAGGGCTGCCCGAGCGACGTGGCCGGTGGCTTCAGCGAGTTGGTGCTGCTGGAGGACGGCCAGCCGTTGACACCGGCGCACAGCGCGCACGTCGACATCCGCAAGGAGGGCAAGGGCCGCTGGAGCCACTGGGGTTCGCGCACGCTCTGGTTCTCAGCCTCGGACAACAGCGACCCGCGCACCAACGGACGCGTCTACAAGGTGGTCTATCGACCGGCGCCATAGCGCAACGCCGACGGCGACAGCCGGAAGACCAAGGGAGACTGGTCATGGGGTCACTCGGATGTGGCCGGACCGTCGTCCTGCTGGCCGCTCTGGCCGGCCTGTTGCTGGGTGTCTGCGTCTACGTCATGGCGGCCCGGGGCCAGCAGCTCGAACGCCATCTGCTCCATCGTGGCGTGGCGGCGCAGGCGGTGGTCTGCGCGCGCTCGAGCGAATCGAGCGCGGTGATCCTGGCCTTCTACACCGACGCCCGCGGCGGAGTACCCACCTTGGCCGAGGCCCAGCGGACCGCTCCAGTTGCGCGCCCCATCCGGAGCTACCGGCTCCGCTTGCCGCGCGCCTACTGCGAGCGCCTCGCCACTGGTCAGGTCGTGGACATCCGCTACCGCAGCGCCGACCGGGGCCCGGTGCTGATCGTCGGCGCCCCGTCGGTCTACGGTTGGCTGGCGGCCTTGGCCGTCGGCTGGACCGTGGCCATGGGCCTGATCGTGCGCGCGGTGCTCAGGGGCGGCACCAAGCCGGCTGCGCCGGTGCCCTCCGCGGCCCGGCAGTGAGCCGACGCCGGCCGCCGCAGTGACCCCTGCCGAGGCAGCCTTCGGAAGCCAGCCGCCCCGGCCGCCTGGCGCGGTCGGGGCGGCGAAGGGCAGCGACCGATCCTACAGGCCGTTACAGCCCCACATGGTCGTGTTCGACTTGGCGTCCTGCTCAGCGCGCCACTTCACGTGACCGTCGAGGAACAGGAAGTTGGCGCCACCGTTATGGCGGATCCAGGCGATGTTGTTGATCTCGTTGGTCGGGTTGGTCGCCGGGCAGTAGTGCGTGTTGAACCCGCCGTCACCGCTGAACATGATCTCAGCCGGCTTGGTGATGGTCGCCAGGGCCGCGCCGCCGAACTCACCCAGGTGGCTCTGCGGGAAGTAGTAGCTGTTGAACGGCGTGCCGCCGCTGACGCTCGGGCAGACCCAGATCTGGGCGTTCTTCATGTACGGGTACATCAGGTTCTGCCACGAGAAGCGGCCACCAGCGGTCCACTGCGAACCCAGCGGATCCGTCGGGCCATTGCCGGCGCCCTTGTCGTAGTACCAGCGGACCAGCATCTCATCGTAGTCCTGCAGGTACATGTTGGACGACAGACCGATCTGCTTCAGGTTCGACTGGCAGCTCGACTGGCGCGCCTTCTCGCGCGCTTTGGCGAAGACCGGAAACAGGATCGCCGCCAAGATGGCGATGATGGCAATGACAACCAGCAACTCAATGAGCGTAAACGCTCGGCGCGACGCAGGCATCGGGGGATCTCCTGTCTACCCATACGATACCCGGGCATTGCCTGTCAAGTGGCAATACAGTGCGGGTGTGCTTCTGGGCGAGTGGGCCGTGCAGTTCGCCGCTCACCACCTCCTGGCCGAGCCCCTTCTCGGCCGCGGGCGCCGGCGA
>CAZHGD010000055.1:0-40552 GCA_964531735.1 uncultured Fimbriimonadaceae bacterium | reverse complement strand
CTGGCGTGCGCGTGGATCACGTTCCGCGCAGCGGGACTATTCGGATAGGTACTTAAGCAGGTCACCGCGGCCCTGCTCACCGCGCAGGTGCAGCGCCACATAGCGAGCCCAGTCGGCGATGGCCACGTGGACCCGGCCGGCCGGCCCGAGGTAGGGCGGGTTGTCGGCCTGAGGGCTCGGTTCGATCGCCACCACGCGGCCATCGACCAGTTTGTGCGGCCACGGCTGCGACCGGGTGTCGGCGGCGCCGGCGCCGGCCGCCCCGAAGCCGGCCGAGGCCATGCCCAGCGGGCCGAACAGGCGCGTCTGGATGACGTCCTCCCAACTCTGGCCGGTCAGTTGCTCGAGGACGGCGCCGGCGATGATGAAGCCGAGGTTGGAATAGGTGTACTGCGTGCCCGGCGGGCTGTCCGGCGGCTTGCTGACCGCATCGACCACGATCGCGCGGCGCTGCTGCAGCACGCTGGTGCCGCGGGCAGGCGGACGGCGACGCACATTCCGTGGCAAGCCGGCTCGTTGCGAGAGCACCTGCTCCACGGTGACCGACCGCCAGACCGGGTCGCCGCGATCGAGCAACTGGCCGAACACCTCGCCGAGCGTCGTCTGCCAGGTCAGCTTGCCCTCCTCGACGAGCATGGCCAGCAGCGTCGCGGTCATGGACTTCGTGCACGAGCCGAGGTGGAACTGGTCGGTGACCTGGGCGGGCCGGTCCTCACCGGAGACCCGAGTGCCGACCACGCCCAGACCTACCAGGCGGTCGCTGGTCACGATGGCGCCAGCCAACGCCGGCACCTCGAACTGCTGCCGGACCGGTTCGAGCAGTGCGCCCAGGTCCTCGATCCGCGAGGCATCCAAGGGGACCAGCGCCGCCCGCGCCGGGGCGACGCCGAGCGCCCACCACGCCCCGATCAGCGCCCACAGGTGGCGCCGACGCAGTTGGTCAGCGACGGCAGGTCTGGTACGTTGGCCATGCCAGTGGCACATCATCTCGAACGCCCTCGGCGTCGACGGCGGCAGCCCAGCCCGGCTCGCCGTTGACCGACGCTGGCTCGACGAGCAACTCGGTGCGCGGCTTGTCGGCTCTTGCAGACCGGCCGGCACGTGAAGGCCTGCCTGATGCGTCCCGTGTTGTCGGCGCTCTTGGTTGTGGACCTTCGATCGCGGCGTCGACAGAGCCCCGCGGCGAGTGCAGGGGAGTGGTTCGCTCTGTGGCAGGCAATCCCTGCCGCTCGGCGCTACAGCCTGCCGCCTCAGTCGGCGTGGTAACCACGCACGGCCTGCTGGAGTTGCGCGGCCGAGACAGCGAGCGCTTCGTCCAACTGCGCCAGGCGTTGCGCTTCAGTCTGCCGGCTATCTGCGTCCACCCAGCCGGCGGCGCGCTCGTAGAGTGCGGTCCAGTAGGACTGCGGCTTCGCTGCCTCCGCCTGCATCCGCTGCAGGTGCTCCTGCTGTGTGAACGCCTGGAAGTAGGCGTTGGCCACGGCGATCTTCAGGCGAACGTGTCGGTCGTACCATCCCTGTGGCAGCGCTGCCAAGTGGCTGGCCGCCTTGCTTTGGCGGGCCACCGCCGCCGACACCGACTCGTGTCGGCCAGACATGCAGTGCAGTTCGGCCAACGCCTTGGCGTTGTACCACTCCTGGGGGAAGCCAGCGTAGGCGATGCCCGTGCGCAAGCGGAGCGGGAGCTTGCCCGATGCCAGGTCGGGGAAGTCGGCCAGTTCCAGCACCCAGGCCAGGTCATCATCAGCGGCTTGCTTGGCAGGCGGCTCCTCCACCGGGCCGTGCAGACCGCGGTCAGCCGCCGGACTGGCAGGCGGTTCCGCTTCGCCGCCGCGCGGACCGCGGTCAGCGACCCGGCTGGCAGCCGGTGCTGCCGGCCCGCGGCGAAGTCGGTGCCAGGCGAGCCCGACGGCCCCAACCAATACGCACAGGAGCACCAACCCGGCAGCCAGGCCAAGCGCCCGCTTGGCACGGCGGGGCGTCGCCGGACGCTGAGCGCTCTCCTGAGACGCGGGCTGTGGCTCGGGCGGCGCGTCGCTGACCGCCGACGGCTCTGGTGGCGGCGCCTCAGCCGCCTGCGCCGGGGCCACCGTCGGCACCTGCATCACCGCCCCGCAGCCGCACCGCCCCTTGGCCCCCGCCTTGTCATCCGGCACCGAATGCTGAGCCCCGCAACTCTCGCACGCGAACTCGATCGGCATGTCAGCTCCTTCTGAACGGCCCCCCTGCACTGCACGTTCGACCGCCCTGCACGCCGCGGACCGCACCGCGCGTCACTTGTCGACGGCGGCGAGTTCGACCGCCGCGGACCGATGCGCCCGGCGGTCGAACTCGCCGTGACGTCACACGTCGCACACCCCGAACGCCGCCTTCAGCGCCGCCAGCGGGTCACCCTTCGGGATGAACTCGTGGGCCACGTAGAGGTCGAAGCCGGTCTCCAGGATCGCCCGCATGATGGCCGGGTAGTACAGCTCCTGGGCCTCGTCCAGGTCCTGCCGGCCGGGCACGCCGCCGGTGTGGTAGTGGCCGAAGTACTGGCCGTAGTCGCGGATGTTGCGGATGACGTCGCCCTCGTCAATCTGCATGTGATAGATGTCGTAGAGCAGCTTGATCCGCGGCGAGCCGACCATCTCGCAGAGCACCACGCCCCAGCGGGTGCGGTCGCACATGTAGTCCTTGTGGTCGACCTTGCTGTTGAGCAGCTCGACGTTCAGGTTGACGCCCTTGGCCTCGGCCAGCGGCGCCATCTTGCGCAGGATCGCCGCGCTGTTGAGCAGGCCGGTGTAGTCGTCCATGCCGGCGCGGTTGCCGGTCAGGCAGACCAGGCCGGGCACGCCGAGGTCGGCCGCCTTGGCGATGTTCTCGGTCAGTTCGGCCTCGATGCGCTCGTGGTACTTCGGGTTGTTCAGCCCTTCGGTCAGCGTGCCGTGCCCGCCGAAGGTGGCGATCTTCAGGCCGTACTTGCTGACCAACGCGTGCAACTCCTCGAGCGGCGGGCCACCCAGGGCGTCGACACCCTCGAAGCCGACTTCGGCCGCGCCGGCGATGATGCGCTCCAGCGCCGCGGCGTCGCCCGGGGCGTTGGACCAGATGGAAAACGATTGGTGGATACGGCTCATCGAGAATGCTCCTCGGCCAAGATGGCCGGCGGCCCGGCAGGTGCCTGCCGCGGGCGGGCTTCGCCGCCGGGCGCGCCAGCCCTCCTCAATCTGCCGGAGCCTGCTCGAGTGCCGGGATGGCCTGGTCGCTGCCCGCCGGCTGCGGCAGCACCGCCACCATGACGGCGACCTCGCGGCCGTCGCTCTCGTTGCCGAACTCCGCGACCACTTCGCCGGCCACCTCTAGAAGCCGCTCGGCGGCGAGATTCGCTGAGTCGGGCGTGCACCGGCAGGTGAGCACCACGGTCCGGCCGATCCCGACGGCGTCGACGCCCTCGGCCTGGTAGGCTTCGGCGGCCGCCGCAACGACGTGCTGCACTCCACCGAGCAGGATCTGCGGCAGGTACTCTGTGTCGTCCAGGAGCTGCTCCACCTGGAACAGCTTGGCCACCGCCTGATAGGCCGCGCCGCGCCGGCCGCGGCTCGGGGCCGCCTCCTGGGCCAGGCCCAGGCGCACCAGCTCTTGCGCCTGCTGGCGCGCCCGGCGCACGTCCAGGCCGAGCTTGGCGGCGATCTCGGTCGGCGTCTGTGGCCCTTCGGCCAGGAGGCCCAGCAGCTCACGGTGAATCCGGCCTGACAGCACGGCCTCGGCTTGCGCCGACTTGCGAATGCGATACACCTCGTCCATGACCCGCTCCACGATCTGGTCGCCGTCTCCGAGCGCGGCGTCGACGGCCGGTGCCAGGTTGCACCGGGCCGCCTGCAAGGCGCGCCGCAACCGGGCGCGCGACGCCGCTTCGGAAATGCCCAACAGGGCCGCGATCCGCCGGTGCGCGAGGCCGGCGCCGTAGCGCAGGCAGAGAGTCTCGCGTTCGGCCGGAGTCAGTTGATGGAGGGCTGCCACAACGGGTGCAGGCAGGGCCGTCACCGGCCGCGCCGCCGGCTGGGCGCCATCGGCGCTCCAGCCCTGCAGCGCGACCACTTCGCGGCGCCGCCGGCGCAGCAGTTGCTGCGCCCAGTTGGCCGCGATGCGGCACAACCAGGCTTCGAACCGCGCCGGCTCGCGCAACTGCGGCAGACGGCGATAGGCGGTCAGGAACGCTTCCTGGCAGGCATCGGCCGCGGCCTCGGGATCCTGAAGCCGCGCCATCGCCACCGCCTGGACCAGCCGCCGGTACTGGCGCACGAGGGTATCGAAAGCCCCCGAGTCACCGCTCTGGGCCGCCCGGACCAGTCGCTCGATGTCGTCGGACATGCGTCAGCGCCTCCGACATTACCCGATGCGGGGCACCGGTGATTCGTGACGCGAGCGGACCGGTCCCAGGCGGCAACCAACGACTCAGACGTCACACGCCTCGAACGCCTGCTTCAGCGAAGCCAGCACGTCGGCCGGCGTGTCGGCCTTCTTCGGCGCGAACTCGTGGGCCACGTAGAGGTCGTAGCCGGTCTCGACGATCGCGCGCATGACCGCCGGATAGTAGATCTCCTGCTGGTCGTCGATGTCGTTGCGGCCGGGGTTGCCCGCGGTGTGGTAGTGGCCGAAGTACTTGCCCCAGTCGCGAATGTTGCGGATCAGGTCGCCTTCCATGATGGCCATGTGATAGATGTCATAGAGGATCTTGACCCGCGGCGACTGCACCAGCTCGCACAGGCAGACCGCCCACAGCGTCCGGTCGGCCATGTAGTCCGGATGGTTGACCTTGCTGTTGAGCAGCTCGACGTTCAGGTTGACGCCCTTTTCCTCGGCGAACGGCGCCACACGCTTGAGGACCGCGGCGCTGTTCAGCAGGCCGGTGTAGTCGTCCATGCCTTCGCGGTTGCCGCTCAGGCAGATCAGCCCCGGAATGTTCAGGTCGGCGGCGATGGTGATGCTCTCGCGCAGGTCGGCCTCGATCTGCTCGTGCGCGGCCGGCTTGCACAGACCGCCACCGTGACCGACCATGCTGGCCACCCGCAGGCCATGCTTGGCAGCCAACTTGACGATGTCGTCGAACGGCGCCCCGGCGCGGCCCCAGAGCTCGACGGCGGCGAAGCCTATCTCGGCGGTGCCGGCGATCAGCTCTTCGAGGCCGATGCCGCCGCGGTTATACATGGGATAGCAGTACGACTGGTTGATCCGTCCCATTCGCTCGTCTCCGTGACAAGTTGTGCTGCCGGTGCCGTTCGGCGGCCACCGTCGAAGCCCTTCCGCGATCCGCGCCGCCAAGGAGGGGATTCGCCGGTCGCTCGGAATCCGGGCGCGAGACGCGGGAGTACCTCCGATGGCTATTCGCACCACGACCGAGCTGATCGAGGCGGGCGCCTTGCCCGAGGCCGTGCCGCAGGTCACCCTCGGCCGCAGTGGCTTGACCGTGGCCAGCATCGGCTGGGGCGCCATCGGGTTGCCCGACGACACCGCGGCCGCCGAGGCCATCTGGCAGGCTTACGCCCGGCGCGGTGGCAACTTCATCGACACGGCCCCGGCCTACCAGGACAGCGAGCTGCTGATCGGCCGCCACCTGAACGCGCATCGCGGCGAGTACCAGTTGGCGACCAAGTCGCACCCGGTGGACGCCGACCAGACGCTCCGCGACATCGAGACCAGCCTGTCGCGCCTGGGTACCGACGTCATCGACCTGTTCTACGCGCCACACGGCTGCTGGAGCGAGGACCGCCTGGCGGCATGTCTGAAGCGCGGCGGCGTCATCGACGGCGCGATCAAGGCGCGCGAGCGTGGCTTGTGCCGGCATCTGGCCTTCAGCTACGACTACTTCGCCGGGCTCGATATCAAGCGGCTGCGCGAGCTGATTGAGACCGACATCTTCGAAGTGGTGCAGCTGCCGTTCGGGCTGGTGATGGTGGAGCCGGTGGAGCAGGAGATCCTGCCGCTGGCCCGCGAGAAGGGCCTGGGCGTGATCGCCAACTTCCCGACCATCGACGGGCTCACCGCGCGCGAGTGGGGTGTGTTCTGGGCCGACTTCGCCGGCCTGGTCGACACGCCAGGGCAGGCGTCCCTGCTGGCCGTACTGTGCCACCCTGGGGTCGACTGCCTGCTGACCCGGTTCAGCAGCGTCGCTCGCGCCGAGGAGAACTGCTTCGCGGCGCGCCGGGCCGCGGCGATGACGGCGGCCGAGAAGGCTGAGCTGCGCGAGCGCATCGCGGCGCACGGGCAGGTGCGCTACCTGCAACGCGACGACTGTCCGCCGGCACCGCCCGAGCTGCACTGGCGCCGGCAGGTCATCTACTACGACCTCTACACGCGGTTCGGCTATGGCGCGGCGCGGCGGCAGGTGGAGCACTTCGTGCGCCAACTCGCGGCCCAGGCCGACTTCCCGTGGGACGACGAAGCCCGCGCGGTGATCGCCGAGATCCAGCGCGCGTGCCCCGTGCTGCTGACCTGATTCGCGCCGCGACGCAGGACCGCACCAGCCGGCCGCGAACGCGGCGGCTACCGGAGCGCTTGTCATGCGTGGTCTGTTGGGGCTGCTGCTACTGCTCGGCCCGCTCGTCGCCGCCGAACAGCCGGTGGTGCCGTATGTGGATCCCACGCAACTGGACGTGCCCTGGCCGAAGCACAGCTTCTACAAGCAGCCGTGGCGCGGCTACCTGGAGACGCGCACCGGCGAGCAGTTCCTCAACGGGGTCGGTGTCAACCTGAAGCTGCGCGGCCGGACGCCCGAGCACGCGGTGCGCCTGCTGGCCGAGGCCGGCGTCCGCGCCGCGCGCATCGAGATCGGCTGGGGCTCAGTGCGCTGGGATGAGACCGGCCTCAACGACGAGGAGCGCTGGTTGCGGCTGCTCCGCGCCTGCCGGCAGTATGGACTGCGGCCGACGATGCTGCTCAACGCGCACCACGGTGTCCCGTGCCCGACGCGGTTCTGGGAGGTGGCACTGGCGGCCGAGGCGCCGGCGGGCAGCCGCACCATCAGGCTGCAGCGCACCGACGGCATCGAGCCGGGCCGGACCGGCTTGTGCAACCTGCCCGGTGGCGCGGCGGCCGAGGCGCTGATCCTCAAGCTCGACCCTGCCACCGGCGAAGCGACGCTGTCGAAGCCCCTGCCGAAGGCGCTACCGGCCAAGCAGGTGCGGCTGGCCACGCTCAAGTACCTGCCGCTCTACCCGGTGGGTCGGCCGGAGTACGACGAGACCGCCGCCGGTTGGGTGCGCTATGCGCGCCTGGTCATCAAGGTGGTGAAGCAGGCGGGCCTCACCGACTTCGACCTGGAGATCTGGAACGAGTTGACCTTCGGCTCGCGGTTCATCGACATCAACTACTACCATACGCCCGAGTTGGTGGTCGACAAGGCCAAGTTCCTGCATGCCGGTGGTCGCTGCTGGGAACTCGGGCGGCGCACCATCGAAGCTGTCAAGGCCGATGACCCCAGCTTGCGCGTGATCTGGGGCTTCTCCAACACGACGTTCTTTCACACGCCGATTGAAAAGCTGCCACCGCACCTGGACGGGCAGAGCTACCATCCCTACGGCACCAGCCCGCGCCGACTGCCGCAGCAGGAAGACAAGCCGCAGGAGAACCTCGACGGCTACACGCCGCAGATGGAGTTCTGCCTGCCTGAGGGCTGGGCGCACCTGTTCTACAAGACCGAGAGCCTGACCCGCCTGCTGAATCCGGTCGACCGGCGCCGCTGCCCGCCGGGCACGACGCGGTTCTACCACTACCTCACCGAGCACGGTGTGCTCCCGCGCGAGTGCGGTGTCACCGACCCGGCCGCGGCCTGGGCGCTGAAGGCGAAGGCCGTGCTGCGGGGCTACTGCTTCTGGCTCCACAAGGGCGTCGACGTGCTGCACTGGTACTGCTCGCAAGACGGCGCGCCGATCAACTTCGGCCTGCTGCCCGAGAGTCTGCCCGCGGAGCCCGACTTCGAGCGCGACGCGACGCCGCCGCTGCGCGCGTTGCGCCACCTGACGCGCGCCTTCGCCGGCAGCCGACCGTTGGCGCCACCAGCGCCGCTCGGCGTGACGCTCACGGCCATCGGGTCGCAGAGCAAGGTCTTCGCCGGCGACGACCGCCACCCGCCGTTGTGGAGCCGTGAGACGGTGGCGGTGCTGCCCTGGCAGGTCGACGAGCGGAAAGTGATCGTGGCAGTCTATCAGATGACCTACGACGTGCGGGTGCCCAGCGCCGACGAGCCCTATCGCCTGGATCTGACCGGCCTGCCGTTCACGGTGCGCGAGGCGCACTGGCTGGACCCACTGACCGGACATCGGCAACGTCTCGAAGCGGTGCGGCCGGGCTCCTACGAGTTGCTGGTGGGCGACACCCCGCGGTTGTTGGTGCTCGAATAGCGTTGGGAGGTGCGTGGTGCTTTCGCTGGCCCTGTTGCTGTTCTGCGCGTCACCGGACGAGCCGACCACCGCAGCCTCGTGGATCTGGTATCCCGAGCGGCCGGCGGTGGAAGGCGCCGGGCAGACCCGCTACTTCCGGCGCGTGGTCCGTCTCGACGCGGCGCCAAAGCGCGCCCGGCTGCGTTGGCTGGCTGACGACGGCGGGGCGCTCTGGGTCAACGGCCGACCGGCGCCCAAGCCGGTGGAGCATGGTCTCGGCGGCACGGTCTACGACCTGACCGAGGTGCTCGTGGCCGGTGACAACGTGCTGGCCTGCCGGGTCCACAACAGCGGCGGACCGGGCGGGTTGATCCTCAATGCCACCATCGAGACCGTCGCCGGCCGCACCGTGCGCGTGTTCACCGACGGTGACTGGCGGGCCGCCAAGACGGCGCCGGACGGCTGGCAGCGGGCCGGCTTCGACGACCGCGCCTGGCTGCCCGCCCGCCTCGTGGGCAGCGTCTTCGCACAGCCGTGGTACGACCATCCGTCGTTCGACATGAAGCCGTTCCTGGAGCCGGACGACCTCACTCGCCACGACGCCTGGATGGCCGAGTTGACGCGGGTGCCGGCGAGCCTGGCCACCGAGGCGCCGGCCAGGGCCGAGTTGGGCTACGACGGTGGCCACTGCGTGTTGCGCATCGCTGGGCGCCCACGCCCGCCGCTGCTCTACCGCGGCACGGTGGATCCGCTGACGGCCCACGGGCGCCGGCAGATTGCGCGGTTCCGCGACGCCGGCGTACACGTCTACACGGCCTACCTGCATTTGGCGCCGTTCGAGCGCGTGCCGGGGCAGTACGACTTCGCGCGCCTGGACGCCACGGTGCGGGGCTACCTAAGTGTCGACCCGGCTGCGTACGTGGTGCTCATTCTGCACCTGTTGCCGTCCGAAGCCTGGATGGATGCCCATCCGGAAGACTTGGTCGGCTACGCCGCGGGCCCCGTGCAGCGCGGCGCCGACGAGTGCGACCGGGTGCGTCGCCCATCCTACGCGTCGGCCGCTTGGCGCGAGGACATGGGCCGGTTGTGGACCGCCGCCATCGAGCACCTCGAGCGCCAGCCCTGGGGCAAGCGCGTCATCGGCTATCACCCCGGCTACGGCATCTACACCGAGTGGCACTACTACGGCAGTTGGAGTCAGCAGTCGCCCGACACCGGACCGGCGATGACGCGCTGGTTCCGGCAGTGGTTGCAGCAGCGCTATGGCGGCCAGGTGGCGCGCTTGCAGGCGGCCTGGCAGGACCCGACGGTGACCTTCGCGACCGCCGCTGTGCCCGGCGTGCCGCCACGCCTGGCGGCCGATGCACTGGGCCTGCGCGATCCCGCGCGGCGGGCGGCGGTGATCGACTACTACCGGTGCCAGCAGGAGCTGACCGCGCAGCGCGTCGGCGAATTCTGCGCCCTGGCCCGCCGGGCCAGTGGGGGCCGCACGGTGACGGGTGCCTTCTACGGCTACTTCGAGGGCGTACACCCGCAGACCCAGGGCGGCCACCTGGAACTGAGCGAGGCCATGCGGTCGCCCGCCATCGACTACTTCGCCGCGCCGTACGACTACAGCCACCGGCTGATGGGCGACGACGGCCGCAGCCGCGCGATCATCGACACCTTCCCGCTGGCGGGCAAGGTCCACATGATCGAGGCCGACACGCGGACACACCTGCACCCGATTGAGGAGTACGGGCGCGTCGCCGACACGGCGTCCTCGGTGGCGGCCATCCGGCGTGAGATGGCCACCGCGCTGACCCATCACAGCGCCCTCTGGTGGTGCGACTTCGGCGCCGACGGCAGCGGCGGCTGGTACGATGACGACGAGCTGATCGGCGAGGTGCGCCAACTGGTGGCCCTGTCCGAGCGGCGGCGCGCGCGGCCGACCCGTTCGGTGGCCGAGGTGGCGCTGGTGGCCGATCTGCCCAGTTGCTATCACCTGGGCGATAGCGCTGCCATGCGTACGCACTACGCCATGGTCGACCAAGTCACCGGCGCGCTCAACCGCAGCGGGGCGCCGTGCGACTTCATCCTGCTGCCGCAGTTGGCCACCGCCGACCTGTCGCGTTACAAGGTGCTGGTGTTCCTCAACGCCCTGCGGGCCGACGCGGCCGCGCGCTCGGCGGTCAAGCGGGCGGTGAGCGGTCGCGCGGCCATCTGGCTGTGGGCGCCGGGCATCACCGACGGTCAGCGGTTCGGCGCTGCGCAGGTGGCCGATCTGACCGGCTTCCAGGTCGGTCTGCCGGCCGACGGAGTCACCGCCGAAGAGGCCGAAGTGGTGGGCGACGACCGTCTGACGGCCGGCTTGCCCGCCCGGTCGGCGCACCGCATCACCGCGCGCGAGCGCCAGCCGATCGCGGCGGCGGCCCAGGCGGCGGCCTGGTACAACCCGCGCGACGCGGCGACCATGAAGAAGTCGTACACCGCCTTCGAGGTCACCGCCGCCGGTCCGGGCATCGACTGGCGCGTCGGCACCACCGACGGTTGGTCCGACGTACACCTGCGCGCCGAGGTGGCCGCGGCCGAGGGGCTCGGTCTGACGGTCAGTGGCACCGACGCCGTGGTGGGCACGTCGGTACGGCTGGTGCTCAAGGACGCCGATAGTGCCGAGTTCGTGGCGCCGCTGGTGCCCGTCACCGCGGCCGCGGCGGTGCATCAGTGGCCGCTGGCCGCGTTCGAGCGCGCGCCGTGGTACCGCGGCCCCGCTCAGCGGCCGCGCCTGCCGCTGAGCGGGTTCAAGGTGGTGCTCTACGGCGTCAATGGCGGCCGCATCGGCACGCTCCGACTGCGCGACCTGGTCGCCTTGCGCGGCGAGGTGCAGACGACCACCCGGCGCGTCTACCCCGGTCCGGGTGGCGCGCAGCCCTGCCTGGTGGTCAGCGATCCGGCGGCCACCGTGCTGGGTCGCCGCGCCGCGGGCGAGCCGCTCTTGGCGGTCAAGGGAGAGCGCGGCCGGCGGCAGCTCTACTCGGCGCTGGCGTCGCTGCCGTTGCCCGTGCTCACGGCCATGATGGACGAGGCCGGCGTCCACCGGTTCGTGACCACGCCCGAGGTGCTGGTGCAGGCCGATGCCACGCTGCTGATGCTACACAGCGCCACCGGTGGCCCGGTCCAGGTCCGCTTGCCGGCGGCCGAACGGCTGACCGATGCGCTGACTGGCGAGACGGTCGGCCGCGGGCGCGAGGTCGAGGTGATGGTGCCCACACCGGGCACGCGTCTGTTGGAGCGGTGGCCGCAATGAGCATGACCCATCGAGAACGTGTCCTGACGGCGCTGGCGCACCGGGAGACCGATCGCGTGCCGATCGCGATGGTCTGTTCGGGCATCAACCGTCCGGCGCACGAAGCCCTGAGCGAGTACCTGGCCCGCGAGCGCGGGCTGACCGTGGCCCAGTACCTGGCGCCGCTGATCGACATCCAGAGCGTCGGCCCGGCCTATGTCGGGCCGGCGCTACCGGCGCGCACCGACATCTGGGGCGTCCGCCGCGCGCCGGTGAGCTACGGTGCCGATGCCTACGACGAGATCGAGCACTACCCGCTGGCGGCCGCGCGCACGCTCGACGATCTGGCGCGCTATCCGTGGCCGTCGACCGACTGCTTCGACTACACGGTGCTGCCCGACCGGATTGCCGCGGTGGCGGCGCAGGGCGACTACTGCCTGATGGTGGCGAACGGCAACATCTTCGAGAGCTCCTGGTACCTGCGCGGGTTCGAGCAGATCTTCTGCGATTTGGCGCTGGAGCCGGAACTGGCCGAGGCGATCTTCGAGCGCGTGTGCGGCTTCTACGAGGCGCACTTCCGTCTCATGCTGTCGGCGGCGCGCGGGCGCATCGACCTGGTGTTCACCGCCGACGACATCGGCGGGCAGTCGGGCCTACTGATGTCACTGCCGATGTGGGAGCGCCACCTCAAGCCGTACCACACGCGGCTCAACCGCGTCATCCACGAGTACGGCGCCAAGGTCATCTACCACTCCGACGGCAGCGTGATGGAGGCGGTGCCTGGGCTCATCGACATGGGCATCGACATCTTGCAGGCGCTGCAATTCGACGCCAAGGGCATGGATCCGCAAGTGCTCAAGGACGACTACGGCGACCGGCTGTGCTTCGAAGGAGGCATCAGCGTCCAGCGCACGCTGCCGTTCGGCACGCCCGACGACGTGCGCCGCGAGGTGACCGAGCGGATGGCGGTGCTCGGTCGCGACGGCGGCTACATCCTGGGACCGTCGCACGCGATCCAGGCCGGCACGCCGCCGGAGAACATCGTCGCCATGTTCGACACCGCCGCCGGTATGTAGACAATTCCGTCGCGCGCGCCGCAACTAGGCTCGCCCCGCGCAACCGCCGTGGGTCGGTTTTGGGGCTCGTGGGTCGCGCCTGGCGCGATTGTGGCGAAAGAGTTGCACATTTCGACCGCAGGGATGTTGGGCCATCCAGCCGGAGACACCAGTGACGCGACGACGTGGATTCACTTTGATCGAGCTTTTGGTGGTGATTGCGATCATCGCCATTCTGGCGGCGATACTCTTCCCGGTGTTCGCCAAGGCGCGCGAAAAGGCACGGCAGTCGGCCTGCACCAACAACATGAAGCAGCTCGGCCTGGCGGCGCGGCAGTACGCCAGCGACTACGACGGGCTCTACCCGCCCGGCGGCGCGGTGCCGAGCACCGGTTGCGGCAACGCCAAGACCTGTGGCTTCCCGACGGTCCACCACCAGTGCGGGTCGATGGCGAAGATCCTGCCGTATGTGAAGAACTACCAGATCTTCTACTGCCCGAGCTGCGGCGGCTTCACGCCGGCCACCGAGGCGGCCCGGGCCGTGCCGGCCAACGCGACCTTCGCGATTGGCGATGGGCTGGTCGGATTTTCCGGCTACATGTTCCTGTGGACGCGGCAGGCGGACCGCGACTACTGGAAGTCGCCCGACCAGTACAACCCGATGGAGCCGCTGATCCTCGACCAGTTCGACCAGAACATGCTCGGCGGCGGCTATGTCAACTGCGGCACCATCAACCGGGCGGCCTGCACCGCGCCGAACTTCCCGCACAACAACACCCTGAACATGGCGCACAACGACGGCCATGTGAAGACCTATCCGTGGGACCGGGCGCTGTTCATGGACAACGGCGCCGGCGGCGCGCCGCAGCAGGTGACGCGGAACCGCATCTACCCCTAAGCGGCGGACCACTTCGACGGACCATCCGGCCCCGGCAGCCGCTGCGCTGCCGGGGCCGTGTGCTGAGGACGGCCACAGGCGAGGGCCTCGGCGCGCCTACTTCTTCACTTTGAAGGCGATGGCGAAGTCGAGGGCGGCGAAGGCGGCCTTCTTGGCGGTGAAGGGCAGACCGGGTCCCTGCATCTTGAAGTAGCCGTCGAGCGCCAGTTGATCCACACCGTTGGACTTGGCCTCGGCCACGATCTCGGCGCCGAGCGGTGCGAGCACCACCGAGGTCTCGGACTTCTGCTCTTCGGGCTCCAGCGCCGGGTTGTGCACCTGGAGTTCGGAGGCGCCGGGACCCGCGCCGACGGCGATGACGAAGTGGCCGCCCTTGCGGGTGTACCCGTCGTCGCCCTCGCGGTACCAGCCGTTGTTGAGGATGAGGATCGTGTCCGGATCGTCGGCGGCCGCGCGCAGCCAGGCCAGCGTCGGTTTCTCGGCGACGCGGAACGCCTCGTGCTCCGCCTTGAGGCGCCGCCAGCCGGCCATTTCCAGGTTGGCGAGTTGGAAGCCCTTGGCGTGCAGGTACTCGTTCAGGCCATCGATCAGGTTGCTGGGATTGGTGCCGATGTCCGGATCGGTGTCCATGTGCTCGGCCAGCGCCTTGATCAGCGCAATCTGCGACTTGTGGTCGGTCCCGTCGACCAGTCCGGTCAGGCCGCGGGCCTGGGCCAGGTAGAGCAGTCCGTTGGCGACCGAGGTGGGCGCGCAGAAGTTGCTGCCGTCGCCTTCAAAACCGGCCTCGGGGTCCTTCTGCCAGAATGTGCCGGTCTGCCGATGTTTGGCGCTGTCGGCGGCGAGAGCCACCTGGACAACCGCCAGCACGAGTGCGGCGAGGAGGGCGGGGTAGAGGCATAGCGCCCGTGCGCGGGCCCGGTACTTCGCTGCCGGTGTGGCCATGAGTTACACTCCCTCGGTTCGCTGAACGGCTTGGCACCAAGATGCCATCCTGCCGACAGCCATGTGCCCGAGCGCTTGCCGACCGGGCATTCTGCTCTTGTAGCACGGGCGGGCCGGCCGGCGCAAGGGGTGCGTGGCGGTTTGCTCAGTGCTGCACCACCGTGGTGCGCTCCAACCGACCGCTCGCGTCGAAGGTGATGTCCAGTGTGTCGTAGTCGATCCGAAAACCGCTCCACGCACCAAGCGTATAGCTGAGCGAGTGCGGGCCCGCCCCGCCATCCTCGCCGAGCAGCCGAACCACCTCCTGCCGGGCCATGCCGCGCCGCAGGTGGTGTCGGCGCAGGTTGCTGGTCATCGGCCCGCGAGGATTGTCCGGGTTGAGGGAGCCGGCCTGTGCCCGCCAGACCCGGGCATCGAACCGCTGTCCGCCAAACGGGTCGTGCAGGAGCAACCAGCCCAGGAAGGCAGCCGGAGCCATGGCCAGCAACAGGCCGGCGGCCAACAGCGATAGGCAGCACAGACTCCACCACGGTCGGCGCGGTGCCGGCGGGTCCGCTGTGGTGCGCGTCTCGGATGCCAATGGTCACCTCCTGCACAGACCAGGCCGCTCGGCAGGCGCACGGGCTATTCGGCGTAGGTCACCGCAGCCACCTCGCTCCGGTTGAGCTCCCGCAGACCGGTCTCGGTCCGGATCACCACCGTCGTGGCGGTGATCTCCACGACCTCAGCCACGAGCCAGTTCCCGTTTGAGGTCGTCGAGGTCGACGACAAACACGTCGAGGCCCTTGTGTGCCAGCAGATCAAGGAAGGCCAGCCGGCTGACCCCCGCCAATTCCGCTGCGGCGGCCTGCGATATCTCGCCCCGCTGGTACCAGTGTACCGCCGCGGCCAGACGCATCTCGCGCACGAAGCTCTCCGGATCCAACCGGAGCGCCGACAGCACTTCCGCAGGCAGATCCAAGGTCACTGTGGCCAAGACTCTCTCCACCGGCCTGGGCGACGGCCGTAACGTCATTCTACCCCATGAGCCGCTCCACTCGCGCCCGCCGTGCGTCTGCGGCGCCAGAGGAGGACTCCGGGCCGGCCAGCCTGAACCGTGGTGCCGGCCGGGGCAGAACGGAACCCGAACTGTGGCTGGCGCCTGGGCGCAGCGCCTTCGCGACGCTGTCTACCGCTACATGGGCCGCATCGGCGCCTGGCGTTAGCCGCCCTGCTCTTCAATCGAGCCGTTTGCGGAACCGCAGCGCGCCGAACACGAAGAACGCCGACGACAATAGCACCAGCGCCAGCAGCCGCGGCCAGAGCGCGGCGACGCCGGAGCCGCGCAGGTAGACGCCGCGGCTCACCTCCAGGTAGTGCGTCATCGGCACCAGCCAGCTCAGGGGCTTGAGCCAGCCGGGCAGGTTGTCCACCGGGAAGATGAAGCCCGACAGCAGCATCGAGGGGAAGCTCAGGAAGAAGTTGTAGAGCTGCGCCTGCTGCTGGTTGGCCGAGAGGGTCGAGATGACCAGTCCGAGGCCGAGCGTGGCGAAGAGGAACAGCAGCGTCGCCGCCATGTAGACCAGCGGGTGGCCGCGCATCGGCACGCCGAGGACGACGACCACGAAGAACGTGACGATCATCGCGCTGACCGTCCCCACCGCACCATAGGGGATCAGCTTGCCGAGCATCAGCTCCAGCGGCCGGATCGGCGTCATGACGAGTTGCTCGAGCGTGCCGATCTCGCGCTCGCGGGCGATGGACAGCGATGTCAGGCCCTGCATCAACACGGTCAGCACCAAGGCCAGGACGGCCGGCGCCATGAACCACAGGCTGCGGAGGTCGGGGTTGTAGAGCACGCGCGACTGCACCACCACCTGTGGCAGCTTCATGCGCAGGCCGCGGCGGGTGGCCAACTCGCTGCAGACGCGCACATCGTAGGCCGCGGCCACGCCGGCCAGGTAGCCGGCGGCCACTGTGGCACTGTTCGAGTCCGCGCCGTCCACCAGCAACTGCAGGACCGTGCCGCGCCGCTGCAGGTCGCGGCCGAAATGGCGCGGAATGTGCACGGCCAGGGCGGCGCGACCAGCGTCGAGGTCGGCCACGAGCGCCTCGCCGTCGAGGCGGTGGGCGACGAGCACGAAGTAGGTGGACGAGGTGACGCGGGCCAGCAGTTCGCGGCTGTCCTGCGTCTGGTCCTCGTCCCACACCGACACCGGCACGCGGGTGACGTCCAGGTTGGCGGCGAACGAGAGCACCAAGGTCTGCATGATCGGCACGATCAGCGCCATGCGCAGTAGCGCCGGATTGCGGCGGAACTGGAGGATCTCTTTGGTCAGCATGTGACGCAGCCGCATGGCGAGCCCCTAGAGTGTCTTGCGGAAGCGGCGAATGGCCAGCGTGATCAGCACGGCGGCGATGACGACCAGCTTGAGCGCGGGCAGCCACAGCGCCGTCAGCCCGACGCCCTTGAGGATGATGCCGCGGACGATCACCATGAAGTGCGTGGCGGGCAGGACCTGCGACAGGTACTGCAACGGCAGCGGCATGTTCCGCACCGGGAACGCGAAGCCCGAGAGCGTCATGGTCGGCACCACCGTGGCCATGATGGCCAACTGCATGGCGGTGTGCTGCGTGGCCGCGGCACAGGAGATGAGCAGGCCGGTGGCCAGCGACGCGGCGACGTAGGCCAGCGCCAGGGCGAACAGCAGCAGCAGACTGCCCTGCGGGGCGACGCCGAACACCACCCAGCCGAACGCGACGGTGACCACCACGTCGGCCGTGGCCAGCACGAAGTAGGGCAGCAGCTTGCCGACCACCAGCTCGCGCGCCGAGACGGGGCTGGCGGCCAACAGCTCGAACGACCCGCGCTCGCGCTCGCGCACCACCACGCCCGAGGTGAGCAGCGCTGCCAGCATGGTCAGGATCAGGCCGATCAGTCCGGGCACCAGGAACAGCCGGCTTTGCAGGTCGGGGTTGTACAGGACCCGCGTGCGCACCTCGATCACCGCGCGCAGCATGTGCTTCGGCACGCCGGCCACCAGCAGTTCGTGCTGGGTCAGCGCGCGGCCGGCGGCGGCCACCGCGTTGGTGGCGTAGGCCTGGGCGATGTTGGCCGTACTGCCGTCGGCACCGTCGAGCAGCAGTTGCAGCGGCGCCTCGCGGCCCGACTTGAGGTGACGCTGGAACCCCGGCGGGATGACCAGCACCACCAGGGCGCGCCGCTGCTCGAACAGGCGCTCGGCGTCGGTCTCCGACGGCAGCAGGCCGATGAACCGGAAGCCGTGGGTGCTGGCACAGGTGTCGATCAGCCGGCGCGAGGCCGGCGAGGCGTCATGATCGACCACGGCAAACGGCAACGAGTGCAGATCGAAATCGACCGCGAACCCGTACATGACCAGCAGTACCACCGGCAGCCCGAGCGCGGCGATGAGGCTGCGCGGGTCACGCACGATGTGCAGCGTCTCCTTGTGGGCCACGGCCAGCGTGCGGGTCATGCCTGCACCCCCTGGCGCGCGCCGGCTGCCGCTTCATCGCGGCGGATCACCTCCAGAAATGCATGCTCGATGGTCGGGCGCACCACGTCGGGCTCGTCGCAGCTCAGCCCTTGGCCCCGCAGCCACGCGGCCAGTTCGGCCGGCGTCACTGTGGCCCCCTCGCGCAGGCTGAACTGCAGGTCCTCGCCGAACAACGCCGCGTTGTCCACCTCGGCATGGCTCTCGATCAGCGACAGGGCCGCCGCCGACGGGCGGGCCTTGAGCCGCCAGATGGCGGTCTGACCGGCCGCTTTGACCTCGGCCGGCGTGCCGGTGGTCAGAATGCGCCCGCGGTTCATCAGCGACAGGCGGTGGCAGCGCTCGGCCTCGTCCATCACATGGGTGGTGACCAGCACGGCGGTGCCTTGTTCGGCAAGGTCACCGATGGCCGCGAAGAACTGCCGCCGCGCCAGCGGGTCGACGCCGCTGGTGGGCTCGTCGAGCAGCAGCACCGCCGGCTCGTGCAGCACCGCGGCGGCCAGGGCCAGCGAGCGCTGGATGCCGGTGGCCAGGTCGCCGGCCAAGCGGTGGCGCCATCGCCCCAAGTCGAGGCGCTCGCACCAGCGGTCGATGCGCTCGGCCAGCGTCTGGCGCGGCACGCCGTAGACGCCGCCGTAGAACTGGAGGTTCTGCTCGACGGTCAGGTCGCCATAGAGGTTGAAGAACTGCGCCACGTAGCCGACGCGTTCGCGGATGCGTTCAGCCTGGGTGGCCACGTCGAGACCGTCGACACGCGCCTGGCCGCTGGTCGGCAGGAGCAAGCCGCAGAGCATTCGGATGGTGGTCGACTTGCCGCAGCCGTTGGCGCCGAGGAAGCCGAACACCTCGCCGCGGGCCACCTCCAGGTGGATCTGGTCGACCGCGGTGAAGGCGCCGAACCGTTTGGTCAGGTCGTCAATCCAGATGGCCGGCTGGTTCACGCGGGTGCCTCCTCCGGCCGATGGGCCAGCAGCGACACGAAGGCGTCTTCCAGCGACGGCGCGATGACGTTGACCGGCACGCCGGTCAACCCGCCGGCGTCGAGCAGCGCGGTGACGCACTCGATGGCCGCCGCGCCCGGCGCGACGGTGACGTGCAGGCTGTCGCCGAACGGCGTCACCTGTCGCACGTCCGGTGACGGGCCGAGCAAGGCCGCCGCGCGGCGCACCTCGGTGGTGACCACCTCCAGCATGGTGCCGGGCACGCTCTCGCCCAACTCGGCGGCGGTGCCGCTGGCCAGCAGGCGTCCCTCGCCCATGAGCGCCAGGCGGTGGCACCGGGCCGCCTCGTCCATGTACGGCGAGCTGAGCACCACGGTGACGCCCTGGTCGGGCAGCGCGGCCAGAATGCGGTGGAAGTCGCGGCGCGAGATCGGGTCGACACCGGTGGTCGGCTCGTCGAGCAGCAGCACCTCGGGCCGGTGGACCAGCGCGCAGGTGAGCGCCAGCTTCTGCTTCATGCCGCCGGACAAGCGGCCGGCCTGCCGCTTGGCGAACGGCGCCAGACCGGTCATCTCGAGCATTTCGGTCTTCAGCCGTTCGGCCTGCTGGCGCGGCGCCTGGTAGAGCTGCGCCACGAAGTCGATGTTCTCGCTGATGGTCAGGTCCGTGTACAGCGAGAACCGCTGCGACAGGTACCCGATCCGGCGCTTGACGCCCTCCGGATCGCGGACCACGTCGTGGCCGGCCACCTCGGCCGAGCCCGCGTCGGGCAGCAGGATGCCGGCCAACAGGCGCATCAGCGTGGTCTTGCCGGCGCCGTCCGGGCCCAGCACGCCGAAGATCTCGCCGCGCTGCACCTGGAAGCTGACGTGATCGACCGCGGTGACCTCGCCGAAGCGACGGGTCAACCCGTCCACCACCACGGCCGCGCCGGCAGCGTTCATCCGCGGGCACCCACGGCCAGCACCACGTCGGCGGGCAGGCCGGGCTTCAGCTCGCCTTGCCCGTTGCCGACGCCGACCTTGACCCAGAACACCTGCTTGACCCGCTCCTCCACGGTCTGCGTGTTCTTCGGCGTGAACTCGGCGCTGTCGCTGACGGTCAGCACCGTGCCGTCGTAGCGCTTGCCGGGGAACGCATCGGCGGTCACCGCGGCGCCCTGGCCGCGGACCACCTTGCCGAAGTGGCGCACCGGCAGGAAGATGCGCACCCATAGCCGCTCCAGGTCGAGCATGCGCACCACCACCGAGCCCGGCGAGACCGTCTCGCCTTCGCGCAGGATGACCTCGGTGATGGTGCCGGAGCGCGGCGCCAGGATGACCGTGTCGTCCAGCTTCGAGCTCGCCGTGTCACGCGCGGCCTCCGCCTGGGCCACCTGGCCGCGCGCCGCGCCGATCTTCTCGCGCGTGTTGCCGGCCACCGCCAGATCGAGGTCGGCCTGCGCCGCCTCGACGCGTGAGCGCGCCGCGCTCAGGTTGCCCCGCGCGGTCTCCAACTGCTGCCGCAGGGCGAAGCGGTCGCCCGTGGTCAGTTGCGCCCGTCGCAGTGCGTCGCGCGCGCCGCTTTCGGTGGCGCGCGCCGAATCGACTCCGGCGGCGGTCTGAGCGACGCGCTCCGACCGGGTGCCGGCCAGCAGCAGGTCGAGCCGGGCCTGAGCCTGGTCGCGCTGACGGTGCGCCTGCTGCAGCGCGGCGGCGGCCTGGTGGCGGCGCTGCTCACCTTGGCTCACGGCGGACCCGGCCCGCTCCAGGCTCTGCTGCGCCGTGGCGACCAGAATGGACTGCTCGTGCCGGGCATTGGCCAGATCCTGCTTCGCGCCACGCAACTCGGCCTGGGCGCGCGCCACGGCCGCCTCGGCCTCGCGCCGTTCAGGCTGCCGGGCACCGGCGTCCAGGTCGGCCAGGGCCGCCTCGGCCTCCCGCAGCGCCGCCTGCGCACGGTCGCGACCGGTCAGCGAGGCTTCCAGTTGCTTCTTCGGAATCGCACCGGCGGTGTACAGGCGCTGGTCACGGTCCAGCGTCTGTTCGGCGAGGACCAGCGCCGCGCGGTTGTTCTCGATGCGCCGGTTGAGCTGGTCACGCTGCTTCGGTCGCGGTTCGGCGATCACCTGGTCGCGGCGGGCCTCGGCCTGGCGGAGCGCCTCGGTGGCCGCGGCCAGGCGGGTCTCCGCTTGGGCCACCTGCGTGTCGGCCGTGGTGCGCGCGGCGGTGGCGCGGCGCACCGGCGGCAGTTCGGCCTGGCTGCCCTTGAGCGCCTCGTCGGCCTGGCCCAGCGCGGCCTGCGCCGCCCGGATGCCCTCGTCGGCCTGCGCCACGGCGGCGCGGGCGTCGCGGATCTCCTGCTCGCGCGGGCCGTTGCGCGCTTCCAGGTGCGCGGCCCGAGCCTGTTGCGTGGCCGCGCGAGCGCCCTGATAGCGCGACTGCGCCGCCTCGATGCTGCCAAGGTGCTCATGCGGCCGCCAGTAGGCATCCTGGGCGGTGCGCGCCGCCCGGCGGGCCGTGTCCAGGTTGGCCAACGCCTCGCGCAGCCGCGCCGCACGCCCGCGGATCTCTTCGGGTCGGCTGCCGTTCTCCAGGTCGCGGAGCTGCATCCGCGCGGTCTCGGCCGCGGCCTCGCTCCGGCGCAGCTCCGACTCCATCTGGTCGCGCTTGAGCACCGCAATGACCTGACCGCGCGTCACCCGGTCGCCGTCGTCGACCTTCAGATCGAGGATGCGCCCGACCGTTTCGGCGGCCACGTCGATCTCGGTGGCCTCGACGGTGCCACTACCGCGAATAGCCCGCTCGTCGGCGCGCGCCTGCCGCTTCGAGCGCGCGGCCCAGATCCCGCCGCCGGCCAGCACGGCCAGCAGGACGATCACGCGGGCGACCTTTGCCTTGCTCATCATGCCGTCCCTTCGGTGGCTCGAATGCCGTTCAGCAGCGTCTCTACCAGCGCCGGGATCCAGTCCGCCGGCTCACCGCGCAAGCGGGCCATGACGACCGGCGCCATCAGCATCATCGCCGTGACCTCCACGGCGTGCGGTCGCAACTCGCCGGCGTCGACGCGCGACTGCAGGTAGCCGCTGATCAACGCCACCGCCTCGCCGACGGCGCGCCGATGGGCCGACGCCACCACCTCGCTCCGCCGCGACTCGTACCAGACCAGCCGGAACAGCTCCTCGCGCTCGTGGAGCAGGCGGTTGAACCGTTCGGCCACGGCCTGCAGCACCTTGGCCGCGCTCTCCTCGCCCGAGACAGTCAGCATCTCGCGCAACTGCGGCACGATGCTGCGCTGCCGCACCGCCTCGTGCAGCAGGTCCTCTTTGGAGGCGAAGTAATGGTAGATCAGTCCCGGCGCGATGCCCACTTCCGCCGCGATCGCCTTCATCGACGTGCCCGCGTAGCCTTGCTCCGCGAACCGCCGTAATGCGGCGTCGAGGATCTGGTCTTTGCGCGACTCGCTCTGCTCTGCGGCCATGCGCCCACCTCGGCTGACTGAACGTTCATTCAAGCGGTGGCAGTTCCTTCCCGCGGCGCGCATTTCGCGCGGCGGCGTGTCCGGAGGTCCGGTGCCACCGCCGGCGAACCGCAGGCGTGCCCGCCTCGGAGAAGCCGATGCTGCCGCGGCCCGATCTGCTCGACGCGCGTTCCGCCCCTGGGCTCTCGGTCTACCAGTTGACCACCGAGCTGGACGTGCCCTCGTCGCACGTCTACATGGAGGCGCAGATCTTCACCCCGGACTCGCAACGTCTGGTACTGCACCGCTCGGCGCACGCGCACGGCAGCGCCAAGGACGATCCGGCGCACCGCTACCTGCTCTGCGATCTGGCCAACGGCGGCGAACTGTCGCCGCTGACCGACGAACTCGGCGCCACCGGCCCGTCGGTCTCACCCGATGGGCAGTACCTGTACTACTTCGTCAACGAGACCGAGACCAACGGTGGCCGGTTGACGCTGAAGCGCGTGCGACTGGACGGCAGCGGGCGCGAGACGATTGTGGTCGTCGACGGGCCGTTGCCGGGCACGAGCTATCGACCCAGTTGCATCTACCCGCTGTCCACCATCTCATCGGATGGCGCGCGCCTCGCCATCTCGGGCTTCTTGGGTGACGGCCACACGGAGCAGGCGCCGTGGGGGCTGATGGTCTTCGACCTTGCCACGGCGACGGTCCGGCTGATCCTCTCCGGCCAATCCTGGTGCAACTTGCACCCGCAGTACAGCCGCTCGCTCGACCCGGAGCGGTGCCGCGACATTCTCGTGCAGGAGAACCACGACAACGAGGCCACACCGGCCGGCGCGGTGACGCGGCTGGTGGGCGGGCTCGGCGCCGACATCCACGTCATCCGCGACGATGGCAGCGACTTCCGCAACCTGCCCTGGGGCCGCGATGGCAACGAGTTCTGCCAGGGCCACCAGTGCTGGCGCGGCCCCAGCGACTGGGCCATCACCAGCACCGGCACCCGCCAGCCGCCCGAGGCGCAGTTGATCGAGGCGCTGGTGGCGCCGCCGGCCGAGCACCTGGGGCTCAACACGCCCGGCGGCGTGCGCAACGACTTGAGCCGCGACTTCGACCGGCCGCACTTCTACCACTTCGCGACCGATCTCGCTGGTGAGCGCTTCATCACCGACAGCGGGCCGCTGAACCACGACGCCACGCTCTGGGCGGCGCGGCTGGGCACGCCCGGTGTGGCGGCGCTGAGCGACTGGCAGTACCTGCTCTGTCCGCGGTCCAGTTGCGACAAGACCGCGCATATCCACCCGTTCCTGTCGCCGGACGGCCGGCACGGCTTCTTCAACTCCGATGAGTCGGGCCGGTTGCAGGCGTACATGGTCACCGGATGGGTGTGAGCCGCCTCACCGCACCCCGCTCAGGTCCACCGTCCCGATGACCCGCCGGGCCGATGGTCGCGCGAGCCGCTGGACGGTCAGGCTCAGGCACTGGGCGTCGAACCGGGCCTCGTTGACGACGTAGCGCGCGTCACCGCGGATCAGGTTGTCCTGGTAGAACTGCCGCCAGGCCGGCTCGGCGCCGGCGAAGGCGCGCTGGATGGCCGTCAGGCTGCCGGGCGTCAGGGCGAACATATCCCGCATCCGGCTGCCCAGCGACCAGGGGTTGTCGGTGACCCCCGGTTCGCGACTGTAGGCGATCCAGAAGCCGACCTCGGTGCTCCCGGCGCGGACCGCGTCGACGAAGTCGCTCTCCATGTCGGCCGGCTGGCGGTTCATGCCCCAGAGCAGCGTGACCATCGGGAAGCCGGCCGTCTCGGGCAATAGCGGGGCGACGCTGTCGGGCGGCTCGACGTAGACCATGTCGCCGGCGAAGTCGAACACGCCCTTGAACGCCAGCGGGCCGCGCTGCCCGGTCCAGCCGCCGACCGGCTTGTGCTGCGCGGCCCAGATGCCCCGTACGCGGCGGCAGAAGGACAACGTCTCGGCCTTCCAGAAGGCGCGCCAGAGCGGGCTGTTGGCCTTGGCCTCCGCGGCCGGCTCGGCCACTGGCGGGGCTTCGCGCCGGCACCAGGCCGCGAACCGCTCCTGACAGGCGGCGCAGTGGCAGGGGCGCTGGTGGAACTCGAAGTTGTCGTCCAGGATGAGCCCGTCGAGCGCCGGGTAGTTGGCCAAGAGGTTCTCGACGATGCTCAGGTTGTGCTGCTGCACGCCGGGATCGAGCGGGCACACGGGCTGACCGCGCTTGCGCTCCGGCGGGGCCTGTCCGGCGCCCACGAACGGCGGGGCCTCGGCCAGGTGCCGCTCGAACCGCTTCCAGTCCAGGTAGAGGCCGCCGATGACCTTGATGCCGCGAGCGTGGCAGGCGGCGACGTACTCCGCCAGCAGGTCACCCTCGTACTTGGCGAAGCGCTCGCGCGGCCGGTCACCGGCGATGTGGCGCAGGTAGCAGACGCTGCCGCCTTCGTAGCGCAGCAGCGGCTGCACCACGGTGGTGTGCAGGGCGGTCAGGAAGTCGGCGGCCTCGGTGGGCGTGAAGCTGACGAACGACGAGGCCACCGGATCGTGGAGCCAGGTCTCGATGTGACGGCTGGCGGGCGGCAGCGTGCAGTCGACGCGGATGCGGGTGGTCTGGTCTGGGGCCAGCGCGCCGACCGGCACGGTCACCGTCGTCAGCGAGCCGACCGGCTGGGCGGCCGGCGCGGCCAGCGGACGATCGTTGACCGCCACGCCGGACACCTGCGCTTGCCGTGGCAGGCAGACCTGCAGCGTCGGGGGCAGCGGATGTGGCTTGAGGCCCTGGGGCAGCAGCCAGGCGAGGAGCCGGTCCAGCACCGCGTCGGCCGGTCGGCGGTCGCCGATGATGAAGCGGTAGTTGGACGGGCAAAACCCGAGCAAGGCGCAGCGGCCGGGTCCCTCGGCCCGGAGGGTGCCGAGGCAGTGCCCGTCGCGGTCACGGGCGATGACGGTCCCGTCGGTGGGCTCGAAGGCGACCATCTCGTGGCCCTTGTCGCCCATGCGCGCGTGGCCGGCGAACTCGGGGAACGGCCAGCGCTGCTCGCCTTGTCCGGCGGTGAGCGGCGAATCGGTCAGCGTCAACTCGCGGATGTAGACGCTCCGGGCGCTCCGGGCGCCGCAGGCCGCCAACAGGCTGGGCGTGCCCATCGGGCCGCCCCAGTTGGCGTAGAGCGCGCCGCCGGTGGCCAGGTAGGCTTTGAGCGCCGCCACCTGGGCGGGCGTGAAGCTGCGCTTCAGGTTGGTCACCACCAGGTCATACGGCCGCAGCCGCGCGGCGTCCACCAGATCCTCGGCCGTGGCGGCCACCACCTCGAAGCCCCGCCGCAGCAGGGCCGTGTGGATGCTGGCGTCGTAGCCGTTGTAGCTGTTCTCCGGCGGCACCAGCAGCGCCGTGGCGCCGACGAAGCGGCCGGCCTCGGGTGTGGCGGGCTCGGCGGCCGACCGCGCACTCGCGGTGGCCACCGCGATCAGGGCGACGAGCAAGGCGGCCGGGCAGCGTGCGTGCGACATGGGCGTCTCACCTGCGCGTGCAGTCGTCGCCGGCCTGCAACCGCCTCAGGCCGGCGTGGCGAACGCTTCGCCCATCTGAGCCGCAGTCCTCTCGCGCCGGCTATGTCGCCTCCTCGGTGAAGCACCGCTTCACGGCCTCATAGGCGAGCTTCGGCCGGCGGAACTCATCGACCAGGCCGGCGCAGTTGTAGCCGCGCGGCTTGCTGCGGATGGCGCCCGCATTCACATAGGACCGGCTGTCGCAGAACTGCCACAGCGCGACGCCGGCATAGCGCGGGTCGCTGAGGATGCTGCGGCAGGCGATGGCGAAGTAGTCGGCCTGGAACTCCTCCGACCACTGCGCGCGGCCGCGGTCGTGGCAGCCCCACAGGCCACAGGCGCCGATCTCGCTGACCAGCAACGGCTTGCCCCGCAGCTCCGGCCGGTCGCAGAAGCCGGCCATCTGCTCCAGGTGCGGCGCGACCATGCTGCAACTGTCGGTGGTCCAGTCGCCCAGCGGGTGGATCCAGCCGGGGTAGAAGTTGAGCGACACGACGTCGGCCAATTCGAGGCAGCGGTCACGCTCGTAACGGTTGGAGGCCCAGGAGACCAGTCGTGTCGGGTCGTCGGCGCGGATCGCCTCGACCAGCTCGCGGTACAGGGGCACCGCGGCCTCACAGTCCGAGGCGCTCTCGTTCAGGAACGCCCAGAAGATGACGCCCGGATGGTTGATGCCGTCGGCCACCATCCGCCGCACCTGATCGACAATCAGCTCCCGCGCGTGGGCGTCGGTGAACTCCTGCTGGCCAAGCTGCCAACCGATGGTCTCCGACCAGACCAGCAGGCCCAGTTCGTCACACAGGTCGAGGAAGGCCGGGTCGTGCGGATAGTGTACCGCGCGGACGAAATTGCAGCCGAGGTCCTTCATCAGCCGGATGTCCTCGGCCAGCAGCGCGACCGGCTGCACCGGACCGAGTTGCGGGTGGGCCTCATGGCGATTGACGCCGAGCAGTCGGAGCGGCTCGCCGTTGAGCAGGATGCGGCCCTGCTCGGCGGAGACCGTCCGCACACCGAAGCGTTCGATGACCTGATCGTCACCGACGCGCACAGTGACCGTGTGCAGTTCGGGCCGCTCCGGGGTCCACGGGCGCGCGCCCGGCAGGTCGCGTTCCAGGACCACCTGCTGGTCGGTCGGCCGCACCAGGACCTTCTCGCCGGGGCCGCCGTCGAACGCCAGGCTCAGCTCCAGCACGTTCGGCACCTCGCCGGCCAGACGCACGTCGAGGCGGACGCGCGCGGGGGCCAGTTCGACGGTCTGCACCCGCACGCGCTCCACGCGCAGCGGTGGCAACTCCTCCACCCAGACGCTACGGTAGATGCCGCCGTAGGCGTAGAAGTCGCTGTAGGGCGGGAAGACCGGTGTCCGCTGGGCGTCGAAGCGGTTATCCACCGCGACGACCAGTTCATGCAGCGCGGCGCCGTTGGCCACCACCTCGAACGCGTAGGCGCTGTAGGGCAGCTCGACCTCGCCGAGCCGGGCCCGGTCCCACCAGACCCGGCCCCACAGCCCCAACGCGCCCAGATGCACCCGCAGCCGCGCGCCCGCCGGTACCGCGAACGGCACCGCGCACCGGTAGACACCGGTGCCGCGTGCGCCGCAGCGGTTGACGCCGACGTCGAACACGCCGGGCACCGCCTCCACCTCGTCATAGACGATGCCGGCCGGGTCGAGGCAGTTCAGGTCGGTCTCGCCCAGCCAGGCGAACTGCCAGGCGCCGTCCAGGTTGAGCGCGCGACGTAGCGGATAGAGCGGGTACGGGTTCATCGGACACCTTGGGACAGACGAGGCTACAGCACCGGCAGGTCGAGCAGCTTGGCGAACATGGCCAGCCGCTTGCCGATGCGCGCGGGCGCCACGGCGTAGTGATGCTGCAGGCCCAAGTCCACAATCTTCTCGGCCAACTCGCGCAGGTTCTGGTCGAAGCGAATCGGCAGCGGCGTGCCGCGCACCGGAATCATACGGTTCAGCCCTTCGCCTTCGGCGGCGAACAGCGATAGGGTGCCGGTGGCGGTGGTCAACTGGGTCAGCGTGACCGGGCCGCCCTTGACCGGGAAATCCCAGGTGGCGCCCTTGCGATCACCGCCGTCGACCACCGAGTGCTGGCTCAGCCGCACCACGCTCGGGTCACCGGCCAGATCGGGGCAGGCCGCGCCACAGTGCCAGGCGATGCCGACGTTGTCCTCGTCTTCGGACTCGATGGTGATCAGGTCGGCGAAGAAGGCCAGTCCGCCCGACAGGTCGCGGGCGATCATCATCGTCAGCAGGCCCTGCAGGTCGCCTTCGCAGGCCACATACAGCCCGCTGCTGCCGAGGTGGCCCATGGTGGCGCAGGGCGCCACGCCGTAGAGGTCGCTGCACTCGGGCCAGCACCGCAGCGCGAAGCCATTCAGCCGGTGCTTGGTGGCCAGCGCCTCCACGCCGAGCGCCAGGGCCGCGGTCTTGTTCAGATCGTCGTCGGACAGCCGCACGCCGGCACCGGCCTGCGCGCGCAGGGCCTGCACGCGCTGCGCGGTCGCCGCGGGCTCCGCATGTTCGGCCTCGTAGAACAGCTCGGCCAGGTCGAGCAGGACGGCCTCGGCGCCGAAGCGGCGGCGGATCTCCAGCTCGTCGAAGTTGGAGGTGTAGAAGCCGGGCACGCGCCCGCCGATGACGCCCGCGCGGGTGCGGCGCAACTGCTCGCGGCAGGCCACCACCTTGACCACGCTCTCCAGGTCGGCGCCGACCTGGTCGGGCCAGCCGTGGACCCAGAAGTACTTGCGACCGAGCTTGGTCAGGTGGTGCGAGGTCATGTTGACGGCGCAGAACGAGTTGGCCTTCATGCGGCCGCCGTCGAACGGTGGCTCCGGCGTCGACCAGAGCACGAACGGCGTGTCCAGCTCGTTGGCCACCGCCGGCACGATGGCGCCGGGCGCGAAGCTGAGGAAGTGCAGGATGCACAGCTCGACGCCGGCCTGGCGGAACTCGCGCGCCACCGCGGCGGCGTCGTGCTCGTCGATCAGCACGTGGTCCGGTGCGTACAGGTCCACGCCGAGCGCGGACAGCGCCGCTTTCGAGGTGACGAACGCCTCGCGGACGCGGTCGTCGATCCAACTGCCTTTCGACTGCGGCAGATACGCCACTTTCAACCGTTGCTCGCTCAATGATGGCTCCTTGGGTCAGTCGGCGGGTGCCGACGCCGCGGGGCGACAGCCCGCATCGCACAGGAACTGACTGGTCTCGGCCAGTGACGGAATGCCGGCCCGGCCGCCCAAGCGGCGGCACTTGAGCGCCGCCACCGCTGCGGCGAAGGGGACCAGGCGGTCCCACGGCCAGCGGTGGGCCAGACCGAACGCGAACGCGCCGTGGAACACGTCGCCGGCGCCGGTCGTGTCCACCACCTCGACGGCGAAGGCCGGCAAGCGGTGGCACTGCCCCTGGTCGACCCAGACGCAGCCGTCGCCACCGAGCGTGACCAGCGTCCGGGTCGCACCGCAGGCGGCGGCCAGCGCCTTGGCTGCGGCTTCCGGCTCATCGACGCCCCAGCGGCGGGCAACGAACTCGCGCGAGGCGACCACGTGGTCGCAGAGCGATAGCAGCGCCTCCATGCTGGGCAGTTGGCTGCCGGCGTCGAGCAAGACCGGCACGCCGGCGGCGCGGGCCAGCTCGGCCGCGTGGATCGCCGCCGCCGGTTGGTGGCCATCGAGCAGCAGCGCCTGCGCCGAGGCGATCAGGTCGCCGTCCACCTCGTCGGCCGCCAACGCGGCGCTGCTGCCACGCGTCCAGGCGATGCTGCGGCGGCCGGTACCGGCTTCGGCCCAGCAGTAGGCGTGTGCCGACATCGCACCGGCGCGGACCCGCACGGCGCCGGTGTCGACGCCTTCGGCCCGCAGGCCGTCGAGGATGACCTGGCCGTCGGCGTCGCCGCCGACCACGCCGCAGAACACGGCCCGGGCGCCGAGCCGCGCCGCGGCCACCGTGGCCGTGGCCGCCGGGCCACCGCCCTGCGCGATCTCCTCGGCGATCTCGACCTTACCGTCGAGCGGGATCTCGGGCACCACGCAGACGCGGTCCAGCCCGCAGTAGCCCAGCCCCACGACCAGCGGCGCCGGCTCAGACATGACAGAACACCTCCAGGCGGGCGCGGAGCCACTCGCGCAGTTGCGCCGTGGCCGGGGCCAGCACGACATCCGCCGGCTTGAACCCCTCGCGCGGCTGGTTCAGCAGTTGGGTCAACAGCTCGATGTACTGCGCCTGGAACTCGGTGGCCAGGTTGATCTTGCGCACGCCACAGCGGATGACGCGGCGGTAGTCATCGTCGGTCAGGTCGGACCCGCCGTGGAGCACGATGGGCACGGGCACCGCCTCGGCTACGGCGGCGGCGCGCGCGAAGTCGAGCTGTGGCCGGCGGGCGTGGAAGCCGTGCGCATTGCCGATGCCGATGGCCAGGGCGTCCACGCCGGTGTCGGCGACGAACCGCCGCGCCGCGTCGGGGTCGGTCAGTTCGTCCGGCTCGGCGTCGTGGTGCGCGCCAGGGGCCGGCACCATGCCGAGCTCGCCTTCGCTATCGAGACCAGCGGCGCGGGCGATGGCCACGGCCTCGCGCGTCAGCGCCGCGTTGCCGTCGTAGTCCAGGTTCGAGCCGTCGAGCATGGCCGAGGTGAAGCCCAGTGCGACCGCCTGGCGCACCTGATCCACCGAACTCCCGTGGTCGAGGTGGACGCAGACGGGCACGGCGGCGTCGGCGGCGACGCGCCGCGCCAGGGCGACGAGGCCGGGCGCGAGACCGTTGTCCAGCAGCCGGCGGTAGATCTGCAGGATGACCGGGATCCGCAGGTCCTCGGCGGCGCCGGCCACCGCCAGCGCGCTCTCCAGGTTGAAGATGTTGACCGCGCCGACGGCGTAACCGCCTTCGTCGGCGATGGCCAGCACTTCGCGCAACCTCACCAGTGCCATGATGGCTTCCTCCTGCTCTACACCTGGCCGGTCTCGTCGGTCAGTCGAGCCAGCAGATCGTCACGGGCGCCGTCCATGTGCCGACGCACCAGCCGCGCCGCTGCCTCGCCGTCGCCGCGCTCGAGTGCCGCCAGGATGGCGCGGTGCTCGGCGACCGTCTGGCGCAACCGGGCCTCCGAGCGGGGATGAACCCGGCGCACCCGGTAGGTGTAGTTCCAGATCTGCCGCAGGAACTCGCTCGCGCGGCGGTTCGGATAGGCTTCGCAGAACAGCGCGTGGAACGTCCGGTCCAGTCGCAGCAGGGCCTCGTGATCGAGGTGCTCGGTGGCCTGCTCCATCTGCGCCAGCGTGGTCCGCAGGCTCACCAGCGTGCCTGGTGGCAGGTGCCCGGCGACCTGCCCGGCCGCCAGCGCTTCCAGGGCGCCGCGCACGTCATACGTGTCGGCGATGTCGCCGGCGGTCAGCGTGCTGACCACCATGCCGCGGCGCGGCTGGTGAAGGGCCAGCCCTTCGGCGGCAAGCACTTGCAGCGCCTCGCGCACGGGAATCGGGCTGACGCCCAGTTCCTGCGCCAGGGCGCTGATGCGCAACGGCGTGCCCGGCGCCAAGCGGCCTTCGAGGATCGCGTCACGAATGCGCTCCAGGGCCATGGCCTGCAGGAGCTGGTTCTCGGGCACCGGTTCCAGGCTGGGCGTGGTCATGGCTCGCCGTTCACTTGCGAATGCTGACGCGCTTCAGCGTCAGGTACTCCTCAAGGCTGTAGTGCGAGCGGTCGCAGCCGAGCCCGCTCTGCTTGTGTCCGGCGTGCGGTAGGTGGACCCCGTAGTGCGACTCGTTGACGCAGACGCTGCCGGCCTGCAGCACCTCAGCAGCGCGCAGCGCACGCGCCAGCCCGCTGGTGAACACGTAGGCCGACAGGCCGTAGGTGGTGTCGTTGGCCAGAGCCAGCCCCTCGTCGTCGCTGCCGAACGGCAGGATGGGCAGGACCGGCCCGAAGATCTCCTCGCGGGCCACGCGCATGTCCGGGCGGACGTCGCGCAGAATGGTCGGCTCCATGAAGTGACCGCGGGCGGGCTCGGCCGGCCGGTGGCCGCCACAGACCAGACCGGCGCCGGCGGCCACCGCCTCGGCGGCCAGCGCCAGACAGCGGTCGCGGGCGGCCGCGGTGATCAGCGGCCCCATCATCGGGCTGGGGCCGTGACCACTGCCCAGCGTGATCTGACCGGCGCGCTCGGCGGCCCGGTTGACGAACTCCTCGTAGACGCCGGCCTGCACCAGCACGCGGTTCGGCGCGACACAGATCTGCCCGGCGTTGGAGAACTTCAGGTCGACCACGCGGTTGGCCGCGTCGGCCACGTCGGCGTCGTCGAAGACGACCACCGGGGCGTTGCCGCCCAGCTCCAGCGAGTAGTGCTTGATGCTCGTGCCCGCGTTGCGCATGACCTCCAGGCCGCCGGCCGTCGAGCCGATCATGGTCACCATGGCGGGAAGGTCGCTGCTGAGCAGTGCGTTGGTGACGCCACGGTCATCGCAGGCGAGCACGTTGACGACGCCCGCGGGCAGGCCGGCCTCGGCCAGCAGCTCCGCGGCGGCCAGCGTGGCCAGCGGCGTGTGGCGCGACGGCTTGAGGACGGCGGTGCAGCCGGCGGCGAGTACCGGGCCGAGCTTGTAGCCCAGGTTGAGCAGCGGGTAGTTCCAGGCCAACAGGCCGACCACGACGCCCAGCGGCTGGCGCAACACATAGTGCAGGAACCGGCCGGTGGGGTCGGGGATGACCTCTTGGTGGACCCGCTCGGCCTCTTCCATGAAGTAGCGCACCGAGGCGGCGAGGACGGTCAGTTCGTAGTCGGCGGTCACATACGGCTTGCCGGTCTCGGCCACCAGCAGGTCGACCAGCCGCGCGCGGTCGCGCTCCAGCAGTGCCACGTAGCGACCGGTGATGGCCTTGCGCTCGGTCAGCGGCGTCTGCGCCCAGCCGGTAAAGGCGTCGCGCGCGGCGTGCAGGGCGGCGGTCGCACAGGCTTCGTCGGCGCCGGCCACCGTGGCGATGCGCTCCTCGGTGGCCGGGTTGACCACCTGGAAGGTGCGGCTGCCCGCGACCGGGCGGCCGTTGATCAGCAGGGGGACCTGATCCGTGCTCATCGGTGCGCTCCTGAGTCAGTCGGCAAGGTAGCGGCTCACGGCCTCGTGGTTGAGCCGGTAGCCGAGGCCGGGCCGCGTCGGTAGATCGTAGGCGCCGTTGCGGACGACGAGCGGCTCGTCGAGCAACTCGTCGCGCCAGGCGACGTCGGTCATCTGGTGCTCCATGAGCAACAGGTTGGGGATGCAGGCGCAGACGTGGACGGTGGCCGCGCTGGCGACCGGGCCGACCATGTCGTGCGGCGCCATCGGCACGAACCAGGTGTCGGCCAGGGCGGCGATCTTCTTCATCTCGAGGATGCCGCCGACCTTGGCCACGTCGGGCATGATGATGTCGGCGGCCTGCCGCTCGAACACCTCACGGAACTCGTAGCGCGTGTGCAGCGCCTCGCCCATGCAGATGGGCACGGCCAACTCACCGGCCAGCTTGGCCAGCGCGGAGACGTTGCCCGGCGGAATGGGGTCTTCGTACCACAGCAGTTGGTACGGCTCCAGTTCGCGGCCGAGACGGAGCGCCGAGGGGACGTCGAAGGCCCAATGGCAGTCCAGGGCGAGGTCGACATCGGGTCCGAGGTGTTCGCGGATGGCCGCGACGCTGGCGGCCACGGTGCGGATCTCGGCGTTGGTGATGCCGCGGCCGAGGGCCTCGCCATGGCAGCGGATCAGCGGGCGCTTGGCGCCCGGCGGGAGCGGTTTGGCGCCGATGCGGTCGATGAAGTCGTCCACGTCGAGCTTGAGCGCGGTGAAGCCGCGCTCGACGGCGCGCTGGGCCATCTGGCGGTAGCTCTCGGGCGTCGGCTCGGCGCCGCGGAAGAACCCATCGGCGTAGACGCGCACCTGGTCGACGCAGGCGCCGCCGAGGAGCTGGTAGATGGGCAGTCCGGCGACCTGACCGGCGATGTCCCAGAGGGCGATCTCGATGCCGCTGAGCGCGGGTAAGGCCGCGCCGCGCCGGTAGCAGCGCTCCCAGAGGCGCTCGATGCGGAGCGGGTCCTCACCGACCACCCACTCGCCGACCTCGGCGAGCGAGTGAAGACTGCCCGTGGCCTGGAACGCGAGCGACTCGCCGAGACCGACGAGGCCCTCGTCGGTGTGGACCTCGACGAACACCATCGGGAAGCGCGGCCAGTGCCGGCCCTTGACCGCGAACACCTTGACCTCTGTGATCTTCATCGTTCCTGCCTGGATCGTATATCGTATATTGTATGTGGTTGGTGGTGGCGGAGTCAAGGGGGTCTGTGCCGTAGCGCCCGTGGGTCGATCCGGCTCACTGGCGCGCCGACCGTGGCGCTGCCTGGTGCCACGCGGGTCGGCAGGATGCCGGGGCGGGCTTGGCGAATCTGCCCGCAGGACGTGACCCCATGACGCCAATCCGGTCGCTCGAGCCGGCCGACCTCAGCGCTGTTTCGGCCCGCCTGCGTGCCGAGTACCCGACCATCGCCTGTGACGAGGCGAACCTGCACCGCAAGACGTTCGCCGACCCGGACTACCGTCCTGAGTTGTGTCTGGGCGCCTTCGACGGGCCGCGTCCGGTGGCCGTGCTCCTCGGCGTCGTGCGCGGCCAGCGCGGCTACGTCAAAGCGCTGACCGTGACGCCCGATACCGGGCTGGCCGAGCGGTTGCTGACCGAGTATCTAGAGCGGGCCAAGGCGCTGGGCGCCACCGAGGTGATGGTGGCCAACAGCGCGCCGAGCTACTTCCAGCCAGGTGTCGACCCGACCGACACCGTGACGGTCCGGTTCTACCTGGAGCGCGGCTTCACCAAAGTCCACGAGACCTACAACATGGTCTGCGACCTGCTGGAGCAGCCGCTGGAGACGGCCGAGGACGAGGCGCGACTCGCCGCCGGCGGGCTCCACTGCGCCCGCTTGCAGCCGGTTGACCGCGAGGAGTTGAGCCGGTTCATGCGCGAGCACTTCTCGGCTGGCTGGCTGACGGAGACGCTGGTCGCCTACGAGGTGGACCCGGTGACCTGCCACGTGGCTTGGCGCGATGGGCGCATTGTGGCTTTCGCCGCGGCCGAAGTGACCAACCCCGGTTGGTTCGGCCCGATGGGCACCGCGCCGGACCAGCGCGGCGGCGGACTCGGCCGCGTGCTGCTGCTCCGCTGCCTGCGCGACCTGCGGCAGCTCGGGTACCGGCAGGCCACCATCGGCTGGGTCGGCCCGCTCGGGTTCTACGCGCGCTGGTGTCGGGCGCTGGTGTCGCAGGTCTTCTGGGTGCTCCGTCGCGAGTTGTGAGAAGGAGTGCGGCCCCGCAGCGGCAACCTGACCGTCCACGTGAGGCAGGGCCGATGTTGGACATCCTCGATCGCATGGTGCACGAGCTGACCGCGGGCGACATCCACGCGCTGTTGCCCGATGACCTGCAGGCGCAGATCGCCGGCTTCGCTGCCGACGACATCCGCGAGAGCTGTCGCCACGTGCTCATCCGGCCGCACCCCATCGAGGTGCCTGGGGTCGAGCGCCCGCTGATCAACCCGGGCTTGGCGGTCAGTTGGCTGACGGCGTTCGAAGAACTCGACCTGCCGCGGCGGCTGGAGGCTTACGAGCCGTGTGCCGGCAGCAGCGAGCCGGTGATCCTGGCGACCCACGTCTACAGCGGCGGCACCGGCCGCTATGTCACGGCCAACCTCAACCGGCCCTTGGCGCAGCAGCTCCGCGAGAAGCTGGCCAAGGTGAGCCTCGATATCACCATCATCGACGACTATGCCCAGTTGGCCGGCCGGCACCTGGCCCCGGGCACCTTCGATGTGGCCTGCTTCCATCACGCGGTCAACGACATCGTGCAGACCGCGGTCTCCGAGCCGCGCGGCATGGACACGCGAACGGTCGACTGGTGGCCCAATGAGCGCCAGATGATCGAGTGGCTGGCCGAAGACCACGTGGCTGGTCGGCTGGACGAGTACGCCCGGCCGGCGCTGGTGGCGGCCGTGGCCGGTGCGGCCGAGCTGGTGCGGCCCGGCGGCTACCTGCTGTTCGACCACTGGACCTGGGAGCGCTACCGTGAGGTGGACTGGTTCCCCTGGCAGCTCTTCAGCGACCTGATTCCGATGGCCCGCGAGTGGCTCCTGGCCGCCGATCTGCCTCTGGTGGAGCGGCCGCTGGCCGGTCGCGACCCACGCTGGTGGATGTGTCTGCGTCGTGACTGACGCGCGGTAACCTTGCCCCGCGGTTACCGCACCGACGAATCACCGGAGCTGTTGTCGGACCGGAGAGGCGCCATGCGCCCGAGAGTCGCCGGCGAAGCCAAGCAGTCACCGCCGTCGGGCGAAACGGCACTGTTGCCTCTGCGCTACGCCGCGGTCAGTCGGCAAGGGGTTGGTCGTCAGAACAACGAGGACACCGCGCTGGCGGTGGACCCGTCGGCCGACGTACCCGCAGTGCGCTGTCTGCTGGCCGTGGCCGATGGCGTCGGCGGCCATGGCGGTGGCGAGGTGGCATCGGCGGCGGCGGTCCGGGCGCTGCACCGCGCGCTGCGACAGGTGGTCGAGCAACGCCGGCCGGACGGGCGCGTGGCCTGGCGCGCGGTGGTCGAGTGGCTCGTCGCCCATGCCAATGACCAGGTTCACGAGGCCGTGGCCGCGGCGTCGGGCGGCGAGAGCGGCGGCACGACGCTGACCCTGGCGCTGGTCGAGGGCAACACGGCGCACATCGGTCACGTCGGTGACAGCCGCTTCGTGCTGGTTCGCGACGGCAGTGCCCGCATTCTGACGCGGGCCGACACGGCGGTGGCCGCCGCGGTGCAAGCCGGTCGGATGACGCCGGCCGAGGCCGAGGTGTCGCCACGCCGGCACGAGCTGATCCAGGCGCTCGGGTTCCGGCCACGCCTGAGTGTGCAGACCCTGTCGCTCGACCTGTTCGCCGGCGACCGCTTGCTGCTCTGCTCCGACGGCCTGCACGGCGCGGTGACGCCCGAGCAGATGGCCGCCAACCTCCTGCCCGAGCCGGCGGCCACCTGTCGGGCGCTGGCCGACCTGGCCGTGGCCCAGGGCGGCCGCGACGATGTCAGTGTGGTCCTGCTGGAGGTGATCGCCGAGCCGGCTGCGCCGGCCCGCTCCCCGATCGGTGGCTGGCTGTCGCGGCTCTGGTCGCGCCGCCAGTGACCGGCCGACCTACGGCACCACCACTTCGCCGCGAGGCAGCTCCACCGACGCCAGGGCGATCGGCGGCAGCGTCACGCGCACCTGCTGTGGACCCGTGGGCGCCGCCGCGCCCAGGCGGGCCAACACCGCCGGCTCGAGCGTGAGCACGCGGGTCCGCGGCGAGCGGGCGCTGTTGTAGAGCAGCAGGCGGTTGGGCAGCAGCGCCACCCAGACGCCGTCGCGCGCCGCGCCGAAGTCGGGCAACAGCGCCTGCCGCGCCAGCTCCGCCGGCGGCTCTGCGAGGAGCGCGTGGGTCACCTCGGCCAGCGCCGCGGCGTTCGGCAGAGCGGCGGGCAGGCGCACTGCCGCGCCCTGTCCCACGCGGTGGACACAGCGTGCCAGGGCCTCGCGGTTGACCGTGCGCCGCAGTTGTGGCGCCGGCGCGCCGGCCGGCTCCGGCAGGCCCGCGCGCCACAGCTTGACGGCATCCACGGCCAGGCCCAGCACGCGGGCGTCGGTGGAGCCGTCGATCTCCGCCGGTCGCCAGGCATCGACCTTGAACCGCAACTCGCTGGGGTTACGTCCTTGCCAGACGCCCGGGCCGACCCGCGCGCGGAAGACCGACTGCCGTTGCGGCGCCAACGCGCCGAGGCGCACGCCATTGACCCACACCTCGTGACGTGCCTGGTACCGCTTCGGGTGCAGCGCGACCGTGATGGCCAGCTCATACTCGGCCGTCGGGTCCAGCGGCAGCAGCACGCCGCTGTCGGCGCCGGTCCAGCGCTTGGTGATCGCGTTCGGCTCGCCGCCCCACTCCCAGTGCCCGCTTTCGGGCTGGTGCCAGTCGCCGACCAAGGCGCGCTCGTCGCCCGCGGCGCCGACGTCGAGGCGCCAGGCATCGACCGGCTGACCCACCACCGGGCAGAGGTCGGCATAGCCGGGCCGAGGGCCGCGCTCGCCGAACAGCGTCGTCGCCACGCTGGTATCGCCCTCGACGGTCTCCACGTCACCGCGGTCAGCCGCGATCACCAGGCCGCCGTTGGCCACCCAGGCCTGGATCTGCGCCAACCTGGCGGCTTCCACCACCGTGCCCTCGGGCCAGATCAGCACGCGGTAGTGCGACAAGGCGCCGTCGGCGATCAGCCGCTCGTCGACCACGTCCCAGTCGAACAGCTCGCGGCTGGCCGCGCAGGCGTCCACCAGCCGCTGCGGCAGGTGCTGCGCCCGCCGCAGCCGGTGGTCGGTGGTGGGCATGAAGAACGCCACCTCGGTGAGTGAGTGGCGGCCCTCCAGGTAGCACGCGTAACGGGCGAACAGGTCGGTGGCGCCGAGGAAGTTGTCCGGGTAGTCGAAGTACTCGGTGGTGCCGGACGTGGCGTCCTTGAAGATGCGTTCCACTTCCTCGTCGCGGTCCACCTTGCTGGGTGGCTCGGTGACCAGCGGCACACGGTAGTGCTTGGCCGCGGTGGAGAAGCGGCGGTAGAAATACGGCGGCAGCTTGCCGTGGGTGGAACGAACGGTATAGCCGTCAGGCTGCGACCGGGCCAGGTAATGGGTGTAGTCGGCGCCGAACATCACCCGCTCGCTGCCGAAGCCGATCTTGACCTCGTGCGGCGTGTCGGCGAAGTGGCGCCGCGAAGTCGCCACCGCCTGGCCGGCGAAGGTCACCATGGCGTCGAGATACCACTCGACGAAATCCAGCCAGCGGCGGCGCGCTTGCGCGCGCGGCGCGGGCGGCAGGTCCTGCAACTCGGTGAAGGCGGGCCCTTCGGTGGCGCACCAGGCCGGATAGTCGATGTCCTCGACGCGCGTGAAGGTCGTTCCCCAGCGGTGGTTGAGCTGCGCCGGGCTGCCGTAGCGGGCCGTCATGCGTTCGCGGAAGTCAGCCCTGGCCAGCGGATCGCCCACCCAGTAGTCGGCGCCTTTGTAGGGCGCGGGCACCACCCAGTCGGCCATGCCGATGGGGTAGCCGACCTCACCATAGTCGGCCACCATGGAGACGAAGATCTCCTTGACGCGTGGGCCCAGGCGCTGGCGCAGTTGGCCATAGAAGCGGTCGAACAGCGCCAGTGTGCGGGGCGACCAGATCGACGGCGCGAACGTGGCCCGACCGTTCTTCAGGTCCAGCAGCGGGGCCCAGAGTTCGCTGGTCATGGCCCAGGCCGGCGCGAAATGGAGCCATGGGTACACGGCGTACCGCATTCCGCGAGCCTCGAGCTCGGCGGCGTTGCGCTCGTAGTACTCCCAGCGGAAGTGGTCGCGCTCGGGCTCGAGCGGCAACCAGCAGAGGTAGTCCTCGACGGTGGCGATGCTGGCCAGGTCACGCCAGCGGTCGAACTCCGGTCGGGCGTGCGGCTCTGGCAGCGGCTGGTGCCGCGCGGCGGCCTGGATCAGCTCCACCGACAGGTTGCCGGTTTTGAACGGGATGGGCGTGGGACCCACGCGGACGACGGGCTCTGGCATCACGCTCATGTCTCCGTACGGCGGCATCGTCTCCGGCCCCAGCACGGACGCTGGTAGGTCGCCGTTGGTCCAGGATGGTCCGGTAGTCAGCAAGGTGCGGCGTTGCCCGTCGGCGCCGAGGCCGGTCAGCCGGGCCAGCACCGGTCCGTCGGCGGTCAGCCGCACCTGGCCGCGCCCGGCGGTCAGCCGGCCGCGCAGGTCGAACAGGCGCCACCGCGACGTGGTCTGGGCGGGCGAGACCTCCTGCCCGTTCACGCGCACCTGGCAGCGGCCCTCGGCCGCCAGGTGCAGCAGCGGCAAGCCCGGCCGGGCTGCCAAGTCGCAGGTTCCGACCAGGTCCCCGGCCGCCAGCCAGTGCGCCTCGGTCACCGGCTCGGCGACGCGGCGGAGCGCGATGGCGTCGAGGTAGCAGAGGTAAGCCTGGTCGCTACGGCGGCGCTGGTCGCAGCGCAGCGTCAGCGTGACGGTGCCGGCGGCCAGCCGGTACCGCCCGGCATCGATCCAGCCGAAGATGCCGCCGGGTCCATACGCTGGCGTGGCCGGCAGACCCGCGAGGTCGAGCTCGCGGTAGTCGCCCACCTGCAGGCGGAAGGGACTGAGCAGTTGCGCCTCGGCCTGCGGACGAGTGGCGGCCAGGAGGACCCGGTACCAGCCGGCCTCGTGCACCGGCAGCCGGTAGCGCGCCTGGTAGCCGCCCGGCGGCGCGGGCCGGGTGGTCTGGAGCTGCAGGATGGCCGAGCCGTAGCATCCGGCGAACGCCGGGTCGCGTCCGACGGTGGTGAAGTCGTGGTCGGCACACGACTCACCCTCGACGAACGTGTCACAGGGCGGTCGGGGCGGTGCCGCGCTCGCCGCGGCGAGCAACCACAGAACGGCCAGAAGACCGCTTCGCAAGCCGGTTGGCCGACGTTGGTTCACCTCGATGGTGGGCAGGGCTAAGTCAAAGTCGTCGCAACCCCAGAGCCAGTAAGGCCCGGACGGGA
>CAZHGD010000054.1:0-41035 GCA_964531735.1 uncultured Fimbriimonadaceae bacterium | reverse complement strand
CGGCCGGAGGCGCCGGCGCGGCCGGATCGGCGACCGGCGCGCCAACCGCGGCCGGCGCGGTCTGCCCGCCGCCCGGCACCGGTTCCCAGCGCCGCCAGAAGCGCCACCAAGGACCGCGCCGATGGTGCTCCACCACGGTGACCGGGTTGCCCGCGGCGGGCGCCACCTCCAGGTCGGCGGCACTCAGCACGCCCGGCGCCTCGTAGGCGCACATGGCCACCATCGCCCGCAACGTCCCGTCTGACTGGCCTTTCTCGATCGCCGCATCGACGGCCCGCACCGACAGCAGCTTGCGGAACTGCTGCAGCCCTTCGATGAGCTTCAGCAGGCCGTCGTACTTGCCGCGGAAGGTCACCGCCAGCCGGCAGCACGGTTCGCCGGGCCCTGAACCGGCCACCGCGTTGACCACTGTCGCGTCGGTCTCCACGCCCACCAGCTCCATGCCGCTGCCGCGGGCCAGTTCAGCGAGTTGGACCAGCAGCGTCGAGACGTACAGCTTCGAAGCCACCGACGGCTCCAGCGGACCCATCTCGGCCAGTAGCCGCGAGTACTCGTCCTTGACCGCCGGGTAGCGCGCGGCGAGTCGCCGCTCGGCGCGGTAGAGGCGCCGCTGCATGGCCGCTTCGCGCCGCACGGGCAGGCCGCGCCGAATGGCCGCGACGCAGCCGGCCACGCTCAGCAGCCAGAAGCAGCCCAGCGTGATGGCGAACAGGCGGGCCAGGCGGCGGGCGTCCCATTGGTCGAGGTGCGTCACGACGTCGCACCTCCGTTGGCCGCCGTCGGTATCGGGCGGCGCAGGACCGCCTCAATCTCGAACTCGGATGGGCCGGCGCCTTGCTCAGGCGGCCGCGCGCGCTTCAGCACAGCGCTGTGGAACCAGGGTGAGCGATTGAGCGCCTCGAGCAACTGCCCGGTCGCTTTGCTGTCGCCGGCGCGTCCGCTGAGCAGCACACGCTGCTGCCGCACCCCGCCCTCGCCGGCCGTTTCGGCCATCACCTGCAAGCGGGTCAGCCACAGGTGCTCCGGCAACCGATCCCGCAGTTCCTTCAGCAGCGCCAGCCACTGGGCGTCGGCGGCATGCAGGCCGACGGCCAATCGGTGCGTCGACCGCAGCCGCGTCAGGGCCGCGTCGATGCGCGTCGTGGTGGCCGCGGTGGCCGTCACGCTCTGCCGTGCCAGCGTCGTCTGCCGCAAGCGGTCGGCCGCGCGCGTCACCAGCAGGTCGAGGGCGACCGGTACGGCCAGCAGCAGCACACCCAGCAGCGGCAGGACGCGGGTGCAATAGAGCGCCCAGCGCATCGACTGACGATGCCGCTCGTACCGCTCGGGTATGAAGTTGGCCTGCAGCACCACCGCCTCCTACGGACTGGGCCTCAGCGCCAGACCGAGACAGACCACATAGCTCCCCGGGTCATGCACTATCTCCGGCGGCAGCCCACTCAACTCGGCCGGTGCCAGCGCCGCCCACGCGTCCGCCGGTCGCGCCGGCAACCCGCAGCGCTCCGCCAGGTACCACGCCAGGCCGCGCTGCCGCGTCCCGCCGCCCAGCAGCCACAACGCCTCCGGCGGCGCGGCGGTCGCGGCAGCCTGCAGCCGCTCGATCAGGCCCGCCACTTGCGCGAACACCGGCTCCACAGCCTCGCGCGCTCGGTGCGCCCAGGCTCGCGCCGCCTGCTCGTCGCTCGGCGGATCGTCCTGGCCGCAGGCCGGGTCAGTCGCCGTCACGTCCAGCCAGTCGGTGCGATAGGCTTCGGCAATCTCGTACGAGACACCCATCTCGGCCATCAGCGCGCCGGTCACCGCCGCGGTGCCCGCCGGCTCGACGGCCACCTGCTGCACTGCGCCGCCGGCCAGCCACATGGCGGTGGCGTGGCCGACACCGATGTCGACGGCGATCGCGTTGGTGGTCGCGTTGCCGTCGGCGGCACTGAGCGCGTAGCCGACCGCATAGGGTGCGGTGTCGATCACCGTCGGCACCAGCCCGGCTTCTTCCAGCCCGGCCACCAACCCGGCCACCGTTCGGCGCGCCGACACGGCCACCTGGTAGCCGATCAGCTCACCTTCGGCCCCGTGCGCCTGGGTGGCGAACAACGCCTCATCGCCGGCCCACCAGGCCGCCGGGCACTCGGCCCGCAAGGTCGCCACGGGATCCACGCCCGGCGCCGCGCTGACCGACAGCACCGGCACGCCGGGGCCGGACACGGCGGCGAACACCTCTGCGCGACCGATACCCAACTCACGGGCCAGTTGACACACGCCACCAGCCAGCGCTGCCGAGCCGGTGAAGCACCCTTGGTCGTCGAATAGGCCGGGCGGGGAATAGCACTTGCCGAGCGCGACCAGATGGGCGCTTCGGCCGCGAACGTCGAGCCGCGCCATCTTGATGCTGTGCCGGCCTACGTCCAGGCCGATCAACGGCAAGCCGCCACACCCGCCACGACGAGTCTGCGGCATGCGGACCAAGCCTTCCGCTGTGGTATATGTGGCGCGAGTATAGCAGTGGCCCCGGTGACCGTCAACGCGCGACAGGCCGCCCGACCAGGCCCTGACCTGCGCGCCGAGAGGAGCCCCGAATGCGCTCGTGGACCGCATCAGCCAGCCGAGTCGGCACCTTGCTGTGCGTGCTGCTGCCAATCGCCGGTGCCGCGGCCGCCGAGCCCGACAGCCGCAGCCGGCTGGCGGTGCCCGCCTTCGGCCGCGGAGCCCCCAGCTCGCCCGCCGTGCGCCTGGCCACCCGGCTGGCCCGCGCCATGCGGCGTGCCGACCGCAGCCTGGAGCCACTCCCGCCGGCCGAGATCGACGACCTGCTGGCAGCGGCCCCCGACGACCGTGCCGCCGCCGCCCGGCGCTGCCTGCGCGGCGATCTCGAGCCGGAGACCGCCGCCGCCACGCGCGAGTTGCTGCGCGCCGAGACGCTGCTGCTCGGCGGCCTGACCGCCGACGGTGGCGTGCTGGTGACCGAGTTGTGGGACCTGCGCGGCCCGGCGCTGCTCGGCCGCGCCCACCTCACCGCGGCCACTGCGGCGGAGCTGTCCGGGCGCCTGGACGAACTGGCCGCCCCGCTGCTCGCCGGCTGGCCCGTCGATGGCTCGCTGCAGTTGGACGGCCACGGGCGCGCCGTCGTGGACGGGCACTTCACCCTCGACATCGGCCACCGGCACGGCCTGCGGCCGCGCGGCCGCGTCTGGCTGCTCAGTGACCCGGAGCGTGACGAGAGCGGGGCCTACGCGCATCTCGTTGGTGTCGGCCAACTCCAGTACGTCGGTCCCAGCGAGGCGCGCGGCGAGGTCGAGTCGGCCCTGTCCGACGACGCGATCGCCACCGCGCGCGTGGCCGTGGCGCCGCAGCCACGAGGCCGCGCGACGGCCGGCGGCTGGTGCGCCCCGTTCGGCCTGCTCGTCGGCCACGTCACGCCGTGGGCCGGCACGGCCGGTGTGGCGACCTGGTGGACCCTCGGCGGTCAGGCCACGGGTCCGCCGGTGGTCTGGGTCCAGGTCGCCGAAGACACCGTGGTCGCCGTCGAGACGCCCGACGGCCAGCGGCTGTCGCAGCCGATGTATGTGACCGCTGGCGCTCCCCGCGCCGTGCGCCTGCCGGCTGGCGCACGCGGGGCGACGGTGCGGGCGGTGAACGGACGATGGCGCCAGGAGGTCGGCGCACCGGCGGCGGCGGGCACCGCGGCGGCGCTCCGCTTGGCGGTAGACAGCCCAGTGGCCGCGCCGGGCCAGGTGCTGAGGCTGGATCTGCAGGTGCCGGCGGGCAGCAGTGCCGATCTGTGGCTGGAAGCGCCGGGCCGCCGGGCCGAGTCGCTGCTGACCGCGGCAGCGGCCAGCGCCACGACCCGCACCTACCTGCTGGCCACCGGTGCGGCCGGGCCGCGCGAGTTCAGGTTGCGGGCGGGCGGCACCGAGGTCACGGCTCGTTGCCAGGTCGGGTCGCTGTGATCAGGCCAGGCCGCTCAACGCGTTGGTGGCACCGCCGACCGACCCGCCGGAGTTCTGCTGCAACCGCATGATGGCCATCTGGGCCTGGAGCATCTGCGCCCGGATGACCGTCTCGCGATCGTCCAGTTGCAGCGACATGGCGTCGTAGTCATCCTTCAGACTGGCCACCTGGCGGTCCAGGGTCCACTGCCGCAGCGGGATGAGGCCCTTGGGTGCCGCGGTGTTGCCGAAGCTCTCGGTCTTCGTCTCGGCGTAGGCGTCGATCGCGTCCAGCAGGCGCGGCACCATGCCGCCTTCGCCCGTGTCGATGGTGCCGTCGCCGTCCTTGTCGTTGAAGAGCACGTCGTAGGCCGCCTCGAAGTCCTCTTCCATCGCGGCGTCGAAGGTGTCGGCGTTGAACTCGATCGAGCCGTTCTTGTAGTCGGTCTTGCTGATGGTGATGCCGAGGCTGCCGGCCCGGGTGTAGTCGCCGGTCAGGCCCTCGACGATCTTGGTCACCTCGGTGGTCAGCCGGGTGCGCAGGTCGTACAGCATGGTGTCGCCGCGCAACAGACCGACGCGCTGCGTCGTGGTCGTGCTGGCGTTCTCGATCGGCTCTTCGGTCAGGCGCGTGCTGACCTCGTTCATCAGCGTGTTGTACTTCGAGACGAAGTCCTGGATCTTGGTCTTCAGGTCACCGGTCGTGCGCGCGGTGATGACCGAGATCGGCGTGCCCACCTTGGTCACGTCCTTCAGGTTCAGCGTCACGCCCGGAATGGCCGTGGTCACCGTGTTGCTGGTCGAGTAGATCGGCTGGCCGTTGTTGAACCCCGGGATGGTGATCGAGGCGTTGTTGCCGGTGCTGACGCCGGCCTTGGAGTCGCCCGCGCTATCGAGCAGGCCGAGCACCTGCAACAGGTTGCCGCTCTTGTCGGACCGGCTGACACCCAGGCTGCCGGTGACCTTGGACGACAGGATCACGCGGTCGGTGGTGGTGTCGTAGGTCGCCGAGATGGTCGACACTTTCGAGTTGATACGGCTCAGGATGTCGTTCAGCGAGTCCTTGGAGGAGTCGTAGTCGATATCGACGCCGTTGATGGTGAACGTGCCGGTGCCGGTCAACGCGGTATTCAGCCCGACGGTGTTGAGCGCCGCAGAACTGCTCACCTTGCCCAGGCGCTGGGTCGAGGTCCGCACGTGGTTCGCACCGTCGAGGGTGTCCGGCGCCGTGGTCAAGCCGACCTTCTTGAGGAAGTTGGACGTGTCGTTGGCCGAGCCGACGGTGATCGGCGAGGACGACGTCAGCTTGACGCGGTCGGTCGCGGCGTCGTAGCTGGCGAAGCCGGCACCCAGCTTGGAGTTGATGCGGTCAATGACCTCCTGCATGGTGTCGTTGGTGGCCCCGTCGGTCGGGTTGTCCGGGTTGACGTAGACGTCGATCTGCTGCCCGTTGATGGTGATGTAGCCCGAGACGGCCTTGCCCTGGGCGTCGGTGTAGGCCCCGGTGAAACCGCCACCGAGGTTGGCCGAGGCGCTGTTCAGGATGCCGTTCAGGTTGGCGTTGGCCGAGACGCCGAGCGAGGTGGTGAAGCCCGAGGTGACGCGGCTGGCCGTGGCAAGCTGGTTCACCGTCACCGAGTAGGTACCCGCCGCGGCGGTCGATTCGGCGTCAGCGGTCAGATAGTCGGTGTCACTGCTGGTGGCCTCGACGAACTTCATCGCGTTCGGAGTGGCCAAAGCCTTGGCCGACGCCCTGAGATCGTTCAGCTCGCTCAGGATGGCGTCGTACATCGACTTCTTGCTCTTGGTCTGCGTGCTCTTGTCGGTGATCGCGTTGAGCTTCTGGCGCTCGAGCGCGATCAACTGGTCGGCCAAGCTGCTGAAGTCGATGCCACCGATACTGGAGCCAAGCGAGATGCCCATGACCCATCTCCGAAACCGGACGCTCGCCGCGCAACTATGCGGCGGACGGTGCCGTATGGGTCTATCGGCCGGACTCAGCGAGCCTTAATGGCCCCATTCTCTGGTCCCGGTAACAGCGCGGCAAGACGCGTCATCGCCTCGGCCGTGGGCGGCAGCGAGAGGATGGTGAGCAGGCCCAGATCGAGCGCCGGGCTGAGGTGGTCGCGGTCCGTCTCGCGCAGCAGCCAGACGGCCAGCGGCGGTGACTCCTGCGACTGGCACAGGTCGAGTGCGGCCAGTGCGGCGGCCGGATCCGGCGCCGGGTCGATGAGGACCACCTCCGGGCGCAACTGGAGCGCCTCATTGAGCTGTCCGTAGCCGACGGTGCCGAGTCGGTGGCCCGGCGGTGCCACCTGCGCCAGGTCCTGGGCCAGCGCCGCGTCGGAGCCCAGCAGCAGCCACTCGCGCGGCGCGCCGCGGCGGCGGGCCAGCCAGTCACCAAGCTGGTCCGGATCGATCTTCCAGCGGCTGCCGATCTTCAGCGCCGGCAACTGGCCGCTCTGGACCAGCTTGTAGACCGACATGAAGTGCATGTTCAGGAGTTCGGCCGTCTCGCGGACGGTCAGGTAGCCTGTCATGCGACGCGCCGCTGCGTCATTTCCGTGGTGATCTCGCCAGTCAACACGCTTCGCCACAGTGGTTCTGCCTCACTGTCTCGGCCCTGCGCGCTCAGGGCCGCCAGGTAACCCAGCAGGGCGCTGTTCTGGGCGCTCAACGGCACGCCCTGTTCGCCTTGCTGCCGGAGCACCTCGCGCAGAAGTTCCTCGGCCTCGGCGTAGGCGCCGCGGCGCAGGCACGACAGCCCGAGCAGGCGCACCGTCTCCGTCGTGCGATCGCCACCTTCGAAGGCCAGCAGCAAAGCCTCGAAGGCCATGTCGTGGTAGCCGGCCTGATGGTAGAGCCCGCCGAGCAGCGCCGCCTGCTTGACCGGCGGCATGCCGACCCACTCCAGCGCCGGCAGGCTCTGCTGGAACGCCGTGTGCGCGCCGGCAGCCAGGAACAGTTCGAGCACCCCGGCCAAGTGCGCCTGCGCGGCCTCATGGCCGCGCTGCAGGCGCGGTGCGGCGACGTCGCTGTCGCCACGCCAGAGGCAGACCAGCCCGCGGTAGATCTCGACCAGTTCACTCTCGCCGAGTGGCGCGATCTGGTTCTCGAGGCGCGCCTCGGCCAGGCCCCACTCGGACCGGGCGGCGTGCCCGAGCAACAGGTGCCATTGCGCTGTCAGCCATTCACAGGACTCGCGCGGCACCGCTTCCCAGCAGGCCAAGGCCCGCTCCGCGTCGCCGTGGCGCAGGTGCACCACGCCGGCGGCCAGCAGCGTCGCCGGGTCCCAGTCGCCGGCCCGGTTGAGGGCCTCGAAGCCCGCCTGCTCCAGCCCCTTCTGGAGCAGCAACCGCCCGACGAGCTGGCACCAGCGCGGGTCGCTCAGGTCGACGTACTGGCCGAGCCAGCCCACCACTTCGGCCTCCGGCAGGTTGCGCCAGAGCATGATCTGCATCATGCCCTCCAGCGCCTGCGGCAGATAGCGGCGGCGGCGCTGCATCTCAGCCTGCGAGGCGACCAACGCCGCCAGCGCCTCGTCATGGCGGCCAAGCTGGAGCAGGCAGTTGGCCAGCCACCACTGCGCCTTGTAGGTGCCAACGCCCTCGTCGCTGATGTAGAAGCCGCCGGCCACCTCGCCCTTGGCCAGCGCTTCGCGGAACCGCTCAGCCGCCGCCGCGTAGTCGTTCTTCTGCATGTAGGCGACGCCCTGGAGGATCCACAGGTCGGTGAACTGCTCGTAGGCCTCCTGGGCGTCTTTGGTCACCGCCAGCGCCTCGTCCGACCGGTTGAGGTTGAGCAGGCACACCGTCAGATGCTTGACCAGCGCCGGAGCGAACCCGGCCATCAGCGACTGCAGGTACGGGAAGCCGCGCTGGTACGCCCGTACCGCGTCGTCCCACTCGGCCAGCCGGAAGTGCTCCTGGCCCAGGTTGTACCAACTGAACGCGTCGTCGGGGTAGCGCTTGACCTCTTCCTGGGCCAACGCCAGGTTGCGCTGAATCTTGTCCTTCCCGGCCACCACGTTGTTCAGGTAGCCGAAGTGCTCGATCGGCGCGTCGAGGTAGCCGGCCACGGATTCCGGGCGAGTGGCCTGGATGGCCAGCATGATCTGCTCATGCAGCGCGCGCGTGTAGCGGTACTCGGGCCGGTTGCGGAACAGGCGCACCGACGGCGCGGTGACCGCCTCTTCGTTGGCCCGTTCGCCGACGAAGTTGACCAGCGGCAGGATGAAGGCTTCGCGGTCCTCGGCGGCGGCCGCCAGCAACTCGCGCAGTGGCACCCCGGCGGCCAACGCCTCGTCGGCGTCGAGCACCAGCACCCATTCGCCCGTGGCATACGACAGCGACACATTGCGGGCGGAGCTGAAACTGCCGTCCCAGGCGTGGTGGTAGATCCGCGCGCCAAACGACTCGGCAATGGCGATCGTGGCATCGGTGGAGCCGGTGTCGACCACGACCATCTCGTCCACCACCCCGGCCACGCTCGACAGACAGCGCGCCAGTTGGGCTTCCTCGTTCTTGACGATCATGCACAGCGAAATCGTGGGCTTCATGCCGGCGTCCTGGTCGCGTCCCTTGGCGACTTGCCATCTGGAACATCGACGAGACAGGCGTCCGGCTTTAGCGAGATTAAGTCGCGGCGGGTTTCGGCGGCGCCGTTACGGCAGGTCCAGGCGCTCGCCCACGGCGGGCCAGAAGCTCGCTGCGAAGGCCGTTTGGGCCGCGGCCACCGCCGCGGCGCGGCCCGCGGCGGGGCCATGCACCAGAGCGAGTCGCCGGACACCGGCGGCCTGCGCCACGGCGGCCGCATCAGGGGCGCCCGAGTGCCCGCAGGAGTTGGCCTCGGGCCGCGGCGAGTTGGCGCCGAACGACGCCTCATGGATCAGCAGGTCGGCCCCGCGGGCCAGCTCGATCAGCGCCGGGCAGTACGCCGTGTCGCCGCTGTAGACCACCGCGGCCCCACTGGCGCGGTCCTCGAAGCGGTAGCAGAGACCCGGCACCGGATGGATGGAGGCACAGGTGCGCAGCCGCCAGTCGGCGGTTTCCAGGCTCTCGCCCGGCGCCAGCGGCGTCACGTCGAGCACCGGCTGGTAGTCGAAGCGGGCGGCTTGCAGGAAGTCCAGCGCGCGTTGGAGCACCAGCTCCAGGTCGCCGGCCGGACCGACCAGCCGCAGCGGCGCCGGTGCGTCCTGGGTGCGTTGCGTCATCCAGCGGTAGAACAGCACCTGCGGCAGACCGAGGTAGTGGTCGTGGTGGAGATGGCTGAACACCAGCGTGTCCAAGTCGAGCGGCGTCAGGCCGAACTCGCGCAGGCGCAGGCCGGCGGACCAGCCCGCATCGAACATGACGCGCTGGTTGACCACGAAGCAGATGGTGTCGTCACCCGCCTCGGGCAGTACCGAATCGATTCCGATGAACAGCAGGTCGGTCGTCGCCATCGCGCACCTCGCCCTGGGCGTATAGCAGTTGCCGCCGGACACGTCAAGCACGAGTGAACGCGGCCCGGCGTGCCACCTTGTCACTTAGCGGACCGTCTGCTATCCTGCGGCAATGGTAGTGGTCTCGGAACGGCGATGAAGGCCAAGACCCCCGCAGCTCCCGAGCCGGCCCTCACAGGCCTGCTGCAGACTCCGGAGCCGCTTCCTCCCGACGCCCCCGTTACCGTGGCTGCCGCGCTGCTTCGCAAAGCCGATCTGCCGGCCCTGCCTGTGGTGGACGATGACCGCCTGGTCGGCCTGGTCAGCCAGCGCTCGCTGCTCGGCGCGGTGCCGGCCCTGGGACGCGGGGATGGTGGCTCGAGCCGCGAGCTGTTGCAGCCGGCCACCAGCGTGCCCATCACCACACCCGTCGAAGACGCCCTGTGGTTGCTGCGCCGCGAGGACATTGAGATTCTGGTGGTGGTCGGCCTGGACGGCCGCTACCTCGGCGTGCTGACCGCCAAGCGACTGGTCGATGCCCTGGAGGACAACCGGCGCCCGAACGTGGTCGGGGGCATGGCGACGCCGCTCGGTGTGTACCTGACCAGTGCCCACCACCGCGGTGGCGTGGGCGACCTGCCGTTGGTGCTCACCGGCTTGTACTTGACCATCCTGCTGTCGCTCGCGCGGTTGGTGGCGGTGGTCGTGGTGGCCTTGCTGAGCGGCGATCCGATGACCGGCTTCCTGAGCGAGACCACCAATGCGCTGGTCTCGCTCCAGGCCGTCGGTCAACCCACGTCGGTGGTCAGTTGGCTGTCGCTGGCCGTGTTTGTGGCCTTCCTGCGGCTCTCGCCGCTGGCCGGCTACCATAGCGGCGAGCACCAGACGGTCCATGCGCTGGAGCGGGGCCTGCCGCTCGAGTACGAGACCGTCCGCGAGATGCCCCGCCCGCACGTGCGCTGCGGCACCAACCTGGTGGTCCTGATGACGCTGCTGGGAGCCCTGGCCGGCGCGGCGTACAGCCACGCGGGCAGTTGGGTGTGGCTGCCGTTGCTCCCGGCCATCTACTACTGGCGCTCGCTCGGGTGGTACGCGCAGCAGCACGGCACCACCCGGCCGGCGCGCCGACACGAGGTCGAGTCGGGTGTGCAGGCGGGCCGAATGCTGCTGTCGCGCCACCAACGGCAGGCCAACTACCGCGCGCCGCTGTGGCGCCGGATCTGGAATCGCGGCATCGTGCAGGTGCTGCTGGGTCTCGGCCTGGGCTGGTTGGCGGTTGACCAGTTCGAGGCCTGGGCTCGCTGGCTGATAGTGAGAATGACGTAAGCCATGAAGAACCTGATTGCCACCGCGCTACGGAGCGCGCTTCGCCGACTGGCCACCGATCACGCTGGGCTGAACGCCGACGCGGTCGACTTCCAGGTCACGCCACCGGCCCGCAAAGACCACGGCGACTTGGCCAGCAACGTGGCCCTGCAAGTCGCGGGCCTGCTCGAGATCCGCGATCGCCGCGGGCTGGCCGAAGTGCTGGCCGCCGACCTGGAGTTCCCGGCCGGGACCATCAGCCGCGTCGAAGTCGCCGGGCCGGGCTTCCTCAACTTCTACGTGGACGACCAGTGGTACCAGCATCTGGTGGCCCGCATCGTCCAGGCCGACCGCGACTTCGGGCGGCTGGAGGTCGGCGCTGACCGGACCGCGCTGGTCGAGTTCGTCAGCGCCAACCCGACCGGTCCGCTCACCGTCGGCCACGGCCGCAACGCCATCCTCGGCGACGTCATCGCCCGGCTCTACGAATGGGCCGGCTATGCGGTCACCCGAGAGTACTACTTCAACAACGGCGGCCGCCAGATGCGCGTCCTCGGCGACAGCGTCCGCGCCCGTTACCGTGAGCAACTGGGCCTGCCCAGCGAGTTCCCCGAGGACGGCTACGAGGGCGGCTACATCGCCGACATCGCCGCCACGCTGCGCGACGCGCACCAGGACTCCCTGGCCGAATCCGGGCTGGACGTCTTCCGCAGCGCGGCCGAGCAGGCCATCTTCGAGGACATCCGGGGCACCTGCGAGCGGCTCGGCATCCGGTTCGACAACTTCTTCAACGAGATGACGCTGTACGACAACGGCGCCATCGATGAGGTCGTCGCCGGCCTGCGCGCCAAGGACCTGGCCTACGACCTGGACGGCGCGGTCTGGTTCCGGGGCACGGCCGTCGGGCTCGACAAGGACCCGGTGATCATCAAGTCGTCGGGCGAGCCGACCTACCGGCTGCCCGACATGGCCTACCACCGCGACAAGCTCCGCCGCGGCTTCGACCACATCATCGACGTTTTCGGCGCCGACCACATCGACACCTGTCAGGAGGTGCTGGCGGCCATCCGGGCGCTCGGTGCCAACATCGAGGCCATCAAGGTGGTCATCTACCAGTTCGTCACGCTGCAGCGCGGCGGCCAGTTGGTCAAGATGAGCACCCGCAAGGCCAACTTCGAGACGCTCGACGACCTGCTCGACGAAGTGGGCGCCGACGCCGTGCGCTACTTCTTCACCATGCGGTCGCCGCGCAGCCATCTCGAGTTCGACCTCGACCTGGCCAAGAAGCAGGCCAACGACAACCCGATGTACTACGTGCAGTACGCGCACGCGCGGCTGTGCAGCATCTTCGCCAAGCCCGAAGCCGCCGACCTGGCCGGCGAGCCGCTCGACCTGACGGCGCTCGAACACGAAGCCGAGCGGAATCTGGTGACGCAACTCGCCCTGCTGCCCGAGGTCTTGCAGCGGGCGCTCGAGGAGCTGGAGCCGCACCGGCTGACCACCTACGCCGCCGAGGTCGCCACGGCCTTCCACGCCTTCTACGATCGCTGTCCGATTCTCTCGGCCGCGGAGCGCCGCACCGGCCGGGCCCGCCTCGAGCTGGCCACGGCCGCGCGAATGGTCCTGCGGAACGTGCTCGACATGGTCGGGGTCAGCGCCCCAGAAAGCATGTGACTGCCATGGTAGCTATCGCTCCCTCCATCATCTGCGCCGACTTCAGCCGCCTCGGCGCCGAGGTGGTCGCCCTCGAAGCCGCCGGGGCCGACCAGCTCCACTTCGATGTCATGGACGGTCAGTTCGTCCCCAACATCACCATCGGCCAGTTGGTGCTGGAGGCGCTGCGCGAGAAGACCGACCTGCCGTTCGAGACGCACCTGATGGTGCGCGAGCCGGACCACCTCATCGAGCAGTACATCATCGCCGGCAGCGCCCGCGTCACCGTCCACGCCGAGGCCTGCACCCATCTGCTGCGTACCTTGCAGTACATCCGCAGCTTCGAACAGGTCGAGACCGGTGTGGCGCTCAACCCGGCGACGCCAATTGTCTGCCTCGAACCCATCTTGGACTATGTCGACCAGGTCACCGTGATGACGGTCAATCCCGGCTTTGCCGGGCAGCCGTTCATCCCCTCGATGCTGCGCAAGATCGAGCAGCTCCGGCTGATGATCGACGCCCTCGACGCGAGCACCCAGATCGCCGTCGACGGTGGCGTCAGTCCGGAGAACATCCGCAGCATCGTCGACGCCGGCGCCAATCTGGTGGTCGGTGGCGGTTCCAGCGTGTTCGTCAACGGTAAGGACTATGCCACGGCTATTGCCGAGTTGAGGAGGCTGACCGCATGAGCCCGAGCAACAGGATTCCGAGCTGGCAGGCGCGGTTTGACCTGGAATCGCTGAGCTTCGATGACGTCCTGCTGGTGCCCGGCTTCGCCGAGGTGATGCCGGACGCCGTCGAGGTCCGCACTCAGGTGACCCGGCGGGTCAGCCTCAGCGTGCCGATACTCAGCTCCGCCATGGACACCGTGACCGAAGCCCGCCTGGCCATCGCCCTGGCCCAGGAGGGCGGCCTCGGCGTCATCCATCGCAACATGCCGGTCGAACGCCAGGCCGGCGAAGTGGACAAGGTCAAACGGTCGGAGAGCGGCATGATCGTCGATCCGATCACGCTGCCACCAAGCGCCAAGGTGTCCGAGGCGCTCGACCTCATGGCGCGGTTCAAGATCTCCGGCGTGCCGGTGACCCTGGCGGACGGCAAGCTCGTCGGCATCCTGACCAATCGCGACCTGCGCTTCGTCCGCGATGTCGAGCAGCCGGTCAGCGCCTACATGACCTGCGAGGACCTGGTCACCGTACCCGAGGGCACGACGCTCGAAGAGGCGCAGGAGCACCTGCACCAGCACCGCATCGAGAAACTGCTGGTGGTCGATGAGCAGTACCACCTGCGCGGACTGATCACCGTCAAGGATATCCAGAAGGTGATCGAGTTCCCCAACGCCTGCAAGGACGACCTCGGCCGCCTGCGCGTCGGGGCGGCCATCGGCACCGGCGCCGCCGGTCTCGAACGCGCCGAGCGCCTGCTGCAAGCCAACGCCGACGTGCTGTTCATCGACACGGCGCATGGCTACAGCAAGAACGTCATCGATACGCTGAAGGAGGTCAAGCGGCAGTTCGGCGACGACGTACAGGTCGTGGCCGGCAACGTCGCCACCGCCGACGGCACCAAGGCGCTGATCGACGCCGGCGCCGACGGCGTCAAGGTCGGCATGGGGCCGGGCTCCATCTGCACCACGCGCGTCATTTCGGGCGCCGGCATGGCGCAGGTCACCGCCGTGGCCTGGTGCGCCGAGGCGGCGGCCGGCACCGACGTGCCGATCATCGCCGACGGTGGCATCAAGTTCACCGGCGACTGCACCAAGGCCATCGCCGCCGGGGCCCACGCGGTGATGATCGGCAGCCTGTTCGCCGGCGCCGAGGAGAGCCCGGGCGATACCGTGCTGTTCGAGGGCCGCACGTACAAAGAGTACCGCGGCATGGGCTCGCTGGCGGCGATGAAGGCCGGCAGCGATCGCTACGCCAAGACCAGTGATGCCGGCCACGTGCCCGAAGGAATCGAGGGCCGCGTGCCGTACAAGGGTCCGTTGGCGACGCTGGTGTTCCATCTGGTGGGCGGCATCCGAGCCGGCATGGGCTACTGCGGCGTGGCCACCATCGAGGAGTTGCGCACGCAGACGCGATTCGCCCTGATCACCGCGGCGGGTCTGCGTGAAAGCCACCCGCATGATGTGGTGATCACGCGCGAGGCGCCAAACTATCAGCTACGCTGAGGACTCCAAAAGCGTCAGAGGTGCTGACCATGGCAGTGATCGAGGTCGAGGGGTATCGGCTGGACGAGCGCAAGCTGATGCGATTGCGCGTGCCGCCGGAGAAGGGCGAGGGCGAACTGCGCCTCATCCTGCCGACCACCAACTGGAACACCTCGGGCAAGTTCTTGCTGCACGACCTGACCTCCGGGCGCATCATCCAGCTTGATAGCGTGGTGGAGATGCTGAAGGACCGGAAGCTGCTCGACCAGGTGCTGGCCGAGGACTGATTCCCGAACCAGACCCCTGGGGCCGGGACCGTGAGCGCTGACGCTCCTGGTCCCGGCCCCGGCGACTATGCCCCTGCCAACGCCGCGGCGCTGGTCGTGGACCCCGCTGGTAGCCGTCCGGCCGCGTAAGCGGCTACCAGTCCAAGCGCTGCCATTCCGGCACGCTCCCCGCGGTAGTTGTAACACGGAACCCTTAAAGAAGTCTTTGAAGGACCTGATTCCACCGGCGCCAATACCAGGTCGCGTTCGACGCGTTGACGGATAGGGCACGGTGGCGTCTCCCTCGCTGGTCTGGCATGTCGCGGAGCTGGGCCCCCTGCAGGTGACCGGTCTGCCGGGACAGGTGGACCATTGGCCGACGCAGCACTGCGCCCGCATCCTCGCCTATCTGGCCTGGCACCTGACCCGCCCGCACGCCCGCGAGGCGCTGGTGGAACTGCACTGGCCAGGCGTCAGCGCCCGCGTTGGCCGGCAGCGACTGAGTGTCAATCTGACTTATCTTCGGCGCCTGCTGGAGCCGAACGAACAGCTCCGCGGCCGCGTCGTCCTGGCCGGCCGCGACACGGTGGCGCTGAACCCCGAACTCGTCTTCTGCGACGCCGCCGAGCTGCGCGCCCGAGCGGTCGCCGCGCGCGCCGGCAGCCCCGACCAGGCGCTGGCGCAGTGTGAGGAGGCCCTGGCCTGGTGGCGCGGGCCGTTCCTCGACGGACTCTACGCGGGCTGGGCCGCGGTGGCCGAGCAGTCGGTGCAGACCGACTACCTGTCCATCGCCGAGCGAGTGGTGACGGGCCGCCTGGCCGACCACCGGCCGGCAGCCGCGCTCGCGGCCGCGCAGCAGGCGGTGACCGCCGATCCGGGCAGCGAGGCAGCTTGGCGACTGCTGCTCGAGGTGGCCGCCGGCACCGGCGACCGAGCGCTCGCCAGCGAGGCACTCAGCCGCGCCCGGACGGCGCTGGCCACCTTCGACCTGGCGCCGAGTGATGACCTGGTGGCCCTGGCCGACAGCGTCGCCGGCGGCCGGCGGGTGCGCGCCGAGGCCGGCCCGCTTGGTCAGGACGCGCTGCCGGCCTCGGGGACTCACACGCTGCTGGCCGCGCTCGGACCTTGGCGCGGCGATGTGGGCGCGCTGGTCCAGGCGCATCGTGGCCGGCTCCTCACACTCGAGGCCGGAGCCGCCATCGCGGCTTTCGGCACCGCGCGTGACGCGCTGGCCTGCCTGACCGAGCTGGGTCGGGCCGCCGTGCGCTCTAGCCTGCACACTGCGGAGCTGGGTCCGGGCAGCTTGGCTGAGGCCGTCGCGACCGCTCGCCGGCTGGCGGCGGCGGCGGCGCCGGCCCAGGTACTGGCCAGCCAGGCCACCGCCGCCCTCCTCGCGCAGGGCCCGGCCGCGGTCACGGTCAGCGAACTGGGCAGCTACCGCATCGGCGGCCGGTCCTACAGCCTCAGCCAACTCACCCCGGCCGGCGAACCCGTCACTCATTTCGCACCGCCGGCCGCTGAGCGCGACCTGGTTGGCGTACTCCCGGTGCCGGGCGGCCGGTTCTACGGCCGCCAGATGGAGCTGGCCCAACTGGCCCGTTGGCTGGACGAGCCCGACTGTCGGCTGCTGACCATCACGGGACCAGGCGGCGCGGGCAAGACGCGCCTGGCGCTGGAACTGTCGCACCGGCACTGCGGCGGCCGCGGCGAGGCCGTCTGGTTCGTGCCACTGGCTGCGGTTCGCGATGGCGGCGCCATCGCCGAGGCGATCGTCCAAGCCATGCAGTTGCCCCCGGCGGGGCTGGCCAGCAACGCGTTCGAGCGCCTGGCGTGGGTGCTACGCCAGCGGCCGTCACTGCTGGTGTTGGACAATCTGGAGCAGCTCGCCGGCGCGGCGGGCAGTCTGCTGCTGCGCCTGCTCGCCCGCGCCCCGCACCTCCGCTGCCTGGCCACCTCCCGGCACCGCCTGGGTGTCCCAGGCGAGCGGGAGCTGCCACTCGGCCCGCTGCCGCTGCCGGCCGAGTCAATCGGCCTGCACGCCCGAGCGAGTGAGCCGGCGGTGGCCCTGTTCGCCGACCGCGCGGCGGCGGCCCGCGCCACCTTCGCTCTGCACGAAGGGAACGCGAACACCGTGGCAGCGCTCTGCCGCCGACTCGACGGGCTGCCGCTCGCCATCGAGCTGGCGGCGGCCCGGGTCGGCACCGTGCCGCCGGAGCGACTGCTCGAGCAGCTCGATCGCCGCTACGACTGGGCCGCCCCACGCGGCTCTCACCACGCGGAGCGACACCGCACGCTACGGCGCTGCCTCGGTTGGAGCTACGAACTGCTCAGCGCGCCGCTACAGCAGTTCGCCCGGCGAGTGGCCGTGCTGCGCGGCACCTTCACCGCCGCGCAGGCCGACGCGGTGCTCGGCGAACCGATGGCCGGCGACCTGCTGGCCCAACTGGTCGGCTACTCGCTGGTCGGTCGCGCCGAGGGCGTCGGCGAAGCGCGCTATGCGCTGCTGCCCACCATCCGGCAGTACCTGTGGACGCAGCTCAGCAGCGCCGAACGCGTTGAGGTGGCCCAGCGGCAAGCGGCCTACTACCTGGCCGAGGTGGCCACACTGCGCGGCTACGCGTTGCCGGCCGACCTGCTGGCTCGCCTCGACGCCCTCGGACCCGACCTGCCGAACGTCTGGGCCGCACTCGACTGGGCCGCCGAGCACGACCTGCCCGCCGCGCTCGCGGCCCTGGCGGCGCTGTCGCCGCTGTGGGAGATGAGCAGCTACGCGGTCGTCGGCTACGAGCGACTCCGCCGTGTGCTGGCCCGCACCGCCGACGCGCCGGCCGAGTTGCTCGCCGCGGCCTGGGCCGCCGCCGGGCGCCTCGCCTTCTGTGTGCCTCCGGTGGCCGAGGGCAGCCGGGTCCTGGCCGAGGCCGAAGCTCACCAGCGGGCGGCCGGCGACCACTACGGCGCGTTGCAGTGCCTCGTGCCGGCGACGATCCTGGCCATCACCAGCGGTGACGAGCAACGGCTCACCGGGATTGTCGCGCGGGCGACCGAGCTGGCCGAGCGGATCGGCACGGTCCAGTCCGAGGTGACGCTCAACATGATCCGCTCCTGCCTGGGCATGCAGGGCACCGCTGACGCCGCCATGCTGGAGCCGCTACAGCGCAACCTGGAGCTGTGTGCGCAGTCGGGTGACGCCATGGGGCTGGCCATGAATGCCACCCAGTACGCCATCCTGTTGTGCATCACCGGCCGCTCGGCCGAAGCCGGGCCCCTGCTCGAGCTGCCGGCCACGCAGCAACTGGCCGAGTCACCCGGCTACTGGGGGCTGCGGACCCAGTTCGCGAGGGCCGCGTTGGCCTTTGGCCGGCACGAGCTGCGCGAGGCGGCGGAGCTGCTCAACCGGGCCGTGCGGCAGTTGGCCGGGGCCGGCACGACCTGGCTGTGGACCTACCCAGCGTTGGCCTCGGGCGTGGCCGCCGCAGCGGCGCTGCACGAGCTGGCCATCACGCTGGCCTCCAGCACCGCAGCGCTGCTGGAGGCCAGCGGCTACCGCCTCGCCGGCCGCGACCTCGACTGGCTCGCGCGCATGTCGGCCAGCAGCCATGCCGCGCTGCCGCCCGCCGCGGTGGCCGCCGCCACGGCCCGTGGGGCCCGACTGACCGGCGAGCAGGTCATCGACCTGATCGGCGCGCTGGCCGACACACTCCGCCAGCGCGGCTGACCGACCCGCGACGACGGCCGGCGGTTCGGCTATAATCTGGCGCAGGAGCGACTGACCATGGTACGGCGCATGATGGTCTGGGCGGCCCTGCTGGGTGTAGTGGCCGGCGGGCGGGCGACAGTGTTGATCGAGACCGATTTCGGCGCCAAAGGCGCTCAGGTCGATGCCGCCACGCCCGATGGCAAGTCGAAGGTCAGCGGCTCGCTGCCGGCGCCTTGGCATGACAACTCGGTCGGCACCTGGCAGGCCATGGACGGCCGCTACACGCCGCTGACCGAGAACGGTCGCGGCTTCGTGCGCGTCCAGAAACTCAGTGGCGGCAACCTGCAGCTCCAGTGCGGCTTGCCCAAACTCGACCAGCCCGGCCACTACCGGCTCACCATCACCGCTCGCAGCGACCAGCGCGCCGGCCCCGAAGTCGGCATCCGCATCGCCGGACCGCCGTACACCATGGTCTACTCCACTCGGCCCGATCTCGGCCCGGACTGGCAGACCGTCACCCGCGACTTCGCGCTGCCGGCGCAGAAGCTCGACGTCGGCGTCTGGATCGTGCTCGGCGACCCGACCTCGTTCGATCTCGCCTACCTCAAGCTCGAACGCTTCACCGACGCCGAGCTGATCGAGCGCATCAAGGCCGACCACCCCGAAGGCACCGCGCGCAACCTGGTGCGCATCAGCCGCTTCCCGCTCGGGCTGCCCAGCGGCTGGTCACTCGACCGCGCCAATGACGATCAGCAGGTCGCCATCGACGCCGACCGCGCCACCACCGGCCCGAGCGGCTGCGCGTCGCTGCGCCTCCGCGCCGACCGGCGCTGGCTGCTCCGCAGCGCGCCCTTCCCGGTGCCCTGGAGCTTCGAGCAGCACACGCTGAGCGTCAGCCTGCGCGGCGACGGTCAGCCGCTGCGACTGACCGTGCTTGGCGAGGGCCGCGCCTGCGCCGGCCGCACCATCACACCCACCAGCACCTGGCAGCGCGTCGAGCTGCCGTTCAAGCCGGTACTGGGCGGCCAGGTCCACATCCTGCAACTCGAGGGCAGTGGCAGCCTGTGGCTCGACGCCATGCAGGTGGAGCGAGGCGGCCAGGCGCAGGCGTACACACCGCAAGGCGCTTGCGAGGTCATGCTGGCCTGCCCGGCCGGTGCCACCGGCACGCCGGGCGTGCAGTTCACCGACGAGCCGGCGACGGTCCAGTTCGCCGTGACCGGCGCGCCGATCGGTGCCGTGCTGAAGGCGACCATTACCGACCTCTACGGCGAGACCCGCGCGCTGCCCGACCGCCAGGCCTTCGGCAGCGTCAGCTACGTCCGCGGCCCGCTGGACTACGCCGGCTTCGCCGCCCGGCCGCACAACGGCTACCGCATCGAAGCCTGGGTCCAGAATGCCGCCGGCGAGCGCATCAGCGCACCCGACGAGGTCATCGTCTACCGCTTGCCCCGCCCGCGCTACTGGGACCGCGACCATCGCGAATCGGCGTTCGGCATTCACGTGCTGTCCACCACGCGGCACCTGTCGCTGTGCAAGGCCGTCGGGTTCAACTGGGTCCGCCTGCACGACGCCGGCACCGAATACATGGGCTGGTCGTTCCTGGAGCCGCAACGCGGGCAGTGGCAGTTCTTCGACGAGAGCATCCAGCGCTACCGCCGCCACCACCTCAGCGTCTTGGCGCTCTATTCCACCGCGCCACACTGGGCCACCGGCTGGCCGAAGCCGTGCAGCGGCTACTTCGACCGCTACCTGGAACCGCAGGACCTGGACGCCTGGGCCAACTACGTGACGACGGTCACAGCGCGCTACCGCGGGCAAGTGGACGACTTCGAGGTCTGGAACGAACCGTGGGGTGACAGCTTCTGGGCGGTCTACGACGCGGCGGCCAAGGACCAGCGGCGCCGCAGCCCGACCGCCGCGCAGGACTACGCCAAGCTGCAGGCCGCGGCTTACCGCGCCGGCAAGGCCGCCAACCCGCGGGTCAACATCCTGGGGTTCAACAGCTACGGCGCCGACTTCGGCGCCACCTGGACCAAAGACGTCATGGCCGCTGGCGGGCTGGACACCTGCGACACCTTCAGCTACCACAAATACACCAGCGCCTTCCTCGGCTATCCGAGCGACGACCTCGGCACCGATGGGCTGAAGAAGGCGGCCCGCGAGATCGTGGCGGCCAAGGGCCGCATCGGCAAGCCCGTCTGGATGAGCGAAGGCAACTCCGAGCGCGGTGGTACGTACGACGGCCTGTACCGGCACGTCCTGCCCTATCCCAACCGCGACCGCTACCGGGCCACCTCCTCGAACATCTGCCGCTACGTGGTGGCCACGCTCCGTGACGGCGCCGACAAGCTGTTCATCTACACGGCGCACGGCTTCAGCACATTCAGCAGCAAGCCACCGGACTGGCGCGCCTTGCTGTGCAACGACGGCACGCTGCACCCCAGTGGCGTCGCCCTGTCGGCGCTGTTCGCGCGGCTCGAGGACACCCACTACGGCGCGACCGTCGAGGTGGCCACTGGCGTCTACGCGTACCTGTTCGCCGGCGCGGGGCGTAGCGTGGCGGTGCTCTGCACCGGCCCGAAGCACGGCGAGTACCGCCTACCGGACGTGGCCGGCGCGAAGGTGTTCGACCTGTACGGCAACGCCGCGCAGCCTGGCCAGATCGTAGGCGAGGAGCCGGTGTACCTGGAGGCCAACACCGAGCTCGCGTCTCTGGCTGCCGCCCTGCGGCGGTAGCTGCGTCGGTACGCGCACGGATCGCGGACGGTTCTGGGGATGCCGACGCCACCCGCCGGTGAGGTTTGACACCGGGCTACGAATTGCCCATACTCGGTCTGGCCGGCGCCTCGCGCCGGGGTGAGGGTTATCTATGGACAATCGACGGTCTGCGTTCACACTGATCGAGCTGTTGGTGGTCATTGCCATCATCGCCATCCTGGCGGCGATCCTGTTCCCGGTCTTCGCCAAGGCGCGCGAGAAGGCGCGGCAGTCAAGCTGCCAGAGCAACATCAAGCAGATGTCGCTGGCTTACCACCAGTATGCGAGCGACTACGACCAGACTTTCCCCACCGACTGGATCACGCTGCCGGGTGGCGCGTCATGGACCAACCGCTACACCTGGCGGGCGATGATCTTCCCGTACGTGAAGAACACCCAGCTCTACACTTGTCCGAGCCAATCGCAGTACCTCTACCAGGGCGCCCTGGCCGGTCTGTGCCAGAACGACGAGGGCAACATTCCGGGTGGCTACGGCGACAACACCTTCCACTGGGACGCCGGCGTGCCCGACCCGCCCGGCACCACCTGCCTGGCGGAGTCCCGCATCGCCTCGTCGGCCGAGTTGCTGGTGCTGGGCGACAGCAGTAACGGTGGACACCAGTTGTCCTACCAGCCGAACACGCTGAACACCTTCCGTAGCGACACGGCCTCGAAGATCCACAACGAGGGCTGCAACTACGGCTTCGCGGACGGGCACGCCAAGTGGCTCAAGCCCACCGCGGTCGAAGACAGCACGACCAAGTGCTACTGGGCCATCTCCAGCCGCGGCGACCAGTAGCCGGCGGCGGCGACCGAACCGGCGGGCCAGGCGGCCCGCCGGTTCGGTTGGTGGCTTGGCCATCCGGCCGAGGCCCCGGCCCTCATGGCCCGGGCCACAGGTAGCGCAGCGACGGGTCGGCCGTGTCATGCCACATCAGCCAGCCCACCCGCTCGTTGCCCAGGCGGACCCGCGCCCACCACGGCGGATGGACGTCCACCACCTCGCCGGTCGTGCCGTCGGGCACACGCGCATACACGCGAGCGCTCTGGCCGGGCCACGAGCGGAACGCCAGTCCACCGCCTTCGCTGGTCTGCACTCGGAATCTGCCGCCGATGGCCAGCGGCTCGCCGTACTCGGCGGCATACTGCGCCAACTCAGCCTGGCGGCGCTCGCCACGCCGGCGGAGCGCCTCATCGCTGGGCAGCAGCCACCGTTCGCTCGGGTTCTGGGGGTCGGCGAAGCAGACCCAACCCAACAGGCCTTCTTGCTCACTGAGCACCTGCACGAAGTTGCCCTCGACCGCTCGCACGGCCATGCGGTCACCGCACGGCACCGCGCCCTCGCCGTCTTCGCTGCTCGGCACTCGCGGCGCGCCGTCGCTGGGCGCCGTGTGCATGGCCAGGCCGGTGCCTTCGGGAGTCTCGCACTCCAGTACCGTGCCGGGCCGCGGTCCATCGGGCAGATGGCCGTTGCTCAGCACCAAGTCGACGAGCGACCCTCGCGCCAACTCGCTGCCGGCCGTCGGTGACTGCGCAAGCACGACCCCCTTTGGCGCCGCACGATCCGGCCGGCCGCTGATCAGGCCCACGTTGAAGCCCTCGCTGGTCAGCTTCACGCGCGCCTCGGACGACGGCAAGCCGACCACATCCGGCACGTGCAGTACCGGTGGCGTTGTCGTTGTCGTTCGCGTTGGCGGACCCGGCGCCACCGCCGGTGGGTGGCTGCGCAAGCTCACCGCCACCAGCGCCAGCCCGGCGCACAGCAGCCCGGCGACCACACTGGGCCAGACGCCGGCGCGCCGTGGTGGTGGACCGGGTGGCTCCGGCGTCGACAGGGCCGCCGCGAACTCGGCGGCCGTGGCAAACCGCTGCGCCGGGTCCTTGCTCAGCGCCCGGTCGAACGCCGTCTGGACCCGTGCCGGCAGGCCGAGGCTGGCCGGCAACGGCGGCGGCGCGTCGCGGATGTGCGCCGCTGCCAGGCCCAGCGGCGTGGCGTGCTGGAACGGCGTCTGCCCGGCCAGCATCTGGTAGGCCACGACCGCCAGGCTGTACAGGTCCGAACGGCCGTCCACGCGTTGCCCGTCGCACTGCTCCGGGCTCATGTACGCCGGCGTGCCCAGCATCTGCCCGGTCATGGTCAGGTTGAGCCCGTCGGCAGTGCGGGCGATGCCGAAGTCGACCAGCATGGGACGGCCGTGATCGAGGAGCACGTTGCTGGGCTTGATGTCGCGGTGTACCAGCCCGTGCGCGTGGGCCGCGTCGAGCGCCTCGCACAGCGGCACCAGCAGCGCCAGCGCCGCCGGCAGTGGCAACGGCCCCTGGGCGAGCAGGTCGGCCAGGTTGCCGCCGCCCACATACGACATGGCGAAGTAGTAGGTGTCGCCGTCGTGGCCCGCATCGTACACCTTGACGATGTGGGGATGCTCCACGCGGGCCGCCAGCCGCGCCTCGGCGAGGAAGCGCTCCTTCATCTCGGCGTCGGCCGCCAGATGCGGGCGCAGGACCTTGATGGCCACGGGCCGATCCAACTGCTGATCGCGCGCCAGGTACACCTCGCCCATGCCGCCCTGGCCCAGCCGCTCCTCGATCAGATAGTGGCCGAGTGTCTGCCCTACCATCACCGTACCCCACGAGCGGTCGGCGCACCGACCCGGTGACCGCCCACCCGCTGGTTCGCCGCGGGTAAACGCAGATCCTCTGCGGGTCAACGCGACGTTGCGCGTCGCCCACCGAGCGCACCGCACCCACCGTCGGCCGACGCGTGGGTGAGCGGGCCCGGTCGGACAATTGACTCAGCCCGGCGACAATTGTGATATGCTAGGGACTTCGCAGGCCTCCTTCCCCGCGGCGTCCCAACCGCATGCCGGGCTCGTAACCGGGTGGCCCAGCCGAACTAGAACGGCTCCGCATCCGCGGCTGCAGCCGCAGCCCGGTTGCCGCCGCCGCCATTGTGACGGGTAGCTGCATGTCCGACTTGCGTTCCGACCTCGACCAGGCCACGCCGTTGCATGGCCTGCGCTTCCGCGCGGTGCTGATCGGCATTCCCATCATCGTCGCCCTGTCGTTCGTGACGGTCTACGGCGACATGGTCGTGCAGTCGATCCAGATCGGCATCCTGCAACTGCCGCCCCCGGCGCTGGGCGGGCTGTTCCTCCTGGCCGTGATCAGCCGGCTGGTGCGATGGGCGATACGCAAGCAGTTCCTCGGCTCGCAGGACCTGTTCCCGCTGTACGTCATGATGACCGTGACCGTGCTGATGTGCTCGCGCGGCACCATCGAGAAGCTCATCCCGCCGCTGATCCACACCAACTACTACGCCACCGCCGAGAACAAGTACAGCAGTCTGTTCAGCGACTACACGCCGAAGTGGCTGGTGGCTTTCGACCCCAAGGGCGACGACAAGCAGGAGATCGCCAAGGCCTACCACGAGGGCAACGCGCCCGTCAAATGGCGCCACTGGCTCGGACCCATCCTGAGCTGGACCGGCCTGCTCAGCCTGATCTACACGTCGTTCATGTGCCTGTCCATCATCCTGCGCCGGCAATGGGCCGACAACGAGAAGCTCGTCTTTCCCCTGGTCACCTTGCCGTTGGCGGTGATCCAGGAGGAGACGTCGACCTCGTTCCTGAGTAACCGGCTGACCTGGCTCGGCGTGGCCATACCGGTGCTGTTCTATGGCATCAACGCGCTCCACGCCAACATTTCGGCCGTGCCCGAGTTGACCTTGGCCTGGAACCTCAACCAGTTCCTCACCGCGCGGCCGTGGAACGGCATCTACTACACGCGACTGGTCATCTCGTTCGCGGCCATCGGGTTCTTCTACTTCCTGGCCAGCGACCTGCTGTTCAGTCTGTGGTTCTTCTTCGTGATGACGCGCCTCACCGACATCATCGGCACGCACCTCGGCTGCGAGATGATGGCCATGCCGCTCTACCCGACGCGCGTCTACATCGGCTACCAGGTCATGGGCGCCTACTTCGTGCTGGTGGTCTACCTGCTGCGCAGCGGTTGGCTGCACTACGGGCCGGTGGTGCGCAACGCGCTGCGACGGCTCGACCAGGCCGACGACGGACCGAACCGCGAGGTGCTGCCCTATCGGACCGCCTTCTGGGGCCTGCTGCTGTCCACGGCCGGCGCCATCGCCTGGTGCTACTTCGCCGGTTTGGAAATCTGGCTGGCCGCGGTCGAAATCCTGGTCTACATCTTCGTGGTCGCGTTGGTGCTCAGTCGTGGCGTGGCCGAGGCCGGCCTGCTCCAGACCGAGGCCAGCTTCCGGCCGCTGGACGTGGTGAAGCTGTTCCGACCGCACTACAGCCTGGGCTCGCGCAACATCACCATGCTGTCGATGCTCGACACCATGCTCACGCGCGATCTGCGCGGCGTGCTGCTGAGCAACTTCCTCGACGACCAGAAGATGGCGCACGAACTGCGGTTCCGCCCGCGGTCACTACTGGTCCCGGTGCTCGTCACCGTGCCGCTGGCCCTCGCCTGCGGCTGCTACTACTTCCTGACCATCTCGCATGACATGGGCCAGATTGCCATCTACAGCTACCCGCGCGGCAACGCCGAGTGGCATGTCCAGGAGGCGGCGACGGCGATCCTGCAGCAGCAGCGCACGCCGGTCGAGGCCGTGCCGGCGGCCCTGATCGGCACGGCGGTCTGCTCGCTGCTCGTCTTCCTGCGCACCACGGTGGTCTGGTGGCCGTTGCACCCGTTGGCCTACGCGGTGTGCGGCAGTTGGACGATGCTGGTGTTCTGGTTCTCGGCCTTCCTGACCTGGCTGGCCAAGGGCCTGATCCTCAAGAGCGGCGGCATGAAGCTCTACCGCCAGCTCATGCCGTTCTTCCTGGGCCTGGTGCTCGGCACCTTCCTGATGGCCTTCGCGCTGACCATGGTGGTGTTCGTCGGCCGGCTGTACGGCGTCATGATCATGGCCCCCAGCCTCGGGTTCGACTAGGCCGGCGTCAGGCTGGGTCCGGCTCGTCGGCCAGGCCCAGCTCATCGATGCGCAGAAGCACCAGATCGCCGAGCTTCTCGGTGGAGATCAGCAGGTTGAGGCGCCGTGGGCCGGCCGGGGTGACGACGTCCGTGTAGGCCGGCACGGCCTTGCGCGCAACGCCGGTGCTGTGCGTGTCGCTGACCGTGCGGCGGATGGCGCAGGTCCGGCAGCAGACCTGCCGGCCGCAGCCACCGGGCTGATGGGACCACTGGCACCCGATGACGTCTCCGCCCCGCTGCCCGGTGACTTCCTCGAGCGGTTTGGCCAGCGCCGCCAGGGCCTGGCTGTTGGCGCCGATCACCGTCACGTCCGAATCGACGACCAGGATCGGCGCGGCCAGCCGCTCGAGGCTGGAGTCGAGGGGCGCCGTCAGGTCGGCCAGCAACGCGTCGGCGCACGCTCGGCAGATGCCGTGAGTGATCGGCTCCGCGGCGTCGGCCTGGTTGCCCGACGCCCGCAGCACCACGCCACACCAGGCGCAGACACTCCGCATGGCGCTACTCCCGCCAGCCGGCCACCGGTCTGGCCAGCCGCGCGAGTCGGCGCATGTTCACAGGTTCTCAGCGCACTGCGGGCAGTGGTAGACGTACTCCTCGGCCTGCGCGCGAGTGATCTCGCGGCCGCACTCGCGGCAGTAGAAGATATCGGCGTCGGCCGCTTCGTCGGCCAGCGTGAAAGTCGCGTCAGGTGTGTTGAGCAGCTCACGAGCACGCTGCCGGAGCGCCGCCGCTTCGGCTTCGCGAGCTGCGGTCTCTTTGCCGAATGAGCGCAGCAGGTCTGCCGCCTCCCATAGCTCGGCCTCGGTCAGATGCCGTCGTTTCTGCAGCCGGGCCAGTTCCTGAAGCCGGGCTTTGGTGACCGCCAAGTCGTCGCTCATCCGGGCCTCCTGCCCACCGGGTGATGCGGGCATCTCGATAATGAACGCACATCGCCCGTCCGTGCTTCGCCAAGTTGCCACCGCCTCCTTCCGGCCACCTCGAATCCCTGTGCCCGGGCCGCAGCAGGAACCGTGACCGCCGCCGCCAACTCGCCGGTGACGGCGGCGAGAGGTGGCGCGCCATGGCGGTGTCGGCCGGCCCCCACAGAATCACCGGGCGCGCGGTCGCCATCGGCCTCGGCGGCGCCGCCGTCCTCAGTTGGTGCACGCCGTACAGCGACCTCGTCCTCCGCGGCACCTGGCTGGGGCTCACCGCGTTCCCGATCGGCTCGTGCTGCCTGCTCCTCGCGCTGGTCGTCGCCAACGCAGCGTGGCGCCGGGCCGGTGGTGGCCTGAGCAGCACCGAACTGCTCTGCGCCTACGCCATGATGCTGGTCGCCGCCGGCCTCAGCAGCTTCGGCCTGACCGGCCTGGTGGTGCCCTACGCGGCCGGTCCGGTCTACTTCGCCCGGCCCGAGAACCACTACGCGGAGACCGTGCTCCGGCATCTGCCGCGGTGGTTGTTCGTCCCCCAGCACGTCGCCACGGCGCTCTATGAAGGGCTCCCACCGGGCCGCCGCGTGCCGCTGAGCGCCTGGGCCGGCCCGGTGATCGGCTGGGGCACGCTCGTGACCGCCACCTACCTGCTCCTGGCCGCCGGCGCTGAAGCCGTGCGCCGGCCGTGGATCGTCGAGGAGCGACTCGTCTTCCCGCTCGTCCAGCTCCCCTACCAACTCGCGCAGTACGAGCCCGCGACGGCGTGCTGGCCCGGGCTGCTCCGCTCGCCGCTGGTCTGGACCTTCTTCCTGGTGCCGGTCGTGGTCCACGGCGTCAACGGCTTGCACTACCACGTTCCGGCCGTGCCGGCCATCAACATCCACCAGATCGATATCGGCGCCAGCCTCACCGGCCGCGCCGCCCAGGCCGTGCAGCCGTTGTGGCTGCGGTTCCTGTTCACCGTGATCGGCCTGACCTACCTGCTGCCCAGCGAGCTGGGCTTCTCGCTGTGGTTCTTCTACCTGTGCTTCCTGGCCCAGCAGGTCATCGCGGCCCAACTCGGCTTCGATCTGCCGTTCGTCCAAGCCTACCCGGTACGCCGGTTCGTCGCGCTGCAGATGATCGGTGGCGTGATGATGGTCGGCGGCGCGCTGGTCCGGCGGATGTGGGCCGCCCGCCACCAGGCCAGCGACGCCAGTCGCCGCACAACGCTCGCCATCACCTGCGCGGGGGCGGCCTTGCTCGCCATCTGGGCCGATCTGGTCGGCGGCGGTCCCGTCTGGTGCCTCGCCCTGATGGGCTGCTACCTGCTGTTCCAACTGGTCGGCACGCGCCTGGTCGCCGAGGCCGGCATGCTCTACGTGCAGCATCCGTTCCGCCCGCTCAACTTGGTGCTCTCGGCCGTCGGCACCGCTGGGCCGACGCCGCCGCGCCTGCCGGCCCTGGCACTGCTCGATCACCTGTGGATGGTCGACAATCGGAGTCCGCTGCAGGCGGCCCTCCTCCAGGGGCTCAAACTCGCCGAGCTCGCCGCCGTACCGGCCCGGCACCTCTGGTGGGCCATGGCGGCCGCCGTGGCTGTGGCCGTGCCGCTATCGCTGGTCAGTACGGTGCGCCTGCTGCTGACCCACGGCGGCACCATGCTCAACCCGTGGTTCACCAGCTACTACGTGAACAACCTCTACTGCTCCTGGACCACCCACCTGGTGCTCAACGGCGAATCGGCCCGGCCGGGCGACTTCGGCTGGCTGGCGCTCGGCGCCGGCACCATGGCCATCCTGATGCAGTTGCACCATGCCTTCTGGCGCTGGCCGCTCAACCCCGTCGGTTACCTGATGGGCGCCAGTTGGCCGATGGTCAACTTCTGGTTCCCGATCCTGGTCGGCTGGCTGCTGAAGACGCTGACCTTGCGCTATGGCGGCGCCCGCGCCTACCGGCAGTTGCTCCCCGGCTTCCTGGCCCTGATCCTGGGCGAGTATGCCAGTGCCGGCCTGTGGGTGCTGATCGACGCGCTGGCGGGCGTCCACGGCCACGAGATCTTCAGCTTCTGAGCGCCGCGCGCCACCGCGCTCAGACAGTCCGCCCGCCGCAGCCAGGCCGGTTGCGGCGGGCGGTGGTGCCCACGGGGTCGGCGCGGCGACTACTCGCCGGGCTGAATCAGGCCGATATCGCCGTTGCGGCGCTTGTAGATGACGTTCATCTCGCTGGATTCGTCATCGGTGAAGACATAGAAATCGTGGCCCAGCAGCTCCATCTGGAGCGCAGCCTCTTCGACCGACATCGGCTTGATGGCGATCTTCTTGACCTTGACCACGCGCGGCGCCTGGTACTCCTCTTCGGGCGTCTCGGGCTCATACGAGGTCAGCGGCGGCGCCTCGCGCGAATCACGCGCCTTCGAGCGGCGCAGCAGGCGGCTCTTGTGGCGGTCGAGCTGTCGCTCCAGCTTGTCCAGGGCCGTATCGATGGAACTCGCCAGGTCGTTGCTGCGCTCTTCGGAGCGGAGGAGCTGATGCTTGGCGTGCAGCGTCACCTCGCAGGTGTACCAGCCGCGCTGCTTCTCCACCACCACGTGCGCCTCGAGCATGAACAAGTAGCGGTCGCCCCACTGCGCCAGACGGTTATCGATGTGCTGGGTCAACGGGGCCGACAACTCAAGGCCGCGACCAAGTACCTGGGTCTTCATCGCTCTACTCCTTGTGGCGCACCAACGCCGCCACCGCGTGCGCCGCGATACCTTCCGCGGCGCCGAGCGAACCGAGTCGCTCGTTGGTGGTGGCCTTGATGCTCACGTCTGTTTCACCAATGGACAACGCGCCCGCAATGCGAGTCTGCATCAGCGGCACGTGCGGCGCCAGTCTGGGCTGCTCCGCGATCACCGTGGCGTCGACGTTGACCACGCGGTAGCCGGCCTCACGGACCAGCCGGTCGGTCTCCGCCAGCAGCTTCAGGCTGCTGATGTTGTGGTACTCGGCCGCGGTGTTGGGGAAATGCCGCCCGATGTCGCCGAGCGCCGCGGCGCCCAGCAGGGCATCGCAGATGGCATGGAGCAGCACATCGGCGTCGGAGTGCCCGTCCGGACCCACCGGCGAGTCGATGAGCACGCCGCCCAGCCAGCACTCGCGGCCGGGCACCAACGGATGGATGTCGTAACCGAAGCCCACGCGCAGCGGGGTCATGTCCGCCTCCTCATCGGCCCGCTGGAAGGCCTCCGCCACGGCGAAGTCATCGCGCCGGGTGATCTTCAGGTTGCGCGCCAGCCCTTCCACCACCTGCACGCGACCGCCGGCAGCCAGCACCAGGCTGGCCTCGTCAGTGCCGACCAGGCCGCTGGCGCGCGCCCGGTCGGCGGCGTCGCGCAGCACCGCCAGCCGGAACGCCTGCGGCGTCTGCATCGCATAGACGTTCTCGCGGTCCACGGGCGCAGCCAGCCGGCCGTCTGTGGTCCGGAACAGCGTGTCGGCCACCGGCACCGCCACTACCGCGCCGCCATACTCCTCGGCGGCCGCCAGCGCCGCTTCGAACAGCGCCGGCGTCACGCCCGGCCGGGCGCCGTCGTGAACCGCCACCAGCGTCAGGTCATCGCGCACGGCGGCTAGACCAGCCGCCACCGAGGCCTGTCGGGTGGGTCCGCCGTCGGCGAAGGTGACCGCGCAGCCGGCGGCGGCGGCCAACTGCCCGATGCCCTCGCGCTCTTCGGGTCGGGTGACCAGGACCACCTGCGCGAAGCCGGTGGCGGCAACGGCGCGGAGGGTGTGCAGCAACAGGGGTTCGCCCGACAGCGGCTGCAGGAGCTTGTTGGTGGTGCCGCCAACGCGGGTCCCGGTCCCGGCGGCCGGAATCACCACGGCGGCGCGATGGGCTGTCACCGCGAGTGGCCGCCTGACCGGCCGCCGTGGCCGCCGTCCCTCAGGTGGGCAAAGATCATCTTGCCGGCCACCGTCTGGAGCAGGCTGCTCACCTCGACGTCCACCGTCCGGCCGATCTTCGTCTCGCCATCCTCGACCACCACCATGGTGCCGTCGTCGAGGTAAGCCACGCCCTGGCCCGGGTCACGGCCGGCGCGGATGATGTGCACCGTCATCTCCTCGCCTGCAATGACCACCGGCTTGAGCGACAGCGCCAGCCGGTTGACGTTCAGTACCGGGATGCCCTGAACGTCGGCCACGCGGTTGAGGTTGAAATCGTTGGTCACCAGGGCCGCTTCCATGTGGGTCGCCACCCGGATCAGCTTCTGGTCGACGCCGTCTACGTCGTTGACCGACACGCCGTAGTCCCGCGGCCGCAGCACACGGAAGCCAGCGATGTCGTCCTTCATGCGGTTGAGCAGCTCGAGCCCGCGCCGCCCACGCGCCCGCTTCAGGTCGTCGGCGCTGTCGGCAATCAGTTGCAGTTCGTCCAGCACGAACTGCGGCACCAGCAGTTCGCCCTCGATGAAGCCGCTGTTCCAAACGTCCAGGATGCGGCCGTCGATGATGACATTTGTGTCCAGCAGCTTCGGTCGCGCGCCGGCCGCCTTGAGGCGCTTGGCGTCCTCTTCGCTGACCGCACTGCTCCGGGCGAACATGCCCACCAGCTCCTTCTTCATGCTGATGGTGAACAGCACGCCGGCGGACACCGCAAACACGTAGGTGGCGACCACCAGGATGGCGCCGAAGGTCGGTACGCTGTTGAGCAGCGGCTGCAGCAGCACCGCCACAATCAGGCCGAGGATGACCCCGAACAGGCCGGCGACCTTGTCTTCCACCGGCAACTGCTCGATGCGCGGTACGACCGCCACGATCTGCCGGAAGGTGATGGAGGCCAACAGGAAGCCGAGCAGCATCCCGATGACCGTCACGGCGATCAGGTTGCCGGCCGCCCATCGCCCACTGGCCAACTCGCGGAAGGTGGCCTCCGAAGAGGTGTTCAGCGCACGGATATACCAGTCAGCGGCGCGATAGCCCAGGACCGCGCCGATGATGGTCAGCACACCGCTGAACGCGATGTGCAGCGGCTGAGTGGCCACCCCGACACTGGCCGGCGTGTCCGGGACCGCCGGCTTGGCGCCGACCGAACTCGGCGCGGTTGGGGTTTCGGTTTCCAGGCTCTCGCTGGTGCTCATGAGACTCCCACGTCTGATGACATCATACTCCTGGCGCCCGGATCCGGGCGGAATGCCTTGACCGCCTCGGCCACGGTGCCCACCGCGTGCAGCGCGACCGCCGCCGTCGGTGGCGCGCCACGCCGGGGCAGCACCGCTGCCGCAAACCCAAGCCGGCTGGCCTCCTCCAGCCGCCGGCCCGCGTGACTGACCGTCCGGACTTCGCCGGTCAGGCCCACCTCGCCAAACACCACCCAGCTCGCCGGGACCGGGTACCCGGTGACACTCGAGGCGACGGCCAGCGCGACCGCCAGGTCGCCGGCCGGTTCGGCGATCCGCACGCCTCCCGCCACGTTCACGTACACGTCGGCATTGCTGACGCGGATTCCGGCGTGTTGTTCCAAGACCGCCAGGATCAGGTGGACTCGACTGGCGTCCAGTCCGCTGACGACTCGTCGCGGCGCGGCAAACGGGCTCGGCGCCACCAGCGCCTGCACCTCCAGGAGCAACGGCCGCGTGCCCTCGACACTCGCGCAGGCCACCGTGCCCACCGCCTCGTCCTGCCGCTCCGCCAGCAGCAACCGCGAGGGGTTGGCCACCTCGCGCAGCCCGTCGTCGCCCATCTCGAACAGGCCGACCTCATTGGTCGAGCCGTGCCGGTTCTTCGCCGCGCGCAGCACCTTCAGCGCCTGCGACCGCTCGCCCTCAAACAGCAGCACCGTGTCCACAATGTGTTCCATCACCTTCGGACCGGCCAGACCGCCCTCCTTGGTGACATGACCCACCAGGACCACCGCGGTCTGCGTGCGGCGCGCCAAGTCGGCCAGGCGCGCCGCGCACTCACGCACCTGCGTCAGCGTCCCCGCGCCCGACTCCACCGTGTCCGCCCGCAGCGTCTGCACCGAGTCGACCACTGCCACCCGCGGACGCTCGGCCTCGATGGCCTGCTCCACGCTCTCCAGATCCGTGGCACACAGCACCGACAGCGCGCCGTCGACCACGCCCAAGCGGTCGGCACGCTGCCGGATCTGCTGTGCCGATTCCTCACCGGAAACATACAGCACCGGGGTATCGGCCTGCGTGATCGCGGCTCCGGCCTGGAGCAACAGCGTCGACTTGCCCACCCCCGGCTCGCCACCAACCAGCACAATCGAGCCCGGCACCAGACCGCCTCCGAGGACGCGGTCAAACTCCGCCAGACAGGTCGACACGCGCTGTGACTCGCGGGTGTCGATCTGACTCAGCCGGACACTGCCCGCCCGTGTTCCCGGAGACGTAGCCTTGCTCGCGCCGGGCGCCCGCGCCGGCGTGTCCTCTTCCTTCAATGTGCCCCAGGCCTGACACGACGGGCACCGGCCCATCCAGCGCGCCGTCACCTGCCCACAGGCCTCGCAGCGATGCTGCTGCCTTGTTCTCACGGTCGGCTGTCTCGGTCCACCCGGCCCCTGCGCGGGTCTGTGCTCCCGATGTTAGCACGGCTATCGTACCGGCGGCCCCGCGGTTTGTTACAGAACCGCAAGACCAGGTCGGCCCGCTGCAGGCGCAGGAATCGCCGCCCGCGAGGCGAACCACCGTCGCCTCAGGAGGCCCGGCATGAACCGCTCGACCGGTGCCCGACGCGCCGCCGCCATCGCAGTTGCCGCCCTCGTCCTGGCCACCAGCAGCGGGCCGGCCGCCGAGCCGGCTCGGCGGCCCTTGGCGCTGGCCTTCTACTACACTTGGTATGGCCATCCGGCCCTGGCGGCCAAACGCTGGAAGACCTGGGATCGCAAGACGGCCGCCGACGACCCGCTACCGGCCCGCGACCCGCACGAGATTCTCTTCGCGCCCGCCATCCGTCAGGTCACCTCCGCCGCCTACCCGCTGATCGGGGCCTACGACAGCATGAGCCGCGAGGTCGTGCGCTGGCACATCCGCCTGGCCAAGGCAGCCGGCCTCGATGGCTTCCTCGTCGACTGGTGGGGCAGCGCCACCTGGCAACAGCCGCGCGGCTGGACGTTCGACGTCTTCGAGAAGGTCGTCTTGCCGGTGGCCGAGGAAGAAGGCTTCAAGGTCGCCCTGTTCGACGAGACGCCCCAGTTCCTCGACGACCTGCCCGAGGTCCGCCGGCAGACCATCCGCGCGCTGAAGACTTATGCGCGCAGTCCGGCCTGGCTGCGCATCAATGATGAACCGGTCTGGGCGATCTATCAGCTCTGGAAGGGCCGCCTGACCGCGGCGCAGGGTCGCGCGCTGATCGAGGACGTGGAGCGCGAGACCGGCCCGGTCTACTGGATCGTCGACCGCATGTTGGCGCAACCGGCCGCCGGCCCCACCGGCATCGAGCTGTTCACGCCCGAGCCCTGGCTGGCCGTGCCGGGGATTGACTGCTTCATGGGCTACGCCATGTTCTCGACCTGGCAGGTCCACACCTATGAGGGCCTGGCCCCGCTCTACCGGCGCTGGGCCAACCAGGTTCACCGGGCCCGCAAGCAGGTCATGGTTCCGGTCCACCCCGGGCACGACAACCGGAAGATCAACGCCAAGCCGTATGTCATCCCGCGGCGCGACGGTGCCACACTGAAGGAGTTCTGGCGGGCCGCCACCGACGCCGGCACGGACCTGATCGGCCTGACCTCGTTCAACGAGTGGCCCGAGACCACCGCGATCGAACCGGCGCTGACCTGGCGCGACCCGTACCGCTACCTGCGCCTCGTGGGCGAGCTGCAAGGCACCACGTTCGCGGCCCCGCCGCTGCCGCCGCCCGAGGCGATCGACCCGGCCATGGCCGCCTACCTGGCCGACAGCGCACCGCCAGGCTAGCCCGAGCGGCGCGCCGCTCAGGCCACCGGACCCTCGCCAGGCACCCAGCGCGAGTAGAGCCGCGGCAGCGGATTCTGCCGGTGGCATTCCTCGAACACGGCGATCTGCCGGCGCACCTGTGGCAGCGTGATCAGCGGCTGGGCCTGCCCGCGGAGCACCTCGGCGACGTTGTCGTAGAACGATTTGACCCCGATCTGGAAGGACGGCAGCGTGTAGCCGCTGCGCCCGCCCCCGGCGATCTCGGTCGGCACCGTCCAGGTCTCCTCGACCCACGGCAGCGTCTCGCGCGGGTACTGCCGCTGCTCCGACCAGGTGTTCCAGAACGCCGGACGGGGCACCTGCGCCGCGTCGTAGTAGCGCCAGCGCAGCTTGCTCGGGCCGCCGGTGAGCCCGCCGCGGGTGCCGGAGATGACGTACATGTCCTCCGGCGGGTAGGCCTGGTACTGCGACAGCAACACCTCGACCTGTGGCGACTGATGCCCGTAGAGGGTCACCGCGCAGAAGTCGTCGGCATCGCCGCCCAGCTCGTGGCGGCAGGCCATGCGGCAGAACACCTGCGGGTCCTCACGGTCGCCGAAGAGCAGCAGCGCCTGGTCGATCGCGTGCGGACCGGTGTTGAACAGCGCCCCACCCCAGTTGCACTGGATGGTCTGCCAGTCCCACCGCCGGTCGAAGCCGCCCCAGACACTGCGGACGTGCAGAATCTCACCCAGCACGCCGGACCGGACCACCGCCAGCATCTGCTGGAAGAACGGCTGCAGGCGGTTGTTCTGGAACGGCAACAGCCACTGCCGGTTCCGCTCCGCCGCGGCCACCAGTTGGTCGAACGCGGCCACCGTCGGCGCCATCGGCTTCTCGCAGACCACCGCGTAGCCGGCGTCCAGGGCCGCGATGGTGGCCGGCTGGTGCAGCGGCGACGGCAGCGCGTTGACGAACAGGTCGCAGCCGCCGGCGCCCAGCATCGCCGCCCAGTCGTCGTACACACGCGCGCCGGTCGCCTCGGCAATCTCCGCTCGCCGTTCGGGCAACTGGTCAGCCGCGGCGACAATCGCGTACGTCTCGGTGTCCTTGCGCAACCACGCGGCATGGATGCCGAACCCGCTGCGGCCCTGACCGGCAATGGCCACGCGAATCGGCGCCGCACCCTGATCACTCACGTCATGCTCCTGTAGCGATCAACGCTACGAGCCCGCCCGGCGATTCACGCCGTGCCGGCATGGTGTACGGTCAACTCGCGGAGCAGCGGCTCGCCGTCGCTCTCGGCGATGTTCACCAGCACCTGACGCGCTCGCACGGTGGCAAACCGGCAGATGGCCTTGTGGCCCACGTTGTAGCCTTCCCAGACGGTGATCGGCGTGTGGTAGTGGGTCGGGACGATCTGCACCTGGAAGCGCCGGATGCGCTCTCCTTGGGCAATGTCTTCCTGAAGCACGACATGGTCAACCAACCGCGACTCGCCGAGCGGCACCACCCAGCCGGCGTCGGTGCGCTGCGCGTCGCTCAGGTGCGTGAGCGGATGGTCGAACCGGCGGCTGAGCTCGGCGCCGAGCTCCAGCAAGCGCCGGGCGTCCTTCTCCGGCAGCAGACCGTGGCGGTCGGGACCGATGTTCAGCAGCAGGTTCGCGCCGCGTCCGACGCTCAGGTAGTACAGGCCCAGCAGTTCCTCGACGCTCTTCACCGTGTGCTCGTCCTGGTCGCTGAAGAACCAGTTGCGCTCGCGCATCCGGCAGTCGCATTCGGCCGGCAGCCATTTGCGCTCACCCACCGACTCGTCCTGATCGGTGCGGATCGAAAACGGCACCGAGTCGACCACGTTCCACAGCGGCAGTGGCGCCACGCCGTCTTCGTTGCCGACCCAGCGGAAGTCCGGGTCGCCCATGCTGAAGATGCGGATGCCCGGCTGCATCCGGCGGATCTCACCGATGATACGCGGCCAGTCGTACTGGTGACCTTCGGAGCCGCAGCCGTCGAACCAGAGGATGTCGAGCGGCCCGTATGGCACCAGCAGTTCGCTGATCTGGTTGATGAAGTAGTCGTCGTACGCTTTGGGATCACTGTACGAGGGGTTGTTGTGGTCGTACGGCGAGTAGTACAGGCCCGCGGCCAGGCCGTGCGTGCGGCAGGCCTCGATGAACTCGCCGACCACGTCGCCTCGTCCGTCCTTCCACGGTGACGAGGCCACCGAGAAGTCGGTGTACTGCGACGGCCAGTTGGCGAAGCCGCAGTGGTGCTTCGCGGTCAGGACAATGTAGTTCATCCCGGCGGCTTTGGCCGTGGCGGCCCAGTTGTGGCAGTTGAGTGCCGTCGGCCGGAACTCCGCCGGCGACATCGGCCGCGGATCCATGTCCCGCCAGCCTTCGTAGAACGTGCGCAAGCCGAAGTGCAGGAACAGGCCGTACTCCCAATCCTGGTATTCGAGCTGTCGCGCGCTGGGGATGATCGAGGACATGTGGGCCTCCTGGCCTGAGCGCAGTGGTTCGCGCCCGGCCGGAGTCTCCCTCCTGGGTTCAGTCGTAGCGCCCGTACGTGCGACACACTTCGACCATGGCGCGCAGGTTCTCGTCGGGCGTGTCGCGGCCGCACTGGTCGCCGGTCGAGAGGATGAAGCCGCCGCCGGCCGCGGCGTCGTCGATAGCCTGGCGGCTGGCGGCCACCACGTCGTCGACACTGCCGCGCAGCATCACGTCGGTCGTGTGCAGGTTGCCCTTGAGCACCAGGCGCGAGCCGAAACGCCGCTTCAGGTCGGCCAGGTCGCAGTCGCCCATCGGCGCGATCTCGAGCGGGTCGATCACCGTCAGCCGGGTCTCTGCGGCGGCCATCTGCACCAGGGCCGTCTCCGGCCCGCACGAGTGCACATGCGTCGGAATGCCCAGCTCGTAAGCCAGTTCGGTGGCCCGCTGCAGCGGCGCCAGCGCCAGATCGCGGAAGATGGCCGGCGTCTGCCAGATCAGCGAACCGGAGGCGCCGCACTGCAGCACGTCGGGCAGCGGGTCGAGCCGGGCGATGTGCTCGAACCGGCGCTCGATGGCCGCCACCATGCGACGTGATCGCTCGCGCCACGGCGCCGGGTCGTCGGTGTAGCTGTAGATGTCGGCCTCACTGCCCAACAGACAGGTGCTGCAGCCGCTGGAGAAGCCGACGATGCCCTGATCGCCCATCGCCGCGCGGATGTGGTGGTACAAGTCGAGGCCGGTCGGCCACTGGCGCACGCCCTCGACCGGCTCCCAGGTGCTCGGCACCGCCGGCAGCCCGAGCTTCTCGGGCGGGACGCCGTGTGCCGGCGGGTTGTCGCGCCAGTAGACGTTCACCCGCGGGTGCCAGCACTCGCGCGCCAGGTCATAGACCTGCGTCACCGGCGCCCCGTCCGGGTACCGGTGGACGATGCGCTCCTCGGTCGTCGATGCCGGCGGCGGCTCGGGACGGTCGAAGTCGATGTGGATCTGGTAGATCTCGATGCCGCCGTCGAGATCGAAGTGCTTCACCGCGTCCAGGTGCGCCTGCCAGATCGGCGGGTTCTGGTACAGGTAGATCTCCCAGAACGGCTGGCCGGTCAGGCGGCAGGGCACCATGTTCGAGATGTCGGGGTCGCAGGGCACGCAATCGGGCAGTTGCCCGTGCAGGACCGCCAGCAGCCGTTCGCGGTTCGTCATCAGGCCGGCTCCGTGTCTGTCGGCGACGCCACGTTACGGCGTCAGTCTGGCTTTGAGACGCTGGCTGGCCGCCTGGAAGCAGGCCAGCAGCTCAGGATTACGCTCGCGGTCGATGTCGAACCGTTGCCGGTTGCGCTGGTCCATCGGCCGGTCGGACTGGTAGCACCACCAGTAGACCAGCGGCACTTCGGCGTCGATGACGCTGTTCAGCGTCCGTTCCACCCACGGCTTCGCCGCGGCCAGATCGTCGTAGCTCTCGAAGTAGTCCGGCGTGGCCGACCAGACCTTCGTCTCTTGGCGCGCCGCCGCGTGCAGGCCCAACTCGCCGATCATCAGCGGCTTGCCGAGCCGCCGGGCCATGGTCTGGTAGCCCCGATGGTCCAGGATGGCCTCCTTGCCGTCGGGCCCCGCCAGCGGGTAACCAGGGCGGTTGTTCGGGTACGAGTGGATGTCGATCACGTCGACCGCCGATCGGGCGAAGAGCAGCTCGAAGCACCGGAACTGCTCCTCGAACGTGTCCAGCACCCAGCCCTGGCGCTGGTACAGGTGCCACTGGTGCGAGCGCATGTTGGAGCCGCCATTGTTGACCAGGCGCAGCGGGTCGGCCGCCTTGATGCGTTGCGCCACCTCGTCGGAGAAGACGGCGACGTCCTTGAGCGTCGGCATCCGCTCACCGTTCCACACCCGCTTGGCGTCGCCGATGTCGGCTGAGAGGGTCAACTCGTTGGTGATCTCCCACATCAGCACCGCGCGCCGGTCGCGGTACCGGCGCACCGTCTCGTCGAGATAGGCGTAGAGCAGCTTTCGACCGCGCGACTCAGGGTTGGCCACCAACTCGCGGATGTGCTCCTCGCCATGGACCCAGCCCTTGCCCGGCACGAGCTTCGTGTCGGTGAAGGTGCCCGCCGCGAGTGACCAGACGACGCGGATGTCGTAGCGGTCGCACAGCTCAATCATCTTGTCGAGCGCGGCGTAGAGCACCTGGCGCCGCGCCGGGTCGGCGTAGGACGCCGGGCCGGCCGGGCCCCAGGGCAGCGCGAACACGCGAATGGTGCGGAAGCCCAGCTCGTGCAGGTTCCGCAAGGCCCGCTCCTGGGCCTTGACCAGCGGGTTGTCGGCATCGAGTGGCTTGCCGGCCGCCAACTGGTCGTAGAGCTGCCAGAGCAGGTCGAACTTGTTGAAGCTGATCTCGGCGAACGGCCGTCCGTCCAGATGGAAGCGCCCATCGCGGACGGACAACACGTCGTCGCGTGTCAAGGCGGATGCCGAGCCGCCGAGGGCCGCCGCCAGCAGCACCAGCGTCACCGGCAGAAGATGCGTCCACAACCGACCGAGGCCCATGTTCGGCTCCCTGGCACCCAATCTGGCCCCTGCCGCACCACCATCGACGCGCACTGTAGCGGCTGGCCGGCCCACCCGTCAACCGTGGCTGCCGATGGTCGGCCCCTGGCCGTGGCAGGAGCGGCCGGCCGCCCGGCGAACCGGCCGGCGTGACCGACTGCTGGAGACGCGCTGTGACGCCCTTGCGACCGACTGACCGACCCGACACCGCCACGTTTGCGACCACGGCCTTGCGCGGCGCCGTCTGTTGCCAGGGCGACACCCATGGCTTCCGCGACCTCGAGCTGCTGGCCAACGGTGCGCGACCGGCCAATCCCTCGCTCTACCTCGGCCACGTCTACCGACTGCTGGCTGACGGCGCCTACCTGATGACCGCGCGCGAGCGCCCGCACCGCGGCCACCTGGCCGACGACCACGCGCTGGTACACTGGGACGCGCTGCCCGAGCACCCCGGCACCATCGAGGCCGAGTACCGGGTCAGCGGCGAGCACACCCTCGACCTGACCGTGACCGTCGCCGTAACCCGGCCGCTGCGCCGCTACGAGCTCTACTTGAGCCACTACTTCGCACCGGCCTGGCGGCCCTACGTCTGGCTGAGGCCGGCGTCCTTCCTGCCCCACGCCGAGCCCGTCTGCTGGGCGCCCGAGGTCAACGAGTTCGTGCGCGGCTACTACCTGGCCTACCCGCGCGACCGCGAGGCGCTGTTCACGCTGTTCGACGGCCGCTGGCACGGTGACCACCCGGTGCCGTTCGCCGTCGGCCGCGAGTTCGCCGCGCCGGTGGCGGCCTACGCTTCGCCGCTGGAGCACAGCGCGGTGGTGGTGACCGCCCGCGCCGCCGAGTGTTTCTGCATCTACTCCAGCTATGACTCGCCCGACGGTCGCGACAACATCCTGCACCACAATTCGCTCTACTTCGGCATGTTCAACGAGGATCTGGAACCGGGTGACCGGCGCACGGCGCACCTGCGCTACCACTTCGTGAAGTGGGACGGCGTCAGCCCGCTGCCGCTGGAGCTGCAGGCGTCGTACGAAGCCGACACGCGCGAATAGAGGCCGCGCCGATCCCATACCCC
>CAZHGD010000053.1:0-41718 GCA_964531735.1 uncultured Fimbriimonadaceae bacterium | reverse complement strand
CGTGGCTGCGGAACGGCGCCGCGGCGGGCAGCCGCGAAGTCGCCGGCGTGCGCCGAAGCGACCCGCGCGGGCAGCGCCAGGTCGACCTGGCCAGCTACACGCTGATTGCCACCACGCCGGCCAGCACGACCAGCTACTCGCTGACTGGGCTGACCAACGGGACGTACACGTTCGCGGTGCGCGCGGTCAACAAGCTGCAGCAGCGCGGTGACGCCTCGGCGTCCAACTCGGTGTCGGTCAACGCGCCGTCGGCGCCGCCGGGCAACCTGACCGCGGACAGCGGCGACAAGAGCGTCGCGCTGGCCTGGCAGGCGGTGCAGGATGTGGCCACCTACAACCTCTACCGCTCGCAGTCGCCGATCACCTCGGCGATGATCAACCCGGCCACGGCCCCGGGCATCACCAAGATCGGGACCGTTGGCGGGACGACGCTGACCTACACGGACACCACGGTCAGCAACAACATCACCTTCTACTACGCCATCACCTCGGTCAACTCGGCGGGTGCCGAGAGCGACTTCGGCAAGGGCGCCTCGAGCAACGCCAACACTGGCGTGGTGGCCATCCCGCACGCCGCGCCGGCGACCATGACCATGGCGGTGGACAACAACAAGACCAACCTGTCGGGCAACGGGGTCGACACGGCCACGCTGCGCGTGACGGTGAAGGACAGCAGCGGCGCCACGGTGGGTGGCGTGCCGGTGACGCTGACGGCCTCGGCGGGCAGCTTCACCAGTCTGCCGGCCTATGCCACCGTGGTGGACACGGCGACCAACCGCCAGGTGCGCGCGCTGACCGACTTGACCGGCCAGGTGGCGATCGGCCTGCTCAGCAGTGTGGTCACGACGGCGACCAGTGTGAACGTGCAGGCCCAGTCGACCAAACTGCCGAGTGGGCAGCAACTGGCCACGCTGACCTTCGCCTTCCAGGTCTCGACGCCGGTGGTGATGGTGGTCACGCCGGATAGCAGCAGCCTCACGGCTGACGGCGCGAGCACCACCAACGTCACGGCGAAGGTGCTGGACGCGCTCGGGCAGGCGGTGCCGGACGGCAAGTACACCGTCAACTTCAAGATGGGCAGCAACAACGGCACCATCCGGCGGGCCGGCGACATCTCGGTGTATCCGTTCCCCGACACGCCGCCGGCGGCTGGCGTTGACGTGCCGATCGTGGGCGGGCAGGCGGTGGCGGTGTACCGCGCCGGCACTGACTCGCGGACGGACAACGCCATCAACGTCATCTCGCTCTCGGCCTCGGTGAAGGAACTGCCGACCGTGTACTCGCAGACGATCGTCACCTTGGTGCCGGGTACGGCGACGCGGGTCGACTTCGGGACCGTGGCGCCGATCGCCAAGGGCCAGACGCAGACCATCACGGTGACCGTCCGCGACGCGCGGAACAACCCGGTGCGGTCGGGCGTGATCGTCAACTTCACGGTCAACCCGACGGGTCCGTTCACGGTCCCGGCGAGCGGCACGACCGATGCCGCCGGTACGATCCAGTTGCAGATCACCGCGGGTGCCGCAGCGGGCACGGCCATGCTGGTCGGCACCATCAACGGCACGCAACTGCAATCGCAAGTGGCTGTCACTATCCAGTAGTGGCAGACGATGCTCAGGCGACGGCCCGGCTGGCCCAGCGATGGGCGGCCGGGCCTCCCGGTGGCAGGGCGACAGGAGCGTGATGGAGCGGAGCGCGGGTCTCAACTGGCGGCGGCTGGCCTGGGGGCCGTGGTTGCTCCTGTGTCTCGTCACGCCGGTGCCCGCGGCCATGACTTTGAGCCTGTCTGTCGACCGGCGGCGCGTGCCGGCGGACGGGCTGAGCGAAGTCACGGTGACCGCGCAGGTCCGCCGTGACGGGTCGCTGCTGTCCAGTGGCGCGGACGTGCGGTTCACCTGCACGCAGGGCGTGCTGGGCGAGTACGGCGGAAGCTCGCGGTCGCAGATCGTCGATGTGCCGGTGCGCAGCGGGTTTGCCAAGTGCGTGCTGCGCGCCACCAACTTCGAGACTTCCAGCGTGGTCACCGCCTACCTGCTGGGCGATACTTCGGGCGCCACCGACCGCGTCGAGGTCATCTTCGGCTCCGAACCGAATGGGCCGCAGACGTTCGACACGCTGATCCGCGTCAAGGGCGACTACATCTGGTACGGGCCGGAGAGCTCGTGTCAGATCCTGGATGTCATCGGCCATGCCGGCGTGACCTACCAGGGCGTCGAGATCCACGCCAACCGGATCCAGATCGACCTGCAGGACTACCTCCTGTTGGCCAAGGACCTGTATCAGGGCGTGACCATCGCCAATGGTCCGCCGCCCTATGATGCGAAGGCGTTCAAGGAGGCCCGCAAGCCGCCCTACAAGGGCGAGGCGCTGGCGATGGACCTACGGTCGCTGACCGGCAGCGTCTACAGCTCGTCGCTGGGCGAGACGATCACCTTCTCCGGACGGAACTTGGCGCGGCAGCCGGACCGGCCGCCGTCACAGGGCATGTTCGATCTATTCGACCTGGACGGTGCCACCATCTGGATCGAGGCCAAGGGCGCGGCCATCTACCCGAGCGACAAGATCCGCTTCGACCGGGCCAAGTTCTTCGTCAACGGGTCCAAGGTGCTCAGCCTGCCGTACCACTTCGAATCGCTCGGGCGGAACGGGCAGTTGGGGCCGGCGCTCAGCCAGGTGGTCAACTACAGCTCGCGCGACGGTTTCATTGTCGACTTCCCGTACTACTTCGATGTGGGCGACCGGCACACCAACGAGTTCCGGCTGACGCGCGGGATCCGCACCGGCCTGTTCGGGCGCACCACGGGTTTCCAGCTCAGCTATGCGCACCACGCCGAGATGAAGGCCGGGCGCGGGCAGTGGGACTTCGTGATCGACGACATGGTCGGGGCGTTCGGTGTGCAGTACCACCGCCAGGAGCGGTGGGACCCGTACACGTTCTCGACTTTCTCGTTCGCGTGGCCGCGACACCGCAACTTCTACAGCAACCAGACGCTCTATACGCCTGTCGGACCCGGCAATGTCAGCATGACGATGAACGCCGACTACCTGCGCGGCGACCCGCCTTACGACCGGGGCTTCCAGTTCGGCAACAACGTGGTCTGGCAAAGCAATCCGATGCGGATGACAGCGGTGGACTCGAATTTCACCATGTCTATGGGCCTGGGCTATACGCACACGCTGGTGGGTCCGGACCAGTTCACGCAGAGCGTGTCGCTGGGCGTGACCAAGAACCCTTGGACGTTCGGCGGCGGCGGCAGCGTGCAGCCGTTCGCCGGTGTGCGCCTGCAGAATGCCTGGGACGGCTCGCGAGAGGTGGCGCTGACGTTCAACACGGCCTACCGGCAACCGATTGGCCAGACGCAGTCGTTCAGTCTGGGCTACACCCTGGACAAGGCCTACAACAACCGCTACCGTGTACCCCTGCGCCAGTTGGTGACGCTCAACTGGCAGTTGTATAAGGAGTTCCAGTGGACCGGCTACGCCTACGGGACCTACAACCTGAATGACCGGTCGCTGACCGCCTCGGGGATGGTTGAGTGGTACGCCACTCGCCACTGGGGCTTCGCCGGCCAGACGGTCTATCAGACCAGTCCCCTGGGCTCGTTCCGGGAGTCCGAAGTCTGGGTTTCGAGGGTCATCGGGACCAGGGAATTGCGCTTGCGCTATTCATTGGAGCGCGCTAGACTCTCGTTCGAACTCGACAACAGCTTCTGAAGGGAGGCCTCGTATGCATGTGGTGCCGCGAACGCGGTGGTCGGCCCTGTTGGCGGGGCTCACGCTAGCCCTGGCCGCACAGGCCCAAGATGTGACCGGCGGCGGGTTTTACCCGTTCCGCGGCAACGCTCGCTCGGTGGGCCTGGCCGGTGCCTTCACCGCCGTCAGCGACGACACCGGTGGCCTCCAGTTCAACCCGGCCGGGGTGGCCCAGGTCAAGCAGCGCATGGCCGAGGGTAGCATCAAGGTCAACAAGAACGGCGGCAACTACTACAGCCTCTCCTATATCGAGCCGGTCCGCCAAGGCAAGTTCGGCGGCGGGTTCACCTACCTGCGCTCGTCGGACGGCACGGGTCGCTCGGACAAGGTGTTCCAGTTCACCTACGGCCAGTATGTCTACCAGGGCCTGGCGGTGGGCGTGAACCTGCGCTTCCACAGTGTGAAGACCGCGGCCACCAAGGACGACGGCTTCGCCTTCGACTTCGGCGCGATGTACACGCCGCCGTCGCAGCCGAAGTTCACGCTGGGTCTGACGGCGCTGAACATCAACGATCCGAGCTTCCGCGGCATCGGCAAGGCCAAGCGCGTGTTCAACGCCGGCGTGGCCTACCGCCCGGACAAGTACACGACGCTGTCGCTCGACTGGTTCGACATCGGGTCGATCGCCAAGCAGGGCCAAGTCCGGTTCGGCGGCGAGCGCTGGTTCGGCAACAACATCGCCGTTCGCGCCGGTGTGGCCCAGCGCACATTCGGCGCCGGCGTCTCGGTCGCCTTCCGCTATGTCAAGCTGGACTACGGCTTCCAGCGCATTGAGCGGGGCAGCGATCTGAATGTGGTGTCGCTGGCCGGCAGCTTCTAGCGCTCCGGCAGACCACCTCTTCCAGCGGCGCCCGGCGGGCCTCAGCCTCCGGGCGCCGTGTGTTAGCAGCGGGCAGACCGGTCGCCGCGCCGGCCGGCAACAGGCCGGGCCGGTGGCGCGCCGACAGGGAGGCGAGAGCGTCGGCGATGCTGTTTCCCACCCACGAGTTCGGCCTGTTTCTGCTCGTGGTCGTCGCCTTGCTCGGGGTCGTGAGGCGTCACGCCGAGCGACGCAAGGCCGTTCTGCTCGCCGCCAACCTCATCTTCTACGCCAGTTGGGACTGGCGGTTCATCGCCTTGTTGCTGTTGAGCGTGGTCGTCAATCACACGCTCGCGCGGCAGATCGACCGCTTCGCCCCGGTGGCGCAGCGCCGGCAGGCGCTGTTGGCCGGCGTGGCCTACAACCTGCTCGTGCTGGGCTTCTTCAAGTACCAGGGCTTCTTCGTCAGCTCACTCCAGGACCTGCTGACCAGCCTGGGCCTGCGCGTGCAGTTGCCCATCCTTGAGGTCGTGCTGCCGGTCGGCCTGTCGTTCTACACCTTCCGCGCCATCAGCTACCTCGTCGACGTCTATCGCCGCGACATGGTGCCGGCGCGGTCGCTCCTGGACTGGGCCGTCTGCCTGACGTTCTTCCCCTATCTGGTGGCCGGACCGATTGTGCGCCCGCGCGACTTCCTGCCGCAGCTCCGCGACGCGGAGCCGCGCTACGGCATCCCGGCCGACTTGGCATTGGCCCTCATTCTGGGCGGCCTGTTCAAGAAGGTGGTGATCGCCAACACGCTGCAGCAGGGCCTGGTCGACCCGGTGTTCCAGAACCCGGCGGGCTACGCGCGCAGCGAAGTGCTGCTGGCCACCTATGGCTACGCGGTGCAGATCTACTGCGACTTCAGCGCCTACAGCGACATGGCCATCGGCGCGGCGCTGCTGTTAGGCTTCCGCTCGGCGGCCAACTTCGACGCGCCATACCGGTCGCAGTCGCTGCAGGAGTTCTGGCGGCGCTGGCACATCACGCTGTCCTCCTGGCTGCGCGACTACCTGTACATTCCGCTCGGCGGGTCGCGGTGCAGCCCGGCGCGGACCCAGGTGAACCTGGCGGCGACGATGTTGCTGGGCGGCCTGTGGCATGGCGCCGCCTGGACGTTCATCGTCTGGGGTGCGCTCCATGGGTTCGGCCTGGCCGCCGAACGGGCCTGGCTCTTGCCGAAGCGGGGCCGCGGGCCGGTGCCGTTGGGCGTGCAGGTGCTGCGCGTGGTGGGCACGTTCCACTTCGTCTGCCTGACCTGGATCTTCTTCCGCGCTGAGTCGTTCGCGGCGGCGATGGCCCACCTGCGGGCGCTGGTGGTGGGCGGACCGGCGCCGACGCTGATGACGCCGGCACTCTGGGTGATGCTGCTGCTCGGCATGGCGCTGCACTACCTGCCGACCGAACCGCTGGCGTCGGCGCGGCGCGCGGTGGCGCAATGGCCGCTGTGGGCGCAGGGCGTGCTGGCGGGCAGTCTGCTGGCGCTGCTCCGGGCCTTCTGGCCGGACGGCATGGCGCCGTTCATCTACGCGGGGTTCTAGCGGGCATGATGACCGAGCGCATCGGCGGTTGGGCCTATCGGCGCGAGCAGGTGCTCCACCTGCTGCTGACCGCTGGGCTCGTGCTGGCACTGCTGGACAGCAAGGGCCTGGTGGACCGCGCCAACCAAATGTCCGTGGGCCCGTTGCGCGAGGGGTGTCTCGCGGCGGCCGTGGGGCTGCAGACCGTGGCGCACGCGCTGCTGGTCGACCGGCCCGTGCTGGCACTCCACGGCGCCTTCATCGCCGCCACACAGCCGGAGGAGGCGCCGGCGCCCGAACCGCCACCACCGGTGGCGCGCGCCGCCCAGGCCCGACCGGCCGGCACTACCGCCCCGGTTGCTGCTGCCGGCGCCACCGCGCCGGCCAAGGCGGCGGCACGCCCGCAACCGGTCTACTCGGCGCAGCGCCCGTTGCGCGTCCTCCTGATCGGCGACTCGATGATGGAGGACCTGCAGGTGCATCTGCGCCCGGCGATGCAACGCGACCCGGCGATGCGCGCCAAGGTGGACTACAAGGTCTCGACGGGCCTATCACGGCCCGACTTCTTCGACTGGCCGGGGCACATGCGCGAGGTGTTGGCTCGCGAACGCCATGACATGATCGTGTTGGTCCTGGGCCCGAACGACTTCCAGGACATCAAGGCCAACGGACGGCGCTACCACGCCGGCAACGACGACTGGTGCGAGCTCTACGCGCAACGCGCGGCGAAGTTCGCGGCGCAGTTGGCGGCGCAGGTCCGGCGGCTCTACTGGGTGGGCCTGCCGCCGATGCGGTCGGCAGACTACCAGGCGCACATGCGGCTGCTGGACGAGAGCTTCCGCAAGGCCTGCGCGGCGCTGCCGAACGCCGTCTACCTGCCCACGACTGCGGTGCTGGGCGGGCCGAGCGGCGAGTTCACCAGCTATCTGACGGTGGACGGCAAGCGGACGCTGGTCCGGCGCGGGGACGGCTGCCATTGCACCATGGCCGGGGCCAAACTGGTCGCCGAGATGGTGTACAAGCGGGTGCGGGCCGACGCGTTTCCGCCTGCCGCCGCCGGCCGGCCAGCCGGCTGATCCGGGCCGCGACTCGGCAGCCCGGGCTTCCGGTGACGCCACCGCGCTGCTACCATGCACCCGAGAGGTGCTCGATGACCACTCAGCGAGTCGCCGGCGTCGATGTCGGATCCAACTCGTTCCTGCTGACCATCCTCGAGGCGGGTGCCGACGGCGAACGAGTGCGGCTCGACCGTACCGACATCGTCAAACTCGGCCAGGGCGTCGACCAGACGGGCCATCTGGCGCCGGCCGCCATCGAGCGCGCGGCGGCCAAGCTGGGCGAGTACCAGCAGGTCTGCGCCGAGTACGGCGTGCAACGAGTGCGCGCGGTGGGCACGGCGGCCTTGCGCGACGCGGTGGACCGCGAGGTGCTCCTCGATCGGGTGGAGCGCGAGACCGGCTGGCGCATCGAGGTGATCAGCGGTGAGCAGGAGGCCGAGTTGACCTACGCCGACGTGTCGCGCAGCCATGGCCGGCCGGAAGTGCCGCTCAACCTGCTCGACATCGGCGGCGGCAGCACCGAGGTGGTCAGCGGCTGCGGCGGCCACATCGCGGCGCGCCGCTCCGTGAACATCGGCTCGCGCCGCCTATGGGAGCGCGCGCGGCCCGGCGACCCGCTGAGCGCCGAGGATCTGGCGCGCTGTCGCCAGGTAGCCGCCGAGGCCTTGGGCCCGATCGCCGCGCCGCCGGCCGACCTGGCCGGCAGCGGCGGCACCATCACCACGCTGGCGGCCATCCACCTGGGCCTGACCCACTACGACGCGTCGCGGATCAGCCAGGTGCGGCTGCGGGCGGACGAGGTGACCGCGCAGGTGGTGCGGCTGGCGGCGCTCCCGCTGGCGGCGCGCCGCCAGCTGCCCGGGCTCGAACCAGACCGGGCCGACATCATCACGACCGGCGCGGTGCTGCTGGAGCAGGCGATGCAGCGGCTCCAAGCCGAGGTGGTCCACGTCTGCGCCGGCGGTCTGCGCCTGGCCGTGGCGCGCTCACTGCTGGATACCGACGATGCTTGAGTGGACGAGATACCGGCAGGAGTTCGCCCAGCGGGCCTTGCCCGATCCGGCCGGTGCGCTCCGTGAGGCGCTGGCGCAGGCCGATTGGCCCGCTAACCTGCACGGCCGCGCGGTGGCCCTGGCCGTCGGCAGCCGTGGCATCGGCCACCTGGTCGAGTTGGTGCGCGAGGTCATCGCGGCCATCCGCGAGCGGCGGGGCGAGCCGTTCATCGTGCCGGCCATGGGCAGCCATGGCGCCAGCACGGCCGCCGGCCAGACCGCGGTACTGGCGCGACTCGGCGTGGCCGCCGAGACGCTCGGCGTGCCGGTGCGCTCGACGCTCGAGACCGTGGTGGTCGGTCAGACACCCTCGGGCTGGCCGGTACACCTCGACGCCGCGGCGGCGCAGGCCGACCATCTGGTGCTGCTCAACCGCATCAAGCCGCACACCAGCTTCAGCGGGCGCTTCGAGAGCGGACTGCTCAAGCTGCTGGCGGTGGGCCTGGGCAACCAGGCCGGCGCGGCGACCGTCCACCACCGCGGCTTCGCCCAGGCCGGCGAGGTGCTCGAAGAGGTGGGCCGGACGGCGCTGGCCCACGTGCCGCTGCTGCTGGGCATCGGCGTGGTGGAGGATGCCTACCACGCGCCGGCGCTGATCGAGGCCCTGCCGCCGGCGGCCATCCTGAGGCGCGAGCCGGAGCTGCTGGCGACCGCGCGCGAGTGGCTGCCGCGCTTGCCGTTCGATGACCTCGACCTGCTGGTGGTCGAGCAACTCGGCAAGGACGTGTCGGGCACAGGTCTGGACCCGAACGTGATCGGCCGACGCGGCATTCCCGGCCTGCCCGACCTGCCGACGCCGCGCATCGCGGTCATCGTGGCGCTGGACCTGACCGAGGCCACCGGCGGCAACGGGCTGGGCGTCGGGTTGGCCGACATCTGCACGCAGCGGTTGGTCGACCGGCTCGATCGCGCGGCGATGTATGCCAACGCGTTGACCGTCGGCGTGGTCTCGCGGGTCAAGATCCCGCTGACCTGCGCAGACGAAGGGGCCGCCCTGGCGGCGGCGCTGCGCCTGCTGCGCCAGCGTGAACCCGCGGCGGTGCGCGGCGTGCGCATCAAGAACACGCGCGATCTGGACGAGCTGTGGCTGACGCCGGCCCTGGCGGCCGAGGCGGCCCAGAAAGGACTGCACCGAGATGAGGCCTGACCCGCGACGACGCTGGGGGTGGAGCTGGCTGGCATCGGCATTGGCGGTCACCGCGCTGCCGGCGCTGGAGTTGCCGCCCGATGCGCAGCGCAAGCCGATCCATCCGGGCGCCTGGTCGTTCGAGATCCGACGCGCGGCTGGGCCGTACGCCATCGACGGCTTCCTCTGGGAGCGGGCCGAGCCGCGGCTGCGGCCGGTGGCGGTGGGCGCGCAGCCGAAGGCCGGCCGCCTGGAAGGCACCAGCCGCCAGGCGACGCGCCTGCTCACCGCGCAGCAGCGCGCGATTGCCGCGGTCAACGCCGACTTCTTCATCATGCGCGGACCAGGCCAGGGCGCCACCATCGGGCTGTTCATGCACGAGGGCGAGTTGCTCCAGACGGGCAACGACCGCCCGGCCTTCGTGGTGGCCGAGGATGGCTCGCCGCACATCGACACGTTCCGCAGCCGGCTGGAGTTGACTGTACCGGGCGCGGGGGCGCCGGTGCCCATCACGCGCCTGAACATCGACCGTGGGCCGGAGCACCTGGTGCTCTACACGCCGGCCTGGGGCACCAGCACCGGCATGCCGGCGCACGGCCTCGAAGTGGCGCTCAAGTGGAGCGGGCGGCTGCCGGCCAACGGACAACTGACGGCCGAGGTGGTCAGCGCACCGAGCGACGCGGGCAACCTGCCGATTGCCGCCGACGGGCTGGTCCTGTCGGCCAGCGGCCAGCACCAGCAGGTGCTGCGCCAACTCAAGCCGGGCATGTCGGTGACCATCGACGCCAAGACCACCCCCGCCGGCCGCTGGCGCGAAGCCGTGGGTGGCTGGCCGGTGCTCTGTCAGGGCGGGCGCGAGGTGTACCAGCCGCAGGCGAAGGAGCCGCGGCACCCGCGGACGGCCATCGGGTTCGACGCGCGGCACATCGTGGCCGTGACGGTGGATGGGCGTCGACCGGGCCATAGCGTCGGCCTGACGCTGCCGGAGCTGAGCCGGCTGATGCGGGAGTTCGGCTGCCAGGGCGCGCTCAACCTGGACGGCGGTGGCTCCACCACCTGCTGGGTGCGCGGGCGCATCCTCAATCGGCCCAGCGACGGTAGCGAGCGGCGGGTGGCCAACGCGCTGGCGCTGCTGTCCATCGGCCCGTTGGGCACGCCGGCGGTGGTCACCTTCGACCCACCGGGACCGGTGCTCTTGGGCACCGAGGCCACGCTGACACCCACCGTGGCCGTGGCCGACGCCTTGCTCAATCCGTTGCCCGAGCAACGCGGCGTCGAGCTGCGCACCGAAGGTGACCTCGGCCGCCTGACCGGCGGCACGCTGCGCGCCGGCAGCACCGCGGCGCGTGGCCGCCTGGTGGCAGCGGCACCGGGTGTGGCGGGCCAGCTCGAGGTGACGGTGGTCGACCAGGTGGCCACCCTCCGGCCCGAGCCGAGTCGGCTGGAACTGCTACCCGGTGAGACCGCGGAACTGCGCGCCACCGGCTTGGACGCCGGCGGGCGACCCGTCATCCTGGCGCCCGAGCGCCTCACCTGGACGGTGCCGGCCGCACTCGGTCGTAGCGAGGCCGGCCGCTTCGTCGCCGCCGGCGAAGGCGTCGAGGGTCAGGCGACCGTCAGCGGCTACGGTGCGCAAGCGCGGATCCCGGTTCGCGTGGCGGCGCCGGTGCTGGTGGAGGACTTCGAGACCGGCACCACCGGCCGTTTCCACGGCCTGCCCGAGACGGTCAAGGGCAGCCTGGAGACGCTGAGCGACGGCGCGGCGTCGGGCCACCAGTACCTGCGCCTGGTGTTCCACCTGGGCGAACAGGCCACCACGCGCGCGGCCTACGTGCGGCTGGAGCGCAAGCTCGACGCGGCGCTGGCGCTGCGCGCGCGGGTGCGCGGCGATGGCCAGTCGGTCTGGCTCCGCGCGACCGTGGTGGACGGCAACGGCACGCGCACCACGCACACGCTGCACGAGGGCCCGCTGAAGCCGGAGTGGACCACCGTGGTGGCGCGCCTGCCCAAGGGCCTGAAGGCGCCGCTGGTCTGGGAGAGCGTCTACGTGGTCTCGCTGGCGCACCACAGCACGCGCGATGGCCTGGTGGACTGGGACAAGCTGGAGGTGTTGCGGTAGGCGACGTCCTGCCTTGCCGCCAGCGCCGCGCCACAATAGCCCCGAGCGCGGAGCGATGACATGGCATGGCAGTGGGACGAGTCGATGTCCACCGGCGACGCGGAGCTCGACCGACAGCACAAGCTGCTGATCCAGAAGCTCAACGAACTGGTGTCCGCGATGGCCAATCGACAGGCCGACGCTGAGCTGGGCAAGCTCATGGACTTCCTCGAGAAGTACGTCGTCAAGCACTTCAGCGAGGAGGAGGCAGTGATGGACCAGCGCAAGTGCCCGGCGGCAGCCGCGAATCGTCAGGCCCACGCGCAGTTTGTCAAACGCTTCGGCGAGCTCAAAGCGGCCCTGGCCCAAGGTGGCGCCACCTCGCGGGTGGTCATCGACACCATGCGCGAGCTGGGTGACTGGCTGCCCAAGCACATCAAGGCCATCGACGCCCAACTGGCCCGCGCCTGACCGGCCCAGCGGCCACCAGATCGGGTACAATCCGCCCAGCGGCGCCGGCGGCGCCGGCGCGGAGAGTGGCCATGGGGCTGCGCAGTGCGGTCGGCGCGCTTGTGACGGTCGGCATCTGGTTGGCGGCAGCGGCCTGCGCGCCGAACACGCCGGCGGAGTTCCGCATCACCGACCAGGTGCTGCGGACCGCAGCGAAGGTGCCGCCGCTGGGTGCCAACGGCTGGGGCCGGGTGGGCGCGGTGGAATGGGCGGCCAACAACTTCGTCCACAACCCGGGCAACGAGCCGATCCACTGGCGCAACTTGCACCGCGTGCGCGAGTGCGGCGAGCGCTGGTTCGAGATCGACGGGCCGGGCACGTCCTGGTGGGATCTGTGGGCCAGCGGCTTCCTCAGCGGCGCCGAGGTGCGCCTCTACCGCCTCGTGGACAAGGCCGGGCAGCCGTTGCCCGTGCGGGCCGACGGCAACAACCTCGACCTGACCAACGCCGACCATGTCACGCTGGTGGGCACCACGCGCATCGTGCCTGAGGGCACCGACGGCTTCCCGGATGGCGGCTGGATCGCCAACCGCTATGCCGATGTCTTCCCGCACACGCACGTTCGCAGCGGCAACCTGAGCTGCACCGACGCCGGCACCGTGCAGAACGGCCGGGCCTACTGGTACACTGTGGTAGCGCTGGCGGCCGGCGACGTGGAGTCGGACCCGGCGCCGGAAGTCAGTGCGACGCCGCAGGCGGGTGCCGACGCGGGACCGCGCCTTCTGACCGTCCGTGACGGCGACGCGCTGCCCGAGCTGCGCGCCGGCGCGCCGTTCGACCACCGCTTCAGCGCCGTCGGTCGGCCACCGCTGCAGTGGGCCGTCGAGGGCGCACTGCCCGACGGGCTGACCCTCGACGCGGCCACCGGCCGACTCAGCGGGCGGCCGCGGACCACGCCGGCCAACCAACGGCTGACCGTGAGGGTCACCGATGGCCAGGGCCGCAGCGACCAGCGGCACCTGGTGCTCAACGCCGCCAGTGCGTCGCAGGGCGACCGCGCCAAACCGCAGCCGCCGCGCGCCGTGACCGCCGTGGCCGGCGACGGCTGCGTCACGGTGACCTGGCAGCCCAGCCCGTCGGCCAACGTGGTCGCCTATCGACTCAAGCGCTCCACCGCGCCGGCGGCCAAGCAGGAACAGCGGGTGTATCTGACGCCCGACGCGCCGCCGTTGCGCCGCTGGGACTACGCGGTGCTGGACCGCCGGTTCGACCGCTTCGACATGCGCTGGGTCAACTCGCGCGTGCGCGGCATCGGCAATCCGATGCACCACCCGGGCTGGTACTGGAACGCCGACCTCAGCCGGGTCAGCTTCGACCTGGTGCCGCACCCGCAGCCGGTGCCGGCCGAGATGATCGATCCGGGCGAGACCTGCCTGCAGGTCACCGCGGCCGCTGGCGAGCAGACCATTCACCAGTACACGTTCATCGGCACCCAGCGCGGCGGCGAGTCGCTCTGGTACGGCCAACTGGAGCCGGGCAAGCGCTACCGGCTGGAGGTGTGGCTGCGGCAGGAGGGCCTGGCGCGCGGCGGCGAGGTGGGGTTCTCGTTCGGCCGCGGCTATCCGGATCTGCGGTCGAGCTTCACCGTCACCGACCAGTGGCGCCGCTACACGGCCGAGTTCGCCGGTCCGCCGCGGCCCACCGAAGCCTGGCACTTCGGCCCGCAGTTCGTCTTCACCGGGCCGGGCAAGCTGTTCCTGGACAACTGCCGCGTCTACCGCGTCGACCGGCCCGAGGACGCCGACGCGCCGTATGTGCCGAACGCCACGGTGCTGGACGAACTGCTGCGCAGCCAGCCCGAGCGCGGGCCGAAGGGCGCGCACCGCATCTGGTTCCTGGCCAAGGATGCCACCATGGCGTCCATCCTGAGCTGGCACGCCGGCTCACAGGTGGCGCCCGACTGGAACACGCGGGTCAGCGGCACCATGGAGATGACCTTGCCCATGGCGCTGCGGTTCGACGAGCTGACCGGACCGGACGCCACCTCGCGGATGCGGCCGTGGCTGGTCATCCAGCACCTCCTGCACCGCGAGAGCGACTGGTTGGCACTGATTGAGTACCTCGCCGCGCCGTACGACCCGCAGCGCGACACGCCGCAGAGCAAGCCTTGGGCCTGGCGGCGCACGCAGCAGCGTGGACACCAGCGGCCGTGGACCGACGATTTCGCCGAACTGACCATCGAGTTCGGCAACGAGACCTGGCACAACGGCGTGTTCGCCGACTGGCTTGGCTTCAGCACGCGCAACGCCGTGACGCAAGGCGGCCGCGAGTACGGGTTGTTCACGCGCTACCTGATCGAGGCCATGCAACGCAGCCCGTACTGGCAGTCGGCGGGCTTGGAGCGCAAGATCCGGTTCAACCTGGGCGCCTTCTACAACGGCAGCGTGGACCGCGACGGCCAAGTGCGCGGCTACGGCGAGGAGGCGATGCAAGCCAACCCGTACGCCGCCTCGCTGGGCCATGCCAACTACGTCGGCCCGAAATGGGAGACCGGCGACTACGCGGCGCGGCAGTGGGACGACCGCGGCGTGCAGGAGTGCCTGTGGAGCTTCTGGACCGGCCCGCGCGCGTCGCAGGCGCGCATGGCCGAGGCGCGCGAGCAACTCGCGCGCACGCACCACGCCTACGACCTGACCGCCTATGAAGGCGGTCCCGGCGGCTACGCACTGCCGGGCCAGGCGCCGCGTGAGCAGGTCGAGGTCAACGAGCGCTACGGCAAGTCGCTGGCCCAGGCCGTGGGCACGCTCGACGCCTGGCTGGGCAGCTACGCACAGGGCTGGACCGACCAGTGCTTCCTGGCCTATGGCCAGGGCACGCACTGGAACAGCCACGGCATCTTGGCCGACGGCTTCCGCCCGTCAGCGGCCTGGCTGGCCCTGACGCTGCGCAACCGGCAGGCCGTCGGTGACCTGATGAGCGTGCAGGAGGTGTCAGTGCCCAGCGCCGACCGCAAGGGGCAGACCATCCCGCTGGTCGGCGCCTACGCGTTCCGGCAGGGCGACCGCTGGACCGTGTTCCTGCTGTCGCGCAAGCTCGACGGCGCGGCCTTCGGCGACGGGGTGACACCGGTGACGCTGCGGCTGCCGTTCCAGACGGCGGCCAAGGTGACGCTGCACGCCCTGGCAGGCAATCCGCGCGAGACCAACCTGCGCTCGGACGCCATCAAGCTGACGGAGCGCGAACTGCCGGCGAACAGTGTGCAGGGCGGCACGCTGCAACTGGCCGGCGGCCTGCCGCCCGGCTGCGTCTACGGTTTGGTGTTCGAGGGCGCGCGGTAGCCGCTTTGCCGCCGGCCCGAGTGCCAGTCCGGCCCGGTGGCCGACTGTGGCTCGCCGCTACCGCGTGGCCACCCCATACAGCCGCGCTCGCCAGGGCGGGAACTGGTCCGTCACGGCCCCGTCCGTCACCGGCATGGCGCGACCGGCCAGCGCTTCCTTGGCCGATCTGAGCGGCTGCCGCAACCGGATGGCACCGGAGACCTCGCGTTCGGTCAGGTTGGCCGCTACCACCAGCAGATGGCCGTCGGCGCGCCGATAGGCGCTGACCTTCACCCCGGCCGGTGCGCTCGCGAGCCAGCGCTCCGCCTGCCAGTAGGGCAGGAACTCGCACTGGTCGACGCCGAAGCGGTCCCACAGGTCCCAGATCGGCGCCATGGCTTCGAACGACCAGGGCAGCTCGGTGTCGTGCAGCAGGCTGATGGCCAGGCCCTCGGGCGTGGTCAGGCCCTGGTTCCAGTCGTAGCACAGGAAGTAGGCCGGCAACCCGTAGTTGTGCCCCATGAACTCGGCCCGGAAGGAGTCGAGCGAGAGGCGGAACGGTCGTGGCTGGCCGGTCAGGTGCTCGGCGTCCAGATAGGCGTCGGCGAACGACAGGGTCGGCAGTGTGATCTGTCCCGACGTGTGGGCGATGAACAGCCGCTCGCCGCCCTGATCGTCCAGAATGCGGCGGAAGCGCTTCATGGCCTCGCGGGTGGCGAAGATGGGCAGCGTCGGATGTCGCCGGCCGTCCGCGTCGGTCCAGCCGCAACCGTGCAGGGCGTTGCTGCACTCGCCGGGATAGGACAGGCCATCGGAGTAGATGCCGTCGGGCGCATAGTCGCGGAACAGCCGCTGCAGGCCGTCGGCCATGAAGTCGACCCAGGCGCTGTGCGGGCAGACCGGGTAGTCGGTCTGTTGCGGCTGGCGGGTGTAGAGGAACCGCGCCGGATCGACGATCTCGCACTCGCGGAGGAAGCTGGCATACTCCGGCGCGGTGTCGGACAACTGCCAGGAGTGGTAGAGCAGCATTCGCAGCTCGCGCTCGCGACAGCCGGCCAACAGCGACTGTAGCTCCTGAGTGCGGGCCGTCCGCGGAAAGCCCTGCCATTCCGACCAGTGCTCGTGGAAGCCCATGGTGCGGACGCCGACCTTCTTCAGGTAGTCCAGGTGCGTGCTGTGGGGCGCGGGTGGCGTCAGGTCGAGGCCCTGATCCACCCGCGCGGCGCCCGGCCCGATGGTGCCGACCGCGCCAGCGGCGGCGCGCGCCGGACGCGTGCGGCGGCCGGTGACCTGGTCGAGGCGATCGAGCAGTAGCGTCTGCTCATCGGCCTCCAGGCGCTGGTCGCCGCGACCGAGCTGCTCGGGTGGCCGGACCACGCTGGAGACGCGGATCTGCCGCACGACGAACTCGGAGTCGCCGGCACCCAGCGACATGATCGCCCGGCGGAGGTCCATCGGCTTGCTGAACATCGGGCCGGCGGCGTACTGCGCCACGGCGACGCCATCGTAGTAGATGCGCTGCTCGGGTCCCCAGGTGAACGCGACGGTGTGGGCCTCGCCCGGTCGCCAGGGCATCCGGCCGCCGTAGATGACGGTGTAGCGGTCATCCTGGCGGAAGACCACGCGCAGGCCCTTGTCGTCCAGGTTCCAGTAGAACCAGGCGCCATTGGTCGGCTCGGGCCGTTCGTCATCCGACCAGAACAGCGTCCAAAGCTGCCGATTGGGCTGGCCGGACGGGCTGGAATCGAACTTCGGCCGCACCGTGACTTCGAGCGTGCCTTGGGCCAGGTTGAGGTGACCGGCGGCGGGCCAGGTGACCCGGCTGTCCGGCCGCATGGCCGGGTGGGTGGCCTTCTCCATGCCGTACCAGCCGGCTTGCGTGTAGCGCCAGTGGCGCCAGTTGGCCGGTCGCGGCTTGACCGGGCTGGCCTGGAGCGCAAACACGACCTCGCGTGGCGCCGTCAGGCGCGTGCGCTGCCCGATCACGTCGAGCACCAGGTCCATGGCGGCGCCATCGGGCCGCAGCTCAATGGCCCGCTCGGGGTTGGCGGGCTGCCAGCCCTCGTCGGTCTCGGTCAGCCACTGGAGGCCCTTCGACTCATCACCGACCCAGACGTGATAGAGGAACGGCGCCTGCCAGCCATCGGCCGGCACGGCGCGGGCGTTGATCTTGGCCGGGTCGAACCCGGTCCAGACCGGCGGCTTCGGAAAATGGTGCAGCAGGCGGGCCACCTCGCGCCGGAACGGGAGGTGGAGGCGCCACTGCGACAGGTCGACCGGCCCGGCGGTGGGCTCGAGGCGGACGCGGAGCTTGAGGAAGCCGTCGAACTCTAATCGGCCGCGCGTGGTCAGGCGCAGGCCGCCGCCGCTCTGCCGCGCGGTGTACTCGGCCACGCCCGGTGTGGCGCGCAGCAGACGGGTCGGCTCGGCCTGCCAGGTCACCGGTTGCCCGCCGACCGCCGCTTGCCACTGCGCCGGCGCGGCCAGCAGTTCCTGGTCCAGCGCGGTGATGGACGCCGGCAGACCGCTCGGCGCCAAGGTGTAGCGGCGCGCCCAGCAGCCGAAGCTCAAGGGGGCGTGCTGCTCCAGCGACAGCGGCGTCCAGCCGCGGAGCACGTCCTCATCGTTGCCGCGCCCGGCGGACGAACCCAGCCAGGCCGGCTTGGCCGGCGGCACCCAGGTCAGCTCCTGTTCGGGCACGCTGAAGTCGCGCCCGCCGACGAACGGGCGCCAGGGCTGCACGCGGAACAGGAACCGGTAGGCCGGTTGGGTCATGGTGGCCATCGACCAGCACAGCGGGCGGTCGCTGCGGTTGTGGGTCAGCTTGAGGGTGCCGCGACGCACCAGCTTGCCGCGGCCATCGAGCAGGTCGACCGCCACCGCGGTCTGCCGCGGCGGCGCGGCGCACTGGATGCGGGCGTCGACCTCGACCATGCGGCTGACGCCCAGCGTCTGCACGCGCGGCTCCAGCAGCGGCAGCGCGGCGAAGCGGCCCTGCCAGCGTGCCAGGCGGCGCCCGCCGGCGGTCACCTCGAACGAGGTCTGCCAGGCGCCCGGCGCGAGTTCGGCCGGGCGCCAGTCGAACACCCCGCCGTTGCTGTGCGAGTCCCACTTGACCGCGCCGGCGAGCTTGGCCTCGGCGCGGCCCACCGACCGGCCGGCAAAGCGCGGTGCGCGCCACCACGGTTCTCCCAGCGAGCGCAACTGCACCACCCCCTCGCGGGCGAAGCGCAGGTGCCCGAAGGCCGCCGGTTCGTGGAAGCCGGCACTCACCGGCGCCCAGGTCAGGTTGGGCCCCTCGAATTCCCAGCCCCGATCGGGCCGCTGGCCCGGGGTGCGGTCGACGCCGAAGTTGGCGGCCCAGTCGACACCGTCCGCCGGCGGCGCGCCGAACGCCGCGAACGGCACGGCCATCACGCCGGCCCAACCCGAGGCGTCCTGCGCCGTGCGGACGGTGAGGTCGGCGGCGCTCCAGGAGGCGTCGCGGATGTAGCTGTCGTAGACGGTGCCGGCGGCGTTGATGATGAACTGGTAGTAGCCTTTGTGCGTATGGCCGGGGTCAAGGAAGACCTCGAACGCGTCGTCCTCCCAGACGGCGCCGTCGCGCTGCCGGCAGCGGGCGACCAGCTCCTGACCGTTGACCCGATCGATGTGCCAGGCGATCACCAGGCGCTGTTCGTCACGCGCCAGCCAGACCTGCGGCTGGTTGTGGCTGAGCAGTCCGGAGCCGAGTTGACAGAAGCCGGTGAGCGCCGCGGCTTCAGGCCACAGCGGCTGCAACAACAGCCGGCCGGCGTCCGGCCTGATGGTCACCGTCGGCACGCACCAGAGCGGCCGGTCCACAGCGGCGCCGTCATCGGCGTCCGCCGCCGTCAGCCAGGAGCACAGGCACAGGGCCATGGTGAGCGCGTGGCGAGTGGGGTGCATGACGTGGCCTCGTTTCAACGGCCGCCCTCGGTGATGCGTACCGGCAGCACGCCACTGCTGGCGAACAGCGGCGTGCCGGCACTGACCTGGTAACGCAGCCAGAGCTGCCCGATGCTGGCGCCGCGGTCGACGCTCAGGACCACTGGCAGCTCGGCGGTGCCCTTGGCCGGCAGAGCGACCGTGGCCTCAGCCGGCGTGAGGCGGGCCGAGCGGGGCGCGGCCCAGACGAGCTTGACCTCGCCGGCCTCGGCGCGCCGATTGGTCAGCCGCACGGTCAGCCGCGTCTCGGAGCCGCGGTCGGCGCGCTGCGGGGTGACGGTCACCTCCACCGGCTGGCCGACGGTGACATCGACCACCTGGCAGAGCGTGACCGGCTGGCGGTCGACCGTGGCCCTCAGGCGCAGCAGATACGGCAGCATCGCGCGCGATGGCGCGGCCGGTACCGGCAGCACAGCGGTCAGGCCAGCCGGGCCGTCGACGGTCAGCCGGCCCGCAGCCTCGGGCCAGGCGGACAGCACGTCACCGCGTGGGTTGGCCAGCTCCACCCCGCTGGTCAACGGCCAGCGCACCATGGCCGCGTCACCCGGGGGCACGTTCTCCACTAGACGGGCGGCGCTGCCGTTGGCAGCCACCAGCGCCGCCGGCACCTGCGCGGCGGCGGCGCGGAGCCGCAACAGCAGTTTGGCCAGGTCCACCGGGCTCTTGGTCGGCACCGCGGCCGGCAGTTGGTCGGCCAGGCGCTGGAGCTCCTCGGCCGCCGCCAGCGCCGCGGCGCGATCGGCGCTGGCGCCCGTCCGGCACAGTGAGCGACCGCGGTCGAGCAGCGCCCGGCCGTCCGTGGACAGCTCAGCGGCAAACCCGCGCGCGATCTTGTCGAGGACCGCCCGGCTGAGGGCCAACCCGCGCGCGGCCTGCTGGGCGCGAGTGCCGATCCAGAAGGCGCGCGTGCCGTCGGGCGCCAGCTTGGCGGGCAGGCCCGTGGGCGGCACCACCGTGGCGCTCGGTCCGCCGTCCAGCAGGTCCACGGCGACCAGCTCGCCGGTGGCCGGCAGGCCCAGCGCGGCGCGGTCGAGGGTCAGCGTGACGCTCTGCTCGGCGGCGGCGTAGTTGCGCAAGGTCAGGTGCAGTGTGCCGTGCGCGCCGTCGCCGAAGCGCTCCACCACGGCGCCACCGGTGGCGCGGGCGTGCGGCACCGGTTCCCAGCCGGCGGCGGAGAGCTCCTCGATGGCCGGCACGTACTGCCGGTACCAGGGGCGATAGGACTCCAGGTCGGAGGTGGACGCCTGCACCGCCTGCGCGGCGGGGAAGATGGCGCCGGCCAGACCGTGGCGCAGGTGCCGCAGGACACTGTCGCGATCACCGGGGCGCTCGTACCAAGCGGTGCTGTCGCACCAGTAACGCCATAGCTTGTGGTGCGCGGTGGCGCGCCAGAAGCGCTCCTCGGCGCCGCGCTGGTTGGCCGGCCAACGGCCCTCCACCATTGCCAGATCGGTGTACGGCATGGTGAAGAAGCACGAGGGCACGTTGCCGTTGCCGTAGGTGATGACCTGGTGCTGCTGGCTGAGTGGCCACCAGCACTTGTGGTGGAAGTCCCAGATGGTGTTGACGATGGCCGGCTTCAGGTTGCCTGCGCCGAACGTCAGCGGCGGCAGCGTGGCGGCGAAGTGCTCGCGGCGGTAGTTCAGGCCGACCTCGTTGCTGGAGTAGCCCTCGATGGCGTCGGCGGTCAGGCAGGCGTCGAACGGCTGTCGCTGCGGGTGCGCCGCGGCATAGCGGGCCAGCTCCTGACGCGTCTTCTCGGCGCACCAGGGCGCGATGTCCGGGTCTTCATGCACGCGGAAGTTGAGCCCCCAGCCAGGCTGGTCGGTATGGTTGTAGCCCTCGCGCGCGCGCCAGTACTGGGTATCGAAGATGTAGCGAATGCGGCCGTTGCTGTCGTGGACCAGCTTCTTCACGGTCTCGGCCACCGGCGTGTAGTAGCCCGGCTTGGTCTTCTCGGCCGCCATCAGCTTGTCCATCCAGCCGAGCACCGTCACGTCCTCGGGCATCTTCGGGTCGGTACTGGCCACTTGGTGGTAGTCGTAGCAACCGTGCAGATGCCAGACGAAGCCATAACCCTCGCCGTAGTCGCTGACGTCGGGCAGTGTGGCGCCCGCGGTGCGGAGGGTGTGGTTGGCCGGGTCGATCACTTCGAGGAAGCCGTAGTTCAGATAGCCTTCGTAGGTGGGCCGCTTGACGAAGCTCTCGGGGAACAGCTCGTAGTACCGCTGCATGGCCGCGCGCAGGCCCCAGGCCGGCTGGTGCCGGTAGATGACGAACGAGAACGGCGCGCGGCTGGGGTTGCGCCCGGCGTCCTTGGCCAGGCCGAAGCAGAAGGTCAGCGACAGCTCGCGCCGAGCCTGGTCGTGCTGCAACACGTAGACGCGCGGTCCTGGCGAGAGCGGCAGCGCCACCGACAGGCCGGCCTGGGCGCTGCTCACCGCCGACCAGGGGTAGATCGAGCAGCGGCCGGTGCCCGATTCGCAGCGATAGGTGTTGCTGTAGCGGCCGCCGTCGGCCGCGATCGGTTGGCGGTCCTCGGCGTCCTGCCACCAGGTCCAGCCGCCCAGGTCGAGCGGCAGCCCGAAGTGCAGACCGATGGCGCGGTCCTGGCCGCTGGTGTCGGCCACCACGCCGTCCACGCGGAAGTGGTCGCGCTCCGCTTTGAGCGTGGCCGAGAGCGTCAGGTCGGCTTGCGGCCAGCCACCTGACCAGACCAGTTGCTCGCCGCGCGGTGCCGCGGTGCCGCTGAACGGTTGCGTGACGGGATCGGCGACTTCGTTGATGAAGAAGTCGTCGAGCCAGATGGTGCCGGTGGTACGGAACAAGTCACCGCGCAGCAAGAGCCGCGTGGTGCCGGGCTCGGTGGTCACGGTCCAACTGACCAGCGTCCAGGTGTCGTCGCGCACCGGCACGGTGCCGCCGGTCTGGTACGGTCCGAGGTGGTTGCCCTGGTCGTCCTGGCACGAGGCATAGGCGCCAGGTCCGCCACCGCTGCCGGCGACCGCCTGATGCCGGCGGTACCACATGCCGACGCGGTAGGTGGTCCGCGGCTTGGCCGGCACGACCACGCGCAGGTCCGACGAGGCGCGTTCCGGGCCGGGCACGCTCAGCCGCACCGCGGCCTTGCCGGAGTGGTACACCTCCGGGTCCAGCGTCTGCGTCGGCGCCAGCGTCCAGCCCTTGGCGCCGTCCTCGAAGCCGGGATTGGGCACCAGGTTGACCGGCTCGGGCTGGCGCGCGAAGTCGATGGCGCTGAAGCCACCGGGCCGCACCAAGGGCAGCGCCGTGCCGTCGATGGCCAGGCGACGCACCTGACCCTCGCCGGTCACGTCGAGCTGCACCCCGTCGCCGGTGCTCACCGCCGCGTGCGCCGCCGTCCAGACCAGCCCGGTGACGAGAAACCACCCACCGACACGGTGCCTGACCATGCGCTCACCCTCGTGTGGCCAAACGACGCCCGGGTGAGGCTACGCCCTCCAGCCGGTGGTTCCTGCCCGCCGGCTAGCGCGTGGGCGTGGCGTAGAGGCCCAGTGACTGCGACGGCTTGACCCACTTGACGTGGCCATCGCCGAAGACGATGTTGTTGCCCTGACTGTGTCGACCCAGGTCGTCCACCGCGACCCCGGCCGACGGGTTCAGGTAGGGCTGGCCGTTGGTGTCGACCACCGCCGACGAGACCACGGTGAACCGCAGGCGGTTGAACGTGCAGCCGGTGAACGGACCGTTGTCGTCGTTGCCGAAGCCACACGGGTCGTAGGCGTTCTCGGCCACCAGGTACAGCTCGGCCGGGTAGGTCACGGCCGCCATGGCCACCGGCGCCGTGCCCAGCGTGATGATGGTGTTGGGCGCGTAGCTGGTCGGGATGGCCTTGCCCCAGACGTTGACGTAGGGGTTGGCCGTACCGTTGTCGCCGAAGTTGCTGGTGGAGTTCGAGTCCGAGGGGCAGACGAAGACCTGCTTGTTCTTGATGTACGGGTAGAAGCAGCAGGTCCAGCCGACGTGTCCCTGGTAGAGGCGCCCGTCCGGCAGCCCGTAGTTGGCACTGCCGAGCTGCCAGTTGTGCGACGGGTAGGTCTCGTCGTAGTCCTGCACGTACATCATGCTGGCGGTGCCGATCTGCTTGGAGTTCGACGCGCAGCTCGACTGCCGGGCTTTCTCGCGGGCTTTGGCGAACACCGGGAACAGGATGGCCGCCAGAATGGCGATAATGGCAATGACCACCAGGAGTTCGATCAGCGTGAACGCGCGACGTTGCTTCGGCATGGCACTCCCTCGCGACCTGGCCACCGGCTGACGCCGGGCCATCACCACTGTAGCCACTGGCGGTCGATGAAGGCAAGGGCTGTCGCGCGAACCGTTCAGGTTGGCTGCCCGCGGGCCACGGTCCGCACGCCGAACCGCCGTGGTGTAGAATACCGTCGTGCCGTCTCGGCCGTCCTGAGGATACCGCTGATGCCTGTCCATCTCGACTTCGACGTCTTCCGGGAGCCCACTGCCACCTGGCGATCGGTGCCGTTCTGGTCGCTCAACGACCGGCTTGAGCCCGCCGAGATTGACCGGCAACTCGTCGAGTTCGCCACAGGCGGGTTCGGTGGCGCCTACCTGCACAGCCGCATCGGCCTGCTGACCGAGTATCTCGGCGAGGACTGGTGGCAGGCCATGGATGCCGGCGTGGCCGCCTGTGAGCGCTTGGGCCTCGAGGCCTGGTTCTACGATGAGGACAAGTGGCCGAGCGGCTTCGCCGGTGGCATCGTGCCGTCGCAGAGCGAGGACTTCCACGCCCGGGCGCTGGTGCGGCTGACGCGCGACGCCGAACTGCCGGCTGGTGCGGTGGTCCTGGCCACCGACGACCAGTACCAGTACCTCGCCTACCAGGTGCCCTGGGGCAACCCGTGGTTCAACGGCACCTGCTGGGTCGATCTGCTCAACCCGGCCATGGTCAAGGCGTTCATCGATTGCAGCTACGAACCGTACGGGCAGCGCTACGCCGACCGCCTCGGCACGGTGGTCCACGGCATCTTCACCGACGAGCCGCAGTTCTCGCCACAGGTGGCCGTGCCTCATCAGGGCGCGGTGCCCTACTCGCCCGTGCTGCACGAGGACTTCCGCCGCGACCACGGCTACGACTTCACCGACCACCTCGCGTGCCTGTTCGACGATGTGGGCGAGTTCGCGCAAGTGCGTTCGGACTACTACCGCACGCTGGCGCGGCGCTTCGAGGCCAGCTTCTCCAAGCAGATCGGCGACTGGTGCGACGCGGCGCGGATGGTCTGGACCGGGCACTACAACGGTGAGGGCGGGTTCCGGTCGGTGATGCTCAACGTAGGCAACCTGATGATCCAGTACCGGCACCAACAGCGTCCGGGCATCGATCATCTCGGCCTGCACATCGACCTGGGCAGCACGCTGCTGATGATGAAGAGCCTGTCGAGCGTGGCCAATCAGTACGGCCGCGACCGCCGGCTGTCCGAGATGTTCGGCATCAGCGGCCAGAACCTGAGCTTTGAGGACCGCCGCTGGATCGCCGACTACCACGCCCTGCTCGGTGTCAACCACATCTGCCCGCACCTCTCGCTCTACAGCCTGAAAGGCTGTCGGAAGCGCGATTACCCGCCGACCATCTCACCGCAGCAGCCGTACTGGTCCGAGAACAAGCGCGTTGAGGACGCGATGGCGCGGGCCAGCTACCTGAGCAGTGTGGGCCGGTTCGCGCCGGAGCTGCTGGTGCTGGTACCGCTCGAGAGCGCCTACATCGACTACGCCGCGAGCACGCCGGACACGCTGGGCAACCAGCGCAACCGTCGCTTCGTGCGCGTGCTGGAGGCTCTCCAGCGCAGCCACCGCGACTACGATCTGGGCGATGAGCAGATCCTGGCGGACATCGGCGCGGTGGCGGGTCGCGAGCTGAGCGTCGGGCAGATGAGCTACCCGGCGGTGCTGCTGCCGGTCATGCGCACCATCCGCGCCACCACCATCGAGCTGCTGGCCCGCTTCAACGCCGCGGGGGGCGCGGTGTTCGGCGTGGGCGGCCTGCCCGAGCTGGTCGACGGCCGGGCCGACACCGAGGCCCTGGCGCGCCTGGCGCAACTGGTGCGGCCGCTGCCCGAGGACGACCTGGCCGCTGCGCTGGCCGTAGCCTGGCCGGCGGCGGTGACCGTTACCGGCGAACAGGCCGGCGAGGTGTGGACCCACCGGCGCGTCGGTGAGGCGGGCGGCGATTTACTGATGCTGTTCAACCGCTCGCGGCTGCACACCGCCCAGGTCAGCGTGGCGCTGCCCGCGGCGGCTGACCAGCCGTTGGTCTGGGACCCGAGCGACGGCCAGGCCCGGCGCCTGACGCCACAGGCTGACGGCACGTTGGGCGTGCGCTTGGCGCCGGCCCAGAGTCTGTTCGTCAGCACCGGCGCGGTCTCGGCTGCGGCCACGCCGGTCGGTGACTACGCCGTGGCGGCGGACCACCGCCCGCTGGTGGAGCTGTTCGGGCTGTGGCAGATCGAGCGCCACGACCCGAATGCCATCACGCTCGACTTCGCGCGCTGGCAGACGCCCGAGGTGCCGTACGCCGCAGCCGAGCCGGTGCTCGGTATCCATGAGCGGTTCACCGACCAGCGCTGGAGCGGCCCGCTGCAACTGGCCTTCGACCTGACCGTCGAGGTGCTGCCGGCGGCTGCCGCGCTGGTGGTCGAACAGCCCGAGATGTACCGCTCGATCACCGTCAACGGCCAGCCGGCCGACTTCGGCGGCGGCGCGTACTACCGCGACCTGACCTTCCGTCAAGCCGAGGTGACCGGTGCGCTACGACCCGGGCTGAACACCATCGAGCTGACTCTGGACTACGTCGCGCCGATCCCCGACAGTCGCGACGCGGTGACCCGCTACGGGTCCGAGATCGAGAGCATCTACCTGGTGGGCGACTTCGCCGTGGCCGCCGAGGTCTCACCGGAGCCGCCGCGCTCGCTGCGCAACGAGCGCGGCGACCTGCCACCGCGGCCGGTGCATCGCTTGCGACGACATCGCCTCACCGCCGAGCCGGCCACCACCGCCGGTGACCTGGCGCTCGACGGTTACCCGTTCTACGCCGGCGGGTTCACGCTCAGCCGCGAGTTCGAGCTGCCGGCGGTGCCGGCCGGCCGTCGCGTGTGGCTGTCGTTCCCGGCGTTCGAGGCCATCACCATCGCCGCCACGGTCAACGGCCAGACGCTGCCGACGGTGGCCTGGAGCCCGTGGGAGGTGGACATCACCGAGGCCCTTCGCGCCGGCCGCAACCGGCTGGCGCTGCGTCTGGTGAACTCGCTGCGCAACCTGCTGGGGCCGCACCACCACTTTGGTGGCGAACTGATCGAGGTCGGTCCGGTGCAGTTCAGCGCGCGCGGCTCCTGGCCCTACTACGGGCCGGGCGACCAGGACTGGTACGAGCAGCGCAAGTCCGGCGCGGCGAACCTGTGGCGCGACGACTACTTCCACATCGCCTTCGGCCTGCTGGGGCCGGTCGACCTGTTGTGCCGCTGATCTTGGAGCCGACACCATGGCGCTGAACGAACGGGGCCGCTGGGAGTGCGAGGTCTGTGGCTACGTCTACGACGAGCAGCAGGAGGGCGTCGCCTGGGCCGCCCTGGCCGAGGACTGGGAGTGCCCCGCCTGCGGTGCGGCCAAAGGTCAGTTTGCGCCGTTGGTGTCGGCCGCCAGTGCCCCGGCCGTCGAAGCGCCGGACCCGGGCGACTATCTGCGCGAGTGGCAACGAAGCGGCGACGAGGTCGAGACCTATCTGGCCGACATCCACCGCATGGCGCTGACAGGCGAGCCGATCATCGAGCCGATGCGGGCCCGCCACGCCATGGTGACCTGGGACGACATCCTGGTCCGCGGCGCGCAACTGGCCAGGCAGCCGCTCAACGCCGACGAGCCGGTCAGCCTGCGCACGGTGATCGGCCCACGGGCCCAGCGCCCAATGGAACTGGCGCTGCCGGTCTATGTGACGCATATGTCGTTCGGCGCGCTCTCCAGAGAGGCGCAGACGGCGATGGCGCGCGGTACTGCCGTGGCGAGGACGGCGATCGGCTCGGGCGAAGGCGGCGTGCTGCCCGACGCGCTGGCGGCGGCGCACCGGTACATCTTCGAGTACGTGCCGAACCGCTACAGTGTGACCGAGGAGTACCTGCAGCGCGTCGACGCGGTGGAGATCAAGATCGGCCAGTCGGCCAAACCGGGACTTGGCGGGCACCTGCCCGGCGCCAAGGTCACCCCGGAGATCGCAGCGGTGCGGGGCAAACCAGCCGGGCAGGACATTCACAGCCCGGCGCGGTTCGCCGACCTGCGGACGCCCGCCGACCTGCGCGCCTTGGTGACCTGGTTGCGCCAGGCCACCGGCGGCAAGCCCATCGGCGTCAAACTGGCCGCTGGGCATATCGAAGCCGACCTGGCGTTCGCCCTGGCGGCCGCGCCCGACTTCGTGACCATCGATGGCCGCGCCGGCGGCACCGGGGCCGCGCCGAAGTTCATCAAGATGGCCACGTCGGTACCCACCATCTACGCGCTCTACCGCGCGCGGCGAGCACTGGACGCGCACGGCGCCGAGGGGGTCTCGCTGGTCATCACCGGCGGGCTGCGGGTGTCGCCCGACTTCGCCAAGGCGTTGGCCATGGGTGCCGATGCCGTGGCCATCGGCACGGCGGCGATGATTGCCTGCGGCTGCCAGCAGTACCGCCTCTGCCATACCGGTCGGTGTCCGGTCGGCGTGGCGACGCAGGACGCGGCGCTCCGAGCGCGCCTCGACGTTGACGCCTCGGCCACGCGCGTGGCCAACTACCTGCGCGCCGTGGCGCAGGAGTTGGCCGACTTCGCACGCCTCACCGGGCACGCCGAGGTGCACGAGCTGAGCGTAGCCGACCTGTGTACGACCAGCTCGGAGATCGCCGGCCACACCAGCATTGAGCACGCCTGAGGGACGGCGCGCCGGCGGACGGCGACCGGCTCAGAGCTTGCGGATGCTCTGGTCGAGTTTGTTCAGGTCGTCCTTGTGCTTCTCCATGGCTTCCTTGGTGCCGTAGCTGAGGAAGACCACCGGGTGCTCGGCCCAGACGACGGCCACCTCCCAGACGATCTCGTGGCCCTCGTGTTGACCGGTGCCGGTCACCCACCGCTCGATGAGGCCGTTCACCTGGCGCTGCTGGACATCGCCTTCGACCTTGGCGTCCTTGATGTGCTTGCCGATGATCTCGCCGACCTCAGTCAGCTCGGACTTGAGGGCGTCCTGCGCCACCACCCAGACGAAGAGCTCGAAACCTTCATCGCCCGTCTTGACGGTCAGGACGCCGTCTTCGTAGTTGCTCGTCCAGCCATCGGGCGTGTCGAACTGCAGCCCGGCCGCCGTGAACTGGTGCGTCGTGACGGCCCAGAGCGGCACGAGTGCCAGCAGCCCCGCCACCGCCCACCACCACCGTCGCTTCATTGCATGCTCCTTGCCGCCCATCCCAGCGGGCGCGAACCGGGCGCGAGCGCGCCCTCGAGGCATTGTCGTTCGAGCGGTGGTGCAGGTTCACCGCGCCACAGGCAAGATGTGACGGCGGTCTTGCGCGGGGCTGAAGAGGGAGCGCGGTGACGCCAGGCGGGTGGCCACCGGTCGCGTCGACGCCGGAGCGTAGTCCGTGGTGGCGGGCGGTAGGTAACCGCCTGGGCGTGTACGGCTTGGGCAGCTTGGTCTGCGGCTGCACCGCAGTGCCGGACTGGCGCCTCGTTCGCTGCCGAAGCCGTCGTCGGCCCTGGTGTTCGTGGGCTTGAGCGGCCGGCCCCAGGACTGGTGCCGGCCGTGCTGGCTAGCCGGCCACGGTCGCTCGGACGCAGCGGAGACGCTCATGCACGCGCCGCCGGAAGTCCTCGTCGCGGTCTTCCGGCACGCATGGCGTCACGGTCAGCCCGGGTACCGCCTGGATGGCCTCAATCAGCTCATCCAACGATTGCTCTGGACAGCCGTTCCGGCGACTGGCCGGACCGACTCGGGTGTCCACTTCGTGCCGTATCATCGTGCGCTCTCAGGTCTTGGCAGACTCATCGACCTCAGACCATCAGTCTGAGCACCGAATTCGGTCTATGCGTGGTGCGCTGACAGGCGCAGACTGTTACCAACTGCTCGCTTGGACGCTGCCGACGTGCTTTGGTTGCGGTCAGCCGGCCTCCTTCCCCAGGCTGGGCGACGCTCCTAGAACAGCCAATCGACCACGCCAACGTCAGCTACCTGTACCGCCGGCAGGTAGACCTCAGACAGCTTGGCATGCATCTCGTTCGGCAGATTGGCCAGGCGCCGTCTGACGGTGTGCTGGTCGAACTGGGTCTCCGACATCGTCGACATCGACTCCACGGTGAGGATGGCGCCGAGCTCGCGGCGGTGGTAGATCGGGAAGGCGATCATGCTCTGCAGGCCCAACTCGGCGACCAGGCGCCTCAGCAGGTCGGGATCGAGCCTGAGGGCGGCGATCGCCTTGGCGTTCGCAAGATCGATGGACAGGCAGGCCAGCCTGTGCGCCACCAGATCGGCATACCAAGCCTGGGCGAAGGTGGTTCGCACACTGAAGTCCGCGGTGGCTCGGGCCGAGTCCGAGTCGTAGTACAGGTGCCGCGAGTCCAGATAAGGAGGCACCGTGTCGCTACCAAGCGGCAGGTAGATTGAGAACCGCGAATGCGTCTCGATCCGCCAGGCGGTATCCTGATCGGCGATCAACTGATCGCGGTAGCCGCGCGACAGCCACTGAAAGTGAGCCAGGGTCGCGTTGTGCTGCTGCAGGCGCCGAAGCTTGTTCTCCAGAGCGTGGCTCTGGCGTTCCAGGTCTTCCACGCGGCGCTCGAGATCTGCTTTCTGAGCGCGCAGTCGGCTCAGTTCGTCTTCGGGCGACGGGTTGACCCTCATGGCGCCACCTCTGCTGGTGCCCAACACCCGTCAGCATATCGGCGTCACGAGTTGGTCGTCAAGTCACGGCCGGTGTGCCATGGTCAACACCCGCCCGCGACCTACAGCGGCAGCTCCGGCCCGCGGCGGTTGTCGACCGTGGCGTCCGTCGTCGGCTCGGCCGGCAGACGGGTCGGGAGGTCTTCGTCTTCGTCCAGCGCCAGCGCGTCGTCCTCGGCCATCAGGCGGTCGAAGGCCACCTCCGGGTCGAGGTCGTCGTCGAAGATGCCCTCGGTCGAGCCGGCTTCGTCGATGCTCTGGGCCAAACGCCGCATATGCGAGGCGAACTCCTCGAGCTGGGCGCCCATGAGCTGCTCGTCGCCGGAGCCCATGGCCGCGGCCATTGCCTCGCTGAAGTCGAGCAGCGCGCGCTCGAAGGCGTCGGCGAACTCCTCGAGCCGCTGGTACTCCTTGTCCACCCGCGCCTGCAGCGCGGCCAAGCGGGCCGGCCGCCGCAGGCTCTCCGCGCAGCGGTCGTACAGGCGGCGCAGTTCGTTGACTTTCTGCACGCGCTGGAAGAAGGCCAGCAGCCCCTCACGCACCGCGCCGAAGTGCTGGCGCACTTCGCCGGGGTACTGGAACCAGGCGTTGTGACGGCTGAGGTCGTGGATGGTGGTGTAGACCGAGAGGACCGAATCGACCTGCTCGTCGAGCGACCAGTCGACTTTGGCCACGGCTTCACAATGGCGCAGCAGCTCGCTGTCGAGGCCCAGTTCGCGCCAGCGCTCGCGGACGCGGCGCTTCTGCCAGAGGCTGCCCAGCGGCACCCAGAGGAAGGCGAAGTTGACGAAGGCGACCAACGCCAGGACGTCGTTGCCGGTCAGCCGGGCGAGCAACAGGAAGATGCCGGCCAAACCGGCCACGCCGGCGGCCGAGACGACGTCGCCTTTGCGGTCGCTGAAGTACAGTCGCAAGTCCTCAAGGGTGATGCGCATCGACAAGCAACTCCCGCCGCCGAGCCGCCCCGCGGCGGTTCGCCACGAGGTAAGACCGGCAAGCGGCGTCCGATCCAAACCTGGTCGGCAGTGTATCATGCCGCCCAAAGGGGCGGCAAGCCAGGTCGGCGGCTTAGTACTGCCCGTAGTGCTTCACCAACGCCATGACGCGACAGTAGTCGGCGAAGCTGACGTCACTCGGCACCGAGTGGTCGGAATGATAGACGTAGCCGCCGCCCTGCTTGGCCGCGGTCAGCGCCTCGCGAAGGTGCGGCTCGATCCGCGCGGCGTCCGACATCAGCCGCACGTCGATGCCGCCCTCGAACACCAGCCGCTCACCGTACTGCGCCTTGAGCGGCCCGATGGCCAGGCCCGCCTTCTGCTCGAGCGGGTTGAGCGCGTCGACGCCGGCGTCCAGGATGTCGGGCAGCAGCGGCAGCAGGTTGCCGTCGCAGTGCAGTAACGCGTATGCGCCGCGGTCGTGCGCCCAGTCACAGGCGCGCCGATGGGCTGGTTGCACAATGCGCCGGTACATGTCGTTGGAGAAGAACGGACCCTTCACGAACGCCAGGTCATCGGGCCAACGCAGGCAGTGGAACCGGTAGCCGCGGTCCCAGGCCAGCGACAGCATGGCCAGGTTCAGCTCGAGCATGGTGTCGATCATGTCCTTGACCCAGTCCGGGTCGGTGGCCATGGCGGCGAGTACCCGCTCGGTGCCGACGAACCAGGAGTGGAGCACATCGAACCCGAACCAGCCGCCGCCTTCGATCCAGGCGTCCTGCCCCTGCCAGTGGCGGTAAGCGGCGTCGAGCCGGGCCCAGTCGATGCGGTCCTCGCCAGGCGCCATGCGCGCTTTGGCCGCCGCCCAACTGTCGTGGTCGACGACGGTGAAGTCGAGGAACTCGGGCACCGAGGCGCGGTGCTTCCAGGTGCGCTGCGTGACGCCCCAGCGCGTGGTGGTGATGGTGTACTCGGGCGTGTCTTCGACCACCGCCTCCGGGTACCGTGGGCTGTTGTCGCAGCCGATGCCGCCGACGGCATCGAAACCGAAGAACGCGCTCGGCGACACGCCGGCCGGCAGCCCTTCGGCTTGCCAGCGTTCGAGCGTGGCGGGCCAGAAGCTGTCCCGCAACGGCACACGGTCCGGCTCCTGATGCCGGTACACGCGCTCGAAACGCTCGCGCGAGGTCAACGTCGCGGCCATGGCCCGACCTTCCTGTCGCCGGCTAGCTCGCCTTGGGCGCCGGGCCCATCATGTGTTCGGACTCGTTGACGATGTCGGCCAGCGTGGTCGACTGCAGGAAGGCGTAGACATCGGACACCGTCTGCGCCCAGCGGTCATGGATGGCGCAGGGCTTGTCGCCGTCGCAATCGCGCCGCGAGAGCAGGCATTGCCGCGGTCCGGTCAGCGGCTCGATGGTGTCGATGACCTCGAACAGCGTGATCTCCTCGGCCGGCTTGGCCAGCCGGTAGCCGCCGTGCTTGCCGCGCGTGGCCTCGAGCGCGCCGACGCGCACGAGCTGTCCGAGCAGCTTGGCCAGGTAGTGGAACGGCACATCGGCAGCCTCGGCCAGATCCCGCGCCCGGACCCACTCGGATCCGGCCAGGGCCAAGTGCGCCATGGCGCGCACGGCGTGCTGCGACGACTGGTTGAGCATCGGTTACCCCAGGGTGCGTCATCGCTCCAGGCCGCGTCCGGCCTGGTCGTGTGGCGGTCTTCTATAGAACCAACGTATCCACAGGTGGTCTTGTTCGCAGCCGGCCGGCGATTCCTTCTTGGGGCCGAGGCCGTCTGCCGCGCCCGCGAGCGGCGGCGCCAACCAGCGCGCCGCCGGCCTGGCGTGATGAGCCGACGCGGCTTGGCAAGCGGCCTGAATGGCGCGCCGGGCGGCTTGACAGAGAGGCGCTCGTCCACTATACTCCGGCTTTTGACCAGCGCGCGAGAGACCGCTCAAGTCACCGCGTCGGAGTGCTAGACGAATGGACCTCGCTGGGGACGTGCTCCAGATTATTGCCGACTACAAGGGCCTTGACGTAGCTGACGTCACCCCCGACAAGAGCTTCGAAGCCCTGGGCATCGATTCCCTCGAGGCGATCGACATTCTCTACGAGGTGGAGGACAAGTTCGGCGTCGATATCCCGTCGGAGGCGCTCGATCTGGAGAGCACCAAGACCGTTGGTGACCTCATGGCGGTGATCGCCAAGCATGTGGCCGAAATGGGTGCCAGCCCTGCTCCGGCCGACGGCGCCGAAGGATAACCTGGTCGGAGGAGCCGATGCGGCGCGTCGTAGTCACCGGCCTGGGGGTGGTCTGCGCCACCGGCCATAGCCTTGTCGAGTTCACCGGTGCGCTGCGCGACAGCCGTTCCGGCCTGGGCCGCATCACCCGCTTCGACCCGTCGTGGTTCCACACCCAGGTGGCGGCCGAGATCCGCGACTATTCGTTCGACCACCTGCTGCCGGCCTCCGAGCAGCGCCATATCGATCGCTGCTCACTGCTGGCGCTGGCCGCTGCCGAAGAGGCCGTCAGCCAAGCCGGGTTCAGCGCCGAGGCCGACAGCTACCGCTGCGGCGCCATCATCGGCACCGGCATGGGCACCAGCGAGTCCACCGCCGAAGCCGTCGGCGAAGTGCTCCTGCACGAGCGCAAGCCGCGGCCGACCACCATTCCGAAGCTGATGAACAATGCCGTCACCGGGCACGTTTCCATTCGCTTCGGCCTGCGCGGACCGTCGCAGACCATCGTCACGGCGTGCAGTTCGTCCGCCAACGCGATCGGCCAGGCCGCGGCGTTCATCCGCCACGGCACCGCCGACGCCGTGGTGGCCGGCGGCAGCGAGTCCTGTGCGGCCCGTGAGCTCTGGGCCTGCTGGGACACCATGCGCGTCATGTCGCGGCGCAACGACCAGCCCGAGGTGGCCAGCCGGCCGTTCGACCGCGACCGCGATGGCTTCGTCATGGGCGAGGCCGCCGCGATGCTGGTGCTCGAGAGCGAAGAGCGCGCGCGAGCCCGTGGGGCCGCCATCCTGGGCGAAGTGGCCGGGGTCGGGCTCAGCTCCGACGCTTACCACCTGACCCGCCCGCAAGTGGCCGGGTTCGTGGCCGCGATGCAGTTCGCGCTCGCCGATGCCGGACTGCGGCCCGACCAGATCGGCTATGTGAACGCGCACGGCACGGCCACGCCGACCAACGATCCCCTGGAGACCGCAGCCCTCAAGGAGGTTTTCGGCGATGGGGTGCGGGCGCTGCCGATCAGTTCGACCAAATCCGGCCATGGCCACACCATCGGCGCCGCCGGCGCCCTGGAGGCGGTGGCGACACTGGCGGCGATGAACGGAGGCTTCGTGCCGCCGACGCTCCACCTGGACCACCCCGCCGACGACTGCGACCTCGACTATGTGCCGCTGACCGCGCGCGAACACCACTTCGACGCCGCGCTGAGCAACTCGTTCGCCTTTGGCGGACACAACGTATCGTTGGTCCTGCGGCGCTACGATGGGTAACCACCGCCGTAGCGCCGGTGGTGTGCTGCACCATGGCCAGCGGGTGGTGCTGCTCCACAAGCGCCTCAACGACGAGTACCGCTTGCCGAAAGGCGGCGTCGACGGCAGCGAGACCGACCTGCAGGCGGCGTTGCGCGAGGTGGGCGAGGAAACCGGCTTTGCCGACCTGGCGGTGACCGCCGACTTGGGCGAGAGCGAAGTCGAGTACCGCACGCCTGACGGCTGGGTTGAGCAGACGCAGCACTATTTCCTGCTCGGTCTGCGTGGGTTCCGGCGCCTACCGCGCAGCCCGCGCGACGCGCAGCGGTTCGCCGTGCTCTGGTTCCCGCTGGATGAAGCCCTCGAGCGCATCTCGTTCGCCAGCGAGCGGCAAGTGCTCAGGAGCGCCGCCGCGCACCTCCGCGACTCCTGACCGCGCCGGCGGCAGGAGGCCGGCGGCCGTCGCCGAACCAGGCTCCGCCACAGGAGCTGTCACCGTGGGACCGCTGACCCTCGACCGGCTGGAGACCTGGACCCCGCACCCCGCCGCCATGCCCCTCTGCGAGCAGGACGGCGAACGGCTTCGCATCCGCGCCAACGGCACCCGCACGCTGGTCGGTGGTTGGCAGGTGGTGCTGGCCGGTGTGCGTGGCGGCCAGCGCTACGGCGTCACCGTGGACCTGAGCCATGAGGGCGTGGCGGTGCCGCGCGACCAACTGCGCTGCTCGGCGCATTGGTGTCGGCTGGCGCCCGAGGCCCGCCCGGCCCTCAGCGGCGTCAACGACGACCTGCTGCCGCGCGTGGTGGCACCGGGTCGGCTGCGCTTCGAGCGGGAGCTGACCGCTCCCGACGGCGCCGAATACTTGACGCTGCGCTACACGCTCCGCTGGACGGCCGGCGGCGAGACCCACTGGCGGTTGCCGCGGATCGAGGCGCTGCCGGCGGTGGCGCCGCGTCCGCCGGTGCGCGTGGCGGTGGTCACGGGCCAGATGGCCCAGCGCGGCGGCATCAACACCGTGGCCGGCAATGTGGCCTTCTACCGTGACCGCTGCGAGGTCGCGTGTCGGGCCGGCGCCAAGCTGTTGGTGTTGCCCGAGATCGCGCTGCAATGGGCGGTGCCGGGTCAGTCGCTCGATCTGGCGCTGCCGGTACCGGGCCCGGAGACCGACGCCTTTGCCGCACTGGCCCGCGAGTACGGCGCGCGCATCTGCCTCGGCCTGTGGGAGCGTGACCACGACGCCGTGTTCAACTCGGCGGTGCTGATCGCGCCGACGGGCGAGGTCGACGGTCGCTACCACAAGGTGCACCTGGCCGCTGACGGCGAGGACACCAGTGGCACGCTGCCGGGTGATGGCTTCCCCGTCTATGATACCGAGGTGGGCCGCATCGGCTGCAACATCTGCATGGACAGCTCGGCCACCGAATCCTCGCGTATGGTGGGCCTGAACGGGGCCGACTTCCTGCTCCTGCCGATCATGGGCGACCACCGCGCCGACCGCTGGAACATGGGCTCGCCCATTCACAACGACAGCCGTTGGCTGGCTATCCAGCGGACGCACGCCATGGACAACCAGCTCTGTCTGGTGGCCTCGCGCAACACGGTACAGGCCAGTTGCATCATCGACCGCCGGGGCGAGGTGCTGGCCTGGAACGACGGCGACCAGGACCTGGTCATGGCCGATGTGAACCTGGACGACGGCTACCGGGTCTGGACCGGCGGCTGCTTCCGGGGCACCAACTGGATGCAGCGGCGGCCGTCGGTCTACGGCGCGTTTGTCGACCCGGAGTGTTTCGGCGGCGTGTGAGGGTGCGCCGGGCGACATCGCCGCGTATGGTATCCTGTTGGCAACAACGGGGAGGCGCGGCATGTGCGTGCGCAAGTGCGGTGGCCTGGTATGGCTGCCTTGGCTGTTGGCGGTCAGCGGCGCGGTCTCTGGCGCGCCGGTGCGCGCCGGCACGGGCACCGCGTTTGTGGTCCACCAGGACGGCTACTTGCTCACCAGCGCCCAAGTGGTGCGTCAGGCCGTCCGCGTCGAAGTCAGCCTCGGCAGTCGCCAATGGACCGCCGCGATCCTGGCCAGCGACGACCAGCTCGATCTGGCCATCCTGCAGGTGCAGGCCCACAACCTGCCGGCGTTGCCCTTGGGCGAGGCGGCGGAGCCGGCTGCCGGCGCGGTGCTCCAGGCCTGGGGCATCGGTGAGTCCGACACCTCGAGCGAACGCCTGAAGCCGTTGCCGAGCGCCCTGGAGAGCGTCAGCGCGGCGGCGGCCGGTCGGCTGCTGCTGCTCGATCTGCCGGTGACGGCGGGCCACCTGGGCGGGCCGGTGGCCAACGCCAAGGGCGAGATTGTCGGTGTGCTCAGCGGCAAGCTGTCCGCGACGCGGCCGGCGACTGCCGCCGCCGTGCCGGCCGGCGCTGCCGTCGCGTTCCTTCGTGAGCAGGAAGTGCCTTATGTTCCGGCTGTCACGGGCACGGCGTCCGAGGCGCTGGCTCGCGTGGCCGGCAGCGTCGCCAAGGTGACCTGCTACACCGAGGGGTCAGGCATTACCAGCCCGGCCAAGCCTGGCCCGGAGCCGAAGCCGTTACCGGTGCCCGAGACGCGACCGGCGCCGGAGCTGAAGCCGGTGCCCGACAGTCGGCCGGTGGCCGGCGGCCTGGCGGCCAAGGCGGGGCCGACCTTCGCCAAGCCGGCGGCGCCGGTGCTCTGCGTGGCGTTTGCCCGTGACGGGCAGTCGCTGGTGCTGGGCACGCAGGACGGCGAGGTGTTCCGCTGGCGACTGACGGCCGGCAGCAGCTCGTCGGGCCGTTTCAAGCCGGACCGCCAGACGCGCTGTGAGGTGCAGGCGGCGGCCTTCGTGCCCGGCGCTGACCGCTTCGCCGTGACCGGGCTGGGAGCGCGGCCGACCATGCTGAAGGGCGACTGCGAGTTCGACCGCAACCTGCCGATCGTGGGCAGCGAGGTCATGTCGCTGTCGTGGACCGAGGATGGCGCCTACTGGGCGGCGGCCGGCTACGGCGACGTGATGGTCGACGAGAACGGTCGCAAGGAGAAGCGCTTCCGCACCTACGTGGCCTATGGTGACGGCCGCAAGTGCGACCTGAGCGACGGGCGCATGTGGGCCGGCGAGCTGCGCATCCTGCACCTGGCCCACGCGCCTGACAACAAGACGCTGGCGATGGCGTTCAGCGACGCCACGGTCCGGCTGATGCCGCGTGACGCCGAGGGCAAGCCGGCCCGCGACCTGACCGTGTTGAAGGCTGTTGGCGGCGCCGCCCGCTGCGTCGCCTATCTGCCCAGCGGCGTGCTGCTGAGCGGCAGCGAAGATGGCACGGTGAGCGCCTGGGCGACCTCCACCGCGACCCGCCAGACGCTGTTCAAGGAGCCGCTGGGGCGAGCCGTCTGCGCGCTGGCCGGCAGTCCCGATGGCCGCTGGTTGGCCGTGGCCGTCGGCGCTCCGGCAGCCACCACCGGGGCCATCCACCTGGTCGAGGCGGCGACGGGCAAGCTGGTCGCCTCGATTGCCCTGGACAGCGCTTGCCCCGCCGTGGCCTGGTCGGCCGACGGCAAGCAGTTGGCCGCAGCGGTGGGCAAGACCGCACAGCTCTGGACGCTGAGCGCTGTCGCCGAGTGAGCTGAGCTACCCGGCGAGGAACTGGCGGTACCAGTCGATGGTCCGCTCCAGGCCCTGCACAAGGTTGTGCTCGGGTGCCCAGCCGAGGCGGGTGCGCGCCTTCTCCGAACTCAGGTACTGCTCGCGGATCTCGTTGCTGGCCTCGTTGCGCACGTCGGGCGTGAGGTCGGAACCCATCAGCGTCAGCAGTTGCTGCACCAGGTCGAGGACGGTCAGGCGCACCTCGTAGGAGAAGTTGAACGCCTCGCCGCTCAGCCCGGCATCGGCCGCCAGCTTCTCGACCAGCATCAGGTAGGCCGCGGCGCCGTCCTCAACGTAGAAGTAGTCGCGCACGAACTGGCCGTCGGACCGGATCACCGGCCGTTCGCCGCGCAGTATGGAGCGGATGGTGCCGGGCACGATGCGGTTCCAGTTCAGGTCGCCGCCGCCGTAGAAGTTGCCGCAGCGGGTGATGACCACCGGCAGGCCATAGGTGCGCGCGTAGCTCTGGGCGATCAGGTCGGCGCAGCTCTTGCTGACGTCGTAGGGATACTGGCCCTGCAGCGGCGCGGTCTCGTCGTAGGGCAGCACTTCCTGCGCGCCATAGGCCTTGTCCGACGAGGCGATGGCCACCTGCTTGACGCGCGGGCTGCGGCGACAGGCTTCGAGCAGAGTCCAGGTGCCCTGGATGTTGGCCTCGAAGGTGGTGACCGGATTGCGGTTGGCGATGCCGACGATGGTCTGGGCGGCCAGATGGAAGACGGTGTCGACCTCGTACTCGCCGATGGCGCGCTCGATCAGGTGCTGGTCGCAGACGTCGCCACGAACCACGCGAGCCTGGTCGATGGTCTTGGCCCGCACCAGCTCGCTCTGGGGCACCCAGTCGCGCACCAGGCAGACCACCTGGGCACCGGACTGCTTCAGTCGCTTGACCAGCCAGCTACCGACCAGACCCGTGGCGCCGGTCACCAGCACCGATCGGTCCAGCCAGAAGTCGCTCACCACACCTTCCACGGCGCTTCCTCCCGGTCCCAGAGGTCATTAAGGTACAGGTACTCCCGGTATGTGTCCATACCGAAGAAGAAGCCCTGATGGCGATAGGCCATCAACTGCCCGGCGCGGGCCAGGCGCTCCAGCGGCTCCTTCTCCAGGATGCAGCCAGGCTCTTCGCTCAGGTAGTCCAGTACCCCGGGTTCGAACACGAAGAACCCGGCGTTGATCCAGCCGGACGTTTGCGGCTTCTCGTTGAAGCACTCCACCCGGCCATCATCCGCCATTTCAAGGACGCCGTAGCGCGAAGGCGGCCGGACCGACGTGACCGTGGCCAGTTTGCCGTGCGCGCGGTGGAAGGCCATCACCTTGGTCAGATCGACATCGCTGACACCATCGCCATAGGTGACCATGAACGTGCCGCCGTTGCAGTAGGGCGCGGCGCGCTTGACGCGCGCGCCGGTCATACTGTCGGTGCCCGTCTCGGCGAGGGTGACGGCGAAGTCCTGCTCATCGTGCTTGCCGTGGTAGTGCACTTCGTGCGTACTACCGAGGCGGATGGTGAAATCGTTGTTCATCGCCTCGTAGTTCAGGAAGTACTCCTTGATCAGGTCGCCGCGGTAGCCGAGGCACAGCACGAACTCACGGAAGCCGTAGTGCGCGTAGATCTTCATGATGTGCCAGAGCACCGGCCGCCCGCCGATCGGTACCAGAGGCTTGGGTCGGTACTCGGTCTCTTCGCGCATGCGCGTGCCCTGGCCGCCGCACAGGATGATGGCTTTCATCGGCTGACTGATCCTCTCTGGATGCCCAACGCCTACTGCTGTCGTACCATAGCATGGGCCGCCGGTGGCAGCAAGTCAGGGACCGACCCGACGTGGCCAGCGCTGAGTTGGCACCACGCACGGCGGGCCGCTCAGTTGTCGAAGGCCACCGACAACGCGAAGTTGCGGATGGCTTCCTGCCAGGTGGTCAGTTCCTCGCGCGAGGCGGCGCAGCGGAACGAGACGATGCGCGGACCGTGAGCCACCTGCACCCAGTAGACGTGCTGGGCCTGGTTGGGCTGCCGCCGGTCGAGGAAGAAGAAGGCGTGCGCGTTGAGGGTGGGCTTCGGGGTGACCAGTCGGACACTCTCGAACAACTCGATGCCGCCTTCGCGCAGGGCGCTGAGCGTGGCGTCCACGTAGCCGTCGAAGGTCAACTTGCCCAGCGTGCCGGTGGCCACCTCGATGTGCGGACCGCCGACGGTGGTGCGGTGCGCGGTGGCGAAGAGGTAGTCGTGCCGCACGAACTCCCAGCCGTCGGGCGCCTTCATCGTGGCGCGCGTGACCGGATCGAACACCTCCCGGCGCGCCGGGGTGCCGGGCAGCATCTGCGTCAGCGCCGCGCCGATGTAGAGGTTGAGTTCGCTGTCCTTGACCACGGCCAGCGCGCAGGGCACGTCGCGCCGTTGCAGCTCGCCCGCCAGGCGCTGGTTGGCGGCGGCCCGCTCGGGCCGCACCACCAGCATGGCCACCTTCAGACCACTCCGGCCCTGGCCCCGTGGCACTTCGATGGCCGGGGCATCGACCGTCAGCAGACCGCGCACGGCGAAGCCCGAGCGCAACGCCACTTGCCGTGCCCATTCGGCCATGGCGTCGCGCGCCATCAGGTAGATGCCGCCGTCGGCGACCGGGTAGACCTGCTCGACCTGGTGGAGTGCCTGGCGCAGCGCTTCCTCGCTACGGCCGTGCAGCACCATCAGCAGCGCCCCGCGCGTCTGCGTCAGCCGGCCCATCTGGTCGGCGGCCGGCCGCAACTCGCCACCGGGCTCGACCAGCAGGACCACCAGCGGCCAGCGCTCGGCGCGCCACGGCTCGCGCGGTGCCACCGCCAGGCAGGGCACCGTTTCTTGACCCGTCACCGGCAGGGCCAGCAACAGCAGCAATACACCCAGCCGCGCCATACCTCAGCCGACCTCCGTGTCGATGACCCTGCCGTGGCCCTCGGCCAGCGGTCCGCGGTTGGTGCCCGCTACCATATCGTCTCCATCGTGGTCCGGCCGCGGTCGCAGGGGCCGCACTACATGTAGAAGGTCCGGACCGCCGGCAAGTTCCGTCATGGCGCCGAGTCCCAGCCCACCCGGCGGCCCAGATTGTCCCACAGCGCCAGGGCCTGCGGATGACGGGCCTCCCAGCCGGCGCGCACCGCGGGCGGCAGCCAGATGGCCGCCACCCGGTCGCCGCGCTGCTCGATCCACGCTGGTGGGATGGCCAGGTCACGCCACCAGCGTCGCACATCGTGCGGTCGGAGGAACAACGCGTCGTCGGCCGGCAGCGCCGACCAGAGCCGGTTCACGCCCGACGGCGGCCGGTCGTCGGCCGCCGCCACGACCAGCGGACGCTGGGCGGTGTCGGGCGCCGGAAGGTTGCCATCGGGCGTCAGCACCAGCAGATCGAGCTCGCGTGGGCCAGACTTGACCGTCCGGAACTGGCCGGCGCGCGGGTCGGCCAGCGCCGCCACCAACGGGTGCGGCGGGCGTCTCGGGGCGGCGGCGAGCACCTCCTGGCGCGGTGGCGGCGCGGTGGCCGTCGCCA
>CAZHGD010000052.1:0-42451 GCA_964531735.1 uncultured Fimbriimonadaceae bacterium | reverse complement strand
GGCGCGCGCGCCGCCAGGCGGCGCGGCACACGGCGTCGGCACCGGCTCGGCCGGCACCGGTTCGGCCAGCGCGGCGCGCTCCAGTTCGAGCCACACCCAGCTCAGCACCTCCAGGTTGTCGCCCAGACCGGCCGCCAGCAGGCGCGCCGCCGCGTGGCCCTGACCGTCCCGCAGGCGCGCATAGGCCAGCGCCGAGGCCACCACGCGGTTGTCCGGCTGCGCCGCGGCCACCGGCTCCAGGAGCGCGACGGCCTCGGCCGTCTGCCCGAGGCGCGCCAGCAGGAAACCAGCGAACAGCCGTGCGACGGCACCGGCCCGGTGCTCCGCGGGCATCCGGTCCAGCCAGGCCAAACCTGCTTCGGGTCCCTCGGCGCGCGACTGCACCAGCGCGCCCTGGACCGCCAGCGCGACGGTGGGTGGCCCGGCCGCCGCCTGGTCCAGGGCCGCCAAGGCCTGGTCATGGCGGCCGCCCCAGGAATGCTGTTGGGCTTGTCGGAGATGTGCGGTGGCGACGGCGTGGTTCACGGGGTCAGTCCTTTGGCGGCGAAGTACTGCTCCAGCAGGGCCCGCGCGACCGGACCGCCGTTCTCGCCGCCGTGGCCGGCGTTCTCCACCATCACGGCGACGACGATCTGTGGCGCCTCGAACGGCGCGAAGCAGACGAACCAGGCGTGGGGCAGGCGGCGCGGCGGGTCCTCGGCCGAACCGGTCTTGCCGGCCACCGCGATGGTGGGCAGCGCCACCGGGCGCGCCGTGCCGGACTGCACCGCGCCGCGCAGGCCGCGGCGGATGCGCTCGAGGTGCTCCGGCGCAAGCGGTAGGCGGCGCACCAGTTCGGGCTTCCAGGGGCGTTCGGTGCGTCCGTCGCGGGTGCGTACCGAGCGCACCACCTGCGGCCGATAGACGCGCCCGCCGTTGGCCACCGCCGCGGTCACCTGCGCCATCTGTAGCGTGCTGGCGGCGATGTCGCCCTGACCGATGGAGATGTTGGCGGTGTCGCCCGCGTACCAGTCGCGGCGGTGGTGCTGGTGGTGCCACTCGTCGGTCGGCAGCCGCCCGGCGGCCTCGCCGGGCAGGTCGATGCCGGTCGGGCGCCCGAGGCCGAACGACTCGGCCATCGCCCGAATGGGGTCAGGACCCATTTTCAGCGCGGCCTGGTAGAAGAACACGTCGCACGACACGGTCAGCGCGCGCTGCAGGTCGATGCCGCCGCCGTGAGTCTGCCAGCAGCGCTTGAACATCGAGCCGACCTTCATGCCGCCGCCGCAGACCGCGCCGGTGCGGGCGGTGATGGCGCCGGCCTTGAGGCCGGCCGCCGCGGTGACCAGCTTGAACGTCGAGCCCGGCGCGAAGATGCAGCGCGTGGCGCGGTTCTGCAACGGGTGCGCGGGGTTCTCCACCAGATCGGCCCAGGCCGTACTGGAGATGCGCGGTACGAACGCCTGCGGATCGAAGCTGGGACTGCTGTACAGGGCCAGCACCGCGCCATCGCGCGGATCGAGCGCCACGACCGAGCCACGGCGCCCGGCCATCCGGCGCGCGGCGACCTTCTGCAACGTCAGGTCGCAGTTGAGCACCAGCGAACGGCCGGCCTCGCCGGTCGTGGTGCTGAGCAACTCGACCGGCTCGTTGCGCGCGTTGACCTTCCAGGTGCGCAGGCCGGGCTCACCGGTCAGCAGGGCCTCATAGCACGATTCCAGTCCGGTCTTGCCGACCTGGCTGTCGATGCGGCTGCGCAGCCGCTGCGCCACCGCGAGTTGGTCGAGCAGGCGCTGCAACTGGGGCAGTTGGTCGTTGCGGTAACTGCGCCGCGCCGTCGACACCTGCTGCTGTAGTTCGGCGATCCGGCGGTCCTGCTCCGCGCGCCGCGCGGTCAGCTCGGACGGCGAGATGGCGCCGACGTAGCCGGTCAGATGGGCCACGGCCGCGCCGGCGGGGTACGAGCGTAGCGGCACGCGCTCGATGGCCACCAGCGGCAGTCGCCAGCGCTGCTCCTCAATCTGGCAGAGCGCCACCGGATCGACATCGTCGCGGACGACCACCGGCGCGAAGCGAGGCCGCTGCGGGTCGGCCAGGGCAGCGCGGATGGTCTCCAACTCGTCGGCGCTCAACTGCAGCAGGGCCGCCAGCGAGGCCAACTGGTCGGCGACCGTCGGCGTGGGCAGATCGGCGGCGCCGAACGGTTCGAACGGCTGGAGCACCGCCGCCGGGTTGAGGTGCCGCTGCTTGCGGTGACGCGGCGCCAAGTCGAACAGGACGACGCGCGGGGCCAGCCGGTTGCCGGCGAGCAGTTGGCCGCCGCGGTCGAAGATGCCGCCGCGCGGCGCATCGGTGGGCTCCAGCCGGATGCGGTTGTGACTGGCCTGCTGCTCGTAGGTGGCAAAGCGGACCACCGACAGGACCCACAGGCGCGCCGCCAGGGCCAGGACGACGATGATGGTGGCGGCGACGAGCCCGGCCACGCGGCCATAGTGGTCGATCGGGCGGGGCTCCTCGACAGCGACCGGCATCACCGAGGGTAGCATCAGCGCTCCTCCGGTGGCAGGTCGGGCGTGGGCTTGGTGTCGTCGGGCGCCGTGGGCGGCCCCTCGTGCAGCGGACAGCGCTCGGTCGGTTCCAGGCCGGGCTCGAAGCCGCGCGTGACCGGGGTGGGGCAGCGCGGTGTGGCGAGCAGCCCGCTGTCGCGGCAGACGCGTAGCTCCAGCCGCGCCAGATGGCTGCTAATCTCCACCTTGGCGCCGATGCGGGCGCTCGAGCGCGGATCGTTCGGCGTCACCCAGTGCGGGTAGGTGAAGTCGGCCGGGCCGCCGCGCGTCCGTGCCGCCCGAGCGATGCGGCGCCAGGCCGGCCCGCAATCGCCGCCACCGGAAACCCCGTGCATGGCCCGGTTGTCGTCGTTGCCCAGCCACACGCCGCAGGCCAGGCCGGGCGTGAAGCCGACGAACCAGACGTCGCGCTCCTGCTGGGTGGTGCCGGTCTTGCCGGCGCAGGGACTGTCGATGGCGGCCGGCCGGCCGGTGCCCGAGCGCATCACCTCCTGCATCATGGTCACCAGGCTGTAGCAGGTCTGCGGCGAGAGGACACCGGCGGTGGTCTGCGGATCGCTATACAGCACCTTGCCGTCGGCATCCTCGATGCGGCGGATGCAGGTGGGCTCGGCGCGGAAGCCGCCGGCCGCCAGGACGCCGTAGGCCGAGGTCAGCTCCAGGAGCGTCACCTCGCTGGTGCCCAGCGCCAGCGAGGGCACCGCCCGGAGCGGTGAGCGCACCCCCAGGCGGTGGGCGTACTCGACGACCACGTCGGCGCCCACGCTCTGGAGCACCTTGATCGCCGGGATGTTGATGCTCTGCGCCAGCGCCTCGGTGAGCGTCACCTCGCCGTGGTACTGGTGGTCGTAGTTGGTCGGCCGCCAAGTTCGGCCGGCGCCGACGGGGAGTGCCAGCGGTGCATCGGTCACCCGGTCGTTCGGCCGGTAGCCGCGGTCCAGGGCGGCGGCGTAGACGAAGGGCTTGAACGCCGAGCCGGGCTGTCGCTTGGCCTGCGTGGCGCGGTTGAACTGCGAATCGTCCCAGTTGAGGCCACCGACGATGGCCAGCAGCGCGCCGCTGCGCGGGTCAACCACCACCGCGGCGCCTTCGGAGGCGCCACCTTTGGCCGCGGCGCGAACGGCGGCGGCGACGGCGTCCACCGCCGCGGCCTGCAACCGCAGGTCGAGGTAGGTCCAGACCTTCAGGCCGCCGGCGTACAGCCGGTCCTCGCCGAGCCGCTGCGCCACCTCACGCACGGCCCAGGAGGTGTAGTGCGGCGCCCGCCGCGGACGCCAGTCGGGCGGGGCGTAGGCCTGCACCACGAGCTTGGCCTTCGCTGCGGCGTCGCGCAGGTCGGCGCCGATGTAGCCCTGTTCGCACATGCGCTTGAGCACGGCGTTGCGACGGGTCACTGCGCCGTCGAGGTCGGCGAACAGGTGGTAGCTGGTCGGCCGCTGGGGCACGGCGGCCAGCGCGGCGCACTCGGCCAGCGTCAGGTGCTGCGGCTCCTTGCCGAAATAGGCTGCGGCCGCGGTGCGCACGCCATAGAGCCCCTTGCCGTAGTTCACCTCGTTGAGGTAGAGCTCGAGGATCTCGTCCTTGGCGTAGCGCCGCTCCATCTCGATGGCCAGGAACGCCTCGCCGATCTTGCGGCGAAGCTGGCGGCGGCGGCTGAGGTAGAGATCGCGCACCAACTGCTGCGTGATGGTGCTGGCGCCTTGCGTGACGCGGCCCTGCGCCAGATTGGCCGCGCCGGCGCGGGCGATGTCGCGCGGGCTGATGCCGGTGTGCGTCCGGAAGCGGCGGTCCTCGGCGGCGATGGTGGCGTCGATCAGCCAGCGCGGGATCTGCGCCAGCGGCACGGCTTCGCGGTTCTCGCGGTAGACCTCGGTCAGCAGCGAGCCATCGGCGGCCAGCAGGCGCGTCTTCTGCCCCGGTCGGTAGGTGCCGGGCTCGGCGACCTTCGGCAAGTCGGCACGCACGGCGTCGACCTGGCGGCGCAGGGCCTGGAACGCCATGGCGCCGCTGCCGATGCCGACAGCGAGGACGGTCGCCAAGCCAACCAGGAATGCGCGCACGGTCACTCCGCCGCGGCCTGCCAAGGCCGCATCGCCACCGCCAGCAACGGCGGCCGACCGCCGTACTGCCACTCCTGGCACAGCGCCGTCAGCGCGTCGGGCGCCTCGATCAGCACCCGTGCGCCAACGTCCTCGGCCAACGCCATGAGGGCTGGCTCGACCGGCGCCGCCAACACCGCCACCGCGTCCTGACGGCCGGCCAGGCTCAGGCAGCCGGCCGGGTCGTGCCAGCGGCCGTCGAGCACGGGCCGAACTTGCTCGCCGCTGGCCCAGCCCGCGTGGGTCAAGTGGCCTTCGGGCCGGGCGACGCGCGTGGTCAGCCGGTCCGAGAGCGTGTCGCCGTCGGCCAACTCGACGGTCAGCCGTGGCGCCCCGCCGCCGGCGTCGAGGAACACGGTGGCCAAGGAAGCGCCCGGCGCGAAGCGATAGGCGGCCAGCGTCGCCGAGGTCTCGTCGGCGGTCCATAGGGCGCGGATGGCGCCGTCGCGCGGCTGCGGTGAATGGTTAACCACCGTCAGGTCGAGCCGCCAGCGCTCCGCGTCCAGCTCATCGCGCGCCGCCAGGAGGTGCCGGATCTCCAGCAGACCGGTCTCGAGCAACTGCGGCTCGGCCGCAGCCGGCACACCGACCAGGCGCAACGGTGGCACCACCTCGCCGACGAGCCAGTCGGGCAGTCGGGCGCCCAGCGGCAGATACGGCAGCGCATGAACCGCGCAGTCGACGCCGTCGAGCGTGACCCGCGCGCCGTTCCGGCCAGCCGGGCTGAGCAACTGCCGCACGCGGACCGGCCGGCGCTCACCACTGAACCAGGCCGTGGCCAGGCGGGCGTCGCCGCCACCATCGGCTTGCCAGCGCGAGGCCAGCGGGAGCGTCACGCGCCCCGGCCCGGTGGCCGCCCAGCGCTCGGGCGGCAGCCCCATTGCGTAACGGCGGGCCTGGTGGGCAGCCCAGGCCGGGTAGAGCCAGGTGCTCCGCGGCAAGCGGACATCAGCGGGTGACATCAGCGCCACGTCCTGGCCGCGCCAGGCCAGCGCGGTGACCGCGACGTCCGACGCGCGGTTGGCGGCCCGCAGGCAGAGCCGGACCCAGACGGCGCCACCGGCGGCGAGCCAGGTGCCGAGGTCGACCTCGTGCGCTTGCTCGCGGCGCGTCTGCCGGGCCACCGGTTGGAAGGTGCGACCATCGCGCGCGGCGAGACAGGTGACCTGGTCGGCGCCACCGGCCATTACGGCGCGAAACGCAAACAGGAGTCGGGGATTTGCGCCGATGGCCCTAAAATGGTAGGTGAAGGCGGCTTCTTCGTTGACCCGTTCGGGGTGGATCGCACCCCGCCAGGGGTCGATCGCCACGGGTGCGGTCGGCTCAAGCCAGCAGTCGGGTGTCTCGATCCCGATCCGAGTGGTCCGGCACAGCGGTTCCGCGGCGGCCATGGCCGTCGCCAAGAGCAGCGTCATGATCACCGCACGACCGGCCTGGCGCATGTCGAGTCGATTGTAGGCCGGCCACGGACCGACGGTCAAGCCGCCGTGGGCGCCCACCCGGAGCCGCCAGCCGAAAGCGAGGCAGCGTTGAAGTACCAACCACACGTCGCCGCCGACCGCGCCGCCATGCTGGCCCGGATCGGCGTGACCGACGTCGAGGAGCTGTTTGCCGACATCCCCGAGGCCATTCGCAACCCGCGGCTCGATCTGCCGCCCGGCCTCAACGAGCCGGAGTTGGCCCGCTGGTTCGACCAACTCGCCCGTCAGAACCCGGCGGCGCAGATGGTCTGTTTCCTCGGCGCCGGAGCCTACGACCACTACGTGCCGGCCGCCGTCGACGAGCTGGCCTCGCGGGCCGAGTTCTACACCGGCTACACGCCGTACCAGCCGGAGATGACCCAGGGCGTGCTGCAGGCGATCTACGAATACCAGACCATGATCTGCGAGCTGACCGGTCTGGACGTCAGCAACGCGTCGCTCTACGACGGCGCCACGGCGGCCTGGGAAGCGTTGCTCATGGCGGAACGCCAGGCCCACCGCGGCCGGTTCGTGCTGTCCTCGGGCGTCAACCCGCGCGTGCGGGCCGCCGTCGGCAGCTACGCCCGTGCGGCCCAGTACCCGCTGGCCACCATCGGTGACGCCCTCGGCCGCTTCACGCTCGACGACCTCGAGGTGGCGCTGGCCGACGGCGCCTCGGCGCTGCTGGTCCAACTGCCGACGGCGCTCGGCGAGATTGTCGACTACACCGCCGCCGGCGAGCTCTGCCATCGCCACGGCGCCTTGCTCATCGTGGTGGCCAACCCACTCGCCCTGGCGATCGTCAAAACGCCGGCCGAGATGGGTGCCGACATCTGTGTCGGTGACGGCCAGCCGCTGGGCATCCCGCTGCAGTTCGGCGGTCCTTACCTGGGCTACATGGCCGTGACCGACGCGCTGGTGCGCAAGATGCCGGGCCGCATCGTCGGCGCGACCGTGGACGCCGAAGGTCGCCGAGGCTTTGTGTTGACGCTGCAGGCCCGCGAACAGCACATCCGGCGCGAGAAGGCGACCAGTAACGTGTGCAGCAACCAGGCGCTGATGGCGCTCCGCACGACCATCTACCTGACGCTGCTCGGCCGCCACGGCATACGCGAACTGGCCGAGGTCAACCTGCGCCACGCCGACTACCTGCGCCAGCAACTGCTGCAACTACCCGGTGTGGCGCCCCTGACGCCGGGCCCGCACTTCAACGAGTTCGCGGTGTCGGTGCCGGATGCCGCGCGCTGGCAGGCCGTGGCCCGTGAGGCCGGCTACCTGGCCGGTTGGCGCCTGGCCGACTGGGACCCAGGTCTCGGCCAGGGCCTCTTGCTGTGTGCCACGGAGCAGCGGACGCGCGCCGAGATGGACGGCCTGGTGGCCGTGTGGTCGGCGCTGGCGGCGAGAGGGTGAGGGCAGCATGAAACTGAGCTTCGAACAATCGGTGCCGGGCCGGCGCAGTCCGGTGGTGGCGCCGTCGGACGTGCCCGAGGTGGCTCTGGATGAGCTGCTGCCGGCGCCGCTCCGCCGCGAGACGCCGGCGGCGCTGCCGGAAATGGCCGAACCGGAGGTGGTGCGCCATTTCGTGGCGCTGTCGCGGCGCAACTTCGGCGTCGACGTGGGCTTCTACCCGCTCGGTAGCTGCACCATGAAGTACAACCCGAAGATCAACGAGCGGGTGGCTGCGCAACCTGGTTTCCTGAACGCGCACCCGCTGGCGCCGAGCGACACGGTGCAAGGCGCCATGGCGGTGCTCTGGGAGCTGGAGCGGGCGCTGTGCCAGGTCTGCGGCATGGCCGCCTTCTCACTGGTGCCGGCGGCCGGTGCGCATGGCGAGCTGGGCGGCATGATGGTCATTCAGGCCTACCACCGCGCCCGCGGCGACGCCCGGCGCACGGTGATCGTGCCGGACGCCGCGCACGGCACCAATCCGGCCTCGGCCGCGCTGGTCGGCTTCGACATCCAGCAGGTGCGCTCCAGCGAGCGCGGCGGTCTGGACCTGGACGATCTGCGCCGCGTGGTCGATGATGGTACCGCGGCGCTGATGCTCACCAACCCCAACACGCTGGGTCTGTTCGAGGACCAAATCCTCGAAGTGAGCCGCCTGCTCCACGAGGCCGGCGCGTTGCTCTACTACGACGGCGCCAACCTCAACGGCATCGTCGGACGGGCTCGGCCCGGTGACATGGGCTTCGACGTGGTCCATGTCAACGTCCACAAGACCTTCTCCACGCCGCACGGCGGCGGTGGCCCGGGCGCCGGTCCGGTGGGCGTCGGGCCGGCGCTGGTGCCTTACCTGCCGCAACCGCGGGTGGTCCGCGACGGTGACCGTTACCGGTGGCAGGAGGCCAATGAGACGACGATCGGCCCGCTTATGTCGTTCGGAGGTAACTTCGGGGTGCTGTTGAGGGCACTATCATACTTACGGGCGCATGGGCCCGATGATTTGCGTCAGGTGAGCGGCGACGCCGTGCTCAACGCGAATTACCTGCGGGCCTTGTTGGCGGACGAGTACGACGTGCCCTACGGGCGGCGTGTCATGCACGAGTTCGCGCTGTCCGGCCGACGGCAGAAGGAGCTGGGATCGGGCACGCTGGATGTTGCGAAACGCTTAATTGACTTTGGATTCCACCCGCCGACCATATACTGGCCCCTGATTGTGGAAGAATGTCTGCTGATCGAGCCAGTGGAGACAGAGACGCGGGAGACTCTGGAGGCCTTTGCCGCGGCGATGCTGACCATCGCCGCGGAAGTTCGGGAGCGGCCCGACTGGGTGCATGGTGCGCCGCACACCACACCGGTGCGCCGACTGGACGAGGTGCGAGCCGCGCGCCAACTCGATCTGCGCTGGCGGGATGGTACGGGGACCAAGGAGACGTGAACAATGCCTGAAATGACAGGCGCTTCTCGGCTGCCCACGGGCGACCGTGCGCTGGACCGTGTGCTGAGCGGTGGTCTACCTGCCGGCGGACTGGTGGTACTGAGCGGGCCCGTTGGTAGCGGCAAGTCGCTGCTGGCCCACCGCGTGTGCCGTGCGGTTGGTGAAGACGCCGTCTACTTCCTGGCCCTCAAGGGCAGCCCCGAAGCGGTGGCGCGCCGGCACGCCGAGCCGCGCCCTCGCTATGTCGACCTTGGCCCGCGTCTCCTCGAATCCGAGGCCGACGAGGTGCTCGGGCTGATCGAGGCCGAGTTGGGCGGCACGATCCGGCTGGTGGTCATCGACGATCTCGACGGGCTCACCGCCGGCGCCGATGAGCCGCGGCTGCGGGCGACCCTCGAGCGCCTGGACCGGGCGCTGGCCAACGCCGGCGCGTGTGGCTTGTTGGTCGCCACCGAAGAGGCCTTGCCGCCGGGCGGCTGGCTGGCGATGGCCGCGCATCGCGCTGCCATGGTGATCGCGCTCGAAGAGGACGATCCGCCGCGGCGGTGGCGCCTGCGGGTGCTGAAGCACGAAGGCGCGCCGGCCGCTGAAGCGCAGCCTTACCGCCTCGGGCCCGAAGGGCCGGTATTCGATCGCGTCGCGGCCGATGTGGCCACCGAGAGCCTCGGTGGCGGCCTGGGCGCACGGATGCTGGCGACGTTCCGGACGACGCGCCGCGCGGCGGCCGCCGACATCGCCACGCTGCTGGGCATGGAGATCGACGTCGTCACCGCGGCGCTCGACGGCCTGGTGGCGTCCGGGCAACTCGTCACCGAGCCAGGCGACGACGGCCGACCCATCTATGCGCTACCGGCCGGCCGGTAGCGCACTCGCCGCTGGGCGGACTACTCGCCCAGCGGCGGCCAACCAGCGAACTCGGTCAGGAACTCGGCCAGTTCCGGCGCAATCGCCGCGAACAGCGCCTCGCCTTTGTCCTCGCGGGCGAGCGTCGGGTCACCCATGGCCCCATTGGTGGTCATCTGGTGGAACCCGCGCGCCGCAATGACGCGGCCACCGCCGGTCGAGTCGTACCACTTGCTGGCGAACGGGCGGAGACCACCGCGCGCGCGGGCCAGGTCGACCAGGTCCGGGCGCGCTACCAGCATCATCGAGGTCTCATACTCGCAGGCGTGGGTCAGCCGCGGTGTCTCCATCAGCGGCACCTGGGCTATCGCTTGGGCGCAGGTGGTCCAGTAGGAGCCGAGGACGATCCAGAGGTCGGGCCGGTTGTGCCGCTGGCAAACGTTGTACAGCGCTTGGCTGGCCGGCACGACGTTGCCGCCATGGCCGTTCAGCAGGAAGATGCGGCTGAAGCCATCGGCGACCAGTCCTTCGAGCACGCGCTCCACGACGGCCAGATAGACATCGCCGGGCAGGCTGACCGTGCCCGGCATGGCGCGATGGTGTTCGCTGCAGCCGAGCCACAGCGTCGGCAGCCAGAGGTAACGGTCCGCGGGCAGCAGGGCTCGCGTGCGCTCGGCCACGGTGCTGACCAGGAAGGTGTCGGTCAGCACCGGCAGGTGCTCGCCGTGCTGCTCGCACGAGCCCAGCGGCACGACGACCACAACGTCCTTGTCCCACGCGGCGACTTCGCGCCACTTCAGTTCACCCCACAGCATCGGCTACTCCTGTGGCAGGGCCGCGATGCAGTCGATCTCGACCTTGATGCCCACCAGCAGGTCGGCGCCGACCGTGGTCCGCGTCGGCGGATTCGCTGGGAAGAACTCACCGTAGACCTGGTTCATCGCCTGGAAGTCGCCCAGATCCTTGAGGAAGACCGTACAGCGCACCACCTGGTCATAGTCGGTGCCCGCCGCGCGCAGGATGTGGCCCAGGTTCTCCATCGTCAGCCGCGTCTCGTCCGCGATGCTGCCGAGCTTGAGTTCGCCGGTCGCCGGCTCGATTGGGCCCATGCCCGACACGAAGACGAACCCGTTGGCAATGTTGTAGTGCGAATAAGGCCCCATGGCGCGCGGTGCAGCGGCGGCCATGCCGGCTTGCTTACCCATCTGTTGCTCCTTGCAGGCGATGCCCATCGCCCGGTTCGCAGCCGGCCGTCGGCTTCCTTCCCGCCGGCCGGCGGCGCACGTCGCCAAAGCTCAGCAGGCGCTGCGCCGTCTCGTCCCACAACGCCAGCGGGATGCTCGCCAGGCTGGCCCGCACGCTCATGACGGGCACCGCGGCGAACAGGTCGTTCTCCTCGTGGCAGGCCTGCAAGCGGTAGTTCGGGATGCGCGGGCTGAGATGATGGACATGGTGGAAGCCGATGTTGCCCGTGAACCACTGCAGCCACCGCGGCAGACGGTAGTATGAACTACCGCGCAGCGCGACGGCCGCATAGTCCCAGTCGTCGCCGTGGGCCCAATACACCTGCTCGTACTGGTGCTGCACGTAGAACAGCCAGACGCCGGCTGACGACGAGACGAAGGCAATCGGTAGATGCACCGCGAGGAAGGCGGGCCAGCCGAAGACATGGCCCAGCAGCACGGCTTCGAGCAGCAGCGCCAGGTTGGTCAGGTGGACCGCGCGGCGCTCGCGGCGCAGCTTGGGGGGCAGGCCGGTGGTGAACCGCTGGATCAGCACGAAGTGGACCACCGGGCCGATCACGAACAGCACCCCGGGGCTGCGGTACGTGCGGTACCACCAGCGACGCAGCGCACCGGCGGCCTGGTACTCCGCGACGGTCATGGTCCAGATGTCGCCGGTGCCGCGGCGTGCCAGGTTGCCCGCGGTGGCGTGGTGGACGGCATGGTCGTGACGCCAACTCAGGTATGGCGTCAGCGTGACCAGGCTGCACAGGTGGCCGATCACGTCGTTCAGGGCGCGTGACGGCGTGAACGAGCCATGGCCACAGTCGTGCTGAATGATGAAGATGCGGACCACAAACCCGGCGGCGAGCAGGATCGGCAGCACGGCCAGCGGCCAGGCCACGCCGATGGCACGGTAGGCCAGCCACCAGCACAGCAGCAGGCCACCATACGAGTTGGCGACCTGCACCGCCGCGGCTCCATAGGCGGGCGTCTGGTAACGCGCGACCACCGCCTGCCACCGCGCGGGGTGCGCGGTCGGGCACGTGCGGGCCGCGCGGTGGAGCGGGGTCTCAGTGGGGCAGGGCAATCATTGCCTCCGGCTCACATTGTGGCTTCGGCGGGCCGACCCGTCAGGGCGGTGCGAGGTCTGCCGTCCGGCGACGCGATCGCCGCCGCAGGGCGCCTTGGCGCGGTACTGCTCTTGTGTTATCCTGAATACTTCACATTCAGCGACCGAGGAACGTGCTCATGGGCGACTTCTTCAAGACGGGCGAGACCTACGCCAACCGTCTCGGCGAATACGAGGTGGTCGAGGTCAAGACCCCGACTCTAGTCATCCGGTATACCGATACCGGACGTCTGCAAGAGGTCGAGGAAGAGCTCCAAGAGCGGATCGTGCGGAACCTCCGCCGCGAGCAGGAGATTGCCAGCCAGCCGCCGGAGGAGCGCCGGACCGCCGCCAAGCCGGTCCGTCAGCGCCGCCGCCGCGCCAAGTTCGACGGGTTCACCGTGCAGGACTTCCACGGCAACGTCTCCGGCACCACCTGGCGGTCCCGCACCGGCCTGGGCGGTGTGCTGGCCCAGACCCTGGGCGACCGCACCGGCGAGGCGTTCGAGTCGTGGGCGCCCAACAAGCAGACCGTCTGCTATGTCACCTCGCCCGAAGAGGCCTCCCAGGAGTTCCTCGGCGATTCGGTGCAGTTCTACGTGAAGACGAGCGCTACGTCGCTGGCTTACGGTCTGTCGATCCACCGGCCGGCTGAAGCCGCTGAGGGCTCGACCGCCTGGGACCGCCTGTTGACGGTGCTGGGCGAGGACGAAGCCACGGCTACGCTGCTGACCGATCTGTTGGTGGGCGAGCAGGTGGAACTGAGCTGGAGCGGCGTGACGTGGAGCGAGGCCGAGAAGGAAACCGTCCGCGGTGACGACGATGGCTTGCGTCTCGACCGTGGGTCGACCACCGAGAACGACACGGTGGAAGCGCTGCTGGAGCGGCTCAACGAAGCGTCTGCCGACGAGGGGCTGATCCTGACGGTGGAGTCCGCCATCGCCATCGACGACGCCGTGGCCGCCGGTCCGGGCGTGCTCGACAGCATCTGTGATCTGCTCGAGCAGTTGATCGGCCTCTATCGCGCCTGCAAGGGCTAGCGGCGGGCTGTACGTCTGATCTCCGCGCCGCGTGGGGTAGGCTAGGCGGGTCCCAGACGCCTTCTTGTGCCCAGGCGATGCGCTCCGGTGGCGGCCCAGTCGGGTCTCCGCACGCGCTGAGCCAGTGTCCTCAGCCTCCATCGCGCGTGCCCGGGCTGAGCGGCGCGCCGACCATCCGATGCGCCACCAACGAGGACGCCGCACCGGGCTCGGTGCGGCGTTGTGATTCGGGACGGCTCAGGCGCGGCTACGCGTGCCAGATCTCGGTGGTCAAGGCCGACAGCTTGCGCTTGACGCGCGAGAGAGCGTTGTCGATCGACTTGACCGTGCAGCGGAGCTGGTCGGCCATCTGGCGATAGGAGCGCCCTTCCTTGTAGGCCAGCAGCACGTTCATCTCGAACTCGGAGAGCGACGTGTGCAGCCGGTGCTCCAGCACGCGTTTGGTCTCGAAGAAGATGATCTGGTCCGCCGGATCGGCGCTGCTGTCGGTGGGCAGCACGTCGCCCAGGGTGTGTTCCGGCGAGTCGCGGTTGAGCGGCGTGTCGAGGCTCAACGAGGTGTTGAGCGGCAACTGCTTCTGACGCGTGGCCGCCTTCACCGCCGTGATGATCTGCCGCTTGATACAGATGTGCGCGAAGGACTTGAAGCTGTTGTTGCGGTCCTCGCGGAAGTCCGTGATCGCTTGCCAGAGCCCGATCATACCGACCTGGAGCAGGTCCTCACGCTCAGCGCCCACCAGATAGTAACGCTGCACCGTGCTGCGGACCAGTCCGCGGTACCGGTCGAGCAGGGACCGTTCCCCTTCGCGATCGCCGGCCTGTGCTTTGCGGACCAGGGCTATGTCGTCGAGCTCCGAAGAGCGACCACCACTGGTTGGCGTCCATGACGTGCCGCCGCAGTCCAGCATCCTGTCTGCTCCCAAGGAAGTGACACCGCTTCGGCAGGCTCGACGGCCCACCTCACGCTCTCTTCCAGGCCCTTCCGCTCACCGCCGAGCACTGCCCAATCAGGTTCGGGGGTGGTCGCTCCCGGACTGGCCTGGCCGCGACAACGGGGAGTATAGGACTTTCGCAAGACGCCTGTCAAGTCGAATTGAGACGAGTCCGAGATTCGCTCCGGGCAGCCTGACAGGCCGCTCGGCGAGCGGATCTTCGCCATGTTACGCGGCGGATCACGCCGTGCGCGCGGTGGCTCCAGCGGCCGACTCGCGAGCCAGGAGCGAGGTCACCCATTCGCTCTGCCAGCGGCGGCGGCGGCGCGTCCGCCAACCGAGTTCGGCGTAGACGCGATCGACCTGCGCCATCGACCACGTGGTGATGCCGGAGAGGATGACGCGCCCGTCGGGGGCGGCCAGCGCGTCGACCTGCGCGGCCAGCGACTTGGCCTCGCGCGCGCCGATGTTGACCAGAACCACGTCGAAGGGACCGGGCAGGTCGGCACCGGCAGCGTCACCGCAGCACACCTCGATCCCGCTGACCTGGTTGAGCTCGGCGTTCCGCGGGATCTCGCGCGCGGCGAGTTCGTCAATCTCGACCGCGACGACCCGGGTGGCGCCGAGTCGCCGCGCCAATATGCTGAGCACGCCCGAGCCGGCGCCCAGGTCGAGCACCGCGCCGCCGGCCACGCCGGCGCCCAGGAGCAGCCGGGCCGTATCACGAGTCGTGGGGTGGTCGCCGACGCCGAAGGCCAGGCCGGGATCGATGACGACGGTGCGCGAGGGAGCGGCGGTCGTGGCCGCCAGCCACGGCGGCGCGATGCACCAGCCATCGGCCAACTCCACCACGCGGCGCGTCTCGCGCCAACTGGTCAGCCAGTCCTCCACGGCGACGGTGCGCTCGTAGGTGCTCTGCACCAGGTCGGCGACCTCGTCGGGTAGCGAGGCCAACCGAGCCGGCTCCGGATAGACGTGCACGGTCACCACGGCCGCGCGCGACGGCTCGACGAACCAGCCGTCGGGCACGCGCTCGTTGGTCAAGGGCTGGTCGACCCAGACCTGGTCACAGCCGAGCGCGCTCAGCCGCTCGAGCAGTGCACCGGCCTGGTCGGCGGCGACCTGGCAGACCAGCTCGCGCCAGGTGGGAGGGTTCGGGTCACTCGTCACGGGTCGTTGCTTTCCTGTCCGTTGGCCGCACCAAACGCGACGACGGTGATACACTGACGCCGCCGGCCGCGGACCGGCCAGCAGAGAGGTCAGTGCTCATGTCGGAGCGAGTCACCGTCGGTGTCATCGGGTGCGGCGCCATCAGCGCGGCGTACTTCAAGATGGCCGCCAACTTTCCTTTCCTCGACGTCGTCGCCTGTGCGGACCTGGACCAGGAGAAGGCGCAGGCCAAGGCGGCCGAGTTCGGCATTCCGCGAGTGCTGACGCCCGAGGCGCTGCTCGCCGACGACCAGATCGAGGTGGTCCTGAACCTGACCGTGCCGAAGGCCCACGCGCCGTTGACGCTCCAGGCACTGGAGGCCGGCAAGCACTCCTACGGCGAGAAGCCCTTCGGCATCAACCGCGCTGAGGGCGAGTCGCTGCTGGCTGCGGCCAAAGCGAAGGGCAAGCTGCTCGGCTGCGCGCCGGACACGGTGCTCGGCGCCGGCTTGCAGACGGCGCGCAAGGTGATCGACGACGGCCGCATCGGTCGCCCGGTGAGCTTCACCGGCTTCGTGATGGGTGGCGGGCACGAGTCCTGGCACCCGAATCCCGACTTCTTCTACAAGCCGGGCGGCGGCCCGATGTTCGACATGGGCCCGTACTACCTGACCGCGCTGCTCAACCTGCTCGGTCCGGTGAAGCGCCTGTCGGGCATCGCCAGCATCGCGATCCCCGAACGGATCATCACCAGCGAGCCGCGCAAGGGCACCCCGATCAGCGTCGAGACGCCGGACCACATCTGCGGCGTGCTGGAGTTCGAGTGCGGCGCGGTGGGCACCTTGGTGACCAGCTTCGCCAGTCTCTACGGGCAGTACAACGGGCAGTCGCCGATCACCATCTACGGCACCGAGGGCACGCTGCTGGTGCCCGACCCGAACGGTTTCGACGGTCCCGTGAAGGTGCGGGGCAAGCAGGACGCGGACTTCGTCGAAGTGCCGCACGCCTTCGTCACCGGCTATGGTCGGGCGGTGGGTCTGGCCGACATGGCTCGCGCCATCCGCACCGGGCGGGCCTACCGCTGCAATGGTGAGCAGGCGTTCTACGTACTTGACCTGATGCAGGGCTTCCTCGACGCGTCGGCGTCCGGTGCGGATTATGTTCCCCACGGCACCTACCAGCGCCCGGCGCCGATGCCGGCCAAGCTGCCGTTCGGCGAGCTGGACTGAGCCGCGGGCGAGGTCCCCAAAAAGCACGCGGGCCCTGTCGCCACCAGCGACGGGGCCCGCCAAACCTATGGACCGAGATTCACTGACGCGGGGTACCTGCGCCCGGAGGGCGGCGACCCCGCCTAGCCATCCGGTGGCATTCTCCCACTTGTCACACGCCGCCGAAGTTCAGCCATACGCTGCTCTCCTTTCGCTCGACGCAGACAATCAGCGTCGGCCGTGGCGCCAGAGGCCCGGAACGGTCCTCGCGGATAATACTCGCTGCTGAGTTGTGGACGGTCCCGCAGACCGTCGCCACCACCACGGACCGGTGACCCGGGTGACTGTGCCGCCGTCGGGTAGGAGACCTCGCCGGTCGACGCCGCCAACTCCGTACAAGTAGTTATGACACCAGACTGGCCGCGACGCCAGGGCTGACGCAGGCTCGCGGGCAACAGTTCTGCAATATGTTGCCTGCGAAGTGGCTTGGCGAGCGGCTTCGGCGACGCAGTCAACCTGCGGCCGGCGCGGGCGGAGGGACCGACTCCGGGGTGGGGCCACGCGTGCGCCGAACCTGGCGGCAGACGGTCGACGTGGTGCCAGCCGTTCCGGTGGGGCGCGATCTGCGGGCGCGTGACGGGGGCAACCAAAGCACGCGGGCCCCGCATCATGAGATGCTCGGGGCCCGCTGTAAACCTATGAACCAGATGAGTCCGCTGCGGGATCAGCGCGCCTTCAGGCGGCGATCCCGCCTAACCATCCGGTGGCATTCTCCCGAGAAGGACATTCAGTCGCAAACCAGCCATCTTGCAGTCCTCCTTCCTGTCACCATGACAGTACCCGTTGACCATGTGCGCCAGAAGCCCGGATCGGACCTTGCCTGGCCATACTCCTTGCCGAGTTGTGGGCGGCTCGCGAGCCGTCACCACCGTCAGCGGCCGATGTCCCGGGTGACTGTGTCGCCTGCGGCCTGGTGGCTCGCGCCGGTCAACGCTGTCAGCTCCGTACTTGGGTTATGCCTCATCCGGGGCGGCGTCGCTAGGTCAATTCTAGCCCATTGCACACAGTTCCGTAACAGTGCCGGCCGGACCGGGCGGAGGCGCCCAAAGGCACGCGGGCCCCGTCTCGCGAAGAGACGCGGGGCCCGCAGGAAGCATATGATCCGCATCAGTCCGGTGCGGGATCCGCCCGCTCTGGGGCGGCGATCCCGCCTAGCCATCAGGCGGCATTCTCCCCAGTGTGACAGTCAGTCGAAGTTCAGCCTTCACGCTGTCCTCCTCTCTGTCGCCACAACCGCACCCGCCGTCGGCGGCGGAGCGGTCTCAACTCCGTATTGGTGTTATGCCTTCGTCGGGGGCGCGAGGCAAGGCTAATTCGGGCCCAATGCCAACCGTTCCGCAACAGACGCCACGGGGGCTCAGTCGTCCTGGTGGGCCATCTGCTGGAGCTGGTACAGGCGGTTGATGGCCTCAATCGGCGTCAACCGCATCACGTCCAGGCGGCGCAGTTCGGCCACCACCGGGTGCGGCCCGGCCTCACCGAACAGCGCCAACTGCACCGGCTCGGCGGCGCGCGCTTCAGGGATGTCCGGCCGGTCGCCGGCGCCGCGCTCCAGCTCGACCAGGATCTGCTGCGCCCGGCGGATGACCCACGACGGCAGGCCAGCCAGGCGCGCCACTTCGACGCCGTAGCTGCGGTCGGTGCCGCCGCGCTCGATGCGGTGGAGGAACCGAACCCGATCGCGCTCCTCGGCCACCGCCACGCGGTAGTTGGCGATGCGCTCCAGGCGCGACTCCAACTCGTTGAGGTCGTGGTAGTGCGTCGCGAACAGCGTCTTCGGCCCGCGGTCGAGCAAGTACTCGACCACCGCCCAGGCGATACTGAGACCATCGTAGGTGCTGGTGCCGCGGCCGATCTCGTCGAGGACCACCAGGCTGCGGCGCGTGGCATGGTGGAGGATGTTGGCGGTCTCGGTCATCTCCACCATGAAGGTGCTCTGGCCGGTGGCCAGGTCATCCTGCGCGCCGACGCGCGTGAAGATGCGGTCGACCAGACCGATGGTCGCTTCGTCCGCGGGCACGAAGCAACCGATCTGGGCCAGCAGCGTGATCAGCGCCACCTGTCGCAGGTAGGTGCTCTTGCCGGCCATGTTCGGCCCGGTGATGATGTGGACCTGGCTGCTCGCCGTGTCGAGCTCGGTATCGTTCGGGACGAACGGAATCTGCGGCTGGGTCGCCTCGACAATCGGGTGGCGGCCGTTGCGGATGTGCAGGCGCTCGGAGTCGGCCACCGTCGGCCGGGCGTACCCGCGCTCGGCGGCGACCTGTGCCAGCGAGACCAGCGCGTCGATCTCGGCCACGGCGCGCGCCGTCGACAGGATCTGGTCGGCCTGCGCCGCGACGATCTGGCGGATCTCACCGAACAGGCTCTGCTCCAACTGCGCCCGGCGGTCCTCGGCGCTGAGCACGCGGGCTTCCTGCTCCTTCAGCTCGGGTGAGATGAACCGCTCGGCGTTGGCCAGGGTCTGCTTGCGGATATACCGGTCGGGTACCAAGGCCAGGTTCGAGCGGGTGACTTCGAGGTAGTAGCCGAAGACCTGGTTGAAGCCGATCTTGAGCGACGAGATGCCGGTGGCGGCGCGCTCCTGGGCCTCGAGCGCGGCGATCCAGGACTTGCCGTCGAGGCTGATGGCGCGTAGTTCGTCCAGCTCGGGGCTGTAGCCGGCCCGAATGGCACCGCCGTCCTTGAGCTGCGCCGGCGGGTCGTCGGCCAGCGCGCCATCGAGCAGGTCGACCAGCTCGCCCAGGTCAGCAAAGGAGGCGGCCAGGGCCTGCAGGCGCGCGGCGCTCTGCGAGCCGGCGAGGTCGCGGATCGCCGGCAGGTGGCGCAGCGACTCGCGCAGCGCCACCAGGTCGCGGGGTAGGGCACGGCCCGTGGCGGCCTTGGCCACCAGGCGCTCGAGGTCGGCCACTCGAGCGAGCGCGGTGCGCAGATCGGCGCGCGCCAGCACGCTGCCGAAGATGGCGTCGACGGCGTCCAGGCGCTCAGTGATCGGCGCCACGGCGGTCAAGGGGCGCAACAGCCACGAGCGCAACAGGCGGGCGCCCATCGGCGTGCGGGTGTCGTCCAGCAGCCAGAGCAGCGTGCCGCGCCCGGGCTGCCCGTCGCGGAGCGTGACGATCAGCTCCAGGTTGCGCCGCGTGGCCGCGTCGAGCGTCATGTGGTGCTGGGTGGAGTAGACGGCCAGCGCGCTCATCTGGCCGGCGGTATCGCGCTGGGTCTCCTGCACATAGCGCAGCAGCGTGGCGGCCGCCTCGACCAGCAGTGGCTGATCGTCCAGGCCGAAGCCGCGGAGGCTCGCCACGCCGAAGTGCCGGCAGAGGCGCTCGGCCGCCGCCACGCCGTCGTGGTCGCTGGCTTCGGTCACGGTCACGCCGCCACCGGTCCGGCGCGCCAGTTCGTCCTGGAAGTGGGTCGGCGCCTGCATGCTCAGCGGCCAGAGGAGTTCGGCCGGCTGCAGGCGCTCCAGCTCCTCCAGCAGGCGCTCGCGCGCGTCGTCGCCGCTGAAGCCGGTGACCTGGAACGAGCCGGTGGACACGTCGGCCACGGCCAGGGCGAACTGCCGCGGCGCGTCCGCCAGGGCCACCAGGTAGTTGTTGGCGGCGGCGTCGAGCATGGCGTCTTCGGTCAACGTGCCCGGCGTCACCACGCGGACCACGTCGCGCTTGACCAGGCCACGCGCCAGCGCCGGGTCCTCGACCTGCTCACAGATCGCGGCGCGGAACCCCTGGCGCACCAGGCGCGGCAGGTAGCGGTCGAGCGCGTGGTAGGGGATGCCGCACATCGGCACGCGGCGCCCCTTGCCCATCTCGCGCGAGGTCAGGGTCAGTTCGAGCGCGGCGGCGGCGGTCTCGGCGTCGGCCTCGAACAGCTCGTAGAAGTCGCCCAGGCGGAACAGCAGCAGGAGCCCGGGATGCCGCTGCTTCAGCTCCCGGTACTGCCGGTACATCGGCGAGAGGTGGGCGTCGGACAACCTGCGTCGCTTTCCCGGCTGAGACCCAGCCGCGCACCGTCCCTGCTAACCACAGCGCCTCCGCGGCCCGAGGCCGGCGGAGGCGCTGTCAGCGTACCGCGTGACGAGAGGGAGCGAGCTATTCCTCGTCGATCCCGCCGAGTTCGTCGTCGTCGCCGCCGAACAGGGCGTCGGACACGCCGTGGCCCTCTTCGTCGTAGTACTCGACGCCCTCCAAGTCATCGTCGTCGCCGTCGAGATCGCCCTCATCCATGTCCAGGTCGGCTTCGTCGGGCTCGTCCAGCGAGATGCCGTCGAAGCCCTCGTCCAGGCGGATGGCGTCCACGTCGCGGATTTCGGCGGCCAGGTCCGCTTCCTCCTGCTCGTCGGCCTCGGCCTCGCGGCCCATGGCGCCGACCAGGTCCTCACGCGAGATGTCGCGGAAGTCGAAGGTCGTCTCATGGTAGATCGGCATGCCGGTCCCGGCCGGGATCAGCCGGCCGATGATGACGTTCTCCTTCAGGCCCAGCAGACGGTCTTCCTTGCCTTGCACCGCGGCCTCGGTGAGCACGCGGGTGGTCTTCTGGAAGCTCGCCGCCGAGAGGAAGGACTCGGTCGCCAGCGAGGCATCGGTGATGCCCAGCAGGCAGAAGCGCGACACCGCGCCCCGCCCGCCTTGCGAGACGACGCGCTCGTTCTCCTCCTCGAACACGGCGCGGTCGATCTTGTTGCCCGGCAGCAGGTCGGTGTCGCCACCGAAGACCACCTCGCGCTTGCGGAGCATCTGGCGCACGATGATCTCGATGTGCTTGTCGTTGATGCCCACGCCCTGGCTGCGGTAGACCTTCTGGATCTCCTCGACGATGTAGCCGATGATGCCCTTGACGCCCTTGAACTCGAGCACCTCGGCCGGATCCAGCGGACCCGGCGTGAGGCGGTCACCGGCGCGCACCTGGTCGCCCTTGCGCACTTCCAGGTCACCGCGGTGCGGCACCAGGTATTCCTTGCGGATGGCGATGGTGTTGTGGCCGACCTCGTCGAGCGTCTGGAGCAGCTTCCGGGTGATGGTGCTGCCTTCCTTGATGACCGTGCGGCGGCCGTCCAGGATGCTCTCGGCGGCCACCGCGCCCTTGAAGATCTGCGGGTCGGCGGTGATGGGCTGCACCGAGTGGATGACCACCTTGCGCAGACCCTTGGTGGTCACATCGACCACGATGCCGTCGACGTCGGTGGTGATGGCCTCACCCTTCGGGCGCCGCGCCTCGAACAGCTCCACCACGCGCAGCAGACCGCCGCAGGCATCCTCAAGCACCTTGAGCATGTCCTGAATGGCGCGGGTGCGCTCGCGCTCGCCGGTACCGAGGTCTTCTTCCGTCAGCAGGCCGGACTGCATGTCGTCCTTGATCTGCTTGATGGCGTCCATCTTGCGGCGCTTGATGTTCTGCACACCAGTCAACCGGCGCGCCACCACACCACCAGTGTGGAACGTGCGCATGGTCAACTGCGTGCCCGGCTCGCCGATGGACTGGGCGGCGATGATGCCGACCGCTTCACCGACGTTGACCACGGCCTTGGAGGCCAGGTCGCGGCCGTAGCACTTGGCGCAGATGCCGCGGCGGCAGTCGCAGGTGGCCGGACTGCGGATGGAGATCTCCTCGATCAGCAGTCGTTCGGCCAGCCGCTCGGCCATCTCGTCGGAGATCTCCTCGTCGGCCTCGACCAAGACCTCGCCGGTGACCGGGTGGTAGATCGGCTCGACCGCGATGCGGCCGGCCACCCGCTCGGTGAGCGAGACGCAGATCTTCTTCTCGGTGGCCAGCGGCCGCAGGCGCAGCCAGCCCTCGGCCACCTCGAAGCGGTACTCGCGGTCGATCTCCAGGCCCTTCGGCGGGTTGTCGGGGCTCAGTCGCTCGTAGCGATGCAGCTCCTTGGCGTCCTTGAGCCGGATGGCGTTGACGTACTCGATCTCGCCATCGAGGCGGATGTCGTAGTCGTCAGGCGCCACGTGCAGATGCTCGCCGAGGCGACGCAGCATGTCCGAGGCGACCTTGCAGTGGTTGCCCAGATGCCGGACCACGGCCTGGCTGGTCGGGCACCGCCGCGGCTGGTCTTCCCAGACCGTGGTGACCCGAATGCCGTTGGTCGTGCCGCAGTCGTGCTCGCGGATGATGGCGTCCTGCGCCACGTCGACCATCTTGCGCGTCAGGTAGCCGGCGTCAGCGGTGCGGAGCGCGGTGTCGGCCAGACCCTTGCGGGCGCCGTGCGTCGAGATGAAGTACTCGTGCAGCGACAGCCCTTCGCGGAAGTTCGACTTGATCGGCAGGTCCTCAATCAGCCGGCCGCTCGGGTCGCTCATCAGGCCGCGCAGACCAGACAACTGCGTCGTCTGGCGCTTGCCGCCACGAGCGCCGCTGTCCGACATCATGTAGACCGGGTTGTCCTTGCGGATCTCGTCGAGCAGGAGGTCGTAGACGCGGTCGGAGGCGTCCATCCAGAGGTCGATGATCTTGTCGGTGCGCTCACCGATGGTCATCACGCCGGCTTCGTAGTCGGCGTCGATGGCGACCACTTCCGACGCCGTCCACTTCAGCAGTTCGTCACGACCACCGACCCACAGCCGCGCGGCCACCTCGGCCTCGAGTTGCTGGGCGGCGGCATAGTCCTGCCGGCGCTGCTCGTCGAGCCACCGCCAGATGGCCATCGAGGTGCGGCTGTCGAGCACGTCGCCCGGCGCCAACTCGAAGGCTTCCAGGTGGTCGGCGTAGGTCTGGTTGACCGCGTCCGGTCCGACCACGATGTCGCCCTGCGCGTAGTGTACCTGCCGGCGGCCGGCGCTGTCCTCCTCGCGCGCCGTGAAGGCCGTGCGAGCGCGGGCCATATCCAGGCCGAGCGGCTCGCGCACCACCACGCTGACGACCTTGCCACGCTGCGCGGCCTCTTCGGCCGACGCGCCGGGGCGGTACTCGCGCACGTTCTGGCGCACGAAGTAGAGCTGGCCGGCATGGTCCTGCCATTGCGGCGGGCGCGTGCTCGGAATCGGCAGGTCGGTGACCGCGATGGTCACGCCGGCCCGCGTGGCGAAGTCGAAGCCCAGGTGCTTGATGTCCTCGAGCAGGCGGACGCACCGCTGCTGCCCGTGCGACTCATACGAGCGCGAGATCAGTTCGGAGAGCTGCTTGCGCGGCACCAGGCGGTTGGTCGAGTTCTTGGCCTTCGGATCCCAGACCCGCAGGTCGAGCGGCAGCACCTCGTTGAACAGGATGCGGCCGATGGTGGTGCTGACGCGGCGCGGCCGGAGCTGGGCGAGGACCTCGATGGGCAACTCGACCAAGCCCTCGTCGACCTTGCGGAGCAACTTGCGCTCGCTCTCGCGGACGATGTCGGCCAAGTCGGTCACCGCGCCGTGCAGCGCCCGGATCTCAGCCGCTGAACCGAAGGCGCCCACCTGGGTCCAGACCGTGCCCAGCAACTGCTGGAGCGCCGTCCGCTGCTCCTCCGGCAGGCTCTCTTCGGCCAGTTCGAACTGGGCCTTGGCGTCCTCCTCGGACTGCTCCTTGCGGCGCGGCGCCACGTTGAGGAAGCTGGCGACGCCCTCCGCGGCGGTCTCCAGCAGGCGGACCATCGGGCCGCCGGGCGGCTCGGGGCGCTCGCCCTCGTCGAGGATGGACGACTCGCGCTCGCGGAGCTGCCGCTCGTACTCGGCGTACGCCGCCTGCAACGCCGTGTCGAGGCTCAGACGGACACCGTGCCGCAGCACGGGCTCGCCGTAGGCCATCTCCTTGATCTCGCCGCCCAGGTAGGCTGCCGCCTGACGGACTTCGTCGTCCGGCTCACCGGCCGGCGAGTCGATGACCAGCTCTTCGACCCGGCACTCGATGTGCGCGTGGACGGGCGTGTCGCCGACCTCGTAGGCCATCAGCGCTTCGCGGATGTCCCGGAACTTGCGGGCCGCCGGCGCATCGGTGATCAGCTTGCCTTCTGCGTCGATGGCCTCTTGGGTGAGGTAGTAGCAGCCCAGCACAATGTCGTACGACGGCGCTACCAGCGGGTCGCCCGAGGCCGGCGAGAACAGGTTCTGCGTCGACAGCATGAGCAGTCGCGCTTCGGCCTGCGCCGCCGCCGACAGCGGCACGTGCACGGCCATCTGGTCGCCGTCGAAGTCGGCGTTGAAGGCGTGACAGACCAACGGGTGGATCTGGATCGCTTTGCCGTCGATGAGCACCGGCTCGAAGGCCTGAATGCCCAGGCGGTGCAGCGTGGGCGCGCGGTTGAGCAGGATCGGGTGCCGGCGGATGATGTCGTCGAGCGCGTCCCAGACCCGCGGGTCGAGGCGGTCGACCATGCGCTTGGCCGTCTTGATGTTGTTGGTGTGGTTCTCTTCCACCAGGCGCTTCATCACGAACGGCTTGAACAGCTCGAGCGCCATCTCCTTGGGCAGGCCGCACTGGTAGAGGTGCAGCTCCGGGCCGACCACGATGACCGAGCGGCCGGAGTAGTCGACGCGCTTACCGAGCAGGTTCTTGCGGAACCGGCCTTCCTTGCCGCGGAGCATGTCGGAGAGCGACTTCAGCGGGCGCTTGTTGCTGCCGGTCACCGGCCGCGGCCGGCGGCTGTTGTCGATCAGCGCATCCACCGCCTCCTGGAGCAACCGCTTTTCGTGGTTGATGATGCTCTCGGGGGCGTTGATCTCGATGATGCGGCGGAGCCGGTTGTTGCGGTTGATGACCCGGCGGTAGAGGTCGTTGAGGTCGCTGGCGGCGAACCGGCCGCCGTCGAGCTGCACCATCGGGCGCAGGTCGGGCGGAATGACCGGGATCACTTCCTGGACCATCCACTGCGGGCGGTTCTTCGACTTGCGGAAGGCTTCCACCACACCCAGGCGCTTGATGGCCTTGAGCTGGCGCGGGCCGCTGGTGGTCTCCATCTCGTCGCGCAGCTCTTCGGCCAGCGTGTCGAGATCGACCTGTTCGAGCAGATCGCGCACGGCCTCGGCGCCCAGACCCGCGCGCACCACCGTGGCCCAGTCGTCGCCCAACTGGCGCACGAGCATGTGGCTGAACCGGCGCAGCGTGCGGTACTGGCCGTCGGTGAGCAGTTGCTTGCGCTCCACCTGACGGGCCAGGTCCCAGCCGCTCTGGAGTTCGGCCACCGCGTCCTGCTGGTTCTGATCGGCCTGCGCGATCAGCTCCTCGGTGCGGCGCACACGGCGGGCGATCTCGGCCGGCTCGTTCACCGACGGCGCGTCGTCCTCGTCGTCCTCGTCGTCCTCGTCGTCCTCGTCCTCGAGGTCGGCGCCGTCTTCCAGGTCGGGCAGGTCGTCCTCGTCCTCGTCCTCATCCTCGTCGGTCACCTCGCCGACGGTGTCCTCGATGACGATCTGGTCCGGGGCCGCGCCGATCTGGGCGTCGAGCTCGGCCTGCAGGTCGCGCTTATCCTGCTCACAGCGGTCGCGCAGCTCCTGGCACTCACGCTCGAAGGCCTGCTTGATCTGGTCTTCGTACTGCAGCAGGCGCTCGCGGTCCACGTGGGTCACGATGTAGCTGGCGAAGTAGATGACCTTCTCGAGGCTGCGCGTGCTGATGTCGAGGATCTGGCTGATGGGCGAGGGGACGCCCTTGAGGTACCAGATATGCACGGCCGGGGCCGCCAGCTCGATATGACCCATGCGCGAGCGGCGCACCTTCGAGGTGGTCACTTCCACGTTGCAGCGGTCGCAGATGATCCCTTTGAACTTGATCTTCTTGTACTTGCCGCAGTGGCACTCGTAGTCCTTGACCGGACCGAACACCTTCTCGCAGAACAAGCCATCGCGCTCGGGCTTGAAGGTGCGGTAGTTGATGGTCTCGGGCTTCTTGACCTCGCCGTGCGACCAGCGACGGATCGCCTCCGGCGAGGCGATGCCGATGCGCAGGATATCGAACTGTGAAGCGGCCATAGAGCTCTCCTCTCCCTCCAGGCGGCGGGATTATTCCTCCGCCTCGTTGAGGTCGACGGCACGCCCTTCCTTGGACTCGACGGTGACTTCGAGTCCGAGGCTCTGCAATTCCTTGATGAGGATCTTGAAGCTCTCGGGGATGCCCGGGTCCTGGATGTTGTCGCCCTTGACGATGGCCTCGTACGCCTTGACGCGGCCATGGACGTCGTCGGACTTGATGGTCAGGACCTCCTGCAGGCTGTGCGCGCTGCCGTAGGCTTCCAGCGCCCAGACCTCCATCTCGCCGAAGCGCTGGCCACCGAACTGGGCCTTACCACCCAGCGGCTGCTGCGTGACCAGCGAGTAGGGGCCGGTGCTCCGGGCGTGGATCTTGTCGTCCACCAAGTGCGACAGCTTCAGCACGTACATGCCGCCGACCATGATCTCGCGGTCGAACGGCTGGCCGGTGCGGCCATCGCGCAGCACCATCTTGCCCGAGGCCGGATCGAAGCCGACGCGGTGCTCGGCGTTGGTCACGGCGGCGGCCAAGATGCGCGCCACCATGGCCGGCTGCGCCAGCCCGATCAGCTCGTCGCCGTCCACGCCGAGTCGCTCACCTTCCATGACCAGCGCATCCTGGTCCCAGTCGAGCAGGCGCTCCTCCAGCGCGGCGAGCAGCACCTGCGAGTCGCCCTCAGGCGCTTCGTCGTCGTCGCCCCAGGCCGACATCTCGGTGGACAGGTAGTCGGCGAGGACGCGCTCGCGCTCCTCTTCGTAGACCTCCTTGAGCCACTCGAAGATCTGCTTCTCGGGGATGGATGCGAAGACGGGCGTCTCGAACGCCTGGCGCCGGTGGTGCGCCACCCAGCCGAGGTGCGTCTCGAGGATCTGCCCGATGTTCATGCGGGACGGCACGCCCAGCGGGTTGAGGATCACGTCCACCGGGGTCCCGTCCGGCAGGAACGGCATGTCCTCAATCGGCAGGATCTTCGAGATGACGCCCTTGTTGCCGTGGCGGCCGGCCACCTTGTCACCGACCATGATCTTGCGGCGCTGCGCGACGTAGACCCGCACGAGCTGGTTGACGCCGGCCGGCAGGTCGTCGGCCGGCTCGCGCACCAGGTCGCGGCTGCCACAGCGCTCACAGGCCGACAGCTCGGGCGACTTGGAGAACTCGTGCAGGTGGTGGCAGGCGCTGCAGCGGTGCTTGAAGCGGCTGAACACCCGCACCGCGACCACCTTGCCCTTGGCGCCGTGGGGCACCCGCAGCGAGGTGTCGCGCATCTCCTCGGCCTTCTTGCCGAAGATGGCGATGACCAGCTTCTCTTCCGCGGTCATCTCGCTCTGGCCCTTCGGGGCCACCTTGCCGGCGAGGATGTCCTCCGGTCGGACCACCGTGCCGATCTTGATGATCCCGCGGTCGTCGAGGTTGTTGCGCAGCTCGTCGCTGATGTTCGGGATGTCCGCGGTGATCTCTTCCGGCCCGAGCTTGGTGTCGCGGGCGAGGATCTCGTACTTGTCGATATGGATCGACGAGAACGTGTCGTCGCGAACGAGGCGCTCGGAGAAGATGATGGCGTCCTCGTAGTTGTAGCCTTCCCACGACATGAAGGCCACGACCACGTTCTTGCCCAGTGCCAGCCGGCCGTGCTCGGTGCACGAGCCGTCGGCGATCGGGTCACCGGCGGTGGCGCCGTCGGGCAGCAGGTCGCCGGGCGCCACCTTGTGCGGCGTGCCGTCGGCCAGGCGCGGTCCGCGCACGTGCTGGCCCAGCGTGACGATCGGGTGCTGGTTGATGAACGTGGCCTGGTTGGTGCGCTCGAACGAGAGCAGGTCGTGGCGCTCGCTACTGCCGTCGTAGCCGGTGATCACGATGTGCTTGGCGTCGACCGACGTGACCACGCCGTCGCGCCCGGCGCAGATCACCGCGCCCGAGTCGACGGCGATCTGCCGCTCGATGCCCGTGGCCACCGCCGGCGCCTCGGTGCGGACCAACGGCACGGCCTGGCGCTGCATGTTGCTGCCCATCAGCGCGCGGTTGGCGTCGTCGTTCTCCAGGAAGGGGATCAGCGCCGTGGCCGCCGAGAAGATCTGCTTGGGCGACACGTCGATGTAGTCCACGGCCGTCGGCTTGAGCCGCGGGAACTCGGTCATCTGGCGGCAGATGATCTCGCCGCGCTCCATGCGCCGCTGGTTCCAGGAACTGGACACGAAGTTCCAATCGGCGGCGGCGGCGATGGTCGGCGCCCGCCCGTTGTGCGGGTTGAGCTCGGTCTCCTGGTCGGCGGTGAGCCAGCACAGTTCGTCGGTGGGCTGCCCGTCCCGCACGCGGCGGTAGGGCGTCTCCAAGAACCCGAACTCGTTCAGGCGCGCGAAGATGGCCATGGCCGAGATGAGGCCGATGTTCGGGCCTTCCGGTGTCATGATCGGGCACAGGCGGCCGTAGTGGCTGCGGTGCACGTCGCGCATTTCCAACTTGGCGCTCTGCCGTGACAGACCGCCCGGACCCATCGACGACACGCGGCGCTTGTGCGCCAGTTCGGCCAACGGGTTGGTCTGGTCCATGAACTGCGATAGCGCGCCACTGCCGAAGAACGACTTGATGGCCGCGGTGATCGGCTTGATCGAGATCACCTGCGAGGGCGACGGCGCCTTGTGCCGTTCGCCCCAGTCCTCGCCTTTCGCCTCGCCCTCGCCATAGCCGGTCTGCGGCAGACTGGTCAGCCGCTCTCTGGCCACGCGCTCCATGCGCAGGAAGCCGAGCCGCAACTGGTTCTGCAGCAACTCGCCCACCGCGCGGACGCGCTTGTTCTCGAGGTTGTCGATGTCGTCGGTGGTGTAGCCGTCCTCGCCGTTGCGCAGCGCCACCAGGTAGTTCAGGATGGCGATGACGTCCTGCTTGGTCAGCCAGCGCACGTCCAGCGGAATGGGGCTGCCCAGGGTCCGCGACTGCAGCTTGCGGTTGATCTTGTGGCGGCCGACGCGCGCCAGATCGTAGCGGCGCCGGTCGAAGAACATGCTGCGCAGCAGGGAGCGGCCGCTCTCGACGCTGGGCGGGTCGCCCGGGCGGAGCAGCGCGTAGAGCACTTCGAGCACGGCGACGCCGAGGACCTCGATCTGCGCCGCGTCGAGGTCGCCGGCGACCTTCGGCGACTCGTCCTCGATCAGGCGCTCGAGCGTGCCGAGGAGCCAGACCCGCTGCTGCGCGGGCTCGGCGCTGGGGCTGAACCGCGTCAGGACGTCGGCGAACTTGCGCAGCATCTCGCGCGAGGCGTCGGCGGACTGCGACTTCAGCTTGCGCAGGTACTCCTCGAGCCGGCGCTGCAGCGCGGCCCAGTCCTCCTCGAGCGAGCGCTCCAGCGACTCGTCGAGCGACAGCACGTCGAGTTCCTGAATGCGGTTGTCGAGAATCAGTTCGGCAATCGATTCGGTCACGCGCTGGAACGCGCGCACCACCGGCGCGGCCTCGCCCTCGAACCACAGGTCGGCCAGCAGGCGCTTGCCGATCAGGCTGTCACGCGTCAACGGTGGGTTGGTGGTGACCTCACGCTGCAAGTCGCGCAGGCTGAGCTCCTGCACCGGCTGATCGCCGCGCTGAACCTTGACCATCGGGCGCGTCGGCGGGATGCGCTGGAGCTGGCGCCAGCGGTCGAGCTTCTGGATGAAACTCGAGTCGACCGGTGTGCCGGGCGGCAACTCGAACGAGTCGAGCTTGCGCGGCGAGGTCAGCTCCTCGGTCAGGACCAGCGGCTGGTGCAGCTTCACCGGCCGGCCGAACAGGTCGAGCAGGTGGCGGGCCGACGCGCACTGGCGCCGCGAGCCGGTGACCTTGATGGCCGTCAGGTTGGTGTCGGCGGCCAGCATCGCCGCCAACGACTTGTCGATGGTCTGGCCGGCTTCGCAGACGATCTCACCGGTGCTCTGGTTGACCACGCGTTCGGCCAGGACGCGGCCGAGCAGCTTGGCCGGATCGCCCGGCTCGACCACGCTGGCCTCGGCCAGCTTCGGCTCGGCCTCGTCGAAGAAGTGGAACGCGCGCAGCAGCGTGATGCCGGCGAACTTGCGGGCCTGGGTGACCTTGACCGAGATGACGTTGGTGCTGCCGACGTCGAACTCGATCCAGGTGCCTTCGGATGGGATGACCTGCGCCGAATAGAGCGTCCGGCCGGCGTTGTCGATGTTGTCCTTGAAGTAGACGCCGGGCGAGCGCGAGAGCTGGCTGACGACCACGCGCTCGGCGCCGTTGATGATGAAGGTGCCGCGCGGGGTCATCATCGGCAGTTCGCCCAGGTAGACCTCGCTCTCGATGATCTCGCCGCTTTCCTTGTGGACCAACATGACGCGGACGCGCAGGGGCCGTTCGTAAGAGACCTCGCGTTCGCGGCATTCGGGCAAGGAGTACTTCGGCTCGCCCAGCGAGTGGTCCAGGAACTCCAGGCGCCAGTCGCCGGTGAAGTCCTCAATCGGCGAGAAGCTGTTGAGCAACTCGCGCAGCCCGTCGGTCAGAAACCAACGGTAGCTGTCGAGCTGGAGCTGGACCAGGTTGGGGACGGGCACGAAGTCCGGGCAGGAGGAGTGCCGCAGGATCTGCGGGCCGGGATCACGGCGCCGTGTCAGGCCGTTCAGACGAGGACTCAGGGACTGCTGCTCTCGAGTGCTGGTTGCCATCCGGTACCGTACCTCTGGTTGACGTTCCCCCTCCGGCGCGACGGGCGATGACCGAGGCGATGGCGCCGACAGGGGGAGTTGACAGACCGGTCGAAATCGACAATTCTAACGCGGCGGGCGTCGCGCTCGCCCACCACCGACAGACGACCCGGTGTCTACGATGGGGGAACCCCTGCGACCGGCGCCGCGCCCCGGAGTCCCCTCGGGCGGGCAAGGGTCCAGCGCGCCAGAATCAGCGAGGCGTCAGAAGAGCTTCGTGTGGTCATGTGTTCTTCGCGTTGGCCCGGGCACTGCGGCGGCGGCCGCCGACGAAACCGGCCGCCCAAAAGATCGGTCGCAAGCAGCCAATGTACCCCCCAACGGACGGATTGTCAACAGGGCGCCCGGGCAAGATTTACTTCATCGCAACCAGAACGCAAGAACCCGCGGCCAAAACGTTGCCATACGGTTGACCTAGTGGAGCCCGGCCAGGTCCGCGGCCTCGAGTCGGTCGATCCGGCGGGCGAACTCGATGTACTCGTCGAGCGAAATCGGGCTGGTCGGGTCGGCGATGAAGGCGCTCTCGTCGAGCACCGGCACGACTCGCTGAATGCCGGCGGCCAGGGCGTTCCAGTCGAAGCTCCGCATCGCGGCCGCCGTCGACGTCTCGCCTTGCCACACCTCGGGGTCGTACTCCCGCCACTCGCTGGCGCCGCAGTGCGGGCAGAGGTACTGCACCACCACCAGCGAGCTCTGCTCCTGCCGGTAGTACAACGCCAACTGGCGCACATCGGTGCGGTCGAGGTGGCACCCACATCGTTTGCACTCAGCGCTCCGCATCATCGTTCCCCGTCTTCAGCACCACGCGCGGTCTTCAAGGCAGGCCCAGCTCCTCGGCCAACTCCTGGGCGTTGGTCACGGCCTGTGCGTCGTAGTGGTTGTTGAAGAACACATAGAGCGTATCGGCGCGCTCGGACAAGGTCTTTATGCGCGGCACCCATTCGCGCAGTTCATCCAGTGAGTACGTGTAGTCGTACCGCTCCCAGGCCTCGCGGTGGTGGTACCACTTGGCCTCGTTGCGGCCATGGAAGCGCAAGTAGCCCGGCTCGGCGGTGTACTCGGCGCATGGCGGCATGAGGCCGGGCAGCGCCGGTTCGTCGACGCCGCAGCAGGCGAGGCGCAGTGTGGCCAGGTCGGCCAGCGTCTGGTCGGTCAGCCAGTCGCGACGGCGGAACTCCACCGCGATGGGCCACTGCGGCCAGGCTTCGCGCAGCCGGGCCAGGAACGCTCGCGTGCTGCCGGTCGGCCGGAACGACGCCGGAAACTGCGCCAGGAGACAGGCCAGTTGGTCGGCCTCGACATAGGGCGCGATGCCCTGCGCGAAGGCGGCGAAGTCACCGCGGGTGGCGGCGGCGTGGTCGTGGGTGATGCCGCCATAGACCTTGATGGCAAAGCGGAAGCCCGGCGGGGCCTGGGCGGCCAGGCGCGCCGACTGCGCCGCGGCCGGCTGCCGGTAGAAGCTGTGGTTGAGTTCGACGCAGCCGAACCGCTGTGCGTAGTGCTGGAAGCGGGCGCCCTTCGGCAGACCGGGCGGGTAGAACCGTGGCTGCCAGTCGTCGTAACTGTATCCCGAGGTGCCGATGCGCACCATGCCGCGACCTCCCATGGCCGGCCCGGCGCCGCGAAACGCGCGCAGATCGCGCTTGACACAATCGGGCCAGCCGGGTAGACTCAGTTCATCCGACGCGGGGTGGAGCAGTCTGGTAGCTCGGCGGGCTCATAACCCGCAGGTCGCAGGTTCGAATCCTGCCCCCGCTACTTCAACCGGGCCTCGGCAACGAGGCCCGGTTTTCATTTGGGTACCCGCGGCGGCCACCTCAAATGTAGTACATCGGACCGCTCTCGTCGGTGGCCTGTAGTTGCGCCGTCTGCTGCATGATCTCGGCCAGCGTGGTGTTGTCGAGGACGGCCGCGATCGCCTCACGCACCCGCAGCCAGAGCGGCCGGAAGCCGCACGAGCGCTCATCTGGACAGGTACACGGCCGGTAGGCCGTCTGGCTGACACACGAGATAGGGGCCAGCGGGCCGTCGGTGACCCGCACGATCTCGCCGACGGTGATCTCTTCGGGTGGTCGCGCCAGACGGTAGCCGCCCTGCCGGCCGCGGACGCTGTGGACCAGGCGGGCGCCCTTGAGCACCAGCAGCACCTGCTCCAGGTACTTCTTGGGGATGGCTTGCCGGCGCGCGATATCCTCGGTCGCCACCGGACCCTCCTGGTAGTGCTGCCCCAGGTCGAGCATGGCGCGGGTCGCGTACTGCCCCTTGGTCGTCAGGTGCACCCTCGGTCTCCGATCACTGGCCGCGGCGCGCTCACCGGCCCACGGCCGGGCCGGCGCCTAGCGCTGCGCCTTCAGCAGATTGTCGTAGCCACGGCCATAGGTCGTGCTGCTGGCCAGCCACTTGGCGTGGCCGTCGGCCAGCGCCATGTTCTCGCCGCCGTTGTGCCGCGAATAGGCATCGGTCATGAACTGCGCGCTGGTCTTGCCGCCCCACGGGTAGAGCACGCCATCCTGGCTGTTGGCCCAAGCGATGCGGGCCACATGGTCGGCAAACACCTGGTGCGAGCAATCCGGAATAGTGACCGTCTCTGCCGGCGCCGTTACTTGGGCGTCGGCCACTCCGGCCAGATAGGTGTTCCAGCCGTAGTCGGGCGTCAGCGCGAAGGTCCAGTTGTTGTAGGTCAGCGGGTTGCTGCTGCCGCGCCCGCCGCTGGTGTTGCAGCGGTAGAGCTGGTAGTTCTTGACATACGGATGGAGGCACGAGGCCCAGAACGGCCCCGGCGGCGCCGTTCGCGACTCGGCATAGGTCGAGGTCAGGAAGATCTGATCGTAGTCGCCGTTGTACATGAGCACGGCGTGCCCGAGCTGCTTGAGATTCGAGAGGCACGAGGTCTGTCGCGCCTTCTCCCGTGCCTTGGCGAACACGGGGAACAGAATGGCGGCCAGGATCGCGATGATCGCGATGACCACCAACAACTCGATCAGCGTAAAGCCCACCAGCCCCCCGTGACGACCCTGGCGCATCTCTGGTGCTCCTTGCCGCGGCCCACTGGCCGGCGCGTGTTCGGCGCAGTCTACAGGGGCGCCAGGGCTTTGACAAGGACCGACCGAGCCGGGAGGCTGGGCTCGGCCGGGCTGCCACAGTGGAGCGACCATGCTATGATGGGCACAGGTCGAGGTCGTTACCATGCAGCCGGTGCCTTCCCTCAAGATCAGCATCTCAGGCGTGCGGGGCATTGTGGGCGAGGCCCTGACGCCGCTGCTGCTGCTCCGCTTCGCGCAAGCCTTCGGCAGCTACTGCCGGGGCGGCACGGTGCTGCTGGGCCGCGACACGCGCCGCTCCGGCGACATGGGTTGCCAGGCGGTGGTGGCCGGCCTGCTGGCCAGCGGCTGCAAGGTGCTCGACGCCGGCATCGTGCCGACGCCGACGGTGCAGTACAACGTGCCGCGCCTCGGCTGTGACGGCGGCATCATCGTCACCGCCAGCCACAATCCCGAGGAGTGGAACGCGCTGAAGCTGGTCGGCGCCGACGGCCGCTTTCTGAGCCCGTTGCACGCCGAAGAGCTGCTCGACATCTACCACCAAGAGGAGACCCGCGGCACCACGGCGCCCGGCCGCCAGGTGGTCGCCGTGCCCGACGCGGTCGACCGGCACCTCGACGCGGTGCTCGCTGGTATCGACGTCGAAGCGGTGCGCCGCCGCGGCTTCAAGGTGGCGATTGACGCCGTGAACGGCGCGGGCGCGGTAATGACGCCGAGGCTGGCCGAGCGCCTCGGTCTGACGCTCGTCGCGCTCAACATGCAGCCCGGTGGTGGCTTCCCGCACACTCCCGAGCCGCTGCCCGAGAACCTGACCGACCTGTCGCGCCAAGTGGCCGCCGAAGGCTGTGACCTCGGTTTCGCCCAGGACCCCGATGCCGACCGGCTGGCCCTGGTCGACGAGCACGGTCTCTGCCTGGGCGGCGAGTACGCCCTGGCGCTGGCCATCCGCCATGTGTTGGGCAAGGCCGGCGGCGGTGACGTGGTGGTCAACCTGAGCACCAGTCGGGCCTCGGAGGACGCCGCGCGGTTGGCCGGCGGCCGGTTGTTCCGCGCGGCCATCGGCGAGATCAACGTCATTCTGGAGATGGACGCGCGGCACGCGCTGATCGGTGGCGAGGGCAACGGCGGCGTGATCGACCCGGCGGTGCACTATGCCCGCGACAGCTTCGTGGGCATGGCCCACATCCTCGAGCACCTGGCGGTCACCGGCCGGACCGTGACCGAGGCGCTGGCGGGCCTCGGCCAGTACGTCATGGTGCGCCGCCGCTGCCCGCGACCGCCGCTCAGGGAGGTGGGTCGGCTGGCGTCGCGCCTTCAGGCGCGCTACGGCGCCACGCCCGGCGCGCAGCTCGACTGTCGCGACGGCATCCGCGTCGACCTGCCGTCCGGCTGGGTCCATCTGCGAGCGTCCAACACCGAGCCGATCCTGCGCATCATGGCCGAGGCCGGCGACGAGGCGACGGCCGCCCGCCTGGCCGACGAGGTGGCGGAAAGTTTGCGACAACCATGAACCCGCCGGCCCCCTGGCACGTCCCCGGTCTGGCCGGTCAGCCCGAGTGGCTCGCGGCCCTGTTGCTCACCGTCTTGTGGGCGGCCAACGCCCACCTGACCGCCTGGGCCGCTGACCGGCGCAGCCTCTGGCTGGTGGCCGCCATCGAGCTGTTGCTCCTGGTCTGGCTCGAGACGCACCTGGCTTGGCGAACCGATTCCGGCGTGGTCTGGCTATGGGGCAATCTGGTGTCGTCGGTGCTGGTGCCCGGCGGGCTGGTGGTGGCGCTACGGGTTCGCCTGGACGCGACGGTCCGCGTCACGGTGGTCCGCTTCTGGCGGATGGCCTGGCCGCTGCTCGGTCTGGCCGTGGTGGGCAACGCGATGGTGGCGGTGGTTCGAGTGCTGGTGTTGCGTCCGCTGCTGCAGTAGCACGGCGACGCGCGCCAGGTGCGCGGAGAGTGAGCGATGGCGGGCAACCAGGGCTGGACAGGCGACCACTGCGGCGCAGCCGAAGCTGCCGGCACGCAGCTCCCAGCGCAGGCTCTGGCGTGGCTGCAGCGGATGGCGGAGCGCCTGCCGGTGGCGCTGGCGCTCGAAGACTCGCAAGGCAAGGTCCAGGCGGTGGTCGGCGAGTCCGTGTGCGGCGCGCTGTTCGGCGCCGCGGCCGCCGGCGGCATGGTACCGCGGCTGGTCGACGTGGCGGGTCCGGCCGACGGTCAGCCGGTCGAGCAGCGGGTGGCGGGCCTCCACCGTCTGGTGTGGCCCATCGTCGTTGCCGACCAGGTGGTGGCCTGCCTGACGGTCGGGCCGTTCGTGCGTGCCGGCGACCCCGCCGATGCGGGCGAGTTGGTCGCCGAGGCCGGCTTGCGCGGACTGGACCCCGACACCATGGTCGATGCCGCCGAGCGGCTGCCGGTCTTCGATCCCGGCGCGCTGGCGGCGGTGTCGAGCCGCTGCCAGTTGCTGTGTACGCAGTTGGCCGGGGTCTTGACAGCCGGCCTGGCGGCGGAGGCGGCCTCGGCGGCGACCGGCAGTCGTGAGGCGCGCTACCGCGAGCACTGTGCCGCCCTACACGACCTCGTCGCGGCCCTCGACGAGCTGCTGGTCTGCAGCCGCCACGATGATCTCTGGCGCCAGGCCGTGACGTTGGCGCAGCAGCGGCTGCACCTCGACCGCTGCGCGATCTTCGTCCGCGACGGCCAGGTCATCCGCGGCACCTGGGGCACCGACCGGCACGGTCGTCTCACCGACGAACGGATGCTGACCCACCCGCTCAACGGCTACTGGCGCTCGGTCATGGAGCCGTGGGAGGCGATGCCGCTCTGGCGCGTGGAGGAGTCGGCGCACTCCGAGTTGGCCGGTGGCCAGACGCGGGTGTTCGGCAAGGGCTGGGTGGCCGTCACGCAACTGCGGGCGGGCACCGAGGTGGTCGGCGTGATGTGCAACGACGACGCGGTGACCGGCCAGCCGTTCGATCCGGACCGTCAGAACGTGGTGGCGCTCTACTGCACGTTGGTGGCCGGCCTGGCTGAGCGCATCGCCGCCGAGGAGCGCCTGCGCGAACAGACCGCGCGGTCGCTCGAGGCCAGCAAGCTGCAGGTGCTGGGCCAACTCGCCGGTGGCGTGGCCCACGAGTTCAACAACCTGTTGTCGGTCATCCTCGGCCATGTCGACCTGGCCCTGATGGACGCGCAACTGCCGGACGGCGTGCGCGGTCACCTCGACGCGGTCTGCCAGGCCGCCGAGCGCTCGGGTGACCTGGTGCGGCAACTGCTCACCTTCAGCCGGGGCAAGGCCGGTGCCGGGGCCGCCGCCGACCTGAACCAGGTGCTGCAGGAGGCCCGAGCGATGCTGGCCATCCTGCTGGGCAAGCACCGCGAACTCGTCTACCGGCTCGGCCCTGGTCTGCCCGAGGTGGCCATGGGCGCGCCGCAACTCCAGGAGATCCTGCTCAGCCTGACGCTCAACGCAGCGGCAGCCATGGGCGACGAAGGCCGGCTGACCGTGCAGACCGCCGTCGACGAGACCGGCGCACACGTGGTCTGGCAGGTGACCGACACCGGCTGCGGCATGAGCGACGAGGTTCGGCGCCGCGTGTTCGAGCCGTTCTACACGACGCGTGAGCCGGGCCAAGGCACGGGCCTCGGCCTCTCGGCGGTCTACGGACTGGTCAGCCACGGCCAGGGCACCATCGACTGCGCCAGTCAGCCCGGTGCCGGCACCACCATCACGATCCGCTTGCCGGTGGCGACAGGAGACGCACCATCCGCGGCGCACAACACGCCCGGAGAGACAGCACCATGACCTCGCGCGAACGAGTCATCGCGGCCCTCAACCACCAGGAGCCGGACCGCGTGCCCATCGACTGCTCGGGCATGCGCTCCACGGGCATCGCCGCCGTGGCCTACGGACGGCTGAAGCAGCATCTCGGTCTCGACAGCGAACCCCCGCACGTGTATGACGTGGGTCAGATGCTGGCCGAGATCGAAGAGCCGGTGCGCCGGCGCTTCGCGTTCGACATCGTGCCGCTGGAGCCCTGGCAGTCCACCTGGCGCACGCGCGCGGCGGTCGGCCAGTGGCAGACGAAGACCTTCTGGGACGGCTCGCCCCTGAAGTTCCCCGCCGACCTGCGGATCGAGGAGCATCCCGAAGACGGCTGGTACCTGGTCGACGAGGCCGGCCGGCGCGGTTCGCGGATGCCGCGCGGCGGGTTCTACTTCGACGGCGTGCCGGGCCCGGCGCCGTCGCCCTCCGGTGAGCTGCCGATGCCGCCGCTCGCCTCGCTCCGGTTCGGCACCACCATCGCCGATGACGACCTCGAGTGGCTGCGCGACCGGGCGCGGTGCATCCACGACGAGACGCCGTACGCGATCCTGGGGGCGGGCTACGGCAGCGGCTTTTCGGCGGGCTTCGGCGGCATCCCGTGGCAGGACTGGATGTGCCTGATGGTGGCCGAGCCGAACTACTGCCGCGACGGCCTCATGCTGGCGGCCGAGGCCACCGTGGCGCGACTGGCGCTGGTGGAGGAGGCGGTCGGCGAGTACGTGCAGGCCTGGATGGTGGCGGCCGACGACATGGGCACGCAGAAGGGCGAGTACTTCCGCGAGGAGACCTTCCGTCAGGTCATTCAGCCGGCCTACGCGCACGTCTGCCAGTGGATGCGGCGGCACTCGCGCATGAAGAGCTTCCTGCACTGCTGCGGCTCGGTCTACCACCTGATTGAGCCGCTGATCGAGGCCGGCCTGGACTGCCTCAACCCGGTGCAGACCTCGGCGGCCAACATGGACCCGGCGCGCCTGAAGGCCGAGTTCGGCGACCGCATCGTGTTCTGGGGCGGCGGCTGCGACACGCAGCACACGCTCTGGCGCGAACCGCCCGAGGCCGTTGCCGAGCACGTCCACGAGCGGCTGCGCACCTTGGCGCCGGGCGGCGGGTTCATCTTCTGCCAGGTCCACAACGTGCAGTCGAACGTGCCGCCGGAGAACATCTGCGCGATGTACGACGCCGTGCGCAAGTACGGCGCGTACCCGCTCGTCTGAGCCCACCTGTTGCGCATACGTTGCGCGTGAGGTGGCCACCAGTGGCCGGTTGAGCTAGACTCGCTGGCGGTGGGGTGAGCGCCGCACGCGTTGAACGGAGGCGTCGCATGTCACGGCGTCGCAGGGCGGTCACGGCGTTGCTGATCGGCGGGGTGCTGGTCTGGCTTGTGCACGCCCGGCCCGGTCCTCTTCGGCCGGACACGGTCGTCGCCGAGGTCACCCGGACGACGCGGTTGGCGCCGACGGCGGTGGCCGCCTACCGGTACTGGCGTGACGGCGACCGCTCGCGGACCGAGACTATCGCTCAGCAGGCGGGCCGGTCACTGGTCTCGAGCATCGAGATCGTCACGCCACCATGGGTCTACGTACTGAACCCCCAGCGCCGGACGGCGTTGCGTTGCCGACCGGCCGACTACAGCTCGGTACCGGCCGAGCGGTTGCTGCATCACCACGACCCGGTGTGGTGGGCCCGCCAGATGCGGACTGCCGGACGCCGTCGTGACGACGTGACGGCTGAGCGCGGTTGCCAGGTGTTCGAATCGCCGTACCAGAAGCTGCCGCCGGGCTGGAGCAGTCTGGTCTGGGTGCGCCGCGGCGACCAGCAGGCCGTCCGGATCGAGACCCGACGGCCTGACGGCTCAGCCGAGGTCACCCTCGTGTACGATGGGGTGCGCCGCGGCACACTGGTCGACCGGCGCCTGTTCGAGCCGCCGCCGGACTACACGCTCACCGAAGGTCATCCTTAGGTTGGCTCAGGGCAGCAGTGTGCCCACCACCAGCACCTGTCCACAGTAGAACTGGTTGCCCGCCGGCAGGTGCTTCACGGTGAACACCGCCGTGTGCGGTCCGGCGGGCAGCTCGGGCAGGTACCAGAAGCGCGCGTACTTGCGGATCTTCTCCTGCTGCGGCCGCTTGACCTGGATCGGCTGGCCGCCGTCGACCACCGCCTCAATCTCCATCGGCTCGCCGTACGGGATGTCGCTGACCCCGAGCGTGGTGCCGTTCCAGCGCACGGTGAAGGTCTCGCCGGTGCGGTCGCACTTCATGGCGCCGCGGAGCATGGCCTCGGTGCGGCCGAAGTCGTCGCGGTAGACCTTGTCGGTGGCGCGGTCGACCGGCTGCCAGCCGGTGCTGTGCGTCAGGCGCTCCACCGGCAGCAGGCCGGCGGTCTGCCAGCACGTGGCCATCAGGGGCGCCGGCAACACGTGGTCGCCGGGCCGGCCGACGGTCTTCATGGCGCCGATGGACCGGGCGATGACATCGCGGTAGAGCCCGTGCCCGGCGTCGCCCGGATGCACGCCGTCGGCGGTGAAGACCAGCTTGCCGGTCACCGGTGCCGGCGCCTTGAAGATCAGGCTGCCTTCGCTCTCGCGCCGCGCGATCTCGAGACCGAGGTCGATGGTCGGAATGCCATAGGTGTTGGCGATGGTCTCCATGACCGGCGTGAACCACGGCGCCCGGCCGGCCTGCAGGTCTTTGAGCATGCCCTGGTGGAGCGTGTAGACGAAGCAGATGTCGGTCCGGGGGCGGTCGGTCCAGATCTGGCGCACGATGCCTTCGACCGACTGGCGCTCGTAACCGCCACCACCGTTGACGCGGCACTCGAGGAAGACCAGGTCGGGCTGGCGCGCGAGCACGTCGCCGCGCACGCGACAGGCGCCATAGTCGGAGCCGGTGCCCGAGATGGCGGCGTTGATCTCCTCGACCTTGGCGGCCGGGTACTGCTCGCGGAACCAGGCCAGCGTCTTCGGGCGCCAGCCGGCGGCGGCGGTGATGCTGCCACCGAAGTAGGCAATCCGCACGGTGCCGCCGGCCTGCAGCTTGGCCAGCACGTTCGGCAACCCATCGCGGGCGCGAAGCTCCTCGGGCACGTTCGGGTCGAAGGTGTAGGGGGCGGCGCTCAAGGCGTTGGCCAGCAGCAGCAGGGGGACGGCGACCATCATGCTCAGCTCACTTCTCCGGCGGTGGTTGGCACCGAGCGGCGCCAAGAATGCGGCTCACGGACAGCGCGAAGCCGGGCAGCAGGTCCGCGGCGCGCAACTCGTCGGTCGGACCGAGGATCTGCGGGTCGGCATCGGCGCGGCACACCCACAGGCTGTCGGACCGCGGCCAGACGACCCAGACGAGTTGGGTGCCGGCGTTCAGCCAATCGCTGATCTTGGCCATCACGTCGCCGCGCCGGTCAGTGGGCGAGACCACTTCGACGGCCAGATCGGGCGCCATGGGGTAGAAGCCGTCCGGTACCGGGCCGCGCAGACGAGCCCACGAGATGAACGCCACGTCGGGCACGCGCACGGTGTCTGGCTCGCGTGAGAGGATGAAGCCGCAGTCCCCAGGCGCGACAGTGCCCAGTTGATGGTCGTCGTTCCAGGCACACAGCGCGTGGGCAATCTGCATGGCGATGCTGCCGTGCCCGGCACCGGCTGGCGCCATCTCAACCACCTTCCCGGCGATCAGCTCCGCCCGCGACGGCTCCGGCAGCCGAGCGAACTCGTCTGCTGTGACGGTCTCGACCAGGCCGGCCAGGCTCACCGCGTGCTCCGTTGGCGCCAGTATAGCACCCGACCGCGCGCCGGTCAGCCGACGACGCGGCGGCGCAGCTCCTCGCAGTAGAACCGGTAGTTGTCCCACGACACGTCGTCGGGCACCAAGTGATCCAGATCCGGGATGTAGCGCCCGCTGGCCACGGCCGGCATGACCCGCTCGATCTCCGCGGCGATGGCCGCCTGGTCCACCGCCAGGGCGCGCTTGTCGATGCCGCCCATGAGGGCCAGCTCGGGGTAGCGAGCGCGGAAGTCGGCGGCGTCACAGCCGGCGGCCACCTCGAGCGGGAACAGGTAGTTCACGCCGGCGGCCATCATCGGCGCGACCAGCTCGTGCGGGTTGCCGTCGCTGTCGACCGAGATGACCGGAATGTCGTGGCGCCGGGCGAACTCGGCCACGCGCTGGTAGCACGGCGCGATGAACTCGTTCCAGGTGGCCGGCGACATCAGCGGGCCCTGGCGGCCGCAGAGGTCTTCCCACCAGTGGATGACGTCGATCCGCACTTCGGCGGCGACCCGTTCGAACACGGTCAGCAGCAGGTCGGTGACGTGGCGGCAGATGTCGTGCACGAGTTCCGGGTCGTCGTAGAAGGCGAGCAGGCACTCCTCATCGCCCAGCAGCCAGCGGAGCGTGCCGAAGATGCCCACCGGCCAGCCGCCGAGCTGGATCGGCGCGCCCGCCGCGGTCCACTCGGCCGCGCGCCGGCGCCAGGGCC
>CAZHGD010000051.1:27993-42843 GCA_964531735.1 uncultured Fimbriimonadaceae bacterium | reverse complement strand
GCCGGGCACGGCGATCGGGCGGTGCGGGACGGGCGCCGGCGTCTTCGGCGCCGGTGCGACTTTCGGCGCGGCGGGCGGCGTGTGCCACGCCTTGACCACGCGGCCGACGGTCAGGCCGACCAGCGCACAGAGCACCGTGCCGCCGATCAGGATGGCCAGGTGCCGCTGCGAGAGCGGGAAGCGGTGCAAGTCGCCCAGACCACTGGGCAGCTCGGTGGGCACGGTGGGCGCATGGCGGTCCACCGACGGGATCTTGGACAGGCTGACCGTGGTCGGCGCCGAGCCGACCTGGGCCAGGACCACGCTGACGTTGTCTTCGCCGCCGCGCTGCAAGGCCAGGTCGACGAGATGGTTGGCGGCATCGCTGAGGTTCGGGTGCCGTTGCAGCACTTCGGCCAGCTCTTCGGTCTGAGCGTACTCGGTCAGGCCGTCGGAGCAGACCAGCAGCCGGTCGCCGGGCATCAGCCAGCCGGTGGCGATGGACACCTCGGCCTGCGCGGTGACGCCCAGGCAGCGCGTGAGCTGCCCGCGGAACGGCGAGCGCCGCGCCTGGTCGGGCGTCATCTGGCCCGAGCGCACCTGCTCCTCGACCAGCGTGTGGTCGGTGGTCAGTTGCTCCAGGCGGCCGTCGCGGAGCAGGTAGGCGCGCGAATCGCCGATGTGGACCACCACATAGGCATCGTGCTGCACCACCACCGCGGTCAGCGTGGTGCCGGGGCGCGGGCCATCCTCGCTGTCGTCGCCGAGCTTGAACACTTCGAGGTTGATCCACTCGACCACCCGGGTGAGGTACTCGGCCAACTCACCGGCGGTGTTCTTCTGTGGCCGGTCGGCGGTGGCCGTGAGCACCCGCTCGAGCAGCGCGGTCGCCTTGGCGCTGGCCTGCTCGCCACGCTGATGACCGCCCATGCCATCGGCCACGGCCAGGATCGCCCGGACGCCGAGCGGGGAGTCCGCCTCGGGCGGCGCCACCCAGTTCAGCAGGCTATCCTCGTTGTGTTCCCTCACACGGCCGGCGTCGGTTTTCGACGCCACCGTGATGTCCGTGCCCGACATGCGCTAACTCTCCAGATTCCTTCGATGCCCCGGCGCCAATATGGTTCCGGGTGCGCCGGCCTCAAGCGGTCTCGGCGGCGAACGCTGCGTAGCAGTCCAGCACCGGACCGGCCGTGCCGTCCAGCGGGATCAGCGCCAGCCGCGCCCGCACCGTGCGCTCGTCGCCCGGCAGCAGGTCGTCGCCGAACAGGCACAGGTACAGCGGGTTCTGGTCCTTGAACGGATCGTCCAGATGATCGCTGTCGTAGCCCGTCACCACCGCGAAGCAGTGCTCCGGCCGCGCCATCAGCACCGCGGCCAGGCGCCGCGCGGGATCCGCCTGGTACAGTACCGGCCGTGCATAGTAGCGTTGCGGGTTCCACTGATATAACGCCCAGATGCGGTTCCAGCGTCCGTCCACCGAGCGTGGCGAGACGTGCTGGTCGCGCGGGAACACCAGCCCGGTGCCGACGAACACGTCGTTGACCCGCGGCGCGATCCACTCGTCGCGCCCCGCCCCGGCGCTCCAGGTGCAGCCCTGCACATAGGCGTGCGGCTGGAACGACGGCGGGAAGTAGTTCGACAGGAACAGCTCGTAGGCCGGATAGACCCATTCGGAGCGGATGTGAATGGTCAGATCGACCGCATTCGGCTCTACCGGCGTGAACCGTGCCTCGGTGTCGACGCGGTGCTGGTCGTTGGCCGGCCAGTGGACGACCAGGCTGTCGCCCTCCACCGCCACCGAGCGCTCCCAGTCGCGCAAGGTGCCCATGCACAGGTTGGTGGAGAACAGCAGGAACAGGTTGAACAGGTCGTACTTGGGATGCACCACCTCCAGGCCCGTCGGCTTGTGGACCAGCGACTTCAGCCCGTGCCGGGCACCGGTGGGCAGCAGGAACCCGCTCAACTCGGACGTCTCGAACGACCAACCTTGTCGCTCCGCGTCGTAGTTCAGCATCGCCGTCACTCCCAGTTGGCGCAGGTGTAGCGCACGCAGCGCTGGCGGAACGGCGCGGCGACCAGCGCCTCGGGCGACCGCGGGTCGCCGTAGCAGCGGACGAACTCGGCCTCGATGGCCTCTTCGAGCGGCGTCGGTGCGGTCAGCGGTAGGTCCACCCAGACGTTGCCGCGGTCGTGGCTTTCGCGCATGGCGAAGAGAATCTCGATGTCGAGGCGCGACTGCTGCGGGCTATAGGTCACCGGCGTGCCCTCGGTCACGGCTCGGTGGAAGCCGAGCAGCAGGTCCATGCGGGCCACTTCGTCGCCGTCGGCGCAGCGCAGCGCCCGGTACGGGTTCTCGAAGACCACCGGCGGGTCGGTGTCCACTCGCACGTGGTCGAAGATGGTCTGGCCGTCGACCGTGGTGGTCTCGGTGATGAACGGGTAGCGCCGCAGCTTGCCCGAGCCGCCCAGCGTCAGCTCGTTGCCAATCAGGCTGCCCCGGTCACCTTCGAGGTCCCAGCGCGGCCCGATGGCGCCACGCGGTGGGCTTTCGAAGAGGCAGGTCACGCCGCTCTCGAACTCGATCACCGCGGCGTCCCAGCGGTCGCGGTCGCGCACCGGCTCGATGTAGTGCTCGAACTCCGGCACCGCCACTTCCTGCGTGTAGCCCCAGACGCGCCGCGGCTCCGACGACACCAGCATCCGCAGGCCGTTGATGCCGTGGTAGTCGGCCTTGTTGCTGTAGTAGAGCCGCGCATGTTGGAGGGTGCCGATCAGGCCGGCGTCGATGATGGCACGCTTGAGCTGCTCGGCCGCCCAGAGCCAGACCTGCTCGGTGACCTCGAAGGCCACCTGGTGGTGCTGGCAGGTCTCGATCAGCAGGTCGGCCAGGCCGCGGGTCGGTGCCACCGGGATCTCGGTGACCACATGCACCTGGTGCCGCGCCGCCATCTGGACGGCCATGACATTCGAATCGCCCGGCGCCCCGTTCAGGATGACATCGGGCTGCACCGCGTCGAACAGCTCCAACAGTTGGCTGTAGGCCGGCACGCCCCACCGCTGCGACGACGAGGCCGCGCGCTCGGGCTGCACTTCGCAAAGGCCACAGAACTCGTACTTGTCCGTGAACTCCGACAGCTTCGCGAGGGTGCCCATCCAGCTCTGCCCCCGCCCCGCGCCGGCGCCGACCATCGCGATTTTCAGACGCGCCACAGCCGCTCTCCCAACCGACACCGGGCCGTTCGACGTCGCCGCCAGGCCTCCTCCCGCCGATGCCGACTCGCCGCCGCCGGCGCGCTGCCGGTAAAGGAGCGGACCCGCTGAAGCGATACCACGTTAGCTTGGTGTGGATATCGAGGCGCACGCGTGAACTGGCTGACTCCATCACTGGTCGCCAATCTGTGTGGGGGAGTGGTCCTGTTCTGCCTGTACGCCTATCTGTGGGTGACCGAACGGCAGCGTTATCTGCGCACCTGGACCATCTGCTGGGGCCTGTACGTGGTGCGCTTCGCCCTGGGGCTCGCCAGCGCCGGCGGGCACTCGACGGTGCCGCTGCGCTGTGGCTACGAGTTGGCCGCGCTGTGCAGCGGCGCGCTGCTGTTCGCCGGCTCGCGGCAGTTCGTCGAGCGGCCCTGGCGTCGCTGGTGGAACGTGGTCATCGGTGGCCTGGCCGCCTGGATCGTCGTGGCCACCTTGGCCGATTGGCCCGTCGCCGTGTCGGCGCTGCCGGTGTTCTGGGTCGTGGGGCTGGTCTACATCTACACCGGCTCGATGCTCCTGCACCACCTCGAGCCCGAACTGGCCAGCCGCTACATCGTCGGCTCCGCGTTCGTGATCTGGGGCCTGCACAAGATCAACTACCCGTTCGTGCGACCGGTGCCCTGGCTGGCTCCATACGGCTACCTGGTCGCTGCGGCCCTGGAGCTGACTGCCGCCATCGGCATCCTGGTGGTCTACTTCGAGCGCGCCCGCCTACGGCTGGCGCGCAGCGAGCAGCGCTTCCGGGCCCTGGTTGGCAACGTGCCGGGCGTGGTCTTCCGGTGTCAGCCTAACCCGCCCTGGCGCGCCGAGTATGTCAGCAACAGCGCCCGCATGTTGACCGGCTGGCCGGCCGGCGACTATCTGGGATCGCGCGGCCGCCTGCTGCTCGAGGACATCCTGCCCGAGGACCTGCCGCTGGTGGCCGGCATACCGGAGCAGATCCGCCGCCGGCAACCCATCGAGGTTGAGTTCCGCGTTCGACACCGCGACGGCGGCATCCGCTGGCTGCACCTCCGCGGTGCCGCGTGCGCCGGGTCCGACGGCACGGTGACGGCGATCGACGGCATGATCTTCGACATCACGGCCCACCGCGATGCCGAAGAGGAGCTGCGGGTCAAGGACCGCGCCCTGGCGGCCTCGCTGAACGCCGTCATTCTCGCCGACACCGAGCGGCGGATCACCTATGCCAACGCGGCGGCGTTACGGCTGTGGGGCTATGACCACGCCGACGAAGTGCTCGGCCGGCCGGTGGCCGACTTCTGTGCCGACCAGGAGCGGGCTGAAGCCGCGTTGTCGGAGTTGTGCCGCGAGGGCTCGTGGGCCGGCGGCATGACCGGCCGCCGGCGCGATGGATCCACCATGTGGCTGGAGGCTTCGGCCACCAAGGTGACCGATCCGGCCGGCGGCCACTGGTGCCTGATGGCCTCGTTCGTCGACCAGACCGCGCGGCGGCGCGCGGAGGAGGAGCGGGCCAAGCTCGAAGAGCAACTGCGGCAGGCGCAGAAGATGGAGGCGGTCGGCCAACTCGCCGGCGGCATCGCGCACGACTTCAACAACCTGCTGCAGGTCATCGCCGGGTACACCGACATGGCCTTGCTGGAACTGTCGGACGACCACCGCGCGGCCGGCGACCTCCGGCAGGTGGCCGCCGCCGCCGAACGGGCGCGTCGGCTCGTCGAGCAACTCCTGCTGTTCAGCCGGCGACACCCCACCCGCCGCACCACGGTCGACCTGAATGAGGTCGTCCTGAAGGCAGACGGTCTGACCGGCCGCCTGCTGGGCGAGCACATCGAGGTGACCAGCCGCACCTGCGAGTGGCCCCTGTGGGTCATCGCCGACGCCTACCAGCTCGAGCTGCTGCTACTCAACCTGAGCCTCAACGCGCGCGACGCCATGCCCAGCGGCGGCCAACTCACCATCACCGCCGACCAGCGCGAGCTGACCGACGACTACTGCGCCGAGCACCTCGGCGCCCAGCCCGGTCCATACGCCTGCCTCGAGGTGACCGACACCGGCGTCGGCATGACGCCCGAGCAGCAGGAGCGCGCCTTCGAACCGTTCTTCACCACCAAGGAGGTGGGCAAGGGCACCGGCCTGGGCCTCGCCACCGTGTACGGCATCGTGCAGGAGCACGACGGCCTGATCGAGACCGACAGCGAGCTCGGCCGGGGTACCGCCGTCCGCGTGCTGCTGCCGTTGGGGCGGACGGCCCCCGATCAGCCGCCGGCGGGCGACCGGGCGGGGGCGGTGTCGGCCGGTCAGGGCCAGCGCATCCTGCTGGCGGAGGACGATGCCATCGTCCGCGAACTCGGCCGCCGACTGCTGGAACAGGCCGGCTACCGAGTGGAGGTGGCCTGCGATGGCCAGGAGGCGGTCGAACTCCACGCCGCCGGCCGGGGCGAGATCGACCTGGTGGTGCTCGATGCCGTGATGCCGCGCCGCAGCGGGCCGTCGGCCTTCGAGGCCATCCGGGCCGCGGATCCCGAGGTGCCGGTGCTGTTCGTCACCGGCTATGGCTACCATGCCACGGAGTTGAGCCGCCTCAACGGCCAACTGCCGCCGGTGCTCACCAAGCCCTATCCGGCACCGGTGCTGCTGGCCCACGTCGCCGCCGCGCTCGGGCGTGACGAGCCCGCGCCGCCACCGGCCAAGCCGCTCAGTCCGGCGTGACGGTCCAGGCCCGCGGCAGCGTTTCGGCCAGGCGCACCAGCTTCACATGCCCATCGGCGTAGGCGGCCAGCATGGCCAGCGTGGCGTACTCCAGCGCGCCGGCGCCGCTGTGGCGGAACCCGTCCACGCGCATTGCCAGCGTCTGCACGGTGTCGGTCGAGCGCACACCGATGCAGCCGCTCGAGTCGCCCAGCGCACCGGTATCGGCCAGCATGATGGTGCCGCTGGCATCGTCCAGTTCACTCAGCCCGCGCCCGGCCACCCCGTAGACCGAGTCGGGCAGCGTGTTGCTGGTCGGCGTGCTGTAGCCGTAGGAGTAGACGCCCACGTCGAGCCACTGCCCACCGGTGTAGGTGTGCCCGTGCCGCCCGCGGCTGGGACAGTCCATGACCTGGGTGCTCTGGCCGCAGTAGGGCAGGATCATGTCGGCCCAGCGCTGGCCGTCGGCGCCCATGTAGCCGGTGCAGCCGCGATAGCCGAACCCGTGACTGTACCGCGGCAGTTGCTCGTCATAGTCACTGCTGTATTGCAGAATGGCCTGCGCCAACTGCTTCTCGTTGCTGGAGCAGGACACCTGCCGCGCCTTCTCGCGCGCTCGGGCAAAGACCGGGAAGAGAATCGCCGCCAGGATGGCGATGATGGCGATTACTACCAGCAACTCGATCAGCGTGAATGCCGGCCGACGCTTGCCCATGGCCATCACCTCGGCGGCCCACCCGGGCGACCCCCGGGCGGCGGGCCTTTGCGGCCGCCGCGCTCGGAGCGCCAGCCGGAGCCGTCCCGCCGCTTGCCGACCAGCTCGCGCTGTTCGGGCGTCAGCGTCCCCAGCAGCTTCTGAACGCTGCTGTTGAACACGGCGCGGCGCTTCGCGTGGCGCTCCTCGCGCGACAGCGTCGTGTCGCTCATGACCGCCTGCATTTTGGTGTCGGTCTCGCGCGCGATGGCCTGGGTCTGCGCCTTCTGTGCCGGCGTCAAGTTGAGCTCGCCGGTCATGCGCTCCATCATCTGGGCGGCGCTCGGCGGTCTGCCCGGGCCCTTGCCGGGGCCGCCTGGACCGCCCGGGCCACCCCAGCCACCACGGGCTCCCCAGCCGCCGCTGCTGGTACCGCCTCCGGTCGTGCCGGATCCGGCTCCGAACCCGCTCCAGCCACGCGGACCGGCGCCGCCGCCGCCGCCACCCCGGGCCCAGCCGCCCTTGCCGGCCATGGCCGGGCGACCGCCCGGACCCTCGCCCGACCACTCGCCCGGCGGCCCTCCCAGCCTCGCGCCGGGCGGGCCCCAACCCGGGCCATCGGGGCCACCCGGACCACCCGCGCCGCCGCGGGCCATATCCCACATCTGGGCCTGCCGCTGCCGGGCCGCCTGGACTCGCAGGCCGACCACCACCGCGGCCAACGCCAGCAGGCCGACCACCAGGGCCACCCGTTGCCAGAACGCTTTGCGGTCGGGATCCTCCGCCTTGCGTTGGTACTTGGCCGCCACCGACGCGCTATGGCCGTCTGCTTTGTCCGGCATGATGCGCCGCCTCCCTAGCCCACCGCGAGGGTCCGCAGCCCTCACTATGGGCCAGGACGCCTGGCCGGACGGCCCGGTTACAGCGCGAACCGGCGCGGGCGCGTCAGTCGACCACCTGACCGTCGAACTGGTCTTCGAGCAGGCGGCGCGTGGCCGCTTCGACGCGCTGGCCGGCGGCGGTGCTGCCGGCCGAGAAGTAGGAGCGCACCACGCCCTTTTCGTTGGTGGCCACGCGCAGGTAGCCGCTGTACCAACCCTCGTCGAGACCAACCTGCCCCGGCTCCAGGTGTACGCCTCGGCTGAGCACCGTGCCCTCCAGATCGATGCCCTCGGGCGTGTGCGTCACCGGCTGGGCCCCCTCCGCACAGAACAGCGCCACCGCGGCGGCCAGCGCGCGGTCGCGCGTGGCGTCGCTGTCGAACTGGTAGTTGAACTCGCCGGTGGTGAAGACCTGATCCTGCATCTGCCGCAGGCGGTCCATCAGCCCGCCGTCCTGCCGCACCGCGCGCAGGAACAGCAGGATGGTCAGCGCCGAGTTCTCGCAGTAGACGGTCAGGCCGCCCCGCTGCAGCCGATGGTAGTAGTGGCCCGATTCCTCGGCGGCGGCCGGCGCGTCGAGCTGACGCAGGTAGTCCTTGATCTGGCTGTGACCGTTGCGGAACAGCACCGGGCAGACGCCGAGTCGCCCCCACTCGGCCAACGCCAGCGGGCTCACCTTCGGGTCGTAGAGCACCGCCGGGGCCGCGGCTTGCCCGGCCAGCCCGGCGGCCGACAGGATCGGCAGCGTGACGAAGCCCGCGGTCAGGATGCCCCGACCGTCGCCGAACACGATGCGGTCGCCGTCGCCGTCGACACCGATCACCACGTCGGCGCCCTCGGCGCTGGCCAGCGCCACCGCCTGGTCCATCTTGCCCTGGCTGGTCGGGTTGGGCGAGCCGGTCGGGAAGTGGCCGTCGGGGATCAGCCGTAGCGGCAGCACTTCGGCGCCGGCGCGGCGCAGCACCTGGAAGAGCTCCGGGCCGGCCGAGCCATGGAAGGCGTCGAGGACCACTCGCAGCCCGGCCAGCGCGCCCGGCGCCAGGCCGGCGGCAGCCAGCGAGAAGTCGAGGTACTCGCGGCCCAGGTCGATCACGTGCAGCTCGCCGCCGGGCGCGGCGGCCGGCCGCGCCGCCTGGTGGTAGATCGCGCGCACCTTGGCCAGGCCGCCGAGCGGACCGCAGTCGTAGCCAATCGCCTGTACCGTGGGCACGGTGAACTTGATGCCGATGTAGGCCGCCGGGTTGTGCGAAGCGGTGATGCCCAGCCCCATCGTCTGGGGGTGCTCGCGGGTCACCTCCAGCGTGGTGAAGTAGCCTTGCGGCGTACTGATCGGCTCCGGCCGCAGGTAGACCCGCAGACCCATGCGCAGCGCCGCGGCGGTGCCCAGCTCCAACACGTGCGCCGCGGCGAGCCGCGCGTCGCGGGTCAGCGCCACCGTGTCGACACCCAGCAGGCGGCCGTAGGCGTAGGTGGCTTCGAACAGGCGGGTCACCTCATCGTCGGTGAAGTCCGCGGCCTCCCAGCGAGCGTCGTAGACCTTGATCGGGTCGTGAGCGGGCATGGCACGCACCTGAGAACTCCCTCGCGGCGGGCGTTGCCGGCGGGCCGCGCCCTGATGCTACCCGCGCGGCCACGGGGCCGTCAAGTCGGCCGAGGGCGCGCGCCACCAGCCCGGTTGACACGCCCCGAGGCCGGAATCTATAATGCCTGCGCCATTGGGCGGCACCAAGCCCAGGGAGCGGGTCCATGAACAGCGGCAAAATGATCCTCACCGGCTTGGTCGTGTGGTTGGTGTTCCTCATCCAGGCCGCGCGCTGGGGCGCGCTGGGCAAGCTGTTGCTGCTGCTCGTCGGGGCCGTGCCTTGGATCGCCATCGCGGTGGGTCTGGTCATGCTCGGCATCGGCTACAGCGACCTGCGCTCGCAAAAGGCCGAACCGAAGTCGGCCCCGTCGAACTGAACCCGGAAGGAGCATGTGACGCATGGACGCGAAGAAGACGATGATCCTGGGGGCCGTGTTCCTGTTGGTCGGCATCGTGATGCTGTCCTTCCCGGGTTGGCGGCATGCCGCGGTGGTGGTGCTCGGCGGCGCGGTGGCGCTGCTCCTCCTGCTGGCCGGCGCGCTGTTCGTGTTTATGGGCTTCGTGCAGGCCAAGGAAGACCGCGCCAACACCGAGAAGGAGCGCCAGGAAGCCGCTCGCCGCGCCGCCATGGCGGCCGAGGCGAGCTGACCGCCGCGCCCCGATGACCCGCCGCCGATACGTCGCCTTCGCACTGTGGTGGCTGGCCGTCGGCCCCGCTTCGGCCGCCACTTGGCAGTTGGTCGGTCCGGGTGGCGGCGGCTGGATCCAGTCGCTGGCCTACGCGCCGCACGATCCCGACCGCATCTATCTCGGGTGCGACGTCGGCGGGTTCTACGTCAGCACCGATGCGGGCCGCACCTGGTCCATCCAGAACCGCGGCCTGCGCGACCCCTACGTCGAGGCCATCGTGCCCGACCCCACTCGGCCGGAGCGTCTCTACTGCGGCACGCTGAGCGGCGTCCACCGTAGCGACGACGGCGGGCGCACCTGGCGCCTCCTGCGGCGCGGCTTCCCGCCCGGCGAGCCCTATCGCTACAGCGCGCCCATCGGCTGCCTGGCCCTCGACCCGCGGCGGCCGGACACCGTCTACGCCGGCATCGGCATCCCGCGCCATGACAAAGGCGGCCAGGGCCGTCTCTACCGCAGCGATGACGCCGGTGAGACCTGGACCCAGGTGGTCACGCCCGGCGCGCTGCCGGCCGACGCGTTGCTGTCCGACCTGGCCTTCGCGGCCGACGGCACGCTCTTGGCGGCCACGCAGCACGGTGTCTTGGCCAGTAGCGACCGCGGCGCCACCTGGACCGCCCGTAACGAGGGCCTGAGCAACCGCCACGCGCGGCGCCTGGCCATCTCGCCGGCCAATCCGCAGGTGGTCTACCTGACCGTGCAGTCGACGCCCGGCCAAGAGCCGTTCGACGGTGGCGTCTACCGCTCCGACGACGCCGGGCGCACCTGGCGGCGCTGCATCACGGGACTCGCGCCCTGGCTGAAGAAGGGCGACGGCAACCTCTACCTGACCGCGCAGTACGACCGGCTGGTGGTCGACCCCCGGAACCCCGAGACGGTCTACGTCGGCGGCCGCGCCTGGGTCAACGCCAGCCTGTGGAAGTCCACCGACGGCGGCGCCACTTGGCGCGAGGTGCTGCTGCGCGGCCTCAACAACGGGCCGAAGAACGTCGATGTCGGCTACATCACCTTCTGGGGCCCGTCGGTCGAGTGCCTGGCGCTGCACCCGGCGCGGCCCGAACGCCTGATCTTCGGCACCTCGGGCCATGCCATCGCCACTGACGATGGCGGTGGGCAGTGGCGCTCGGTCTACACGCGCCGCGAAGCCGATGGTGGTTGGAGCGGGCACGGCCTGGAGGTCACCTGCGTCTGGTCGATGACGGCGCATCCCACGCAGCCGGGCGAGTGGCTGATCGGCTACATGGACATCGGCCTGTGGCGCACCCACAACGCCGGGCAGTCGCTGCACCGCTCGATGGTCGGCGTGCCGCGCGATCACGAAGGCGTCGGACAGTCATTCGTCTACGACCCGACCGATGCGACCGTGGTCTACGGTGGCTTCGGCCAGTGGGGTAGCAACAAGGGCGGCCTGTACCTCAGCCGCGACGGTGGCTCGACCTGGGCGCCGCGGCCGGGACTGCCCGAAGGCCAGATCAAGCGGATCGTGGTCGACCCGGACTCGCCGGCGGCCAACCGCCGCCTGTGGGTGTTGAGCAACCAGCAGGGGCTGTACGAGGGCCGGCTGGCGGGCGGCGAATGGACGCGCCAGAACGGCAACCTGCCGGGGCCGCTGCTCGACGTGCTGCTGCTGCCCGGCGCCCCGCGGCAGTTGCTGGGGCTGGCCCGCCTGGGCGCCAAGCAGCCGGTGGGCTTGTTCCGCCGAGCGGCCTCCGGCGGCACCTGGCAGCGGCTCGATGACGACCTGCCGGTGGCCGAGCCGTGTACGCTGGCCGTCGCGCCGAGCGATCCGCAGCGGGTCTACCTGACCGCCCGCCGGACCTACCTCCCCCCGCGGATGTTCGAGGGCGGTCTCTATGCCTCGCGCGATGGCGGGCGCACGTTCGCGCGAATGTTCAACGACCACTTCATCCAGGCCGTGGCCGTGCATCCGACCAACCCCGACCTGGTGGTCATCGGCGGCAACGACCACCCCTACCACGACGAACCGCTCGGCTGCGGCGTCCACCTCAGCCGCGACGGCGGGCGCACCTGGCGCGATATCACCGACGATCTGACCTTGCCGAACGTCACCTGCCTGGTGTTCGACCCGACCGACCCGCGGCGGATCATCGCCGGCACCGGTGGCAACAGCGTCTGCTGGCGTCGGCTGCCCGAATAGGCCGGCCTAACTCGCCTCGTCCCACCAGCGCCGCACCAGCTCGCGGCTCAGCGCCACGTACTCGCGCGTGGCCGAGAACACCTCGAGGGTGATCCGCTGGTCGTAGCCGCTGGCGCGCAGCCGGGCCAGACAGTCCTTCAGCGGCAACCGCACGGCGCCGACCGGCTGGTGCTGGTCTGACAGGCCGTCGTTGTCCGAGAGGTGGACGTGCGCCAGGCGGTCACCCAGCACCTCGAAGAAGCGCTCGAAGCGGGTCACGCGCTCACCGATGAAGGCGTGCGCGATGTCGAGGTTCAGCCCGAGCTGCGGCAGCCGGTCGAACAGGTGCTGCTTGAGCCGGTCGGGGTCACCGATGTAGCCGAAGATGTTCTCGCAGAGCACTTGCAGGCCCAGCGGTTCGGCATGGGCCACCAGCGCGGCGTGGGAGTCGGCCTGCAGATCGAGCCGCTCGGCCTCGGTGAAGCCGTTCACCACACCACGGCACGGGTGGACGGTGACGAACGGGCAGCCGACGGCGGCCAGGAAGTCGAGGTCGGCGCGCAGTTGGTCGATGGCCGCTTGCCGGACCCGCGGGAACGGATCGGCGATGGGCAGGTAGAACGCCGTGTGGCCCACCACGGCCAGCCCGCGGTCGGCCAGTTGGCGCCGCACCGCGGCCGCATCGAGGGTGGCCGCGGCGGCCTGCGGCGGTTCCACGGTCAGCTCCAGGTAGTCGAAACCCAGCTCCGCGGTGAGCGCAATCTCGCGTCCGAGCCTGGCGGCCGGGTTGTTCATGCGCCCGAGGATCACGGTTCACTCCTTCGGCGACACCACGGGCCGGAACACCGCCGCGGTCTGCTCGGTCGGCGGCAGCGGGTCCAGCACCCGCGTGGGACCATACCAGCCGCCGTCGACGTGCAGCAGCACCAGGCCGTCACCCAGCGGCTGCACCAGGAACACCCGCGCGGCCAGTTCGCGATCACCGTCGGTGTGGCTGATGGTCAGGCTCAGCCCGGTCAGGCGCCAGCGACACGACAGGGGCGGCGCGCTGTCGAGGCGGTAGGTCACCGCGCCCGGCGCACCGAACTCCAGACGGTGGACGCGTTTGCCCAGGCGGCACTCGTAGGCGCCGCGGAACAACTCGGGCTTCACCGGCTCGGTCGGGCGAGCGTAGACCACTTCGTACTCGCCCGCCGGTGGCAGGTCGGCCAGGTCGTTCGCCGGCCGGCAGCGGTCGCTGTCATGCCGCCGCAGGAACAGCCGCCAGCGCCGCCCGTTGAACATCAGCCGCGGCACCAGGCGCCGCAAGACCGGCGGGTGCGACAGGTTCAGCACGCCGTCGGCCAGCGTGCAGGTGCCGTCGGCGGCCAGACCACCCGGGCCCCGGTAGCGGAACCGGCCGTCGGTGGTGAAGGTCAGCTCGTCGGTGAGCCCGCCGGCGCGGGCTGCCTGGAAGGTACCGGCCAAATCGGCCACCGCGGTGGGCGCAAAGGCATCGTCGCCGCGGGTGCGGCCCTGGCGCAGCCAGGTCACCTGCCGCGCGCCCAGCGGCGTCATCTTGGCCAACGGGCCGAACGGCACGGGCCGGTCGTTGGCGTCAGGCGTCAGCCGCAGCGTGTCGCGCGTCAGCTCGTAGACGAACACGCGGCGCACGTTCTGCGCGGTGAACACGAGGACCCGGTCCTGGACGTCCAGGTCGCCGCTGGTGGACACCCCTTGCGAGGTGCGCCAGATGAAGCGGCGCTCGGCGAACACCTCGAGGTATTCGGACTCGCCGGGCCGGAAGCTGCCGAACCACATGCCGGACAGTGTCGGCGCGGTTGGCTTCGACGCCGGCTGGGTGGTGGTGGCCTCGCCCGGGTCGGGGGCGTCCGGAATGACCGTCGGCTCCTGAGCCGCCGCCTGGAGCGCCAGCAACACGCCGCATAGCCGGAGCCACCGTGCCACCATGCGGTCATCATAGCACGCCGGCGGCAGGTCGGCGCCAGCCCTCGGCGAATGCGCGCCGCGGAGGCGACTGATGTCGACAGCCCCGTTCTTCACGACTCGTGGTGTCATCCTGGGCACCGGCGACCTGGCCACGCTCGACTGGCCCCAGCGGGCCCGCGCCGCCGGATTGACCACCATCGCCACGCACATCACGCCCAGTGAGGTGGCGGCCTTCATCGCCACCGAGGCAGGCCAGCGCTTCCTGGCGCAGTGCCGCGACCACGGCCTGGCGGTGGAGCACGAGCTGCACGCGGTGACCGACCTGCTGCCGCGCGCGCTGTTCGACCAGGACCCGACCATGTTCCGCATGGACATCAACGGCCAGCGCGTGCGCGAGGACAACCTCTGCGTACACTCGTCGGCCGCCTTGGAGGTGGTGGCCGAGAACGTGGTGCGCTACACGCGCCTGCTGCCGTCCACCACCGGGCGCTACTTCTACTGGTGCGACGACGGCCGGCCGATGTGCCGCTGCCCCGAATGCCGCGGCCTGTCCGACAGTGAGCAGACCCTACTGCTGGAGAACCACCTGCTGCGCGCCATCCGCACCGTGGACGCTGGCGCCACCATCGCGCACATCGTCTACCACAACACCCTCGCCGCGCCGCAACAGGTGCGGCCCGAGCCCGGCGTGTTCCTGGAATATGCGCCGATCAGCCGGCAGTACGACCGTCCCCTGCGCGACCGCGCCGGCGGCCAGCCCGGCCAGATCGGCCATGGCGAGTTGCTCGATCACCTCGCGGCCAACCTGGAGGTGTTCGGCAGCGACGGCGCGCAGGCGCTCGAGTACTGGCTCGACCTGTCGCGGTTCAGCGGCTGGAAGCGCGACCAGATCGCGCGCGTGCCCTGGCACGACGAGGTCTACCGCGATGACCTGGCGCTCTACGCCGAGTTCGGCATCCGGCACGTGACCAGCTTCGCCTGCTGGATCGACGGCGACTACGTCGCCCGTTTCGGCGAGCCGCCGCTGGCCGAGTATGCCGCCGGCCTGGCCACG
>CAZHGD010000051.1:0-27893 GCA_964531735.1 uncultured Fimbriimonadaceae bacterium | reverse complement strand
GCTACGGACCGGTGACCTGCACCGTCGAGCCGGTGTTGAGCATCAGGTGGTAGCAAACCAGCCGGGAGATGGCCACCTTCGACTTGGAGAAGGCTTCGAAGCGGCCGCGGGGCACGTAGGCCGCGCCCTTGATGCGGCCTTCGCCGCCGTTGAACGACACGGCGTCGTCAGCGCGGTAGCTGGCCATGGCCAGACCGGTCAGGTCGCCTTCGGCCGGCGCGGTGAGCTCCAGGAGCGATGCGTGGCCGACCAGGATCTGGCCCGGCTGGTTCCCGCTCATCACCAACGTCACGCCCTCGCCGCGCAGCTTGGCCGCGGAGGGCAGTGAGATGCCGGCATTGGCAAACACATACTGACCGGGCTCGAGCACCACCGTGGCGTCCTTGCCCGCCAGAATGCCACCGTAGTACAGGCCGGGCTGGAGCGTCAGCGTCTGGCCCGGCTGCACGAAGGTGAGCTGCGTCGTCCGCCGCGTCGTGGCCACCGGCATGTTCAGCTTGGCGAACGGGTCGTCCACCGGCTGGCAGTGGGTCGGCTCCGGCGAGATGGTCGCCTTGCCCAGCGCCCGCCAGCCGCCGACCACGCCGATGCCGCCGTCCTTGACCTCGATGGTGCCGTTGGCGCAGAACAACGCGTTCTGGTGCGAGGAGTTGACGACCAGGCCGCCACGGTCAACCAGCAGGCGGTCTTCACCGCCCAGGTTGAGCGCGCCGTTCTTCGCCGACCGGTCGAGCACGACCAGGCTCGGCCCATCGGCCGCCGGTGCCCGCGGGCAGAGCGCGGCCACGGCGGTGACGACCAAGGCCAACCGGCGGCCACCAGGTCCGACGATCATGGGGGTCTCCTTGGTCCGACCAGCGGTCAAAGAGGCCCCTCGTCGCTCAGACCGCGGCCGTTACGGCCAGGATATGCCCATAGTAGGTGCGGTGCAAGTGGCCGTCGCCGTACGAGCTGAGCAGCTCCGGCGCCAGGTTGTCCGGCAGCAGATCGTGCCGGTGGACCACGCGGCACTCGTAGGTGACCAGCGCCTCGTCCAACAGCGGCGAGCGGACGTGTTGCGACGGCACGGGCGTCAGGCCGCAGTGCGCGAGCTTGTCCACCCGGCGGCCCGATTCGGTGCCGCAGAACAGCAGGTCGTCGCGGCGGTCGTCGCCGAACACCCCGATGGTGAAATCGCCGGTGGCTTCGAGGCAGTCGAAGGTGAACCGCTCCGGGCGGACCAGCACCAGACACATCGGCCGGCCCCAGATGATGCCCAGCGTACACCAGCCGATGGTCATCACATTCGGCCGGCCGTCGGGCGCCACCGAGCAGAGCAGCGCGCCGGGCCCCTGCATGGCGTGCATCGTGGCCGCCACCTGGCTGAGGGGACCAACAACAGAACGGTTCATCGACAACTCCTTGGCCCTGATGCGGCCGGCAACCGCAGGCGCGCTCCCAGTATACGCGCGTCGCCGCCTGGCGGAAGGAGTCGCCGGCCACGGCGCCAAACGACGCGAGCACCGGAGACCGACATGCTGCCGTGCCTGTTTGCTGTCCATGTGGCGCTGGCCCTCCAAGCGCCCGCCGTGGGCGAGCGGCCTTACGAGATGGTCTGGGCCAACCGCGACCGGGATGAGCATCCCGCGCTGGTCGACTTCGAGAAGCTGACCGGCTGGAAGGTCGAAACGACCAACGCCGAGGCCACTTTCGAAGGCAGCCGCGAGCGCCTCCTGTTCGGCGAGCAGGTGGGCAAGCTGAGCTACCGGGCCACCGGGGCGCCGCCCAAGGTTTTCGTCCGGCCGCCGGCACCGATTCCCTGCCCGACGCCGTTCGACGCGGTCTCGCTGTGGATCTACGGCAACAACTGGGGCTGGATGCACGACCCGTCGACGCCGCAAGTGCAGATCACCGCGCACTTCGCCACCAAGACCGGCGCCGACGTGCCGGTGTACGTCTTCCGCGTCGATGCGGAGTACTGGTTCCTGGCCTACCGCAAGCTCAGCCCCGAGCAGGTGGCCCTGCTGCGCGACGGTGCCACGTTCACCGGTTTCGAGTTCACCAACGGACGCAACACCGACCAGCGCTCGTTCTACCTGGACAGCTTCTGCGTCTTCAAAGAGGAGCCGAAGCCGCTGGCCTTCGACCCGCGCCCGCAGCGCGGCATCGCCATGTTCCCGGGGCAAGGCAGCGGCACCAACACCGGGCCGGGCAAGCTGCCCTTCCCGACCCGAGCGCAGACCATCCTGCCGACCAACCTGACCGACCGGTTCAAGACCACGGTCCAGGCCGAGGGCGACGCGTTCGTGTTCACCTATCGCGGTGACGACGGCACGCTGACCTGGCGCCTGGCGCCGCAGACCGGCACCTTCGGCGACGTCAGCGCGCAGTGGCTGGGCCGCGGCGCCGCGTTCCGGCCCATGGTCGACGGCGGCCTCTACCTCGCCGGCCAGAAGGGCCCCATCGCGCCGGAGAAGGCCGAACACCTCGGCTCCCGCGTCGACGGCGACACCGTCGTGTCGCGCTGGCGGCTGAGCGGCGGCGGCGCCAGCACCGAGGCCACCTTCACCTGGCGGCTGTGGCAGAAGTCGCTGGTCATCGACGTCAAAGCGCCAGGCGGGCAGGTGGCCGCGGTGCGCTACGGGCGCGCGGTGGGCCTGGACCACCCGCGGCTGACGCAGATTCCGTTCCTGGCCAACGGCTCCGGCCGGGCGCACGCCGTGATCGCCGGCCCGCCGGCGCAGCCGCTGTTCCTGATGAGCCACACCGACTGGTACCTGTCCAACGCCTCGGTGCTCCATGGAGCCGGCGCCATCGACGAGCAGGGCGCCACCTACAACGGCGGCCTGCTCTACCACCCGAAGACTGACGGGCGCCGGAACGACGTGTTCGAGCGGCTGTTCGTCACCGTCTCACCGCGCTTCGAGGAGGTGCTGCCGACGGTGGCCAACCCGGTCTCGCCGTGGAAGCACGTCACCGGTAAGGGCGTCTGGCGCGCCCATGGTGCGGGCAACCGCGAGCATGATGCCGCCTTCTGGCGCAATGTCTGGCGTCACGGCATGAAGCACGTCATCGTCACCGACCACGAGACCGGCTGGCGCGACGAGGGCGAGAGCTTCACCTTCCGCACCCGCACCGCGCCCAAGCGCGGCGGCGACGAGAGCCAGTTCAGGTACGCCCGCGTCATGCAGGACGAGCTCGGCTTCGTCTACGGGCCCTACAACAACTACACCGACTTCGCGCCGGTGAACGAGTACTGGAGCCCCGACCACGTCTCGCGCCTCTCCGACGGCCAGCTCGAGACGGCCTGGCCGCGCTGCTACGCGCCGAAGCCGGCCTGGGCGGTGGAGATGTGCGCCAAGCTGGCGCCCATCATCCAGCAGAAGTTCAAGTTCAGCACGGCCTACTGCGATGTGCACACCGCCGTGGCGCCCTGGCACCGCACCGACTACGACGCGCGCGTGCCGGGCGCCGGTACCTTCGCCGCCACGTTCTACTCGTTCGGCGAGATCATGCTGCACCAGAAGCAGGCCTGGGGCGGTCCGGTCTACTCCGAAGGCGGCCACCACTGCTACCTGCACGGCCTGACCGACGGCAACTACGGCCAGGACCAGGGCGCGCGGCTGCCCGACAACCCGTGGCTGGTCGACTTCGACCTGCACAAGCTGCACGACCTGGGCTGCAACTTCGGCATGGGCGCGCCGAGCATGTTCTACGGCGAACGCCACAACTACGGCCGCAACCGGCAGGAACTCGACTTCAGCATCGACCGCTTCCTGGCCGCGACCATCGCCTTCGGCCACCCGGGCTTCCTGGTCTTCGAGGCCGGCGGCCTGCCGATGGCCATGCGCAGCTACTACCTGGTGCAGCAGTTAGCCGCCGACTACACGCAGTCGAGCGTGGCGACCATCCGTTACGCCGAGGCCGGCGGCAAGCTGCTCGACACCAGCGCCGCGCTGGGCACCGGCGACTTCCAGCGCAACCAGATCGTGACCACCTACGCCAACGGTACGGTGACCGTGGTCAACGGCTCGAAGACGGAGCGGATGAGGGTCGCCGTCGGCCGGCGGCAGCTCGAGCTGCCGGCGGCGGGCTTCGCTGGGTGGACCGCCGACGGCCGGACCGAGGTCTTCGCCGGTGAGGTGGACGGCCAGCGCCTCGACTACGTGTCGAGCCCCGAGTACCTCTACTTCGACGGTCGCGGCCGGTTCAGCCACTACGGCAAGGCCGCCGGCGACGGTCAGGCCGCCTGCCGCGTCACGCCTGACGGCGGTTGGGAGCTGATCCCCGAGGGCAAGGGCGAGTGCGGCTTCGCCATCGGCGCCGCCACCGCCACGGCGCTCGATGCGGCCAACAAGCCGCTCGGCAAGGCCGAGGTGCGCGTGGCGCGCGGGCTGACCTACGTGGTGCCGGTGAAGGACGCGGTGAGCTACCAGCTCAAGCCGGTACAGGCGGCGGCCGTGCCGCTGACCTGCGACCGCTGGACCGTGGTGGCCGGCGAGACCGTCACCGTCAAGGGGCAGACCACGCACCAGGTGAAGATCCCCGCCGACCTGCCGGCCGGGCGGCGCCACTGGGTCCAGCTCGACGGCGGCTGGATCGACTTCACCGTGGCCGCTCTGGCCGACGCCGAGCTGGCCCTGGACGGCGACCGGCTGACCCTGACGCTGACCGGCAACCTGGCCGGCACGCAGCCGGTCGAGGTCACCTTGCGCGGCGCGCGGCAAGCGGTGTCGTTGCCTTACCGCCGGCCGGTGACGGTGGTCGCCGGTCTCGGCCCCGCGCAGCGCGAAGGGCTCGATCCGGTCGCGCTGCTGGTCAAGGCGGGCGAGATGCGCACGACGCGCGAGTGGACCTTGCGCACGGTGCGCGAGACCCGCGACCTGGCGGCGGTGCCCGAGATCGACCGCAGCGGGCTGTGCCTGCGCAAACAGCCGGAGACCGGCAGCTTCGCCGGCACCGGCGGGGCGGTCCACCTCGACCCGGACCTGACTTGCGGCGGCAAGGCGCGCAAGGGCATCTTCATGCACCCGCCGTACCAGACGGGTGTCGGCTACAGCTTCGCACTGCTGCGGCCGATCACGCTGCCGGCCACACCGCCGGCGGTGTTCCGCTGCCAGGTGGGCAAGCGCGACGGCGGTGACCTCGGTGACGGCATCCTGTTCATCGTGTCGGTGGTCGAAGCCGGTGGCAAGGTCACCGAAGTGGGCCGCCAGCACGTGCCGAAGCACGAGTGGCGCCCGCTGTCCGCCGACCTCAGCCGCTGGGCGGGCCAGACCATCCAGCTCAAGCTGGTCGCCGACGTCGGCCCGAACGACGACTCCAGCGCCGACTGGGCCTGCTGGGGCGACCTGCAGATCCAGTCGACCACGCCGGTGCTGCACCGCACCTTGCAGGCCGACGGCGCCGGCTCGAAGCTGCTGCCGGCGCCCTACCCGGTGGCGGGCCTGGGCACGGCCGACCTGCGCGCGGCCAAGCGCGCCTGGCTGCGCTACGACGGCTGCGGCCTGGAAGGTCCGGGCACCTACGGCAAGGTGGCGGTGGTCAACGGCGTCGAGATCGGCACCATGCCGTCGGCCGGTGGCGACGAGGTCAACGGCGTCTGGGCCGAGAAGGTCGGCCTGCCGCTGACCCCGGCGGCCATCGCCACGCTCGGCGGACACAACGTCTTCCGCATCCAGAACCCGCGCGGCGACAGCTTCAAGATCCGCAACTTCTGGATCGAGCTGGAGCTGGCCGACGGGCGGAAGGCGTCCTCGCGAGTCAGCGCGGCGGTCTACACGCAGCCGCCGGGCTGGCCCTACTTCGAAGGCATCGGCGTCGAGTTCGGCTCGGAGATCACCGTCGATGTCTGGTTCGACCTGAAGACGGAGTGAGCCGTGTCGTGCTTGCCGGGTAGCGCAGGCTGGCAGCCTGTGCTACCCGGCCGCACGCCGGCGTTGAGGTCCGGCTCGGCGGGCAGCGCAGGCTGCCGGCCTGCGCCTCACCTGCACCGGAGGTGGTGATGCGAGTTCTGGTCACCGGCGCCAGCGGGCGCCTGGCTCCCTATGTCATACGCGACCTGCTGGCCGCGGGTCACGAGGTGGCGCTCTTCGCGCGGCGGCGGCCGGTCGAGGAGTTCGCCGCGCTGCCCCTGACCATCGGCGATATCAACTGCTTCGAGGACTGCCAGCGCGCCCTGGCCGGCGGCGCCGACGCCATCGCCCATCTGGCCGCGCAACCGTGGCCGGTGGACCATCCCGAGCTGGGCCAGCGCGCCCGCGAGCTGGACATTCCGTTCGACGCCACCATGCGCTCGAACATCATGGGGCTCTACTACCTGCTTCACGCCGCGGTGGAGGCCAAGGTGGGCACCGTCGTGATGACCGGCAGCAACTGCGCGCTGGGCCACGGGTTCCGCGTCAGCGGCCGGCCGTTCCCCATCCACTATCTACCGATCGATGAGCAGCACCCGTGCGAGCCGGAGGACTCCTACTCGTACAGCAAGCTGGCCGGCGAGGACCTGCTGGCGATGTACACGCGCAGCCACGGCCTGCGCACCTATGCGCTGCGCTCGGCGGGCATCTGCAACGTGGAGCGGCGCCGTGACATGGCCAAGCATGTCGGCCCGGTCGGCGGCTGGTCCGACTGGATGTGGTGCTGGGTGGGCAGCGAGGACGTGGCCTCGGCGCACCGTCTGCTGATCGAGCGCGCGCCCGACATCGAGCCGCACGGCGTGTACTTCTGCAACGGCGACGACACGCAGGTGCTGGAGCCGTCGCTGGACCTGGTGGAGCGGTTCCGGCCCGACCTGGTGCCGCTGGTGCGTGAGCTGCCCGGCCACGCCTCGCTCCACTCCAACGCGGCGCTGAAACGGGCCTGCGGCTGGGCGCCGCGAACCTCCTGGCGCGAGCATCTGGACTGAGGTAGGGACGCCTCGCCGAGGCGTCCGGGCGACGGAAGGAACGCGAGATGAAGGACCGCTTGGGCGTGGGTGTGGTGGGCGCGGGCGCCATCGGCATCCGGGGCGCGCTGACGCACCTGAGTCAGGAGGACGTGCAGGACCGCGTGCGACTGGCGGCGGTCTGTGACCCGGTGGCCGGCCGGGCGCAGGCGGCGGCCGAGCGCTTCGGCGTGGCCGCGGCCTACGACAGCTACGAGGCGCTCCTGGCCGACCCGCAGGTCGACCTGGTGACGCTCTGCTCGCCGATTGGCCTGCACGCCGAGCAGGGCCGGCAGGCCATCGCCGCGGGCAAGCACGTCCACTTCAACAAGACCATGACCACCACGGTGGCCGAGGCGGACGACCTGATCGCCCGCGCCGCGGCCGCCGGCGTCAAGCTGGTGGCCTCGCCGGGCATGATGCTCTTCCCGCACAACCAACGCGCGCGGCGCCTGGTGCTCGAAGGCGCGTTGGGCCGCGTCACCTGGGCCATCACCGGGGCCTCGGGCGTGGGCGACTACCATCTGGCCGAGGAGTTCCGCACCGGGCAGGACATCCTCAGCGACATCAACCCGGCCTGGTACTACCGCCGGCCGGGCGGTGGACCGCAGTACGATGTGACCGTCTACTGCCTGCACATTTTGACCGGCATTCTCGGCCCGGCGCGGCGCGTGACGGCGATGTCGGGCCAGCAGATTGCCGAACGCGAGTACCGCGGCGAGAAGATCGTCTGCGACATGGACGACACCACGTTCCTGTTGCTCGACTTCGGTGGCGCGCTGTTCGCCACGGTCTACGCGGCGACGGCCGGCGGCCTCACCGAGGCGTTCCAGCCGAACCTCTACGGCTCGGCCGGCGCGATCATCGGCACCAAGTTCCGCGACCGCGACCTGAAGCAGCCGGCCGACCTACCGCCACACGTGAGCGGCCCGCACCCCGACTTGCGCGAGTACCACGTGTTCGAGGACTTGATGCAGTTGGTCGACAGCATTCGCCTGGACCAGCCGACCATCGCCAACGCGGAGCACGCGCGCCACGTGATCGACATCATCGAAGCCGGCTACCGCTCAGCCGAGACCGGGCAGCACCAGGACCTGACGACCAGCTTCGAGCCGCTGGCGCTGGAGGCGTTGGCGGAGTAGGCAACACGACGGCGACCCACTTCGGTACCACCTCGGGGACAGTATACTTAACTCGGGTACCACGTCGGGGACAGTATACTTAACTCGTAGAGTTAAGTATACTGTCCCCGACGTGGGTACTGTCCCCGACGTGGGTGGGGCAGGGCCGCCGCCGGCTGCTCGTCGGCCAGCAACTCCTCGAGAATGCGCACTGCGCCGCGCACGAACCGGTCGCAGTACTGATGGTGCTCGGGCGTGCCCCACTCAACCGGGCGGGTCAGCGCGCGGCAGCATGAGAAGCGGAACTGCTTGACGAAGCGCCCATGGAGCTGCGACGACAGCGCAAAAGCGCGCTCCTCGCTCTCGGTGGTCTGCGTCCGCCCGTGCAGTGCGCCGACCACCAGCACACCACCCGTGATGGAGCCGCAACAGCACTTGGCCCCACCGAGCCCGGCGCCGAAGCCGGTGGCCAGTCTAAGTGTGTCCTGACTCAGCCGCAAACCCAGGCACTCGTCGTAGGCCCGCAGAATGGCTTCCGAGCAGTACAGCCCTTGACCAAACAGCTCGGCCGCCCTGTCCTCGATGGCTTGACTGCGTTCCGACATCGTTGTTTCCTACCGGCCCTGCACGCCGGTGGTGCCCTTGCACCGCCAAGGCTGCCCGCTGCCAGAGGTCACGCGGCAGCCTTGGCGGCACAGCGAGGTCAGTTCCGCGCGGGCGGCCAGATGGCATCGGTGCCGTACTTGCCGACCTCGAAGGGGATGCCTTTGGCGTGCCCGTCCACGAAGACGAAGTTCATGTGCCTCAGGCCCGACTGGGCCGCGGTGCCGTTGCCGGTCCACCACACGCTGCCGGCTTGCCCCTGGTGGCTGCCCGGCGAGCAGTCGCTGATCAGCACCGCGCCGGCGTCTGAGTTGGCCAGCGACTCGCCAGCCAGGTTGCGCCGCCGGTACCACTCGCTGCTCTCCCAGGTGTTGGCCGTGCCGAGAGCCGTCGCCGGGTCGCCGGCCACGAACCAGTAGCTGGTCTTGAGCGCCTGGTTGCTGGCGGTGGTCAGCTCCCACTCATCGCGGGCCCCGCCGTAGTGCAGCGGGCACTTGAACACGTTGTCGTTCTTGACATACGGGGCGATGGCGTCGCGGAACACGACCGCGGTGGGCCACTTGACCCAGTCTTGGCCCCACAACGGCCGCAGCGGTCGGACGCCGGGGAACGGCGCCGCGGCCGGGAACTGCTCATCGTAGTCCTGGGCATAGGTCAGGGTGGCCAAGCCCAACTGCTTGACGTTCGAGAGGCAGGACGAGATCTGCGCCTTGGTCCGCGCCTTGGCGAAGACCGGAAACAGGATCGCGGCCAGGATCGCGATGATCGCGATCACGACCAACAGTTCGATGAGGGTGAAGCCCTCGCGTCGTTGCTGACGGTACATGGTGTGGTCCTTTGCTCCACGAAGCCCCGCCGTGGCGCCGGCGAAGACCTCGGTTCGGTGGCAGGGCGGCCCCTGCGGGCATGGCGCGACGGGCCGGTCATCGGCCCCATGGCCGGCGCCGACCAACCTGAGGCGGCCCGCGCCGGGCTGGCGGTCAGCCAGGTGCAGGCCGCTGTCTGCGCCGCGTCGCCGCGCCCAGGCGCTCCGGTCCGGAACCACTCGCTCCGCTGTGACGGCGTTCACTGCCTCGGCTCCTTGGCGCGTTCTCCTACATCTCGACTATGTCGATCAGAGAAGTGGAGTCTATAGCCGCCGTGGGTTCGAGTCAATAGTCCAATATGTCGATGGGCATTTTTCGTACGTCGGCGCCGGTGGCCAAGCCGGCTGATCGGTTGGGGACAGGCACAGCCTGCGGCGGTGGTGCGCTCAGGAGCCGGTCGGCCTCAGCGCGGGGATGTGCCGAGTTGGCGGGCAGCGGCAAGGCGCTTCCGGCGGAAGCGCCTTGCGCCGGGTGACCAGCCCGACCGCGCCACCTGGACGCCTCGGCGAGGCGTCGCTACCCGTAGGGCATCAGCGGCAGAACAGGCTGGCCTCAACCGCACCTGGGGCGGAGGTGCGTGTGGTCCGGTCAATTCGTCGGCGTCGGCCGGGCGCCCGTCTGCCGGCGAGCCCACTCAGCCGCCGGGTGGCACTGGCAACAGGTTGCCGGTGTACTGACCGACCGCGCTGCAGCCACACCGGCCGCAAGCTGCCAGTGCCACCCGCTGTGCTACGCATCAAGACTGCGTCCGCGGCACGCGGCTCAGTCGGTCACCCGCACGTCCCGCACATGCTCACCGATCGCCACGTGCATCGCCGCCAGGTCACGCAGCCGCTGCCCGTTGTAGCGCCAGTTGGCGCAGGTCACCGCCGACACGCCGTGCTCGGCGTCGGCGCCGCGGAACGAGGACGCCGGCATCCGCGGCGCCCAGATGTCGAGGTCGCGGAAGACCACCCGCTGCGCCGTGCCGCGCACCGCGTCTTTGGAGTACGGCGTGCCGCGGATGACGATCACCGCCAGCGTCGGCAGGAAGTGGCCCGCCGGCGGCGCGTAGCGGTCGTCGGGGCCCTTCTGCAACAGCGGGTGCGGGTTCGGGTCGTCCATTTCCACGCGGATGCGCTCGAAGCGGATGTCGCGCACCGCGGCCCGGTCGCCGTGCTGGATGTCCAGCGCGATATGCGTGGTCCGGATGATGTCGCTGTCCTCGAAGACCACCTCGGCGATCTCCGGCGCGCAGGTCTCCGCGCCGATCTCCATGGCGCGGCCCCAGTCGCACCAGAGGGTGCAGCGGCGGAAGACGACCTTGCGCACGGGCTGGCTGTCGTACTCGTTCTTCAGCCCCTTGACCACCAGCGCGTCGTCGAAGGCGCGTACGAAGCAGTCCTCGACCACCACGTTCTGGCTGTTGCAGACGTCGATGCCGTCGGCGTTGTAGCGCCACAGGCCGACCAGCTTCAGGCCGCGGATGGTCACGTCGCGGCACCCGAACAGGCTGCAACACCAGACGTCCGGGTCCCGCAGCACCAAACCGTCGATCCGCACGTTGGAGCAGTTGGCCAACCGGATGGAGCCACCGCCCTGGCCGCGCTCGAAGGGGCTCTGGTCGAGAACGCCGCGACCGGCGATGCGCACGTCGTGGACACCGTGGCCGTGGATGGCGCCGTAGACCACGGCGCCGGGCGCGAGATAGACCGTCTGCCCGCTGACCAGGTCGATGCGGCCCGGCCGGTGTACGCCCGGTCCGAAGTAGCGCACGCCGGCGGCGTCGGGCGCCGGCACGTCGGTCTCCAGCGGGCTGGGCAGCAGGTGCAAGGCATGGTGCGGCCCGTTCACCTCCACCACCACCGGCTCGGGCCGGGCGAGGGTGAAGGTGATCTGGCGGCCGTCAACCTGCGGCTTCAGGCCCAACCGGCACGGGCGGACCACCACCGACTCGACCGGCCGCTGCGACTCGATGGTGACGGTCACCGGCCGGCTCATGTCCCAGACGGCGAAGCCGGCGGTCTCGGTCTGGTCCAGCGGGCGCTGATAGCCGGGCCAGACCTGGTTGAACGGCATGGCCGAGACGCGACAGTTGTAGACCGGCACCGCGGACCCGTCGACGCGTACGGTGTACCACTCGGACAGGGCTTCTGCGGCCGGTGCCGCGGCGATGGCGATTCGCGACATGACTCGCTCCTGGGCAACTAGGCTGGCCGCCGCCACCAGCGCCAGCAGCGCCGGGGCGAACCAGATTGTACGGACGCTGGTGGTGGGCATCAATCAGCGCTCCGCAAACAGGCCCAGCTCGGTCAGCGCCGGGCAGGCCGCCGCGCGGGCGATGCGCAGGCGCACGCGCGTCGTGGTGACCGTCTCGCCACGGACAAGGCGGCACGCGCCGATGGCCGAGGCCGCCGCGAACGGCCGCCACTGCCCGGCCTGGTCCACCTCCAGCGCCCAGTCGTCCACCCGCTGGCCCAGCGGCAGGTACTCGCGCAGTTGCACCAGGTTGAAGGTGACCGGCTGGGCGAAGTCCAGCGTCAGCTCCGGCGTGCGCTGGTCGTCGTCGCTGGCCCAGTAGGTGTCACGGCGGCCGTCCAGCAGGTTGGCCGGCGCATAGGCCGGGTCGCCGCCGCGCTGGTTGCTGGCGGTGAGCGTGGCGCCGGCGGCCAGGTTGGTCGCGAACGTCTCGCGCCGGTGGCGGCCGAACGCCGTGAGCGAGGCGACGTCGTGCTCGTGGATCAGCCCGCGCTGGTCCGGCGGCAGGTTGAGCAGGAACGACGAGCCGCGCCCGACGGAGGCGAGATAGAGCTCCATCAGGTTCTCGGGCGTGCGGACCTGGTCATCCTCGGCGGCGTGGTAGAACCAGCCGGGCCGGATCGACACATCGGCCTCGGCGGGCAGCCACTTGGTGCCGTCGCGGAAGCCGCTGTTGAGCAGCTTCTGGTCGGCTTTGCCGGGCCACCAGCCGTCGGGCGTCACGGTGGCCCAGCAGGGGTCGCCCGCGCGGCCCTCCTCGTTACCCACCCAGCGCACGTCGGGTCCGGCGTCGCTGAAGATCACGGCGTCGGGCTGCAACTCGCGCATCATGGCCCAGGTCTCGGGCCATTCGTAGTAGGTAGTGCTGTCGATGGCGCGGGTCTCCCGCGCACCACCGTAGTAGCCGTCACCGCCGTTGGCGCCGTCGTGCCAGATCTCGAACAGCGGACCATACTCGGTCATCAACTCGCGGAGCTGGTGGCGGTAGTACTCGACATAGGCCGGCTGACCGTAGGCGGCGTGGTTGCGGTCCCAGGGCGACAGGTAGACGCCGAACTGCACGCCTTGCCGCGCGCAGGCGTCGGCGAACTCGCGCACCATGTCGCCCTGGCCGTCGCGCCACGGCGAGTGCTTCACGCTGTGGTCGGTGTAGCGGCTGGGCCACAGGCAGAAGCCGTCATGGTGCTTGGCGGTGAGAATCAGCCCGCGCAGGCCGCCGGCCGCCGCGGCGCCGACAATCTGGTCGGCGTCGAACGCGGTCGGGTTGAAGATGGCCGGCGATTCATCGCCCAAGCCCCACTCGCGGTTGGTGAAGGCGTTGACCGTATAGTGGACGAAACAGTAGGTCTCCAGCTCATGCCAGCGCAGTTGCCGGGCGCTGGGCAAGGGGCCGTACGGGGTCGGGGCGGACGTCTTGGACATGGTGACTCTCGTGCAGCGCGTGCTTCGTGACCAGTGCCGGCGATCCTGCCCCGCGGTCAGACGGCAACGCTCCCGAGCCCGACGCCACGCCATTGGGGAGTTGCGCGGTAAGGTGCTTCGTCTCGGGTGTTGACACAACGCCAACACCAAACTAACGTCTGCGCCAGAGGGTCTGACCCATGTCGTCACGTCAGTCGCGCCGGGCGTTCACGCTCATCGAGCTGCTCGTGGTCATCGCGATCATCGCGATTCTGGCCGCCATTCTGTTCCCCGTCTTTGCCAAGGCACGAGAGAAGTCACGGCAGTCGTCGTGTATGTCCAACGTCAAGCAACTGGGCCTGGGAGCGTTGATGTACGCGCAGGACTATGACGAGCATTTCCCGGCCCTGGCGTACAGCGACTCCTTCCCGACGGCCAACGTCTGGAACGGGTTGTACCCGTGGGTCATGACGGTCATGCCGTACGTCAAGAACTGGCAGGTCGGCGTCTGTCCCAGCGACAGCCAGCGCGGCTGCATGACCAAGGCCGGCAGCGGTGACTTCGATCCCTTCTTTGTGGCGCGGTTCGGCTCGGCCCCGGGCAGCGCCGCCGCCGCCGCGCAGTTGTGGCCGTGGAGCTACGCCTCGAACTACGGCATCACGACCGCCAACACGCTGGCCAGCATCAACCGGCCGGCGCAGTGCATCTTGATGCTCGACTTCGGGCAGGGGGCTCACGCCTACTCGGTCTACTACGCCTACTTCGGCTACGGGTACCAGGCCTCCGAATCGCCGGACCGCTGGGCGGCCGGCGGTCGGCACAACGGCGGTCGCAACTACGTGTTCTGCGATGGACACGCGAAGTGGCTGGCCGACGTCTTCGGCGGCAGCACGGCGGCGATTCAGGCCGGCTACTACGCCGCCGGCTGGACCGACCAGCCGGGCGGGTAGCGTTCGTGCCGCCCCGACGGCGGTGATCGCGCGCGGTGCGGCGGTCACCGCCGTCGGGGCTTGGCCTCACCGCAGGACTGTCGCGCGGTCCGGCGAATCGGCCCGCATCGCGCCGACGGAGCCGTGCCGCCGTCGCCATCACTGCGAAAGGCGGTCCGCGCCATGAGACCAACGCCAGGCGCCTTCGGTGCCATCGTGCTGCTGACCGTGCTGGCCACCGGCGGCCGGGCGGCGGAGACCGTGCCGGCGTACGGCGTCCGCTGGAAGCTGATTGTCGATGAGGTCAACGACTACCTCGCCCCGTGCGAGCGGGTCGGTCTGGCCACAGGACTCTCGCCGGCCGACTTCGACCGCCTCGCGCCGTTTGCCGGCCTGCGCCGCTGCAATGTGCTGACCTTGCCGGACGGCACGACGCGGATTACCTACGAAGGTCAGCCGGGCTTCTCGCTGACCGGCGGCAACGGCAACGTCTTCGTGGAGATCCCCAAGCACTACGCCCGCCGCTACCAGGCCGACGGCTACGAGTACCGCTACGTCAGCGCGCAGCCGTTGCCCGGGTTCGTCGTCGATCCGGCGTTCGTCGAGGCCGGGCGCGAGCTGGACCACATCTACGTCAGCGCCTATGAAGCCGCCGTGCGCGACGGCAAGCTGGTCAGCGTCTCGGGCGTCTATCCCACCGCCGACCGTACGCGGCCGCAGTACCGCAACGATGCCCGCGCCAACGGGCCCGGCTACGGCATCCTGGACATCCGCACCCTCAACCTGCTGCAGAACCTGTTCCTGGTGGAGTATGCCCAGCGGAACTGCCAGGAGGCGGTGGGCCAGGGCTGGGGCAAGATCCACCAACCGGCCAAGAACGTGCTCCGGTCGGTGCTGGCCGAGAAGGGCGTCAACCGCGTGGTGGTGGCCGACTGGCGGCCGTCGTTCGCGCAGGCGCTGTTCGTCGGCTCGGCCATCCAGCTCGTGGACAACGGCTCGCACGCAGTGCGGCTCACCGGTCGCAGCATCGTGCGGGTCAGCCCGAACACGCCGGCCGCCGGGCAGACCGCGATCTACTTCGACGGCGACCCGGTGGACACCACGACCGACCTGGTGCTCGGCGGCGCGGCGCAGAAGACCGGCTGGAGCGACGTGCTGACCACCCCATCGGGCCACACGGCCGACCAGGGGGGCGGGCCCGACGCGCGCTACCGCTGCGCGGTGCGCTACCGCTATCTGGAGAACCTGTGGGGCAACGTCTGGCACTTCATCGACGGCCTCAACCTGTCGCAGGGCACGGCCTACGTGTGCGACGACATGCAGCGCTACGAGAGCGGTGTGACCAGCGGCGCCTATCGCCCGGTCAGCGTGCGCCAAGCAATCCAGACCGACAACGGCACCGTCGGCGGCGACCGCGAGATCCACTACCTGAAGAACCTGACCTTCGAGCCCCAGCGCCCGTTCTTGGCCCTGCCGCTGGACTTCGTCAACGCCGGCGCGACGGCCGTACCGCACGCCCAGCAGACGCCGCAACTGGGCAGTGACACGCTGCGCCGGCATCACTTCGGCGACTACTACTACCTGGACACCAAGGCGACCTGCTATGTCCACGGTGGCGGCTTCGACCACTACTGGCGCTGCGGGCTGTTCACGCTGCGCGGCTGGGCCAACGAGCGCACGCGCTGGTACCTGTATGGCGCGCGGATGATCTACAAGCCGGTGGGCTGACGGGGACGCAGCGCGGCTATGGAGCGCAGGCTGGGCGCGTGGCGGAGCCAGGAGTCGCACCACGAGTGGACGCGTGGCGCACAAGATCGCCGCGCCTATGAGGCGAATGGCTCTGCGGTTGTACCTGCGGGCAAGCCAGCGCGTCCCCCGAGTCCACCATCGTCCGGGCGCCATCTGACATATTGGGGAAACCGTGGTATTATAGCGGTGTCGTAGAAGATGGACAAGTCCGGCAGAACAATTAGCTGTCCTCTGGCAGGAGGTAGGCCGGTTCTGTGCGCGAAATGGCTCGAGCGCGTGGGTCAGCGGTGTGGCGCGACGAGTCCGTCATGATCAGCGAGAACTCGTCGATTCTCAGCACGGCGTCACACTTCTTAGTCTAGTTGCCCATTGGCGCGTACGGTCCGGCACTGTGCGACAACCTTCGACACCGGCCGTAGCGCCAATGGCGAGCGTGCCGCATGCTGGCACGCCACGGGAGAGAGTGATGGTGGCAACTCAGACCACGAGCCCTACCGACCTAGTGGTAGCCGTGTTGCACGAGGTGGGCAGCGGCGTGCGGCTAAAGAACGACAAACGGCTGGCGAAGCTGTTCAACGAGGCTGCGCAAAGCGGCGGAGCACTGAGTGTCTTCCGCTGGCATGAGATATACCACGACATTGACGCGTTGCGCGACGCGCTACAGGTCCTCGATCTCGGCGGCACGATTGTCCGCGAGAACGCTCCTAACAGGTACTTCAGGGCCTCCGCGCACGCGACCGGGAAGTACGGTGAGGGTGTCGTCTCGCGTCTGCCGGAGTCCGACAGGGAGGCTGTGAAGGCCCTTGCGGCGGCCATTGTCGAGGTGTTCCAGACACAGCAGTAGCGGGGGGCACGATGGCGGGCACAGACGAACTACGGACCAAGGTGGAGGATTTTGCCGCCAGCATGCTGCCGGAAGACAAGACGGCTTGGTGCAAGCGGTTCAGCGCCCCGAAGATCGTGCACGACGCCCTGTGGGGCACGTTCCGGCTGGAGCCGCACGAGATCGCCGTGATCGACACGCCGCTAGTACAGCGGCTGCGGCATGTTCACCAGACTGGCACGGCGTACCTGACATACCCTTCGGCGACGCACTCGCGGTTCGAACACACGCTTGGTGTGCTGTTCCAGGCGACCCGTATCTGTAGCGAGATGCGCGATCGGCCCGACGAAAACCGGTTTGGGCCTGAGACCAGATCGTCCGCCCGCATGGCGGCGATCCTCCACGACACTGGGCACGGGCCTTTCAGCCACACGAGCGAGCAGTACTTTGCCCGTTTTGATGCCATGGCCCACGCCACCCAGATCGAGTATCCCAACAGCGGTGCCGGTGAGGTGCTGTCCTACTGGATCATCCGCTCACCGGCCTTTCGTGACCTACTGGCAGCCATCAACACAGAGTTCAAGTGCCAACTGGACGCGGAAGTCATTGCGAGTATGGTCGCAGGCATGCTGGGCGCTGACCGCGTATATCAAAGCGAAATCGTGCACGGTCCTTTTGATGCCGACAAACTCGACTACATGCCCCGCGACGGGATGTTCAGCGGCCTACGACTCAACGTGGACCTAGACCGCCTCTACACCTCGATTGATGTGCTCTCATACGACGGACAGACGCGGCTGGCGGGTTCAATGTCCGGCACCTCGCCGCTTGCGCAGATCATGTTCAACAAGATGCTGCTGTTCACTTCTATGTACCACCACCACAAAGTGAGAGCAGCGGACTGCATGCTCTGGGCGCTCTTCGAACTGGCTCAGGAGAGGAAGTGCAAGTTGGGTGGCCGCAGCTTGGAGTGCCCGGCTGACTTCTTGTGGCTGACCGACGATGCTGTTCTGCGCCCGGAGTTGAGCAAGAGCCCGGAGATCCAGCGCCTGATCAAGGCGATTCGCGCGCGCCAGTTGTGGAAGCGTGCGCTCGTGATCTCGCGAACAACCACACCCGAGACCATGCATAGCACGATCTCTGAAGAAGAAAGTGAATCTATACTGACCGGATTCGTGGACCTTTCGGGCACCAGCAAGGCTAACATCGAGCGCCGGCGCGCCCTCGCTGCTGAGATGTGGAAACAGGCCGGCAAGCCTTGTGCGAAGCACGAGGTCTGGCTCGACGTGCCGGGTCTGCCGCGGATGCGCGAGGCCGAACGGATGTGGATCTCTGTACCGGGCAACGGTGAGCCCGTCACCCTGGCCGATGTGCTGCCGATCACGCAGTGGGTACAGCTCTACGGAGTCCACAAATGGCGCGCACACGTCTTCTGCCCAGCCGACGCTCGCGAGGCGGTGAACCGCGCTGCGAAAGACGTCCTCAAGAGCGAGTTCGGCCTTGATTTCAACGACATGGCCACCAGTTACGCCCATCTGGATCGGCCCTAAGGCCCCGCTAGGCGCGCGGCGACCGCTCCTTCAGCTCCCGCCGCCAGTCGGGGCAGGCTGTTCAAAGCAATAGCGTTGCCGTGCGTTCAGGTTGACGGCCATCGCTTCTCTGCGCAGCCTGCCCCAGTGTTGTCCGTTCCTGCCCGGTTGGCCTCCGGCAGAAGGAGTCCCCTCGGCCTGACCAAACTCATTCCCGCAGGAGGCCCATCCCATGCGCCACCTGGTCGCCGCGCTCGCCCTGCTCGCCTGGTCCACCCTCGCCCCGGCCCAATCCGCCGGCACCTGGCTCAACGCCGGCGAACTCGGCGCCTCGGGCTCCAAGTTCGCCACGCCGGCCACCACCACCGCCGGAGCAAGGCAGGTCACCGTCAAGGACGTCGGCGACTTCAAGGTGGGCCAGGGCGTCATGGTCAGCCGGTGCAACGTGCACACCAGCTACTCCAGCCTGTGGGGTCCGCGCGCCAAGTACTCCTCGTCGGGTCCGCTGAAGGACTTGGCCGAAGTGCGCGGGTACGACGGCAGCCAAGGCAGTTGGCTGGTGCTGATCCTCGACATCGATCGCGCCGACCCGCTGTCGTTCCGCTGGACCGACGATCTCGGCCGCAACTGGCGCGGCGGCGGGACCAAGATCACCTTCGATTGGCAGCCGTTGGCCAACGGCCTGGAAGTGCGCTTCAAGCCGTTCACCTGGGCCGACGGCTACTCGGTGGTGATCTCCTACCGGGACCAGTTGCTGTCGACCATCGAGAAGATCGAGGGCCAGGTCCTGACGCTCAAGGACCCGGCCAATCGCAGCGCCGGCGACGCGGTGGTGCGGCACAACGACGGACTGGCGCTGCAGGCCGCCATCGACCGCGCCATCGCCGAGAAGAAGAACCTCTACCTGCCCGTCGGTTGCTACCGCCTGGCCAAGCCGCTGACCGTGGCCAACGCCGGCAGCCTGACCATTCAGGGCGCCAGCAGTGTCGACACCGTGCTGGACATCAGCGAGGGCGAAGGCGCCTGTGTCAGCCTGCGCAATGGCACCGAGGTGACGCTGCGCGATCTGGCCATGCTGGGCCACACCGGCTATGCCGACCGCGACCAGTGCGGCGTTCTGCGCACCTTCGGCGGCACCGCGCTGTGGGGCTTCTACTACAAGTTCTGCGCCGCGCTGCACGTCAGCGGCACCGAGCGCGTGCTGGTGGAGAACTGCCACGCGCGGCGGATGTCCGGCGAGTGCTTCTACTCCGGCGGCCCCGGCCGCCGCGGTGACCGGCCCGAGCCGAAGCAGTACAGCAAGGCCATCACCTACCTGCGGTGCAGCGTCGAGGACTGCGGCCGCAACGCCTTCAACAACAACGACTTCGCCGAGAACACGCGCGTGCTGCAATGCCGCATCCGTGACGTCGGCGGCTGCTCGTGGGAAGGCGCGTCGCGGTTCGTGCAGTTCAGCGGCAACTACGTGCGCAACGGCGGCACGGTGGCCATGGGCAACATTCGCAGCCGCGACGCGAGCTTCGAGATCCTGCCGAGCGGGCAGCACATCGTGGCCGACAACGTGTTCGAGGAAGGCGTCAACTACGGCGGCTGCGCGGTGCGCGCGGCCGGCGGCGCCACGCAGGTGATCATCAAGCACAACCTGTTCGTCAACTTCGGCACCTCGGCCGTGGAGATCAGCGGCCACGCCAGCGATCGCGAACTGCCCGCCGGCCAGAGTCTGATCAGCGGCAACCTGTTCGACATGACGGCTGTCGGGCAGTTCAACCTGCCGCGTCACGCGGTGATGGTCTCCGGCTCGCAGGTCACGGTCAGCGACAACCAGGTGCTGGTGCGCGGCGAGCCGGACGCCAAGGTGACCGGTGTGCGGCTGTCGGAGCCGGCGGTCGATCTCGACGTTCACGACAACCTCATCCGCGGCTGCGGCGTCGGCCTGGCCGGCAATCGGCTGCGCTCGGTGGTCAGCGCCGTGGTCGACGCGCGGAGCTTCCGCGCCGACAGCGGGCGCATCCCGCTGGAGCGCCGGCGGTCGCACGGCTACCGCGGCTGGAACCTGGTCTGGTTCCGCGGCTCGCAGCCGGCGGGCACCTCAGTGATCGAGGCGTTCGACGCGGACCAGGCGGTGTTCAGGCTCACCGCGCCGCGCGAGGTCAAGGTGGGCGACGCGTTCGAAGTGTTTGGACCGCGCGGGCCGGGCTGGACCATGCGGGCCAACACCATCACCGACTGTCTCAGCCCGGTGGTGCTGGATGTGTACGGTGGGCCGACCACGATCTTCGCCGACAACCTGGTCAGCCGCGGCGCCACGCGCGGCGTGAAGCAGGCGCTGGAGCTGCGCGGCGCGGTGCAACTCGAGCGCAACCGCGTCAGCGGCTTCAACGAAGCGGGCGCGGCGGCGCTGGCCCTCTGGCCCGACGCGCTGGGTCAGCCGCCGCGCTGGCACTGCCGCGACAACGTGTTCAGCAACTGCACGGCGGTGGTCGCCGAGAACGCGCCTGGCCTGTGGGCCGCGGGGCGCGCCGAGGGCAACCAGTTCGTCGATTGCCAAACGGCGCCACCGACCGGCGGCGCGGCCAGCAAGACACCGCCGCCCACCGCGGTGACGCCGCTGCCGCCGCCGGCCAAGGCGCTGCTGCGGGCACCGGCGCCGCCGACCGGCCTGGCCATCGACGGTGCCGTGGAGGAATGGCCCTGGTCCGACCAACGGCGCGTGGTGGCCCTGGAGCAGTCGCCACAAGGCGGCCCCAGTGGCGGCCCGAAGTCGTTCGCGCTGGCAGCTTGTGACCGCGACTGGCTGTACCTGGCCATCCGCGTGGTGACGCCGCCGAACTACCGTCTGCAGCCGGCCACCGCGCCGTATGGTGGCGACGGCATGGAAGTCGCCTTCCAGAGCGGCACCGACGCGGTGACCACGCCGATCTTCATGCTCTACGGGTCGGCCAACGGCAGCTTCTGGCCGCATCCGGCCGGCGGCGCGAGCGCGGGGCAGATGGCCACCTTGGAGAAGCAGGGCCAGTGCGCCACCAAGGCCGGGCGTGACCAGTGGACGGCCGAATGGCGCCTGCCGCTGTCCGTGCTCGGGCCGCAGCAGGCGCAGGTGAAGCGTCTGCGGTTCAACCTCGGCCTGTTCCACAAGGGCGTCGACCAATGGATCGCCTGGGTCGGCACCGGCGCGGAGATCTTCCGCGTGGAGAGCGCGGGCGAGATCGTGCTGGAGCGGTGAGGGCGGGCGAGGCAAGGCCGAAGTCGTCTTCGCCGCGTCAAGCCATGCCCGGCCAGCCCTGAGGAGGGCGCAAAGCGCCCGTCCCGAAGGGCGGCGCCGAACCGGATCGGCGCCTCGCCGTCCTTCGAGACGCTCGCTGCGCTCGCTCCTCAGGACTGGCGGGTAGGCTGCTGGACCTGGACTCCGCCCGCTGGCGCGCGAGGGGCCGCGGCGCGGGCCGCGTGCGGCTTGGCCACAACCGGCGCGCTACCGCCGCGACACGCTCTGCAGTTGTTCGGCCAGGAGGCGCGCGATGGCCTCGGTGATCTCGGCGCGATGGGTGCCGGCCAGGGCCAGGGCAATCTGCGATTCCATCAGGCCGTAGGGGATGCCCGTGTCGAAGCGCTGACCGTCGACCGTGCAGGCGCCGTACTGCCCTTCAGGCAGCAGCACCGTGCGCAGGTACTCCTGCGCGTTGGTGAGCTGGATCTCGTTCTTTTGGCGGATGTCGTGGCTGATGTGGTAGTCCAGCGACTCGAAGATGGCCGCCGGGAACACGTGCAGACCGAAGTGGCAGAGGTAGCTGCCCGGCGGCAGGCCGGCACTGCGGAGGTTCTCCGCGGCGTAGTCCTCGGTGGGCTTCTCCACGATGGCCTCCACGCGGTAGAGGCCGTTCACCGGGTCGAGCAGATCGCACTTGAGCGTGCCGTAGAGGTGCAGGTGCCGGCCCGGCGTGACCTGCGCGCCGGTCATGACCTGCAAGCCCGCCTCGTGGTAGTGGTCGATGAGCTGCTTGGCGCAGTTGCGACCGCCGCGATCGGCACTGATGTAGATGTGGTCGCCGAGCATCAGCAGAAACGGCTCGTCACCGACGAAGTCCTTGGCCTGGTAGACCGCGTGGCCATAGCCTTCGGGCCGCTCCTGCGCCACGAAGGTCAGCCGCTCGCCGAACTCCTGCAGCTTCTCGCTTTCGAGGATGGCCCAGTCTTTGCCACGAAAGGCGCGCAGTTCCTCATGGTCCATGCGCTGGAAGTACTGCCGGTAGACCTCTTCGTCGCCCGGCTGGGTGACGATGCAGATCTCCTCGACGCCGGCGGCAATCGCTTCTTCGCCGATGATCTGCAGCACCGGCTTGGACAGCCCGTCGCGATCGACCAGCGGGAACATCTCTTTCTGCACCGCGCTCGACGCGGGGTATTGCCGCGTGCCACGACCTGCCGCTGTAATCACCGCCTTGCGCACCTTGGCCATCGTCTGAACCTGCCTTGCCGCTCCGTCGCCGGCCGCCAGCGGGCAGTATACACCCCATCGCGTTTGCAGAGCGTCGGCGCTACTCGCGCCGGTGGAACCGGGCAGGGACTAGCCGGCGTCTATCGCGCAAGGTCGGTGCCGCGTCACCGAACCAGACGCCGGGGGACCGGGCGCTGCGGGTCGGACGCCGCGTAGGTGGCAACATGCGCCACCACCGGAGGCCGCCATGTCACGATCTGGCGCTGTTGTCCTGGTGGTTCTGCTGCTCTCTACGTCGCGGCAGGTGATCGCCGCCCCACAGCCACGCCCGCCGCAGAACGGCAAGCACAGCGTCCAGATGATCGTCGGCGGCAGCAATCGCATCCCGATGTGCATCGTGCCGCCGCGCCTGTATGAGGACGGCACGGCCATCGTGCCGGGCACACCGTGCACGATCGTCATCTACCGCTCGCGAGAGAACGGCCGCCGCAACACCTACAACGAGGAGGTCGGCCGTGGTCAGGGCCAGGTGACCCGACCGAATGACCTCCAGCCGTGGGTCGACGTCACGGCCGTGGTGCCCCCCGACAAGCCCGACGGTGGCACCTTCTACCTGGCCAGCTCGGCGATCGTCGGCGGCGTCGAGAGTGACCTGAACAACCAGTGGCTGACCATCGAATGGTCGCCGGGCCACTTCCAGGCGCTCGGCTACCCGCCCTTCGGGCCGGATGCCGGCCAGCCGCCCGGTCGCCGCGCCAGCCCCGTCGCGACCGTCGCGCCGCTGGACTATCCCGCCTGGACGCGCGGCGAGGCGACCGGCCCAAGCAGCGCCACCGCCTATGAGACCAGTCTACCGGAATGGGTCGGCGCCGGCGGCCCGACGAAGCTGCGATTCGAGCTGACCGGCGAGTCGGTCACCGGCGCGGTGGTGACCCAGCCCATCGTGGACCACTTCCGGAAGAAGGCACCCGACAGCCAGGTGACCTTCCCACTGAACCGCCTCAGTGGCCGACTGACCGCCGGGGCCTTGGCCAGCGCCTTGGAGTTCACCGTGGTGGCCGCCAACAAGGACGGCGAGATGCGCGTCGAGACCGTGGCCGACCTGCGCGGCACGGTGCTCGCCGACCGGCGGATCCAGGGACGCGCCAAGGCCTTGCGGTCCATGAAGATCGGCCCCGAGCGGGCCGGCGGCGATGTGGTCGAGTGGCCGTTCACCGCCACACCACTGGGTGCCGCCGCGCGCCGCCGGGCCATAGGCACGCAGTCCGGGTCGAGCGCCGCCCGCGTGGTGCCGGGCAACTCGTTCCGGTATCCGGCCGCCATGACCAGCCCCGAGCACCGGACCCAGTTCGAGCGCTGGCTGCACGGCGTGATCCGGCTGCGCATAGGCGACCGCTACCTGGTCCAGCAGCGCGGCACACCCGACACTTATGCCGACGGCAGCCGCCGGGCGCTGCCCTCGGCGGCCACGCGCAAGCCTGGCGAGAAGCAGAACTGGTTCGCCGGCCCGGCCAGCGTGGTGGCCTCTGAGCCACTGGGCGATGGCTTGCGCCTCCGCGCCGTGGGCGACGGGGTGGCCGAGGTGTGGACCGAGAGCCGCTGGCTGGTCGGCGACGAGACCGGAGCCGAGATCGAGGGCGGCTACATGTCGACTTGGCTGGTGCTGGTGGGCACCGCGGCGCAGAGCGCCTACGACGCCAGCCTCGGCGCCCGTGAGCCGCTACCGCCCAGGGCCCCGGGACCGCTGACGCGCGGGACCATCCGCGGCCGAGCGCTCACCCGCGATGGCCGGCCCGTCGCCGGTGCCCGGGTCACCTTGGTCCGAACCGACACCCGCACGGCCTACCAGAGCGACAGTTGGGTCACCCGTGAGGACGGTGTCTTCAACCTCTACCTGTCCCGCGAGTCGAGCGGCCTGGGTCTGGCTGAGGGCCGCTACGAGGTAGTCGTGATCCGGCGCTCGACCAACGCCGGCGGCCCGGTCGGGCCCGGCGGTGATCTGTGGCCGGTGAGCCGTACCACCATTGAGCTGACGCGCGACGCACTGAACGCGGGTACCGTCGCCGTTGAGAAAGACATCGTCATGGATCGGGTCAGCACCGTCTATCACGACTGAACGCTGGACGCCGGTAGGGCGCGCTCAGCGAGCGGAGAACAGCAGTCTCGGTCGCGTCGGCACCACGGAGCACGAGACCCATGGGCGGTTCGAGGCATTGGTCTGGCAGACGGGGTCTCGCGCTGTTGGTGGCGGCACTGCTATCGGGGGTGGCGCGCGGCGCGGTGACCGTCGAGCTGCGTCCCGGCCTGCCCGCCGCCGCCGGGGCCAAGGCGCCGGCGTTGTGGGCGGCCCTGCCCGACGCCGACCGCCAGCCCGGCCGGTTGCAGTTGCTGCCGGCCAAGCCCTTCGAATGGGTCTACGAGCCCGGCGCCCCAGTGTCGCTGACCGCCGTCGGCACCGCGCCGGAGCAGCGCGCGGTGCTCACCATCTGGGACTGGCAGCGCACGCCCGTAGCCTGGCACGGCTTCACCACGCCGTTCCGCGAGACGGTCAACCTGCCGGTGATCGGCCGCGGCACCTGGCTGCTGACGCTCGACCTGTGCCGCGGTGACGAGTGCGTCCTGCGGCTGGCGCGCAGCCTCAGCATCTGTCCGAGCAACCGCGCGCGACAGGACACCTGGCGCGACAGCGAGTTCCAGCCCGGTTGCTGCGCGTTCCCTGGTCGGCAGCACTGGCGCAACGACTTCGGCCCGGCGCACCCGCCCGACTTGACCGAGGCGGCGTCGCGACAGCTCGATGCGGAGCTGTCGACGCGCCTGGGCCTGGTCCTCGTGCGACCCGATCTGCCCGCTTCGCAGCGCTCACCCGAGCAGCCGATCGACTTTGCCCGCGCCGATGAGAGCCTGCGCTGCTGGACCAGCCGCGGCTTCCGGCTGGCGCTCCAGATCGGGTTCGCCGACGCCGGCGACTGGGCGCTGCTGCCGCACTACCGGCCGGTGAAGGACCCCAAGTGGCGGTACCCGCGCACCGAGCAGGTGACCCGTGAGTTCGCCGCCGCCGCGGCGGCCCGCTACGGCCGCGACGCCGCCTTCATCGAGCTCTACAACGAGCCGGACAACCTCGACTTCTGGCGGGGCACCGCCGACGAGTTCATCGCCGCCCACCACCAGATGGCCGCGGGCGCGCGGCGCGGCGCGCCGGGCGTGCCGCTGATCAGTGGCGGACTGTGCCTGATGGATCCGGAACGCACTGGGCTGATCGCGCGCGGCATCCGCGACCAGGTGGATGGCGTCGGCTACCACTCGCACGGCGGCGTCGACGCCCTGGAAGCGTCACTGACCGCCATGCGGGCGGCGCACGCGGCTGCCGGCTATCGCGCGCCAGTGTTCTACAACACCGAGATGGGCTTCGCCAACTGGCGCCTCGACATGGAGCGGAGCGCCGCCGCCACCGCCGTGCAGAAACTGCTCTACTGCTGGGCGCATGGCAACCGCGCTGGCTTGGTCTACTGTAGCCGCGACATCGGCGGGCCCCGCTCGAGTGGCGACTGGGGCTACCTCGACTACTGGTTCTGCCCGCGCTTCACCTATGGCGCGCTGGCCGCTTTCCTGGACACCTACGCCGGCGCCCGCCGCGAAGCCATCCTGCGCGAGCGCGACGGCCTCTACGCCTACTGCTTCCGCCAGGGCGAACGGCGACTGGTGCCGCTGTTCGTCGGTCACGACTACCCGCGGCCGGTGCAACTGCTGACCGACGCCACCGCGGCGGCCATCGTCGATCCGATGGGCAACGTCACGCCCGCCAACCTGACCGGCGGCCGCCTGGCCCTGACCGCCGGCTACTACCCCTCGACGGTGGTGCTGACGGGCGCCCAGCGGGTCGAGTTGGCGAACTGAGGCCGGCGGCGACGGCGCAGGAGTCCGGTAGCGTCAGGCGAATGCTGACCGAGGCGAGGGTTGCCGATGCGTCTGCTGGACTACTTCCTGAGGGGCGGGCCGCTGATGTGGCCACTGCTGGTGTGCTCGGTGGCCGCCGCGGCCATCGTCATCGAGCGCTGGCTCGTGCTGCGGCAGGCCCCCGGCGATGCGGCGCCGATCCTGACCGCCCTCCAGGAGGCCACGGACGACGGGCTGGTGGAGGCCGGCGCCGCGCACGGCCTGGCGGTCAAGCTTCTGGTGGCCGCCGCGGTGGCCCACCGGGGTCAGACGGCCGCTCGGCTGACCGAGGTCCTCGACACGCTGGGCAACGAACTGGTGCAGCAGATGCAGGGCCCGGTCGACTGGCTGCGCGCGATTGCCGAAGTCGCCCCCTTGCTCGGCTTCCTCGGCACGGTGGTCGGCATGGTCGGCGCCTTCGATGCCGTCACGCAGCACGGCCTCACGACGCCGGCGGTGGTGTCCGGTGGCGTCTCGGCAGCGCTGATCTGTAGCGCCGGTGGCCTGCTGGTGGCGGTGCCGGCACTGCTCTGCCACCACGGCTTCAGCACGCGCCTCGACCGCATCGCGGGCGCGCTGGAGCGCGTGGCTCAGGAACTGGTGGACCGCTTGGCGAGGGAGGCAACGGCGTGACCTTCGGGCACCGGCGGCGAACGCGGCGACCTGCCCACGTGGCGGCGGTGGCCATGGCCGGCCTGGCCTGCAACCTGATTCTCTGCTTCATGCTCGTGACCAGTTACGGCCGCGGCCCGCAGCTCGAGGTGGAGCTGGCCGCGGTCGCCGAGCCACCCGGCGCGGTGGCCGCCGCCGTCGTGGTGGTGGCCATCGATGCGCGCGGGCAGTACCGTGTCGACGGCCGGCCGGCGGCGCCTGAGGAGCTGCCCGTGCTGCTTCGCGCCCGCCTGGGCGCCTTGCGCGACGGCGCCGTGGTCATCGCCGCCGACCGCGCCGCGGCCTGGGCGCCCATCGTCGCGGTGATCGATCTCGCCCGCCAGTTGCGCGTCAGCCGCGTCGAGATGTCCCTGCAGGAGGCCCGGCGATGACGCCTCGAGGCCTCTGGCGGGTGCGGCTGGTCGCGCTGCTGCTGGCGGTGCTGGCGCATCTGCTGCCACTGCTGGGCCTGTCGCCACCGCCGGTGCCGGCGGCGTTCGGCCCCGCGGCCGAGCGCACGCGGACCCAGTTGGTCTACCAGCCGGACCCACCCGAGCGACCCGGCGCCGACCAGCCGGTGGCCGTCACCGAGCCGGCGGCCCGGCGCGTGACCATTCAGCGCCAGCGTACCATCCACGCCGCCGCGCCCCCGCCACGGCCGGCGTCCCGGCCGCGGATGCCGCGGAAGCAGCCCTCATCCCGGACCTGGAAGTCATC
>CAZHGD010000050.1:0-43018 GCA_964531735.1 uncultured Fimbriimonadaceae bacterium | reverse complement strand
TGGATGCACCTCCACGAGCCGATGGTCATGGCGGCCATCCAGGCCGGCGTGAAGGCCATCCACTGCGAGAAGCCGATGGCCGACACGTGGGGCGGCGCGAAGCGGATGGCGGCAGCGGCCAAGGCGGCCGGCGTGCAGTTGACCTTCAACCACCAGCGCCGCTACAGCGAGGCCACCACGATTGCCAAGTCGCTGATCGACAACGGCGAGATCGGTGACCTGTACCGTTTCGAGGGCGAGTTCGGCAACATCTACGACAGTGGCACGCACTTCATCGACATGATGAGCCACTTCAACAACGAATCGCCGGCGAAGTGGGTCCTCGCGCAGGTGGACTACCGGACCGAGAACCTGGTCTTCGGTGGGCACTGCGAGAACCAACAGGTGGTGCTGTTCGAGTACGAGAACGGCGTGTTCGGCTTCGTGGCCAGTGGCGCACCGGGCGGCGGGCGGCCGATTGGCACGGTGAACCGCATTCTGGGCAGCCAGGGCATCATCGACTGGGGCTTCGGTCACGGGCCGAAGGAGGCCATTCGGTGGCGCAAGTACGGTGAGACCGAGTGGCAGTATCCCGACACCAACGGCCACAGCATCCACGGTCCGGACTTCATCGAGCGGGCGATCGCCGACGTGATCGACTGCCTGAAGACCGGCCGCAAGTGCATCCTGGACGCGTCGAACGCGCTCATCGCCACCGAGCTCATCTTCGGCGCGTACGAGTCCAGCCGCCGCCGCGGGCGCGTGGACTTCCCGCTGGACATCGACGACAATCCGCTGAAGGCGATGGTGGACGCCGGTGACCTGAAGCTGGCGCCGAAGCCCGCGGGCTAGGCCGCGCGCACCGGTTGCAGAAGCGAAACGGGACCGGCCCCCGGGCCGGTCCCGTCCTCGCGCTGGCACAGCCAGCGACCCAAATGCGGTTCCCCGCAGTGGGTTGGACACCGGCGACCGCAGTGAGTCTCAACGAGTTGGCGACCGACGAGTGGTCAACGGGTGCCGAGCGAAGGAGACCAACCGATGGCAACGACAACAAGCCCGGCCGGCAGTGGACGCTCCAAGCAGGTGCTGGCCGGCTGCGGGCTGGGCTGCGGCGTGCTGCTGGCGCTGTTGGTGGTCCTGCTGGGCACCAGCATCCGCAAGACACAGCGGACCGGGCACCTGGTCAAGCAGTTCGTGTCGGCGGCGGCGATGGGTGATCTGGACCAGGCTTACGGCATGTTGGGGACCGAGGCCGTGCGGGCCGATACCGCGGACCAGTTCAAGGCCAAGTGGATGATCACCCGGACGGCACTCGGCTCGGTGCAGCGGGTCGAGGCGGCGGGCAGCGGGACGATGGACCTGAAGAACTCCACCTTCACCGTGCCGATGCGCGTGGTGGGCGACAAGGTGCGCGTCAAGGTGGCGGTGACCGTGAACCCGAACGATGACCCGCCGAAGGTGCTGGCCTACAAGCTCGAGCAGGAGCGGTAGGCGTCGTCGGGGCGGATTTGGACGCGACCCAACAACAAAGCGGCCGGACCCCAGGTGGGGTCCGGCCGCTTCGCTGTGCTGGGTACTATCCCAGCAGCTTGCGCGCGTCGGCGCTGAGTTGCTCGTCGCCGTCGTCGCCGATGATCAGCAGCACCTTGCCGATGACCGCCTTGACCTTCTGGCCGACGGCCAGGATGTCGCGCAGTTCAGTGCTGCGACCGGCCAGCTCGAACCAGGCGTCGCTGCCGTACTTGACCTTGATGGTCGTCCGCTGGCCCGGCTCCTTCGGATAGGTGGAGTCGACCCAGACGCCGTCGATCAGGTAGTAGGTGCGCTCGCCGGACTCCTTGACCGCCAGGCCGCCTTCACTGCGGGCCGCGCGGTCGGCGCGCCGCAACTGGCCCTCGGCCTGGCTGCGGTCGACCGCGTCGCGGCCGGCCTTGGCCTCGGTGGGCCGAGAGGGAGCCGGTGCGCCGGCCGGACCGGCACCGCCGCCCATGCCGGGCATGCCCGGCGCCGCGTCGACGCGCCGATCCCGCAAGGCGCCGCCGGCCTCGGTCGCGGTCGAGGTGGTCGCGCCGGGCTCCAGGACCAGGTACGAGGTGTACGGGGTCAGGATGCCGTAGCGGGTGGCCAGGCGGACGACCTCTTCGATGAGCTCCTTGGCCTGCCCGTGCAGGCGGATCTGGTCGAGCAGATAGCCGACCCGGCGTGTGGCCCAGAGGCGCGGCAGGAACGGATTGCTGCGGTCCTGCCGCGGGAAGTCGGCGCTGTACTCGAAGACCTGCTCCTGCCCGCGCGCCTTGCCTCGCAAGGTGACGCGCGCGGCGCCGGCGCCCTCGTAGCGGCCGACCACGGTGAGTTGCGAGCCGCGGAACAGGTCCGGCAGGCGCAACGGCTGCAGGTCGGCGATCTTGACGCCCTGCACGTCGAGTTGCAGGTCGCTGAGCACCGGGCTGGTGATCTTGGCGTAGAGGCTGCTGACGGCGGCCTCGATGTTCTCACCGGGCCGGACAAAGGTGCGGGTGCCGTTGTTGTCGTCGCTCAGGCGGTCGAGCAGAACCGTGTTGACGTCGTCACCGACGCCGAAGACGAACAGCCGCGCCTTGCTGCGATTGGCTTCGCCGGCGGCCTCCAGCAGCCGCTCGACGCGCGTCTCGCCGACCGTCGGCTGGCCGTCGGTCAGGAACATCACCAGCGCGGGCCGGGTCTCGTCGCGCGCCAGTTGCCGTAGCGCCGTGCCGACAGCCTCGCCGATGTTGGTCCCGCCGCGGGCCTTCAGCTCGCCAACGAACCGGACCGCTTCCTTGACGGCCTCTTCGCTGGCCGGCACCAGCGCCGGGCGGAACGAGTCGACATCGGTGCTGAAGGAGATGACGTTGAAGCGGTCGCCCTTGTTGAGGTTGCGCAGACAGAAGGTCAGCGCCTCCTGCGACTGCTTGAGCTTCTCGCCGCTCATCGACCCGGAGACGTCGCAGACGAAGACGATGTCCTTGGCCTGAATCTCCGATTCGCGCAGCTCCGACTTCGGCGCCAGCAGCAGCATGAAGTGGCCACTGTCGTCGGAACCATGGTAGGTCAGCAGGTTGAGGCCAAAGGCCTTGTCGCTCTGCTGGACGAACAGCACGAAGTCCTCTTCGGGCGCCACCTGGCGGCCCTCGTAGCTGACCCGGGCGCGGTTCTCGCCATCGCGCTTGATGGCGATGTCGTGGGTCGGCGAGTAGACCGACTTGAGCCCGAGCTTGCTCTCGATGTTGGCGGTGATGGTCAAGGTCCCGATGGAGGCCTGGCCGCCCGGCTCACCGTCGAGCGGGCTGCCGGCGGGCTTGCGTCCGCCGTGGTGCATCGGACGGACCACCGGTGGTGGCGCGTTGTGGAAGGCGCGGTTGCGCAACGGAAACACATAGCGGGCGAGGCCGCTGTCAGCGGTCAGCGCCTGGGTGTACTCCAGCCGGATGGCCTTGGTCTCGCCGGCCTCGATCGGAAAGATGCGGATGCGGAACAGCCCGCGGCCGAGGTACTCCATCAGGCCCGGGTCGCGCTGACGGCGGACGATCTCTTCGTAGATGCCGCGCGCCTTGCCGGCGTCGAGCAGTTCGCCGCTGACCATCTGGCCGTTCACCGTCATGCCGAAGTCGGTCACTGCAGCCTCGGCGGGCAACGGGAAGAGGAACAGCCCTTCCAGCCGGTGGCCATACTGGTTGTGGAAGCGCTGCTCGACCACGGTGGTCGCGGCGCCGTCGCGCAGTTCGGCGGCAACGCGCTGGCTGACCTGTTGCAGCGGCGCCCACCGCACCGGGGGTGGTACAGGCGCCGGCGGGATCCAGCGTTCCGGTATGAGCACGCCCTGGGCCAAGCCGGCCGTGCTCCACAGAGCGAGCGCCAAGAGTAGTCGTACTCGTGCCATGGTTCGTTCCTCGACGGCCCGGGCGGCCTCTTTGACAGCCCTGGGGCTTTCTGCTACCATCGCGTTGGTGTACGGCCTGTTACCCCATCGGGTCGCGGTGCGTTGACAGCATCTCGGCGACCTTGCGCGATCCCCTGCGGAGGCTCACTTGTCACGCAACCGTCGCATAGTCATGGTTGTCGGCTGCCTGGCTGCGGCCATCGTGCTCCTGTTCTGGTGGGCGGAGCTCTACACCAACTACCTGTGGTACCGCCACGACGCGTTTGTCGTCGTCTTCAAGCGCCGCCTGCTGACGCGCTTCCTGCTGTTCGGCGGCACGGCCGTCATGGCCTGGGCGGTGGTCGCGATCAACCTGCGCTGGGCGCTGGCGCACCGGCCGACGATGCGCGTGGTCGATGAGGGCCTCGATCCCGAGCTACGGGCGTACATCGATCGCGTCGTGCCGGCCGCGGTCACCTGGCTGCCGGTGCTGATCGGGTTGTTCGGCGGCCTGGGCATGTCCGAGGCGTGGCAGCTCTGGCTGCTGGCCTGGTTCGGCCAACCGTTCGGCGTCAGCGACCCGCAGTTCGGCCTCGACCTGGGCTTCTACGTCTACCGGCTGGCGGCGCTACGCCAACTGCTCTCCAGCGGGACCACGATCCTGCTGATCACCGGGGCGCTGCTGTTCGGCGTCTACTGGTATGTCGATCAGGTGCGCCTGCGCGGCAACGAGTTGCTGTTCGGGCGTCTCCTGCGCAACCACGTGCTGATCCTGGTGGCGATCCTGATGCTGCTGCGCGCGGTGGACCAATGGGTCAACCGCTACAGCCTGCTGCTGGCGCCGCAGCGGCTGTTCTACGGCGCCGGCTGGACCGCGACCCATGTGACGATGCCGTGCCTGGCGCTCAGCGCGGTGCTCGCGGCGGTCGCCGCGGTGACCTGCCTGTGGGCCACGCGGCCGCGCGTCCGGGCGCGCGTCGCCTACTGGGGCATCGGCTTGCATGTCGGTGTGGCACTGCTCGGCACCATGGTGGTGCCACCGGTGGTGCAGCGGTTGAAGGTGGCGCCGAACGAGTTTGAGATGGAGCGTCCTTACCTGGAGCGCGCCATCGCTTCGACGCGGCGCGCCTTCGGGCTGGAGCAGGTGCAGGAGCGGTCGCTGCCGGCCACGGCGCCGCTGAGCGCCGACGACCTGCAGCGGAACGCCGCCACGGTGGCCGACATCCGCATCTGGGACCATCGCCCGCTGCTGCGCACCTACGCCCAGTTGCAGGAGATCCGGCAGTACTACGACATCATCAACGTCAACAGCGACCGCTACGACATTGACGGCAGCAAGCAACAAGTGCTCATCGCCGCGCGCGAGCTGAACCACCAGCAGCTCGACCAGAAGGCGAAGAGCTGGATCAACCTGCACCTCGACTACACACACGGTTACGGCGCGGTGGTCAGCTCGGCCAGCCGGCAGGGCACCGAAGGCCAGCCGTTGTTCCTGGCCAAGGACATTCCGCCGGTGACCCACCCGGCCCTGCGGATAGACGAGCCGCGCATCTATTTCGGCGAAGTCATCGCGATGCCGCCGGAGGAGAATCCGCGCCAGCAAGGCTTGCTGCCGCAGACGCAGCAGCAGCAGCGCGGCGAGCGGCCCGAGCAGGCGGCGGCACGCGCCAAGGAGCGGTACAACAGCCTACGCGAGAACGACGAGGCCGACTACCTGCTGGTCGGCACGCGTGAAGAGTTCGACTACGGCGAGACGCGCAACGGCGAAGAAGTCAAGCACCGCACGACCTACCGCGGGCAGTCCGGCATTCCGGCCGGCGGGTTCTTGCGGCGGCTGGCCTTCGCGTTGCGGCTGCACAGCGTCGACCTGCTGGTCAGCCGGCTGGTGCAGCCGCAGACCAAGGTGCTGCTGCACCGCCAGGTCACGCGGCGCTGCAACAAGGCGGCGCCGTTCCTGCTCTGGGACACCCATCCCTACCCCGTGATCGCCGACGGCCGGCTGGCGTGGGTCTGCGAAGGCTACACCTACTCGCTCAGCTACCCGTACAGCCAGGTCCACTTCGAGCGCCGGATGACGCCCGGTGGCCCGCGCTGGCAGCCGGTGTGGAACTACCTGCGCAACCCGGTCAAGGCCGTGGTCGACGCCTATGACGGGACCGTCCGGCTCTATGTGGTGGATGAGGCCGACCCACTGGTGCGGAGCTTCCAGCGGATCTACCCGGGCGTCATGCAGCCGGCAGCGGCGGCCTCGCCCGAGATCCGGCGGCACTTCCGCTATCCGGCGCTGCTGTTCAAGACGCAGGCCGCGGTCTACCGGCGCTACCACATGAACGATCCGCAGACCTTCTACAACCAGGAGGACCTGTGGGCCGTGGCCCGCGAGGTGGACCGCGAGACCGAGCGGCTGGCGCGCCTGCAGAACCTGGACCCGAAGAAGGAGGAGCTCTATCGCGACATGGAGCCGTACTACATCACCATGTCGCTGCCGGGCTCGAAGGATGTGGACTTCCTGCTGATCTCGCCGTTTACGCCCTACAGCACGCCGGACGAGCGCGGGCGCGTCACCCAGCGCGACAACCTGATCGCGTGGATGGGCGCCCTGTGTGATCCCGAGCGGTACGGGCAGTTGGTGGTCTACCGGTTCCCCAAGGACACCAACGTCTTCGGGCCGCTGCAGGTCGAAGCGCGCATCGACCAGGACGATGCCATCTCGCAGCAGATCACGCTCTGGGACAAGGGCGGCAGCCGCGTGCTGCGCGGCAACCTGCTGGTCATCCCGATCGAAGCGTCCCTGCTCTACGTGCAGCCGCTGTACCTCGAGTCCGAGAAGCGTGGTCTGCCTGAGCTGAAGCGCGTGATCGTCGGGTACGAGGACCGGCTGGCCATGGAGCCGACGCTCGAAGGGGCCCTGCAGCGCCTGTTCGGCCGGGCGACACAGCGCGCCGCCGCACCCGCGGTGGCCACCGCGCCCAGCGGCGGCCCGGCGTCGGCGCCATCGCCGAGCGGTGGTGCAGTGCCGCTGGATGCCGGCGCGATGGCCGTCGCGCGACAGGCGCTGGAGGCCTCCGAAGCGGCACTGCGGGCCGGCGATTGGGCCGCGTACGACCGCGAGCGTCAGCGCCTGCGCGAAGCGCTGGAGAAGCTGGCGGGTCAGTCTGCGGCCGCGGGCAAGTAGACCTCGAAGGTGGTGCCCTGCCCGGGCTGGGAGGCGACGGCGATACGTCCGCCGGCCGACTGCACGATCGCCTCGACGCTGGCCAGGCCGATACCGAAGCCGGTGCCGTTGGCCTTGGAGGTGCAGAACGGCTCGAACAGGCGCGCCAGGGCGGCCTGGTCCATGCCGACGCCGGAGTCCGAGACGGTCAACCGCACATAGCAGCCCGACCCGAGCGCCAGCTCGGGTGGCCGGTCGGCGCCGGGCGACACCACCGCGGTCGCGATGCGCAGTTGGCCGCCCTGTGGCATCGCGTCGCGCGCGTTGAGCACCAGGTTGAGCAGCACCTGCTCGAACTGCACGCGGTCCATCTGAACCTCGGGCAGCGCCTCTGCCGGCTCGACGCTAAGCTCGGCACGCGGACCGGCCGAGCGCTGCCACAGCCGGGCCCCGTCGCGGAGCACCTGGTTCAGGTCGACGCGGGTCACCTGCAACGTGTCGCTGCGGCCGATGGTCAGCAGGCGCGCGGCCATCTCCGAGCCGTGCTGCAAGATGTCGTTTAGCTCATCGACGTCGGCCGGCGCCACCTGGCCGTTTCGTGCGTCCTCGCCGATCAGGGCGCAGAGTCCCGACGCGGCCGACAGCACGTTGTTGAAGTCGTGCGCCACACCGGCCGCCATGCGGCCGATCAGGTCCATGCGCTGCGCCTGGTAGGCTTGTCGGCCGAGTTGGGCACGGTGCGAATGGATCAGCCACCAGAGCAGCAGACCGGTGATGGCGACATAGGCCAAGCCCTTGAAGGAGTGGGCGGCGTGGCCGAGCATGGTGCCGCCCACGAGCGATTCGACAATCGCGTCGGAGAAGAGGATCCACAAGGCGCCGAGGACCACGTAGATGCCCACGATGCGCATCGTGGCGTTGTTCCGTCCGGGCACAAACAAGCGCATGGCGGTGCCTTCCCGAAGCAAGTGCTTAGGATCCCATCAGAGGATCGGCGCCAATGCGCTGCGTGTTCGGCAGGCGGCTGCGAATCCTGCCGGCGCCGACGTCGGCTCCGTTGCGCGAAAGTTGCGCGCCGGCCCCGGCTCGCGCCATGCCAGACCGCCGGGCGCGGTCGTCGCGCGCCCGGCGGCGGTTGGTCTGGTCGGTCCGGCTTAAGGGTTGGTGCCGGTGTAGGTCGGATACCAGAACTTGCTGGTGGCGCTCCGCTGCGGGATGTCGGCCAGCTTCCGCCACTTGGTGTGCCCATCGGCGAAGCCCAGGTTGGCGCCTTCGTTGTGCAGCGCCCCCATCTCGTGGTTGTTGCCGTTGGAGGCGTCGCCATCGATGTTGTAGCCGTCGGCGGTGGCGTCGAGCGTGTCACCGATGGTCATGCACTCTGACGGCGACACATACGTGCCGAGCGCGTTGCCGGCGCTGCCGCTGGTGTGGGCGTTATAGCCGTAAGCGGTGTTCCCGTTGTAGTCACCGGTCCACTTCGATGTGCTGCTGGGGCAGTTCATCAGCTGGACGTTCTTCGAGTAGGGGTAGATGCAGACCGGCCAGAGCATGTAGCCGGTGTACGACACGCCGTTCGGCAGCGTGTAGACGAGGCCGGGGCCGCAGGCGATGCGCGACATGCTCTCGTCGTAGTCCTGCGCATACTGCAGGTGCGCGACCATCAACTGCTTGATATTCGAGCTGCAGCTCGACTGGCGCGCCTTCTCGCGTGCCTTGGCGAACACCGGAAACAGGATCGCGGCCAAGATGGCGATGATCGCGATCACCACCAACAGCTCGATCAGAGTGAACCCACGTTGACGCCTCATTGTTGACCTTCCTCACCCGTCCGACAACTAGGCCCATACTCTGGCACATTCGGCCACCGGTGACAAGCGGCCCGATTGCCCTACCGGTCGGTGAGTGACAGAGCCGCGAGGAAGGGGCCGCGCCGAGCACCACGAACACGCAACCCGACCGGAGTCGGCCATGACCCCCTACGAGATCGTCCGTCGCGCCGTGGAGTTCGACTCGCCCGCGCGCCTGCCGGTGCGGTTCGGCTCGCTCGGCCTCGACGACACCTACGGCGTCGGCCTACAGGCCGCCGCCGGCTGGGCACCCGGGCAACCGGGCGCTGACGAATGGGGCGTGGTCTGGACGCCCGCGCCGGCCGGCCTCACCAACATGGGCCAGCCCCGCGGCCACAACCTGACCTCGTGGGACCTGCTCGACGAGCTGCCGTTCCCCAACCCGCACGATGCCCACCGCTTCGCGCGCATCCCCGACCAGCTCGCGGGCGCCGGCGACCAGTACGTCATGGTCGGCTGCGGCTTCACGTTCTTCGAGCGGATGCACTACCTGCGCGGCATGGACAACCTGTTTGTCGACCTCTACGAGCATCCCGACCGCGTCCACGAACTGGCCGAGCGCGTGATCGCCTTTCCCATCGGCATCGCCGAGGAGATTGGGCGGCGCTTCCGCGGGCAGGTGCATGGCTTCGCCATGACCGATGACTGGGGCACGCAGTTGGCGGCGTTCACCAGCGTGCCGGTCTTCCGCGAGTTCTTCAAGCCGTACTACCGGCGGCTGTTCGCCGCCATCCACGACGCCGGCCTGCACGCCTGGATGCACTCGTGCGGCCACGTGAACGAGATCATCGAGGAGTGGATCGACTGCGGCGTGGATGTGCTGAACCTGCAGCAGCCGCGCAACCTCGGCATCGCCGAGATCGGCGCGCGGTACCGCGGCCGCGTCTGCTTCGAGAGCCTGTGCGACATCCAGATGACGCTGCCGTTCGAGGCCGACGACGCCATTCGCGAGGAAGCGCGCCTGCTGCTGGAGCACTGGGCCACGCCGCAAGGCGGCTTCGTGTTGAGCGACTACGGCGACGGCGCCGCCATCGGTGTGCCGCTGGAGAAGAAACGCGTCATGCTGGCCGCGTTCTGCGAGCTGGCAGCACCTGACCTGGCGCTGCCGAGCGGGTAGAATGGTCGGGCGGCACGTCCGCAGGAGCCGACGATGAACAACCAGATGAGCTCGATCCATCTGCTCCGCTGCCCACAGTTCTGGCTGGGGCTGCTGGTCGAGATGGGCGGCATCGCGCTGATCGTCGGCTCGGTGCTGACCAAGTCGCCCGAGACCACGCAGTTGCCGCGGCTGTTCTACCTCGGCTTGGCGTTCGTGGTCGGTGGCGGCGTCTTCGAGGCGCTGGCGGTGGCCTCGGCGCGGGCCGCCTGGCAACAGGAGCAGCAGACCGACGGCGCGGGTGGCCCGCCGGTCAGTTGATCCACTCGTAGAGTGTCGTCCGCCGCTGCGCGCGGTAGCCGGCGTCCTCGATCAGCCGCACCATGTCGGCCAGGCTCATCTCGGCCGTGTGGGTGGTGCCGGCCGCCGAGACGACGTTCTCCTCGAGCATGGTGCTGCCGAAGTCGTTCACGCCGAACGCCAGCGAGATCTGGCCGATCTTCTGGCCTTGGGTGACCCACGAGGTTTGGAAGTTGGCGACGTTGTCGAGCATCAGACGCGAGACGGCCAGCGTGCGCAGGTAGTCGAACGCGCTGGCCGGCCGCCAGCCTTCGGCCGCCAGCGCCGCGCCGAGGGCCGTGCCGTCGGGCTGGAAGCTCCAAGGAATGAACGCGGTGAAGCCGCCGGTCTCGTCCTGCAGCTCACGGATCCGCAGCAGGTGGTCGAGGCGGTCCTCGGCGGTGTCGGTGGTGCCGTACATCATGGTCGCCGAGCTGCGCAGCCCAAGCTCGTGGGCCGTCCGCATCACCTCGAGCCACTGGGCCGTGGTCTCCTTGTGCGGCGCAATCCGCGCGCGCACGCGGTCGCTGAGCATTTCGGCACCGGCCCCAGGCAGGCTTGCCAGACCAGCGTCCTGCAGGCGCGCGATGGTCTCGCGCAGGCTGAGCTGGGACAGCTTGGCGACGTAGGCGATCTCGGTGGCACTGAGCGCGTGCAGCCAGACTTGCGGGTAGCGCGCGCGCAGGTCGGCGAACAGGTTCAGGTAGTAGTCGAGTTTGAGCTTCGGGTTGAGCCCGCCTTGGAGCAGCAGTTCCACCTGACCGCTGCCGCCGGCCACGGCCAACAGCTCCTCCACCTTCTGGTAGAGCGCTTCGGGGGCCAGCGTATAGGCTTCGCCCGACCGGTCGCTCGGCAGTCGGTAGAAGGCGCAGAAGCCGCACTGCACCCAACACACGTTGGTGTAGTTGATGTTGCGGCCGACCACGTAGGTCACGACGCGTTCGGGGTGGCGCCGCTGCCGGACGAGATCGGCCAGCGCGCCGAGCTCGGGCAGGTTCGGATGGCCCAGCAGGCGCAAGCCGTCGGCGCGCGTCAGCCGCTCTCCGTCGAGCACCTTCTGTTCGAGGTCCGCTATCGCTCCCATCACGGCTTGCCCTCCACCAATCGCGCGCTGCCGGCCGCGGCCTCGAACAGCGGGCCGGCCGTGGCGAAGACGGCCGGCTGCGCTTCGCCGTGCAGCGTGTACTGCCGGCCGCCGCGCGCCCAGTGGTACTGCCGCACCTGCCGGGCGTCGGCGCCGCCGCCGAGCAGTCCCTCGATGACCACCATCGGTTGACCATCGGCCGCCCGCCGCCGCCGGCTCGCGGTGACGGTCCACTGCCCGTCGAGCCGGCTGGCGCCGAGTGTGGCCAGCGCCGCCGCCGGCCAGTTCTCCTGCTCGCCCGCCGGCAGGACGACCGCGCTCAGCGTCAGCCGCGCCAGCCCGGCCAGCGCGTCGTGCGGTGCCGGCCGCCAGTCGCCCAGCAGGCCCGGCGTGGTCTCGGCGACCCAGCCGCGCGGCGGGACGACACGCCAGGCGCCGGTGGCCTGGGCCCTGGCCGCCGATGGCCGCGATTGGTCAGGGCGGCAGGCGGTCAGTGGTCCGAAGGCCAGGATGGCCAGCAGGAGGCTGGTCTGGTTGCGCTGCACCACCTCACCCCCCGGCCCCCTCTCCGCCCGCGGAGAGGGGGAGACCAGCTCGTTCGGCCTCGGCGCGGTCAGCGCCCGCGGCGAGGGGGGGAGTTGCTCGGGCCGCGTTGCCGTTGACGCAGCGGTAGAGCCCGTCGCGCTCGACCGGTTCGCGGCCGGCTTCGCGGATTAGGGCGCACAGCTCGGCCTGTGTCAGCACCTGCCGGCGGGCCGTCTGCGGGTCCAAGGTGATCTCGTACTCCTGGATGGTGCCGTCCGTATCGTCGGCGCCGTACCAGAGCGCGGCCTGGGTGACCTGGATCGAGTTCATGATCCAGAAGCTCTTGATGTGCGGCACGTTGTCCAGCAGCAGGCGCGCCACGGCGATCTCGCGCAGGTCCTCCAGACCGGTCGGCGGCGGCAGATGCGCCAGGCCGGTGCGCTCGGGATGGAACGAGAGCGGAATGAAGCAGAGCAGACCGCCGGTCTCGTCCTGCAACTCGCGCAGGCGGAGCAGGTGGTCGACTTTCTCGCCCGGCTCCTCCACATGGCCGTAGAGCATCGTGGCCGTGGAGCGCAGGCCGAGACGATGGGCCGTGCGGGCGATCTCGATCCAGCGCACGCTGTCACCCTTGGCCCAGAACAGGGCCTCGTGGACGCGCTCGCTGAACACCTCGGCGCCGCCACCGGGCAGCATGTCCAGACCAGCGGCCCGCAGGTCGCTCAACGCCTGCTCCACGGAGACCTTGCCGACGCGGGCAATCTGCTCGACCTCGACCATGGTGTACGCCTTCAGCGTGGCGGCCGGCCGCACCGACTTGATGGCCCGCAACAGGTCGAGGTAGTAGGCGTAGGGCAGCTTCGGGTTGACGCCACCGACCATGTGGATCTCGCTGATCGGGATCGCCAGGTACCGGCGAACGCGTTCGGCGACGTCCTCGGGCGACAGGACATAGCCGCGCTCGGTGTCCTTCGGGTGTGCCTGGAAGGCGCAGAAGACGCAGCCCTTGTTGCAGACGTTGGTGTAGTTGAGGTGCTGGTTGCGCACGAAGTAGGTGGTGTCGCCGTGCCAGCGTTCGCGGACCAGGTTGGCCAGATGGCCGACCGCGTGCAGGTCGCGGCTCTCCAGCAACCGCAGGCCGTCCTGACGGCTGAGACGCTCGCCGGCGGTGACCTTCTCGGCGAGATCGGCCAGGCCGGCGCGTTCGACGGCGCGTGCAATCATGAGGCTGGTCCGGCTCCTGTCGTCTCTGAGTGTGGCACCAGATGCCGGGAGTGTCCAGCCGGCGCCGCCGGTCGCGCGGCTATAGGACCTGCTTGAGCACTTCGAGGAGCTGCCGCGGCCCGTAGGGCTTCTGCAGAAAGCCGGCCAGTTCGCTGGGCTCGAAGCGGCCGCTCACCTCCTGCTCGGTGTAGCCGCTCGACAGGACCACTTTGACGGTGGCGCTGATCTTGCGCAGCTCACGGAAAGTCTCGATGCCGTCGAGCCGGGGCATGGTCAGGTCGAGAATGACCAACCGGATGTCGTCGGCGCGGTGGCGGAACACTTCCAGCCCGGCCAGGCCGTCCTCGGCCGTGAGGGCCTCGAAGCCGTACTGCTCCAGGGCGCTCTGCACCACGCTGCGCACACCGGCTTCGTCATCGACCACCAACACCGTGCCGCCACCGAGGTCGAGGTCGCCGGCCTCCAGCCAGGCCGCCTGCTCGCTGACCGCCTGACTGGTGGTCGGCAGCAGCACCGTGAAGGTGGTGCCACAGCCCAGCTCGCTGCTCACCATCATCGCGCCGTGGTGCCCGCGCACAATGCCGAGCACAGCCGCCAGACCGAGGCCGCGGCCGGTGAACTTGGTGGTGAAGAACGGCTCGAAGATGCGGCTGCGGGTCACCTCGTCCATGCCCGAGCCGGTGTCCGACACCTCGACGAAGACGTAGTCGCCCGCCGGCAGGTCATCGGCCACGTAGCTGCTGGCCAACAGCTCGCGATCGGCGTGAACGAGCCCGGTGCGGACGCGCACCATGCCGGCCTGGTCCTCCAGCGCGTCCGAGGCGTTGGTGATCAGGTTCATGACGATCTGGCGCACCTGGGTGGCGTCGGCCTCGATGGCCGGCACTTCGGAATCGAGGTGGCACTCCAGTTGGGCCTTCTTCGAGACCGACACCTCCAGCAGGTGTAGCATCTCCTGAACCAGCTTGGACAGGTTGAGCGGGCGCTTCTCGAGGTGGCTCTTGCCCGCGTAGGCCAGCATCTGCCGCGTCAGGTCGGCAGCCCGCTGGGCGGCCAGCTCGATCTGGGCGACGCTGTCGCGCGCCGGCGTGGCGGGCGGCATTGCCAGCAGCGCCAGACCGGCGTGACCCAGGATGCCCATCAGCAGGTTGTTGAAGTCGTGGGCGATGCCGCCCGCCATGACGCCCAGGCTCTCCAGCTTCTGGGCGTGCTGCATCCGCAGCTCCAAGCGGCGACGGTCTTCTTCGGCGCGGACGCGCTCGGAGATGTCGCGGCTGATGGCCACGGCGCCGAGCGTCCGGCCGTCATCGTCGCGCAGCAGGGCCAGCGACCAGTCGACGTCGATCCGCTTGCCGTCCCGAGCGTCGTGCACGGCCTCGCCGCGCCAAGTGCCGTCGGTCCGCACGGTCTCCCAGGCGTCCTGCCAGCGACAGCCGCGCAGCCGCACCGGGATGACTTCGGTCAGCGCCCGCCCGAGCACCTCCTCGGCCGGCCAGCCGTAGAGGGCTTCGGCCGTCTGGTTCCAGGAGGTGATCCGCTGTTGCTCGTCGACGGCCACCACGGCTTCGGACACTTGCTCGAGCAACTGCGCCTGGTAGCGCACGCGGCCCTCGGCCAGGCGGCGCTCCTGCGTCTCGAGCGCCAAGGCCAGCACGTCCGCGGCGGAAGAGGCGAACTGCTGCTCATCGACGGTCCACCGCCGCGGCCGGCCAAGCTGCTCCAGGACCAGAATCGCGGCCAGTCGGCCGCCGGCGCGAACGGACGCGTCGAGCCACGCGCCCACGGGCAGGCTACCACCCACGCTGGCCGCCAACTCGCTCACGATGGGGTCGGTCGCGATGTTGTCAATCGACAGCGAGCGGTTCTCCTCCAACTGGGCGATGAACTCCGGGAACTCGCGGATGTCGAGCAGGTGGCCGGGGCTGGAGTGGCCGGCCTGCGGGCGGTAGGCCATCTCACAGCGCAGATGGTGGCCATCGGGCTGCAGGCACCAGACCGACACCTGGTCCACTGCCATGGCCTCGGACATGACCTGACAGACTTCGCGCTGGGCGGCGAGCCAGTCGCCGCGGAACAGCGCCGAGCTACGCGTCAGCTCCATCAGGACGCGGTTCTGCCCGGCGGCCCGCTCCTGCACTTCCAGGGCCTGCTGCATCCGGTCGAGTTCGGCTTCGTACTCGGCCTTCTGCTCGCGCCACGGGTCCTCGACCACACGGATGTGAATCATCGCCGGCGCGACCGACATCACCAGGTCGCGATTCACCGCCCAGACCTGGAACGTGTAGCTGCCCACGGCCAGGTGCTCATAGCGCACCTGGCGGTCCCACGTGCCCGACCAGGTCGCGTCTTGGCCCACCATCCGGTAGCGATAGCGCATCCGGCGCGTGCCGACATGCACGCCGCGGAAGGCTATGGTGACCAGGGCCGCCTCCGAAGCGGTCAGCTCGATCTGCTCGGGCGCATCGAACACTCGCCCGGCGGTCACCTCTTCAATGGTGATGCGCGGCGGCTCCAGCGCCGTGGGCCGGTAACGCACCAACCCGTGCAGCGTGCCCACCAGCATGGCGCCGTCCGGTTCGGGCAGCAGCGCGGTGATGGTGTGTCCCGGCAGCCCGTCGTCGCGCGTCAGCACCTGCGAGCGGTCACCATCGACGCGGTACAGGCCGCACCGCGTGCCGAACCAGAGTTCGCCGTTGGCGGCGCGGCAGGCGATCTGGTTGTCGAGCGTGAGCAGCCCGTCGTCGCGACCGAACACGCCGAACCGCTCACCGTCGAGGCACGCCAGGCCGTGCCGCGTGCCGGCCCAGATGCGTCCCTGGTCGTCCTCGACCAAGGACTGCACGGCGTCACTGGGCAGCCCGTCGGCCATCGTGTAGACCCGGACCCGGCCGTCGGCCAGACAGGCCAGTCCGCCGCCGGAGAAACCCGCCGCCCACACCCGCCCGTCGGCAGCCGGCAGGATTCGCGCCACCGTCGGCAGCCCGGTCGGCACCGACTCGAACCGGCGCCCGGTGAACCGGCAGAGGCAACCGGGGTGTCCGGTGCCGGCCCAGACCGTGCCGTCGGCGCCGACGGCCAAGCCGCCGATCAGCTCGCTCGGGACGCCCGCGGCCTCCGCGAAGCGCTGCGGCTCGCCGTCGAACACCCGCTCGGGATGGTCGAAGCGCCACAGACCCTCACCCCAGGTGGCCACCCAGATCCGCTGGTCGCCATCGAGCCCCACGCCGAACAGCCGGCCGCGGAAGCGGCGACGACGAATGGCGCCGCTGTCGAAGCAGCAGAGGTGGTTGCCGGCGGCGAACCACAACCGGCCGACACGGTCGCGGCAGAGCCCTTCGCTGACCGTCTCGTCACCAATCTGGCGCGTCGTCTCACCCAGCCTGCGGCTGACCCCCGACAGGCCGTCACCGACCCACAAATGGCCTTCCTGGTCTTCGGCCAGGCTGGTCACATGCTCGCCGATCAGGCCATCCCGGACCCCATAGCGAACCAGCTCGCCACCTTCGAGCACAAACAGGCCCTGGCCGGCCGAGCCCAGCCACAGACGCCCCTCGCCATCCTGCACGATAGCGCGGATGTTGACCAGGCTGGTGTCGCCCGCCGGCAGCAGGTTCTCGAAGCGCTGGCCGTCGAACCGGCCGACGCCAGCCACCGTACCGACCCACAACTGACCCGCACGGTCGACGCACAGGCTCATCACATGGTCGGCCGCCAGCCCATCGCGCACGGTGAACAAGCGCTGCTGCCCGCCGTCCACGCGGAGCAGGCCGAAGCGCCCGCCGATCCAGGCCGCCGCGCCATGCCCGGCCAGGAGGCAATCGACCGGGCCAGGCAGCTCCCAGCGGCGCGAGGTGGCGCCCGCCAGCATGGTCAGGCCATCGGCACCGGCCAGCCATAGCCGCCCGTCGGCATCGGCCTCCATCGCCGACACGGCGCCCACTGGGTGACCGGACACGGCGAACGGCTCCAACCGGTCACCGCGCACCTCGGCCAGGCCGTCGGCGCAGCCGACCAGGAGTCTGCCATCCAGTTCGGCCAGACTGGTGATCTCGAGCCCCAGCGGCCCGCCTGCGCCCCGATAGGTGTCGAACGAGCAGCCGTCGTAGCGGCACAGGCCGGAGCGGGTGCCCAGCCACAGAAAGCCGTCGGCTGTCTGCCGCAGACACCAGACTCCGGCCTCGAGGCCGTCGGTGGCGTCATACGTACGCCAGATGCCGCGCGGATGGTACTGCGTCAGTAACCCGCCGGGTCGAACCCCAGTGGTGATAGCCATGCGACGTTAGCCAACCTCACGAACCCACGATCCGCCGTGCGCGACCCGCGCCGGCCCACCCAACGCAGGAGTTCGGCCGGAATCGCGCCCGCCTTAGCGCCGCGCGCGGCGAATCATCGCCCGCCGCCCGAATCGCCAGGCTTGCCCATGACCTTGTCGCGAACACCCTCGCGCCATTCCTTGAGCTTCTCGCGGCCTTGCTTCTTGATCTGCTCGACTTCGTCCTTGGCCTTCTCAGCCGCCCGATCGGCCGCATCCTTGGCGATCTCGCCGGCCTTCTGTTTGGCCGCGTCCACCGCACCGCCGACGATCTCGTCCACCGGGCCCTTGCGGCTGTCACCATCGGCCGGCTTGGCCGGCTCGCCCTTGTCGGCCGGCTCGTCCTTCGGCAGCTTGTTGACGTAGAGGATCACCGACGCGCCCTTGTCCGTGCGCTGGCCCGGCGGCGGCGACTGGGCCACCACCACGCCGTTCTCGTACGCCGGATCCTTGGCCGCCTTCACCGTGCTGCCCAGCCCGGTGCCGAGAAGCGTCTTCTTGGCCTGATCCTCGGGCAAGCGGCGGACGTCGGGCACCACCACGAACCGGGGGCCCTTGCTGACGACCAGCCGGACGATCTTGTCCTCCGGCAGCTTCTCGCCGGCCGGCGGCGTCTGCTCGATGACCTCGCCGCCTTTGGCGGTGTCGCTGTTGCGGCGCTCCACCACCTTGGCTTGAAGCTCGGCGTCCTTCAGGGTCTGCTGGGCATCCTTCTCGGTCTGGCCCACCACTGACGGCACCTTCGGCCCGCTGGTCGGCGGTTGCCAGTTCGGGTTGCGCAGCGCGTAGTAAAGGCCACCGATGACCAGCAGCACGACGATCAGACCGATCCACGGCAGCACGCCGCCACCGCTCTCGGCGCGACCGGCCATGGGGTCGGCATAGGCCGTCGGGCGCGGGCGCAGCGGCGGGCCAGGCGGCGGCGTCAGCGTGGCGCCGCGGGCCAGTTCCGGCATGATCTGGGTCGACTCGAGGCTGGTCGTGGCGTCCATCACCGGGGGTGGCGGGGGCGCGGTGCCCGCGAGCAGCTCGCGGAAGGCGGTGCCATGGGCCACGCGCTCGGCCGGGCGCGCGGACAGGCACTGTTCGATACCGCGCAGCAGGCCGGCCGGCAGATCGGGCGCCACCGTCGCCAGGGGACGCGGGGTGGCCGAGATCTTCGCCAGGTTGATGGCGGCGGTGTCGGGTCCGTCGAACGGCGGCTGCCCGTCAATGACATGGTAGAGCAGCGCGCCGAGGCTGAACATGTCCGAACGGGCATCGGCGGCACCGCCCAGGTTGCGCTCGGGCGCCACGTAGGGAGCCAGCTCAGCAGTCAGTTGCTGCGGCAGCGGGCGGGCGAAGTCGCTGATCCGCACCTCGCCGGCCTCGTCGAAGTGGATCCCAGCGGGGGACAAGCTGCCATGGGCCAGGCCGGCCGCGTGGGCCGCGCCGAGCGCGCCGGCCAAGGCCCGCGCGAGTTCCAGCACCGCGCTGGCCGGCAGACGGTCACCGGCGGCCAGACGGGCGGCGAGCGAGGGACCGGTGACCGCGGCCTCGACGACGAACGGTTGCGGGCCGTCGAAGTCGGAGTCGTAGACAGGCACCAGGTTCGGGTGGCTCAGCGCCGCGGCGCGCGACACGGCCTCGCGGTAGGTGGCCAGGAACTGTGGATCGGCGGCCCGACTCGGCTGCAGCAGCTTGACCTGCACGGGCCGGTTCAGCCGCAGGTCCCAGCCGGCATAGACCATGACGTCGGCGTCCTGCCACAGCCCTTGGTCGAGGCGGTACCGACCATCCACCGGTGCGCTACTCATGCGGGTTCCTCGTCAGCACAACGCCGCGGCCGCGGCGTAGGTTCCGGCTCGGCCGGCTCGGCGGCCGGTACGGCCACCGGCTCGCCTTCGAGCACCGGCGTGGCGGCGATCCACTTGGCGTGGCAGTAGACCACCTCGGCGCCGAGCAACAGGATATAGGCCGACAGATAGCACCAGATCATGACAATCACGACGCCGCCCATGGTGCCGTAGAACTGGCGGAAGTTGGCCTTTTCGGTGATGAACCAGGCGAAAACGTGCTTGCTGACCTCCCAGAGCGTACCCGCCACCACCGCGCCGTAAGCCGCCGAACGCGCCCGCACGCGCGCGCTCGGCAGCCACCGGTAGATCAGGTAGATCAGCAGCACCGACAGAACGATGGACGCCAACACCGAGCAGACGGTTACCAGGCTGGGCAGCCGGAACTCCTGGCCATAGAGCAACTGCGGCCAGTTGAACCGCAGTGAGGCGACGAACGAGCTGACCAGCATGGACAGCCACGCAAACAAGCCCAGAAAGGCCATCGAGCCCAACGCCACCGGATACAGCCAGTACAACGGCCGCTTTTCGTGCGGTTCGATGGCCCAGATGCGGTCCAGGGCTCGCTGCAACGTGGTGAAGATGCGCAGGCAGATCCACAGCATTGCCAGCAGACCGACGCCGCCGACGCGCCCGCGGTCCTTGACCATCGCGTTGAACGCGCCGGTGACCAGGCCCTCGACGCGCTGCGCCCGTGAACTGCTGGGGTCGCCGTCCACGCTATCATCCGTCGGCGCCGGCAACCACGGCCGCACCAGCTCGATGGCCCGCTGCTGCGCCGATTCGGCCTTGAGCACCATGCCGAGTCCGTAGAAGGTGATCAGCAGAATCGGCACGACGCTCAACAGGGCGTAGTGGGCCAGCGCCGCGGCCATCATCGGCAGGTCATCGGCGGCGGCTTCGGCGAACACGTCCTTGCCGAACCGCCAGTAGCGCCACAGGCCCGGTGCGCCCAGCGCGTAGACGGAATGGCTCGCCCGGAGCGGCCGCAGCTTGGCGGGCTTGGCGCGCGCAGCCGGCAGCGGGCGGCGTCTCACGTGGTGTACTCGGCGTTGAACGCCACGTAGTCCTCGGTCAGGTCACAGCCATAGGCGTGGCCTTCGCCGGCGCCGACAGCCAAGTCGATGTCGACGGTCACGCCGGCCGCCATGCTCGCGGACACCTGCTGGCCGTCGAACTCGCACGGCTCACCGGAGACCATCAGAGGCACGCCGTTGAGCGCGATGTGGAGCCGGTCGGCGGCGACCTCGGCGCCGCTGTAGCCCACCGCGCAGGCGATCCGGCCCCAGTTCGGGTCGTTGCCGCGCGCGGCGCACTTGAACAGGTTGCTCCCGGCCACCGCGCGCGCGGCCAGGCGGGCCTGGCTCGCGTCGCGAGCGCCGCGCACGCGGATGGTGAGCAGCTTGCTGGCGCCTTCACCATCGCGCGCAATGGCCGCGGCCAAGGGATCGAGCACGGCCGTCAGCGCGCCGAGCAGCGCCTGCCCGTCGGCGCTGTCCGCCGCGGTCACCACCGGATTGCCGGCGGCACCGTTGGCCAGTACCAACGTGGTGTCCGACGTGCTCTGGTCACCGTCGATGGTCAGGCAGTTCAGCGTCTGGTCCACCGCCCGCGCCAGCAGCGTTTGCAGGACGTCCGGCGCCACGGCGGCGTCGGTGGTCACGAAGCAGAGCAGCGTGGCCATGTTCGGGTGGATCATGCCGGCGCCTTTGGCGATGGCCCCGACGCGCACCGGCACGCCACCCAGTTGCACCTCGGCGGCGCGATGCTTGAGGTGCGTGTCGGTGGTGCAGATGGCCTCGGCGGCAGCCAGCCCGCCGGCGGCGTCGAGCGCCCGACAGGTCGGCGGCAGGTGCTCCCGAACGCGCTCCATCGGCAGCTTGACACCAATCACGCCGGTCTGGGCAATGGCGACCTGCTCGGGCTGCAACCCGAGGGCCGTGGCGGTCAGCGCCGCCAGCTCGTCGGTATCGGCGATGCCTTGCGAACCGGTGGCGACGTTGGCGTTGCCCGAAGTGACCACGATCGCGCGCAGCGGCTGCCCCGCCTTGAGCAGGCGACGGTTGCGGGCGACGTTGTAGGCATGAACCAGATTGGTGGTGAACACGCCGGCGGCCACCGCCGGTCGGTCACTGAGGATGACCGCCAGGTCGGGCCGGCCCGACGGCTTGATGCCGGCTTTCGCTCCGGCGGCCAGGAAACCTCGCGGGCTGGTCACATGCCCCTCAGGCCACAACTGCATCACACACTCCACTGCCGCCGCTTATCATAATCGACGCGCCGCCGCAGGGGAAGTTGCCGCCGCCCAGGGCTGACCCAAGTTCGGCGCAGACCCTCACCATGGCAGCGGCACCACGGGTAGGGACGCCTCGCCGAGGCGTCCGATGGGCGAGGCCTGGCTGGTCACCAAGCGGGCGGCGCGTTCGGCGAACGCGCCCTGCCGCTGGCCGATAACTCCACACAGCCCTGCCGCCGCCCCAGTCCCAAAACACCAGGCCGGCCCGCGCGGCCCTCGTCAGCAACGAGGCGGCGGGCCGGCCTGGACATACCGACCGTCAGACCAGGTGCGGGTTGACCTGGCCCCAGTCGGCCACCGGCGGCAGCACACCCATCTCGATCACCTGATCGCGCAGGTTGCAGACGTGCTCGTAGGAGTCTTCGAGCGTGGCCATGTCGGCCGCGTCGCCCTCGGGCATCGTCCACTCCAGGCCATCGGCGCCGAAGCGGGTCGGCATGGCCATCATGACGTGACGGAAATGGTCGCCGTTGACATAGGTGCCGCACGGCAGGTCATAGGGCTGGCCCAGGCGGCCACGCAGCATGTAGACGGACTGCTGCGCGGGTGACTGGAACGAGCTGCGGCCGCGCAGCTTGATGATCCGCGCCCCGCCGTTGCGCACGTGCTCCTGGATCGCCTGCCACTGCTCGGCGGTCAGCGTCTGGCCGTTGACGGCCGCGCCGGCGAGCAGGTCCGGCAACATCGTGCCGGCGACGGCGATGCGGCCCTTGAAGACCGCCATCTTCTCACCGTGCCCACCATAGGTGGCGCAACCGGTCACCGCCGACGGCAGCACGCCGAAGTGCTGCGCCAGCGCGGTCTGCAGGCGGGTGCTGTCCAGCGCGGCCAGCGTCGACACGCGCCCCTGAGGCAGACCCGAGTGCACCAGGGCGGTCAGGCCGGTGATGTCCGCCGGGTTGAAGATCACCACCACGAACTGGCAGTCGGGGGTGTAGCGGCGGATGTCCTCGCCGAGCTGCTTGGCAATCTCGCAGTTGCCGCGGAGCAGGTCCTCGCGGGTCATGCCTTCCTTGCGCGGCGCGCCGCCCGAGCTGATGACGTAAGCCGCACCGTCGAGCGCTTCGGCGACTTCGGTCGTCCAGGTCAGCTTCACATCGGGGAACCCGCAGTGCCAGATCTCTTCGGCAGCGCCTTCGAGCCCCGCGGCGAACGGGTCGTACATGGCGATGTGGTTGGCGGTGCCGCTGGTCAGCAGCGTCTGCACCAGGTTGGAGCCGATGGCGCCGGCAGCGCCCATCACGGCCACCTTCTCGTTCGTCAAGTACATGGGGGGTAGACTCCTCTTGAAGCGACCGGAGTCACTGTACGACCGGCCACCGTGAGTGTCAACGCCACCGGGCGCCGCGAGGTTTCCACCGACGAGCCCGGCACCGGTGTGGCCACCGCGCGGGTGCCCGGCGGGCCGCGATGCTATACTGGCCATAGCGGATCAGGAACGAAGGCGATGCAGGTCACGCTGACACTGGATGCCGAGCTGGTCGAACGCGCGCGTGAGTGGGCCGAGCAGCGGCAGACGAGCGCCCTGGCCACTGCCACCTCGTCCTGCGCGTCGTCAGTCCCTTCAGCGAGTAGGCACCGCTCCCCGCCGACGAACGGCCACGCGCCCAGCGGGCGCTGAGCGCGCAACCGTCCCGCTGCCCTTGCGCTCGGGCCCTAACCGCCCGCGTCCCCATCCGCCACAGGTTCCGGTCGGCGTTGACCATCGCCGCCGCTCGTCAACGTGCTCAATCCCGGCACGCGTTGCAGCACCTCTTTCAGATCGATGCCCACCAGCGCCTCGGCCACCCCCGGCACCTGGGCGATCACGTCCACAACGCCCTTGGTGATCCGCTCAATGCCGGTGCCGTCGCCGTTGCCGGTGTTGACCAGCATGATGCGGTCGATCTTCTGCAACGGCGCCGAGACCGCGGCGGCCAGGTCGGGCAGCTTCTCGATCAGCATCTGGCTGACCGCCGCCTCGTTGTACTGCTGGTAGGCTTCGGCCTTCGCGCGCATGCCCTCGGCCTCGGCCAGCAGGCGGGCCTTCAGCCCTTCGGCTTCGGCCAGCCCGCGCAGCCGCACCGCCTCGGCCTCGGCTTCGCCTTTGACCCGGATGACCTCGGCTTCGGCCAGGCCGCGCGCCTTGGCCGCCGCGGCTTCGGCCTCGGCCAGGGCAATCTGGCGTTCGCGCTCGGCTGCGGTCAGGATCGCGATCTTCTGCCGTTCGGCCTCGGCCGGCTTCTGCACCGAGTGCACCAACTCCATCTCGCGGCGGCGGATCTCCGACTCCTCGACCTCGACCATCTTCTGCTTCTGCACCAGGTCGACGCCCAGCCGCTCGGTCACCACCAATTGCTCGCTCTTGGCCTTCTGCAGGTCGTAGGACAGGTCGGCCTCGGCCTTGGCCCGCGCCATCTCGGCGTGGTACTGCTGAACCTGCACCTCTTTGGCCTTCTGCGCCTCGGCCACGGCGGTCTCGGCTTGCAGTTTGGCCAACTGCGCCTCCTGCAGCGCGAGTGACGAAGTGACCGTCGCCTCGCGCTCGGCCGCGGAACGACCGATCGAGGCATCGCGCTGCGCGTTGGCCTCGCCCAGGGCCGCGTTCTTCTCCACCTCGGCCTGCTTCGGGCGCTCCAGGGCCTTGATGTAGCCGGACGGGTCCTGGATCTCGCGCATGGTGAAGCTGACCACCTGGATGCCCATGTTGCCCAGGTCCTCGGCGGTCAGTTGCTGCACGCGCTGCGCGAAGGCCTCGGGCTGTGAGAGGATCTCCTCGAAGCTCAGCGTGCTGATGGCGCCGCGCAGGTGACCCGACATCATCTGGTGCGCGATCTGGTTCAGGTCGTCCACGCTCTTCGAGAGGAACATCTCGGCCGCCGTGGCGGTGGCGATCAGGTCATCGCTGCGCACCTTGATCTGAGCGATGCCGTCGACCACAATCGGCACGCCGTACTTGGTATAGAACGCCGGCGTGTTGATCTCGAGCGTCATCAACTCCAGCTTCATCCGGTCGGCCTTCTCCCACGGGCGGACGAAGGTCCAGCCGCCGTGAATGATGGAGAAGCCCTTCGCGTGCCGGCTCCCATCGGCGCCCTCGTAGACGTGCGGCCGCCCCGAGACGATCAGCACTTCGTTCGGGCCCACCTTCTCCCAGCGGTTGAACAACAGCACCAGGACCGCGACGCCCATGGCGGCGATGATGGAGATCGGCAGCCAGTTGGCGACAACCCAGTTCAACATCACAGGCTCCTTCGACGCGCCTGATGGCTACGTCAGTACGGCTCGACTTGCGCGATATGGTTCTCGATGTCGACAATCAGCACCGGCGTGCCTTGGGCCAGCGCCTGCCCGTGGCGTGCCCGTGCCGGCATGGTGGAGCGCTTGCCTTCACGGAGGTAGGCCACGGCGCCGACTTCGCCCGCCGGTATCGCCACCGACACCCGGCCGGCCACCCCCAGCAGTGAGGAGCCACTCGACTGACCGGCGGCTTCCGAGGCGCTGAGCGTGCGGCCCAGGACGAGTACCAGGAAGGCCACGAAGGCGAGGGCGATGAGTAGGGCCAGCACCACCGCGCCCCACACCGAGGTGTGCAGCCCGGTACGGGCGGCCAAGCCGCCGGCGCCGAACGCCATCAGGCAACCGGAGACGACCAGCGGCAGCATCCAGGAGGGCGCCACCTGCAACGTTGGCGTCGCGCCGGCGAACTGGGCGACGTCAGGCGCCGCCGCGAGCGCCTGGACTGCGCCGTGGTGGAGGTGAAACGGCCACCGCACGTGAACCGGCAACCGGAGATGGAACAGCCGGTGGACGTGCGCCAGATGCTGGTGCGCGTGGCCCAGATGGGTCAGCAGCAGGACACCAACGGCGCCCAACCCGATGCCGGTCACCAGACAACCGGCGAAAACCCGCTCAACCATGGCCACCCGCCTCTTGTCGTCAACGTCACCGATGATCGCTCATCGGAGGTTCCGTAACGAACGGGCGAGTGGCCGGGTTCCAGGAGTTGCGCCGGGTTACCCGAGGCGCTTCATGCAGGCGACACGACCGGTGCCTTCGACGTTGAAGTGGTTGCGCACGCAACTGCAGCAGGTGCCCTTGTTGTTGCAGGGCTGGTAGTCGCAGGGGCAGAAGGCCAGGTTGCGGTCGTAGTTGGTGCGGCACTTGACCGCCAGTTCGCTGAGCGAGATGGTGGCCGGATCGCGCCGGTTCGGCTCGCGGTTGCAGGCGTTTGGTTTGCCGGCGGCACTATGGGCCTGCACACACTCGCAGCAGATGCCGCGGTTCGGGCAGGACTCGTTGGTGCAGGGGCACATCTTCAGGTTGATCTCGTAGTTGGCGCAATCGGCGCGGTCAGTAGGCACCGTCGTTCTCCAGACTGTAACTTGGCGGCAAGCGACGACCTTCCTGCTCGCGCGCACCTCTCCAGTACAATGGTCGCTGCACTGGAGAGCCGGAGTTGTCGTTACTGCCCTGTGGTCGTGCCTTGGTCAGACTGGTCTGCCTGCTGGCCGTCATGCCCGTCGCCGCGCAACTGCCCAAGCGGGTGCCTCTGCCCGACGCCAAACTGCCGTCGCCCGCCGCACTGCTGGCGGACGAAGCGCCGTTGACCACCAGTCTGGCCGATGCGCTGCCGCGCGTGGCGTGGTTCGATGCCCATCAGCCGCCAACCTGGCGGTCGGGCGCCGCGCTACCTCAGCAGGCGAACGGCAGTTGGCGACTGCCGCCAGGCGACTACCGCTTCGACCTCGAGTCGTACTGTCTCCGAGCGGGCACCCATGGCCCGCACGCCAATCAGGGAGACGGCTACCTCAATGGGCCGCTACGTGGTGCCAAGGCCAACCTGGTGCGCGCCGTGATGCAACGGGCGGCGCAGCACCCGGAGGTCACGCGGCAGCAAGTGCAGGCGCTGCTCTGGGCCATCATCGCGCGGACTCGCCTCGACCAGGTCAAGGGCCCGGCGCAGCAGGCGGCGCAGGTCCTCCTCACCGCAGACGAGCGCAGTAGCCTGAACGCGCGCGTGTGGGATGAGCTGTCGGCCAAGGCGAAGCAACAGCTACGCCGCACGCTGGCACCGCTGGAGCGCGCCGTCTTCGATGCAGAAGACGACCTCCGCGGGCTGCTCCGACGGCCGGCCGCGACCTATGCGCAGTTGGAGCGTGCCGCGGTGCTGACCGGCGATCCGGCGGCTGCGCCCGGTCAGGCCAGCGTGCCGAAGGGCGCTTGGTGCCTCCACCCCAAAGGCTATCTGGTGGCCTACCTGCCGGAAGGCTACACCCGCACCACGGTCCAGGTCCACGTGCCCCGTCCGGTCCACTGGCGGCGCGATGCCAATGGCCGGCTGGCCTGGCTGGCGACAGCCAACGGGCAGCGCCTGCAGGTGCTCTACGACGACCGCGAAGCTCCGGCCGGCGCTGATCGGCCCGGGGTGGCCGCCCATGCCTACCGAGCCTTGCGCCTGATCGTGCCGGATGCCACTCGGCCGGACCGGCTGAGGGAACTGCTCCTGGAGCAGGCCGGCCGAGTCCTGCGCCGTCGAGCCGAGGCGCCGAGGCTGATGCTGGCGGCCGATTTGGGCAGTGGCCCCGCCGGGCCGGACGCCACCGGCGCGCTGGCCGATCTGTGCGGCCGCCTGCGGGCCCACGGGGCTGCTGCGGCTGATCTTGGCGCGGCCACCGACCTGTGGTACCTGCGCGACAGCCTGCGCTCGGCGGTCGCCCCGCACGGTCTGGCGGGCCTGCTGGACGACGCGCTGGTGCGCGCCTGCCTCGGGCTGCCGGTCCCGCCGGCTGCGGCAGGCACACCCGGTGGCGCAGGCCCCAATGACCCCGCCAGCGGTGGCAACCCCGGTGGCAACCAGGGCACACCCGGCGGCAACCAGGGCGGTGGCACGCCCGGTGGCGAAGGAGCCAACAACCCCGGCGGCGGCGGCAACCCCGGTGGCAACCAGGGCACACCCGGCGGCAACCAGGGCGGTGGCACGCCCGGTGGCGAAGGCACCAACAACCCCGGCGGCGGCGGCAACCCCGGTGGCAACCAGGGCACGCCCGGTGGCAACCAGGGCGGTGGCACACCGGGTGGCGAAGGCACCAACAACCCTGGCGGCGGTGGCAGTCCGGATGGCAACCAGGGCGGCGGCGGCGGCAACACTCCGAACGGCGGCGGTGGCGCGCACCACCCCGATGGCGGTGGTGCGCCCGAAGGCAACCACGGCGGCCAGCCCAACGGTGCCGGCGGCGGCGCGCCTGACGGTGGTGGCACGAGCAACCCCAACGGCGGCGGTGCGCCCAACGGCAACCACGGTGGCACGCCGCACGGTGGTGGCGGCAAACCACACGGTGGGCAGGGCGGCCAGCAGCAAGGCGGGCATGCCGGTGACTGGTCGGGCTCGGTCGACTTCGATCCGACCGATGGGGCCGCGGTGCCCGGCCATGTCGGTCGGCAGCGGCTGGGCGTCTCGGCCCGGCCAAGCAGCGACCGCAGCCGTGGCCACCGTGACGGCTCGGGTCGCCGCACAACGCCACAGCCCGGCGACGCCGGGAACCGGGCGGAGCCGGAGGCAGAGGGCAGCCGGCCGCCGGGCGGTGCCACCAATGGCCCTGCCAGCGGCGCCACGGCCCCTGGCGCGCGTAGCGCCCCACGCGGTGCGACCGGCCTGCTTCGCCGTCTGGCCAGATGGTGGCGAGCGAACTGACCGTCGAGGAGCACCACCATGGACGTCCGCAGCTACAACCGCGCCGCCTGGGACGCCCAGGTCGCCGCGGGCAACCCCTGGACCATACCGGTCGGCCCCGAGGTCATCGCCGCGGCGCGCCGTGGCGAGTGGTCGGTGGTGCTCACCGAGACGCGGCCGGTGCCGCGCGAGTGGTTCCCGCCGTTGGTTGGGTGCGAGGTGCTGTGCCTGGCCTCGGGCGGTGGCCAGCAAGGCCCGGTGCTGGCCGCCGCCGGTGCCACGGTGACGGTCTACGACAACTCGCCACGGCAACTCGAGCAGGACCGCCGGGTCGCCGAACGCGACGGGCTGCGCATCCGCACCGTCGAGGGCGATATGCGCGACCTGTCGGCCTTCGCCGACGGGTCGTTCGACTTGGTCTTCCACCCGGTGTCGAACGTGTTCGTGCCGGAGGTGCGGCCGGTCTGGCACGAGGCGGCGCGCGTGCTGCGGCCCGGCGGCGTGCTGCTGGCCGGCTTCATGAACCCCGATCTCTACGTCTTCGACAACTGGGAGGACGAAGCCGGCCTGGTGGCGCGCCACCCGCTACCGCACGACGCCACCCGGCTGAGCGACGAGGAGCGCCACCGCATCTACGCCGACCGACCCATCGAGTTCAGCCACACCACCGAGGACCTCGTCGGCGGCCAGCTCGAGGCCGGGCTGCTGCTCTGCGGCTGGTACGAGGACCGCGACCAGGGCCCGGCCGGCCGGCTGATGCCCTGCTACTTCGCCACGCGAGCCGTCAAGCCCTGAAGTGACGGGCCGTGCCCGCGTGCCCGCGCGGCGTCGACCGCTTCGGCGAGGTCGGCGCATCGACCGCGCTGGTCACACTGCCGCGACCGCGACGAGTGACCATAATGGGTACGGTCAGCGAAGGAGCCGCCATGGAACAGGACTTTGTCGCGCCGATCCGCTTCATCCGCGGGCGCCTCAGTGGGCTGGTGGCCAAGACCCCGGCCGCCGTGGCTGACGACGTGCCGCCGAACTGCCGCAACAGCCTGCGGTGGCAACTCGGCCACGTCGTCACCGTCACCGAGCGCGTCGCCGTCGGGCTGTCGGGTGTGCCCGTGTCGTACCCGGAGGAGTGGCTGCGCTACTTCGGGCCGGGCACGACGATCTACAACTTCGACGCCGGCACACCGAGCTGGTCGGACCTGGCGACGGCGCTGGAGGCGTCCACCGCGCACCTGGCCGCCACCATCCCCGGCCTCGACCCGACCGCGCCGCTGGCGGTGCCGTTCACGCCCGCGGCCCCGACGCTCAAGATGGAGTTCGTCTGGCAAGCCGTCTCGGCCGCGCCGCTGCACGACGCCGCGCACTTTGGCATGATGCGGGTCTACTACCGCATTCTGACCAATCACTCACCCGACGACTGAGCGCGCGACGCCGGTCGCAGGAGTCGGCGGCCCGGCGGCGAAGCGGTCGCCGCCGGGCCTGGAGTGGGGCCGATGCGACTGGCTGGGTTGCGCTGGCATCAGCGCTGGGTGGCGCAGTTGGGCTGCGCCAAAGGCTGCCTCGCCTACCTCGGCGTCGCCATCGACTGGCCGTGGCTCTATGGCGGCACCGGGCATGCTTTCGTCGTCAACGCCTACAGCGACGTCGGGCCGGCCGGGCCGACGTGCTGGGGTCATCAGGCGCTGATCCACCCGTTGGCGCCGAACCTGGGCTACCGGATCACCGAAGGCGTCAACATCGAGCGCCAGGCCGCCGGTGACCGCTTCGCCGAGTACCAGCAGGCCGCCTGGGACTTCACTCGCCGACACCTCGACGCGGGCCACCCCTGCTTCGGCTGGGAACTCTGCGCCTACATCCCCGACTACCACGTGATCAACGGCTACGACGAGGTCGGCTACTACTACTCCGGCTGGACGGCCGACGACGTGGGCGGCCCGCGGCCGTGGCAGGAGTTGGGCACGAGCGACGTGCAGGTGTTGCAGGTCTACGCGGTGGAGCGGTGCCCGGCCGCCGGCGACGACCAGACCGTCCGACAAGCGCTGGCCGCGGCGCTGCGACTGGCCGACGACCCGGCCGACCTGGTCTTCGAGGGCTTCCGCACCGGCCCGGCGGCCTTCGCCACCTGGTCGCAGGCGCTGCGGCAAGGCACGGCCCAACCCGGCTACGGCCACAGCTACAACCTGGAAGTCTGGCACGAGTGCCGCGCCATGGCGGTGCTGTTCCTCCAGCAGGTGGCCGAACGGGTGCCGTCACTCGACCGCAGCCTGCTGGCCGAGGCGACGCACCATTACGCCACCGTGCGCGACGCGCTGGCCGAGGCCCTGGTGCTCGACCCCTTCGAGCACGACCGACGCGACTGGCCCGAGATGCTGCAGAGCGACGCGGCGGCGGACCTGATCGACCGCGCCGGCGCGGCGGAGACGGCGGCACTGGCGGCGGTCCGGCGGCTGCTGTAGCCGACCTGCAGGAGGCACCGCAGGGCTGGGGAGGGGGACGTGTCGAATCTCGGCACGTCCAATCGACACATCACGGGGATACGTCTAGGTAGCCGCTCGGAGATCCTGTCCGGTAGGGACGGGGCTTGGTGCCCGCCCTGTCACTGCCCGGTTGGCGCTTGGTGGCCCGCAGCCGGGCGACCCAAGGGTCGCCCCTACGGGACAACATCACCGGCAGGCTGCTTAGCGCATCGACACACCCCGCCGGGGTGGCGGCACCCGCCAAGGCGGCGCAGCGCCGGGCGTTTGTGTCTCACATTTCGCGAATCGTGAGACACAAAGCAGTTTGTGGTGCACCGGTGGGACACAAACGCACCGGCCCGAGGTGTGCCGTGCCCCGGCGGCGGGTATGGCGCCATCGTGGCGCCCCGAGCGACCGATGCGCGACCTGACCGACCCGCGTTGGACCCACTCCAAGGGCTGGCTGTTCTGCTGGCCGGGCTGACGGCCTCGGCAGGCATCCTGATGGAGCACCCCGACGCCCGCACGGCGTTCCAGCTGGCCGTCGGCGTGGTCTGCTTCTGCCGGTTCTACTACTACGTGCTCCATGTCCCCAACAGTCGTACTCATATACTCCTTCGCAGGCCACGCGACTACACCGCGCAGGCGTCGTCCTGAGCCCACCGGGCCGCCGCCTTTTGTATCCAGCGGATGCTGTCGCTATACTTGTGCGCACCCAGAACGCAGGGAGGTGGCTATGCGCCTAGACGACTACCGGGCAAGGCTCGAGCGGCTCGTGGAGCAGGGGAAGCTGGTCGCGTCCGCCGTGGAAGTCCGCGACTACGCCGAAGTGGTTGATGCCGAGGTCTTCAGCACCTGGGCTGTTTCTGGGTTGCACGCACTTCGCTTGACCTTCGGCGAACAGAGCGACCACTACGTCGCCTTCAAACGTCAGGCGGATCGCTACAATGGCTGGGCTGAACCTGTGCCCTACTGCCAAGGGATCCTGCTCGCCGCCGTCGCGGACCTGAAGGCCGGGCTCTTCGTTAGGGTGAGCGAGATTGCTGCCGCGGAGGTCTTTGGCGACCTGCTCGCACAGGCGGAGTATCTGTTGAGCAACGGCAACCACCACCTCCCGGCCGCGGCGCTGGCGGGCGCGGTGCTGGAGGACGCCTTGCGGAAGCTCTGCGCCAAGCACGGCGTCGCTTGGCAGCCACCGAGCAGCATCTCGAAGCTCAACGTCGAACTCTACAAGGCCAACATCTACGGCAAGCCACAGCACGGCCAAGTCGAGGCGTGGGGCAAGCTGCGCAATCAGGTTGATCACGGGGACTTCAAGGACCCGAGCGAAGTAGATTCCGGCGATGTTCGGCGGATGGTTGAGGGCGTCAGGGACTTCCTCGTCAAGCACCTGACCTGACAGACAGGGGGCAAGATGGGTGATCAACAGGAGATCCGAGCGCCACGGGTCTTCATCAGCCACGCCAGCGAAGACAAAGACCGGTTCGTCCGTGGCTTCGCCGAACGGCTCCGTCAGAATGGCGTAGAGGCGTGGCTCGACGAGTGGGAGCTGCGGCCCGGCGACAAGCTCGTGCAGCGCATCTTCACCCACGGCATCGGCCAAGCGGATGTGTTCGTTGTCGTGCTGACCGCGAACAGCATCGACAAACCGTGGGTGCAGAAAGAGCTGGACGTCGGCGTCGTTCGGCAGATTGAGGACAGCACCCGGCTGATCCCTATCGTCTTCGAGATCCAAGACGACCGCATACCGGAAGCCCTACGAGACACGCTGTGGCAGCGCATTTCCGAGCTGAGCAACTACGACAGCGAGTTCGACCGCATTCTACGTGCCATCTACGGTTCGCCGGAGAAGCCACCACTCGGGGCACCACCGGCCTACGTGCTGGCTGATGCTACGAACATCGAGGGCTTTGCGCGCGAGGACAGCTTGGTGCTCAAGGCTCTCGGGCTGGCCGCCATTGCTGAGTATTCGTTACTGCCCCCTGAGCCTGTGGTCGCGCAAGCTCAGGAGTTCGGTCTCTCGGCCGAAGCTGTCTACGAGGCGCTGGAGGTGTTCGAGCAGCAAGGGTTGGTCGAATTGCAGCACGTTGGGGGTCAGAGAGAGCCTGCCTTCGTGCGCTTGCTCCCTTCTGGCTCAGCCTGCTATTTCAGTGCCTACCGAGAGGACTACGCCGGACTGAAGCGGCGCGTCGCCGCTGCTGTGGTCAACGATGGGTGCGAGAGTTCATTCGCTATGGCAGAGCATGTTGGTGAACCGCACTCGGTGGTGATCCAGATCATCGACATCCTGGCGAGCGAAGGGCACCTTCGAGCCGAGATCGTCTCCGGCGGCGAACGAATCATCCATCATCCCTCACCGTCTCTGAAGCGATTGCTTCGGTAGAACGAGTGTGGCGTGGTCGCCCTCGGGGTAAGTCCGAACCGGAGCCACCGATGCGCGACCTGACCGACCCGCGTTGGATTCACGCCAAGGGCTGGCTGTTCCTGCTCGCCGGGCTGATGGCCTCCGCGGGCATCCTGCTCGATCACCCCGACCTGCGCACGGCGTTCCTGCTGGCCGTCGGCGTGATCTGCTGCTGCCGGTTCTACTACTACGCGTTCTATGTCATCGAGCACTATGTGGATGACGAGTACCGCTTCGCCGGGCTGTGGGCGTTCGTAGTCTACCTGTGGCGGCGCCGCTGACCGCTCATCTGTTCTCGGTCGCGGCGATAATCTTGCGCACGCTGGCCATCGGCTGGTACAGGTAGTTGGGCTCGTCGAGCAGCGCGGCGAAGCCGAAGCGCGCGTAGAAACCAGCGGCGCCATCCTTGGCGTGCATCAGCACCAGAGCCGCCGCGGCGGTCTGCGAGGCCTCGAACGCCCTCCGTAGTGCATCGATCAGCAATGCGCGTCCCAGGCCCTGGCCTTGCCAGCGCCGGTCCGTCGCCAGGCGGCCCAGCAGCACCGACGGCACGAGTTCGTGCCGCCCCAGCTTGTTGGCCACTCCAGGCGGCAAGTCGGTGCGGACCACCGCGAACGCACACAGCGTGTAGTAGCCCACCACCTGGACGCCATCTGGAGCACAACGGACATAGACCTGCGCCATCGACCGGTCTCGGTCTTGCCGTGCATACTGCCTCAGATAGGCGTCCAGCGGCGCACTGCCGCACTCGAACGACGTGCGGTCGTGCTCCGCTCGGAGTGCCGTCGTGTAGTACGGCGTCATTCGGCGTTCACGGCTCGGCGGTAGTCCGCCGCCGCCCGCAACAGCGCCTCATTCGGCTCTGGTGGGTTGGCCAACGCTTCGGCCATGGCGCGGCTGTCGCGTTCGCTGAGGACCAGCAATTGCTGCCGCGCCAGCAGCTCCTGCGCCGCTTCCATGGCTGCCTGCACGACGAACCCCGCCACTGTTCCACCTACCAGTGCCGCTGCTGCCGTCAGTGTGTCCTTCTGCTCGACCGTCAGTCTCGCGTCTAGCCGCTCTGTCTTCGCTGCTGCCATGTCGGTCTCACCTGCGTGCTGTACGGTTTTATACCGTACACGCCCACGGCAGTCAAGACCGCCCCGGCACGATCAGTGCCCCGAAGTCAGTGCGCGCCGGCCAGGCTACTCCAGCACGCTGTAGAGGCTGCTGTAGTCGTCGGTCCACAAGAGCGGCTCGCGGGCGTCCTTGCCCCACTCCGAGACCATCTTCTGGACCACCGGCTGCTTCATGAAGCGCTCGTTGCTGGTCACCAGCACCCAGTCGCTCTGGTTGGTGCCGGTGTCGTCATCATCCGAGGCATGGATCTGCAGCGCCGTCTTGTGGTACAGCGCCGCCAGCTTGCGCACCACCGGCGCCAGGTCGAGGTAGCGGTTGGAGATGTGGACCGCCAGAATGCCGTCGGGCTTGAGTTGCTGCCAGTAGAGGCCGAAGCACTCATAGGTCAGCAGGTGGACCGGGATGGCGTCGCTGCTGAAGGCGTCGACCGCCAGCACATCGAACTGCTGCGACTGGTTGTTCTTGAGCTGCTGTTCCATGACGATGCGCGCGTCGCCGAGGAACACGTCCAGATCGGTGCCGCGCGCTTTGGCATCGCGCATGTAGCTGAAGTGCCGGTTGGCCACCTCAATCACCTGCGGGTTGATCTCGTAGAACCGGAAGTAGTCGCCCCGCTTGCCATAGGCCGCCAGCGTGGCCGTGCCGACGCCCACCACGCCGAAACGGAACTGCCGGCCGACGCGCCCGCGGTCGGGATGGTAGTCGAGGGCCGCGCCGATGCCCGAGGCATGGGCGAAGTACGAAGTCGGCCAGACGCGGCGCACTTGGTCGGTGTACTGGTAGCCGTGCATGATGCGGCCGTGATAGAGCGTGATGTGGTTCGTCTCCGGCTTCGACGGGCTGTCGACCCGGGTGGTGCGCAGCACGCCGTAGAAGTTGCGCCGAACGTCGATGGTGTCCTCACGCACCTTGGCGATGCCCCAGTTGAGCAGGTAGCCGACGCCGATGATGCCGCACAGGCCCATGATGGACATGGCCGCGCTCATCGGCAGGTCGAGGGCGTCGCGCCGCTGGTAGCTCGGCCAGTTGTTGCGCCGCAGGAAGTCGCGCAGCGACACCAGCACCATCAGTACGCAGCAGGCGATCAGGCCGGTGTGCAGCTCCCAGAAGCCAGTGTAGACCATCGGCGCCACCATGGCCACGAAGATGCCGCCGAGCGCACCGCCGACCGAGACCATCAGGTAGAACAGCGTCAGGTAGCGCGGCGCCGGTCGCAGTCGCACCATCTCGCCGTGGCAGACCATGCAGCAGCAGAAGACCAGGCCGGCGTAGATGGCCACCTGCTTCCACAGCTTGAGCGAGACGCCTTTGACCAAGGCGCCGCAGGTCAGGCTGATCGCGGCCGCCAGCAGCAGACAGAACAGCGGCCGCACGTACCAGGCTTCCTTGTCGAAGCAGATGATGAAGGTCAGCAGGTACAGGCTGAGCGGCAACACCCACAGGAACGGCACCACCGCGACGTCCTGGCAGAGCTGGTTGGTGGTGGCCAGAAACACCGTCGAACCGCACGCGGCCAGACCCAGCCACAGGAAGACGTCGAAGACGCCCGGCGGCTCGGTGGGTCCGGCCTCGGGGTGTTCGCGGCCGGGTTCGTCTTCCTTCGGCGCCATCTTCAGCACCTGCCAGGCCACCGCCGCACAGAACAAGGTGAAGACCACGTAGCAGGCCGACCATTGCCAGGTCTGCGGCTTCAGGCGCAGGTAGCGCTCGAAGAAGAGTGGGTAACTGAGCAGGGCCAACAGCGAGCCGACGTTGGACAGCGCGTAGAGCCGGTAGGGCGAACTGCCGGGATTGGTCCGCGCGAACCAGCCTTGCAGCAGCGGGCCGGTGGTGGACAGCACCAGGTAGGGACCGCCGACGGTGGCCGCCAGCAGCGCCAGGATGCGCCACAGCGGATTGACCGCGCCGGTGGGCTTCCAGGCTTCGGAGGGCGCGATGGGCAAGGTCACCGCTGCGATGGCGACCAGCACGATGAGGTGGACCACCGCCTGACGCTGGGGCTTGAGCTTGCTGATCACCAGGTGCGCGTAGCTGTAGCCGGCCAGCAGCGCCACCTGGAAGAAGAGCTGACAAGTGGTCCAGACCGCCGGAGTACCACCAAACCACGGCAGAATGTACTTGCCGATCATCGGCTGCACTTGGAACAGCAGGAAGGCGCTCAGGAAGATCGTCAGGGCGTAGAGCAGCATCGTTACCACCAGCGAGCCGAGTCGGCGCACACCGCCGCGGGCATCATTATACCGAGGCCGGTCGGCGCGACAAGCGCCAATGCAGGCTTGGCCGCCTGGACGCAGAATACCTGGCACACCAACGGAGTTGCGGTATGTCCATCGCCGGCTCGAACCCGTTCCGCGAAGGGCTCGGACGCACCCTCGCTCCGGGCCCGTGCTGCTTTGTGCTGTTTGGCGCCACCGGCGACCTCTGCGCCCGCAAGCTGGTGCCGGCGTTGTTCCAGCTCGCGCGCCAGGGCCTCACTCCGCGCGAGTTCTGCGTGCTGGGCGTCGCTCGCAAGCCGAAGTCGGACGCCGAATGGCGCGAAGAGATGCACCAGGCCGTGCTGCGCCACGCCCGCCAGCAGCCGGTGACCGACGCCGAATGGGAGACCTTCGCCGCCCGCCTGGCCTATCAGCCGGTGGAGTTCGGCGAGCCGGCGGCCTACGCGGCGCTGCGCGCGCGGCTCGACCACCTCGACCAGCAGTTGGGCACCGGTGGCAACCGGCTGTTCTACCTGGCGGTGTCACCCGAGTTCTTCGGCCGCATACCGGCCGCGCTGGGCCAGGCCGGTCTGCTCACCGAGACCGGCGAGCGCTGGGCCCGCGTGGTGATCGAGAAGCCGTTCGGTACCGACCTGGCCTCGGCCGAAGCGCTCTCGGCGCACCTGAGCGGCCTGCTGCACGAGCACCAGATCTACCGTATCGATCACTACCTCGGCAAGGAAACCGTCCAGAACATTCTCACGCTGCGCTTCGGCAACGCCATCTTCGAGCCGCTATGGAACCGCCGCTACGTCGAGGCCGTGCAGATCACCGTGGCCGAGACGGTCGGTATGGAGGGCCGCCGCGGGCCGTTCTACGAGCAGGCCGGCGCGCTGCGTGACGTGGTGCAGAACCACATGATGCAACTGCTGGCCCTGGTCGCCATGGAGCCGCCGGTGGGCTGGCACGCCGAAGCCATCCGTGACGAGAAGGCCAAGGTGCTCAAGGCACTGGCGCCGCTGACGCCCGACGAGGTGGCCGAGCGTGTCGTCCGCGGGCAGTACGGCCGCGGCTTCCTGCTGGGTGAGGAGGCGCCGGCCTATCGCGAAGAGGACGGGGTCGCGCCGAACTCGGTGACCGAGACCTTCGTGGCCATCCGGCTCGGACTGGAGACCTGGCGCTGGTCGGGTGTGCCGTTCTACCTGCGCCATGGCAAGCGCCTGCCGAAGCGGGCCAGCGAGATTGCCATCAGCTTCCGCCAGCCGCCGCTGGCGCTGTTCCAGGCCGAGGGCGAGCCCGGCCGCAACACGCTCATCCTGCGCATTCAGCCCGACGAAGGCGTCTCGCTCAGCTTCCTGTCCAAAGTGCCCGGCATGAGGCTGGCGCGGCGGCAGGTGAAGATGGACCTGAACTACGGCAGCGCCTTCGGGACCGCCTCGCCCGAAGCCTACGAGCGTCTGCTGCTCGACGCCCTGGCGGGTGACAGCACGCTGTTCACGCGCGATGACGAGGTCAAGGCCGCCTGGCGCGTGGTCACCTCGATCCATGAGGCCTGGGCGCAACAGCCGCCCGAGACGGTTCACGGGTATGCGCCGGGCACCTGGGGGCCACCGGCCGCGGACGCGGTGTTGCGCGGTGGCACCACCTGGCGACGACTGTAGGAGACGGCCATGTCCGACCACTCCCACACGGTCGAGCAGTTCCTGGAGGGCGGGGCCATCGCGGTGGCGCCGGCGCGCATCGAGTCGGCCTTGCGAGCGCTCTGGGAGCCGGTCACCGCAACCGGCAGCGACGAGCCGCCGGCGGCCACGCGGGTCAGCCTGGGCACCGAGGTGGTGGTCACCTCGGCCGCGCGCGAAGCCGTCGCCGGCGCGGTGCTCGGCGAGTTGACCATGCACTACCCCAGTCGCGCCGTGCTGGTGGTGGTCGATCCCACCGGCGAACTCACCCTCGAAGCGGCCATCTCGGCCTCGTGCCACCTGGTGGAGCCGGGGCGACCGCAGGTGTGCAGCGAGCGCATCCGCTTGCGGTGCGGTCTGGCGGCGCTCGACCGGCTGCCCGGCGCGGTCTTGCCGCTGCTCGAGGCGGATGTGCCGGCCACGCTCTGGTGGGATCTGCCCACGCCGCCGCCGACCGAGGTCGCCGCTGAGCTGGCGCGCGCCATGGACCGCTGCCTAATCGATCTGACCGTGGCGACCGAACCGGAGCTGACCTGGCGAGTCGCCGGCGCGGCCGGCTGGGCGCCGCTGGCCGACCTGGCCTGGCACCGCGCCGCGCGCTGGCGCGAGGCCGCCGCCACGCTGTTCGACGGCTTCTCCCAGCAGTCGGCCGCGGGCTCCATCGAGCGCATCGAGGTGGTCGCCCGCGGCGGCACCCGCCAGGGCCTGTGGCCCGCCGCGCTGCTGGCCGGCTGGGCGGCCGGGCAGCTCGGCTGGCAGCCGCGCGAGCGACAGGATCTCCCGCCGACGGCGCTCGGCGGTGACACGCGGATGGTCTCGCGCACGCTCTGGCAGCGACCGTCCGGCGACCCGGACGGTCAGGTGCGGGTGGCCCTGATGGACCACCTGGACGACCAACCCGGGCGACTGCTCTCGCTGACGCTGCTGGCGCCGTCGGAGCGCGCGGGCTGGCACCTCGAACGGGTGCACGACCGGCCTCGCGAGCTGCGGCTGACCGCGCACCACGCCGCCTGGTGCCGACTGCCGTCGCGGCTCGACACGCCCCCGCCCGAGCCGCTGGAGGTGTTGTTGCAGGCCCTCACCAATCCCGCCCATAACCCGGTCCGCGAGCGCGCGCAGCGGTTCGCGGCCTGGGTGCATGGTTGGGGCTGACGGCACCTGCGGGAGGATAGCGCCGCGCCCCGGCGAAACACCGCGGCGGTGTCGGCGCGTGCCCGGGCCCGGGCACAGCCAGCCAGTACCACTGGACGCCGCCTCTTGGCGGGCGGCGCGGGCGCCAGGGGGTGAGGTGGCCGGCCGACGAGCAACTCGGCGCACCCCACGGCCAGACACAAACAAGAAGGGCACGATGTTGAGACTACCGCGCGCTGCCTTGGTGCAGCTCCTGATCGGCCTGGGCCTGCTTGGTCCCGCCTCGGCCGCGGTCACTCCCGGTCCGCTGTTCCGCGACCACCTGGTGTTGCAGCAAGCCATGCCGGTACCCATCTGGGGCACCGCCGCGGCCGACGAGGCCGTCACGGTCACCTTCGCCGGCCAGACGCAGCAGACCAAGGCCGGCGCCGACGGCAAATGGCAGGTCAAGCTCGCACCGCTGACCGCCAACGCGACGCCCGCCGATCTGACCATCGCCGGCACCAACACGGTCGTGGTCAAAGACGTCCTGGTCGGCGAAGTCTGGCTCGCCTCGGGCCAGTCCAACATGGGCTGGACCGTGCGGCCGCAGGACTACGCCGACGAGATCGCCAAGGCCGACCGGCCGTTGATCCGCTCGTTCAACGTGCCCACCGTCGGCTCGCTGACGCCGAAGGACTCCTGCGGCGGCGCCTGGCAGCTCTGCGCGCCGAAGACGCTGCCGTCCTTCACGGCGGTGGGCTACTTCTTCATCAAGAAGGTGCAGGAGGAGCTGAAGGTGCCGGTCGGGCTGATCAACAGCTCCTGGGGCGGCACGCAGGCCGAATCGTGGATCAGCCGCGAGGCCATCTTGGCCAACCCGGCCATCAAGGATCTGGCCACGGCGCAGATCACGGCGCTGGAGCGCCGGCCGGACGACGAGCGCAAGTTCGCCGCGGCCCTGCCGGCCTGGCAGCAGAAGTACGGCGCGCTGGCCACCGGCAACAAGGGCTTCGACCAGGGCTGGCACCAGCCCGAGTTCGACGCCGCCAACTGGAAGCCGGTCAACCTGCCGGTCAACCTCAGCCGGGTCGGCCTGAAGGGCGGCGGCGTCATCTGGCTGCGCAAGGACCTCGAGGTGCCGGCCGAGGCCGCGGGCAAGTCGGCGCAGCTCGAACTGGGCGGCTCGGACGACGTTCTCGACGTCTACTGGAATGGCACGCGGCTGAAGCCGTCGTGGGGCCGCGAGGCGACGCCGTTCTACCGCCGCAACGTGTATCTCGGCCTGCCGGGCAACTTGGTCAAGGCTGGCCGCAACACCGTGGCGGTGCGCGTCTACTCGCTCACCGAGCGCGGCGGTCTGTGGCGCACGGCCGCGCAGATGCGCCTGCCGGGCGGCCTGGCCAAAGACGCTGACCAGTGGCGCTACGAGATCGAAGCCAGCTTCCCGGCGCTGACGGCCGAGGCCCGGCGCGAGCTGCCCACGCCGCCCACCGCCGAGATCCACAACACGGCGACCGGGCTGTTCAACTCGATGATCAACCCGCTGGTGCCGTTCGCGGTGCGTGGCGCCATCTGGTACCAGGGCGAGTCGAACACCGGCCGGCCGAAGCAGTACCGCGCCGTGCTGACCACGCTGATCGAGGACTGGCGTAAGCGTTGGGGCCTCGGCGAGGCGTTCGCCTTCCATGTGGTGCAGCTCGCCAACCTGGGTCGCGTGCCGCAGCAGCCCGAAGAGAACAACTGGGCCGAGCTGCGCGAAGCGCAGGAGCAGGTCGCCCGCACGCTGCCGAACTGCGGGCTGGCCGTGACCATCGACATCGGCGAGGCCAACGACGTGCATCCGCGCAACAAGCACGACGTCGGCCTGCGCCTGGCACTCCACGCACTGGTGAAGACCTATGGCCGCAAGGTCGAGTGCTCCGGCCCGCAGTGTGAGACCGCGGTGGTCGAAGGCCAGCGCATCCGGCTGAAGTTCTCGCATTGCGAGGGCGGCCTGGTGGTCAAGGGCGGCGAACTGAAGCACTTCGCCATCGCCGGGCGCGACGGCCGGTTCCACTGGGCCAAGGCGGTCATCGAGGGCGACTGCGTGATCGTCTCCAGCCCGGAGGTGGCCGCGCCGGCGTCGGTCCGCTACGCCTGGGCCGGCAACCCCGAAGGCTGCAACCTGTACAACCTGGCCGGCCTGCCGGCCTCGCCGTTCCGCACCGATCAGCCGAAGTAAGGGAGCCCGCGATGGGTCGAGGTCTGGCCGTGGCAGCTTGCCTGCTCGCCGCGGTAGTTGCTCACGGTCAGGCCACGCCCAAGCGCGGCGACCAGGTCTTCGCCGCCGACTTCGAGGGCCCGAACGCGCTCGCCGGCTGGCCCGCCGAGGCCAAGCTGGGACCGGGCTATCAGAGCGAGCACGGGCTGCTGGTGGAGCGACCGGCGACAGCCGGCGCGGGCGGCACCGTCCTCTACCGGGCCCTGCCGCTGGACGCCATGCGCGGCTGTCTGGTGCACTTTGCCGGCCTGGTCAAGGCCGAGGGCGTGTCGGCGAAGCCCCAGTCGTGGAACGGCGTCAAGTTCATGGTGATCGTCGACACGCCGCGCGGCAAACAGTACCCGCAGGGCGAACTCGGCGTCGGCACGTTCGACTGGCGCCGGGTGGTCTTCCCGGTGCGCATTCCCGACGACGCCACCGCGGCGACGCTCGTGCTGGGCCTCGAAATGGTCACCGGACGCGTCTGGTTCGACGACTTCCGCTTCACCATCCGCAAGCCGCCGTTCAAGGTGGTGCCGCGAGCCCCGCAGGGACCGGTCTACCGGGGCCACAATCTGCCGCGCCTGCGCGGCGCGATGGTCTCGCCGAACGTCGACGAGGCCAGCCTGCGACGGTTCGGCCAGGACTGGAACGCCAACGTGGTGCGCTGGCAGCTCGTCGGCTGGCGGCCGAAGGGCGACCGCCTCGACCTGACCGCCTACGAAGCCTGGCTGGCCGACCAGCTCGCCCGCCTCGACGCCGCGCTGCCCTGGTGCGCGAAGTATGGGCTGTACGTGGTGGTCGACTTGCACGCGCCACCGAGCGGCAGCGAAGCCTCGCGGCAGGGCCTGTTCAACAACCGAGAGTGCCAGGACAAGTTCGTCGAGATCTGGCAGCGCCTGGCGCGCAAGTACCGCGGCAACCCGACCATCTGGGGCTATGACCTGCTGAACGAGCCGGGCGAGGGCGCGGTGGCCGAGGACCTGATGGACTGGGAGGAACTGGTCGCCAAGACCGCCCGCGCGGTGCGCGCCATTGACCCCGACCACGCCATCATTGTGGAGCCGGCCCAAGGTGGCAATCCCTACGGGCTCGACCGCTTCCAGCCGCTGGACGTGCCTGGCGTGGTCTACAGCGTACACATGTACCTGCCCCATGCCTTCACGCACCAGGGCGTGCTGGGCGACAAGAGCAAGCGCTTCGTCTATCCTGGCGTGATCGACGGCAAGCTCTGGGACAAGGCCGCTCTGGAAGAGGCGCTGAAGCCGGCCATCGACTTCCAGCGCACCTATCACGTGCATCTGTACATCGGCGAGTTCAGCGCCATCCGCTGGGCCCCCGACAACAGTGCCTACCGCTACCTCCAGGACGTCATCGACATCTTCGAGAAGTACGGCTGGGACTGGAGCTACCACGCCTTCCGCGAGTGGACCGGCTGGAGCGTCGAGCACAGCAACGACCAAGCAGTCGAGGCGCCGACACCGACGCCCAACGACCGACAGAAGCTGCTGTGCGAATGGTTCGCCAAGAACCGGAAGCCTCGCTAAGTAGCCGCTCGGAGATCCTGTCCGGTAGGGACGGGGCCTGGTGCCCGCC
>CAZHGD010000049.1:0-43737 GCA_964531735.1 uncultured Fimbriimonadaceae bacterium | reverse complement strand
AACCGCCGGCAGCACCACGCTTGGCGCGGCGCTGGCCGATTACGGCCTGGCCGTAGGCTGGCTGGCTGACGCCCTCGGTTGGCCGGCGGCGCCGCCCACCAGCCTGGCGCGGACCGCCGAGCGCCTGTTGGCCTGCGCCGCCGGCCTCGCCCGCACCACTGAGGCGCCAGATGGCCAGTGACCATCTGGAAACAACCTGGAGCAGGGATGGATACCGCCGGCGGCGAAGATGATGGTGGCGGCGCGAGTCACGGGCCTCGGCCGCAGGAGCAACCGTGGTGGGTCAACGTCGTGCGTTTACTCTGATCGAGCTGCTGGTCGTCATCGCGATCATCGCGATCTTGGCAGCAATACTGTTCCCGGTGTTTGCCAAGGCTCGCGAGAAGGCGCGCCAGTCGAGCTGCACCTCGAACGTGAAGCAGATCGGCCTGGCGATTATGCAGTACACCCAGGACTACGACGAAATGCTGCCCTACGGACAGACCGACGGCGCGACCGTCACGTACGTCCTGACCAGCATTCCGAACCAGACCAGCCAGTTGTCGCCGTACATCAAGAACAGCCAGGTGGCCACCTGTCCCTCGGACAAGGCCACGCCCTGCGGCTACGGCTGGGCGTACAACCACATGCCCTACCGCACCTCGCTGGGCGGCGGGTTCAGCATCGGCGCCATCAACTACCCGTCCGAGGTCATGATGTACGCCGACAGTCAAGCCTGGAGCTGGGTCTACTGCCCAGCCAACAACTTCCACGCCGGCCAGCCGCCGCAAGGCAAGGTCAGCGACCGCCACAACGAAGGCGCAGTGGCCGGCTTCGCCGACGGCCACTCGAAGTGGCTGAAGCAGACCGACCTCCTGCGCACCGACGCCTCGGGCCAGCGCATGTGGCTGCACACGAACTAGGTCAACTGGGGCTGGGTGCCGCTGCCTGCGGCCCCAGCCCCAGACTGTAACCGACCGGCAACACTTCACTCGCTACCCGGGCAGGATTCGCGTCGGGGATGTCCCATACCGCGTAGGGTCTCCTGGGCGGCGGTCGGGGTTGAACGGAGGACCTTCAGTCATGCGCCGACGACATGCGTTCACGCTGATCGAACTACTGGTGGTGATCGCTATCATCGCCATCCTGGCTGCCATTCTGTTCCCGGTCTTCGCCAAGGCCCGGGAGAAAGCGCGCCAGTCGAGCTGTCTGTCCAACTGCAAGCAGCTTGGCCTGGCGTTCATGCAGTACTGCCAGGACTACGACGAGCGGTACAACTACTGGACCACGGGCCTCGGCGACGCCTCCGCCTCGGCCCAACCCTGGTGGGTGGTCATCAACCCCTACGTGAAGAACGCGCAGGTGGTCCTGTGTCCGAGCGACACCACCTGGGGGCCGTTCGTCAACTACCACAACTCGTTCTCGGTCCCGTTCTTTCCCAACTACGGCATCAACCCGAACGTGCAGGAGAACGCGGCCCAGGGCCTGCCCATGGCGCGGATCACCTCGGCGGCCTCGCTGATCGTGCTGGCCGACTCCTGTCACCCGATGGGCGCCAACTGGCGGTTCGCCTGGCCCAAGACGCCCGGCAACTACAACAGCAGCCCACGGAAGTGCGATGACGCCCAGGCGCGGCGCCTGTCGGACTGGGCCCGGCACAACGCCGGCAACAACTTCGTGTTCGCCGACGGCCACGCCAAATGGCTGGAGTCGAACCAGATGTATGGCCAGTGGGGCTCGACCTACGGCAACCCGTAGCCGCACAGGGCGCCCTGTGCCACGCTGGCGTGGCCCCGCGGCTCAGGGCGCCCTGTGCCACTCGCCGAAGCTGTCCACCTCGACCTCGCCGCCGCGCCACCGCAGACTGCGGACCGCCCCGGTGAGGCCGCCGACCGGTCCCACGCGCAGCCGCCAGGAGATTGCGTCGTCGGTCAGGTTGCGCACCTCGCCCACCTCGGCCGACAGAGCGGTGACGGCCACCGGGCCGGTGGTGCGCAGGACCGAGTTCACCGGCGGGGCCAACTCGTAGTCGCGTAGCGAGCCCGGCTCGCCGGCCACACCGTCTTCGGCGGCCCGGGCCAGGTTGTACAGTTCGCGCGCGGTGCAGTGGTGCAGCGCATAGTGCTCGCCGTCGCCATAGCGCTCCAGCAGGAGACGGTGCAAGCGGTGCCGAGCGTCGCCCAGCACATCGTCCTGGTCGCGCTCGACACAGCCGTGCGCGTGCACTTTGACGAACACCCAGTCGGGCCGGCCGCGCACGCCCACGCCGCAGCGCACCCAGAAGTCGACCCGCGTTGCGGTGACCGGGCTCGCATGGGCGATGTCGGACCGCTCGATGGCCGGGTAGCACCGGTGGTGCCAGTCGCGCAGGTTGACGCCCAGTGGGCCAGGGATGAGCAGCAGGTCGCCCGGCACGCGTCGGCCGGCTACCAGTGGCGAGCCCCAGTCATGGGACTTCGGCCGCGCCGGGTCGTCGGTCGCGCGGTAGATGGCGTTCACGCGACGAGGCTGGCTGCCGTCGGGCGTCGGCAGCGTGAAGTCGGCATAGCAGCCGGTCTCGGCCAGCACGCGCAGCTCGTCGTTGACGCCGCACCAACGGCCGTCGGGCCGGCTGTTGTCCAAGCACCAGTTGCCGTGGATGAACCCGTAGCGCGGCTGCGGCTGGGTGCCGGCGCCCAGCAGGGCGCCATGGCGGCCGAAGGCCGCCACCGCCGCTTCGAGGCGGTGGCGCAACGCCGCCGCGGTGTCGCCATCGTGGTGCAGGTGCAGCTCCACTTCGCCGTAGCCGGCGAAGCACAGCTCGCCCAGGGCCGCGACCTCGCCGTCGCGCCACTCGTCGTAGGGGTAGAACCAGGTATGGCGCAGCGGGCGCCCATCGCTGTCGTGGTAACGCTCGGCCAGGTCAGGGAAGCGGTCGAGCCACGCTTGCAGGCGCGCGGCGGCGACCTCGGGCGCGGCCTGGCCGCGGCTGGGCTCGAAGTGGTCGACGAAGGCGAACAGGACATGCACCGGCGTCGGGCGCCGAATGAACCACTGCCGCACACCATGGCCGACCGCGGCCGGCAGCCAGTGCGCGGCCTGCTTGCGCCGGAGCACGGTCAGCGCGCCGGCTACGCCGACGACGAGCGCCAGCAGGAGCAGCCACAAGGCGGTCACCGCTTGCGCTGGCTGGCCGGCGGCACCTTCATCTCCAGCCGGTACTTGGTGACGGTCCGCCGCGCGATGTCGTAACCCTCGGCGGCCAGCCGCTTGGCCAAGGCATCGTCGCTCAGCGGTCGGGCCGGGTCCTCCTCGGCCAGCAGTCGCTCCAAGGCCGCTTTGACCGGCTGGGCGCTGTCGAAGAAGCGCTCGAACGGCACCACCTCGTCGCTGGGCAAGCCGACCCACTTGCCCGCCACCGCCCGGCCGACGGTGCTCTCGTGCAGGCCGAGCTGGCGGGCCACCTCGAGTCGTGTCAGCGGCTTGATGTGGGTGGGCCCCGAACGCACGAACTCGGCCTGCTGGTTGGCCACCAACTCGGCCACATGGCGCACCGTCTGGCGGCGCTGCTCCACACTGCGGATGAACTGCCGCGCCCGCCGCACGCACGACTGGACGTGACGGGCATCCTCGGTGTCGGCCTGGCGTCCGGCCTGGAGCTCGTCGTAGAGCTGCCGATAGACCCGGTCGATGCGCAAGGCCAGGCGCTGCGACTCGATCACCTCGGCCAGAAACTCCGGTGGTTCGGCCGGGTTGTAGCGAATGTAGACCTCTGGACTGGCCTGCGGCGTGGCCCCGGCGGCCTGCCACGGCGGGCGGAACTCCCGGCCGGGGTACGGCTGGCAGTTGGCGCGAATGAAGTCGGCGGCGCTGCTCACCGCGGCTTCGGACACTTTCAGCTTGCGCGCACAAACCGCGAACTGCCGCCGCGCGAACGGCTCCCAGCACTCCTCGGTGACGCGCCAGGCCACCACGTGGTCCTGGCCTTGCTCGCGCAGCCAGCGCAACTGGATTTGCAGGCACTCGCGCAAGTCGCGCGCCCCGACGCCGACGGGGTCCAGCCGCTGAACCAGCTCCAGGACCCGCTCGACGGTGACCACGCCGGCCTGCAGGACCATGGCCACTTCGCCGATGTGGCCATGGAAGTAGCCGTCGGGATCGATCTCCGCGATGATCCGCCGCCCGATGCGCTGCTCGTCGCTCGAGCGCGCCAGCGCCATGAAGTGCCACTGCAGGTGGTCGCGCAAGCTGACCGGCGCCGGCAGCGCCGCCACCGGATCGTCCACCTCCTCGATGCCGGACCAGACCTCCGCCCAGCCCGGCGGCGGTGGAGCGTCGCTCACCTCGGCCGGATGGTCGCCGTCCGGCAACGGGTCGCTGAGCGGGCGCTCGACGAGCTCCAGGGCCGGATTCTGTTCCAGTTCGCGGGTGATGAGGTGATCGAGCTCCTGCAGCGGGCACTGCAGCATTTCGTAGAACTGGATCATGCGCGGGCTGAGCGTCTGCTCGAGCCGCGCTTCTTGAACCAGTCCGAGGTGCATCACCGGCCTCCACTCTCGCCTTGTCCGAACACGTTCGTCAGGAACGCCGCCACCGCCGGGACCTGCCCGCGGTCCACCACACCCGTCGTCAGCTCTCCTTGCAGCCGGCGCAGATCGGCCGGCCGGTCCAGATCATAGCTCGGCGCCAGACACACCGTGCGCCAGCCCTGCCGCGCCGCCCGTTGCTGCAACTCCTGGCAGTCCGTGCCGGCGCTCCAGCGGAGCGCGCCCTCGCCGGCGGCGGCCGCCACCAGATCCAGGGGCCGCCGCGTGCCGATCAGATAGCACCCGCCGCCGTCGTCCGGACCCAGCACCAGATCGTGCTCGCGCAACGCCGCCACGGCCTCGCGCACCCGCTCGACGGGCAGGTGCGGGCAGTCGCAGCCCACCAGCAGCACCGCGCCGAAGCCGTCCGCGAGCAGGCTGGCCACCGCCTCGCGCAGCACCTGCCCCAGGTCGCCGGTCGGCTCGCCGTCCTCGCGGATGCTGACGCCGCCGGGCAACCACGGCGCCACCGCCGCGGCACCGCCGAGCTCGGTCTGGACCACGACGGGCCACTCAGCCGCGCCCGCCAGCCGGCTGGTGAGATCGCTCAGACAGGCTGCCGCGAACTCGGCCGCGGCCGCCGGACTCAACCCGTCCGGCGTCACCAGCCGGGTCTTCGACCGGCCCGCCCGCGGCGGCTTGGCCAACACCACCACCGCCGCTCGCGGCAGCCGATCGGACTCATCATCGGCGCAAGTCGCCATAGCTGTAGTTTGAGTCGTTGCGGCGGCGAGTCGTCTCGGCGCCAGGGCGCACCCACCTCACGGCAGGCAGAGGTAGACCTCCACTTCGGGCCGGGCGTTGCCGACGCTCCAGGTGTTGAAGCTCGGGCCGCGCAGGTCGTACACGCTCTGTTGGCCCACCTTCAGCAGGACCGGACCAACGCGGAAGTCGTCATTCCGGGTCCCTTGGGCCACGGCCCGGAACGTCACCTGGTTGAGCCGCCGCAGCCGCTCGCGCGGCACGCGCAGCTCGACCCAGGTGCCCGCCGGTGTGCCCGCGGTCAGTACGCCGAGCGGCTGCCCGTTGAACAGCACCTCGTCGGCCGCATCGACCCCGCTCACCTGGAAGCGCAACAGGCCGTCGTCGGTCAGCCGCGTGGGCGCGTCGCGCCCGTTGCGCACGATGAACCGGGCCGACAACGTCGCGGGCCGGCCATCGCCGCTCGCGGTCACCAGCAGCTCACCAGCGCCGTCCGGGCCGGCGGCCGTGTCGACCTCGCCGCGCCACGTGGACCAGAGCGCCGCCCGCTCGGAGCGCTGGAGCGGCACCTCCGCGTCGGCGTAGCGGGCCGTGAGTGTCACGTCGCGTCCCAGGTCGAGCAGACTCACTTCCACCGGCACCCGACCCGCTTGCACCGCCGTGCTCCGTGGCGATCGCGCATCCATCGACCAGGGACCCTCGCGACCCGCATAGACCTGCTGCAACGTGTCGCCGGCGACCTGCACCAGCGCGAAGCCCTGCGGCGAGCCATCCGGGTTCGGGCCACTCCACCAGGCGCCGCCCAACGCGCCGGTCAGGTAGATGGGGATGTCGCCCAGCTTCGCGGCCAAGGTGCTGTGCAGGTGCCCACAGAAGCCGGCCACCACGCGGTGCCCGGCGAGCGCCTGTTGCAGCGCCTGGCGGTCACGCAGGTGATGGATCGCCTGATGGCAGAACAGCACCACCGGCTTGTCGGCGGGCTGATGCCGCAGGTCCTCGGCCAGCCAGGCCAACTGCTCCGGCCCCAGCGCCTCGGCGTAAGGCAGACGCGTGCCGTCCAGGGCCACCAGGTGCAGCTTGCCCCAGTCCCACGAGTAGTAGGTCGGACCGAAGCGTTCCAGGTACAGGCCCTTGCCGTACCAGCGGTGCTGCGGGTCGGCATCCTTGCGATTGTGGCTGGTGTGCTCGTGGTTGCCCGGCACGTTGAGCAGCGGCACCTTGAGCCCGGTCACCGCCTGCTCATACGCCGCGTACTGGCGCGGGGCCTCGTCGGGCAGGACCACGTCGACACCGCCGACCAGGTCGCCGGTGTTGACCACGAACGAGATCGGCACCGGGAAGGTGTTCACTCGCTCACAGAACTGCTTCAGCAGATCGGCGCGGCCGATGTGGCAGTCGGTGATCTGGATGAACTGGAAGGCGTCGCTCTGCGGCGCTGCAACCAGGCCGAAGTCGGCGTGACCGTCGGTCGCCCGCTGCCAGAACCGGCCGACCGGTCGGCGGTCGCGCGGCACGGTGACCCACACCATGGGCACCGCGGCGGCGCTCTCGAGCCGGTAGGCCCCGTCCGCGGCCGTCGCCGCCACGATCCGCCCGTCACTGACCAAGACGCCGCCCAGGCCGGCTTCGCCATCCTGGCGACGGCCGTCGCCGTTGCCGTCGAGAAAGACGTGGCCCGACACCGGCGCAGCCACGGTGCGGCCGAGCAGGACGAGCAGCACCGCCAGGCCACCAAGCACTTGACGCCTCATGCCCACTTCCTTGTCCGACGCCCGCCCGCACGGGTGTCGGTGGTCTGTTGGCGCCGGGCCGCCGGGCACCTGCCCGTCCTCGGCGAGCGATTGGCGCTTGGCCGATCACCGGCGCAACGGGGTTGTGGCTCGGTGGGGCTAGTGCTATAATCGCCCTTCGCTATATCCTCGCAACAGTCCTGGAGTGCCCGACGATGCCGAAGCGTACCCCGGCCAAGCCGTCTCAGCCGATCCGTCCCAGTGGCCCTGCGCCGCTCCGGCAACGGGAGGAGCCACGGGAGCCGAAAGGCCGGCCGCGGGCGAGTTGGCGCCAGATCCTCTACACGCTGCGCCACCCGACCATCGGCACCTTGCGGCGCGATCTCAGCCATGTGCTGCTCTGGGGCTTGGTCGGCTTCGTGATCATCTTCGTGGCCGGCATCTTCATGAGCTTCGGCGACGCGGCGCTCAATTTCGGCCGGCGCACCAACGAGGAGACGGCCTTCCCGGTCATCGCCCAGGTCGGTGGTCGGCTACAGGGCCGAGCCGTGCTCACGCGGGCCGAACTCGAAGAGCAGATGCGTAGCGTCGGCATGTTGCGCGACGAGATGATGCCCTACCGGCTGACGCAGACCGGTCAGATGTTCGACCGCTGGGTGGACGAGCAGCTCATCGCCCGCGTCGCCCGCCAGCGCGGCGTCAAGGTCACCAGCGCCGACTACGAGAAGGAAGTCAAGAAGCGCGTGGACGAGGCGCTCAAGGCCGAGCGCGGCAACCTCAGCGAGCGCGACTGGAAGTACCGCCTGCAACAGCAAGGCAAGTCGGCCGACGCCGCGGTGGCCGACGCCCGCCGCAAGGTCACCGACAGCACCAAGGGCCTGCGCGCCTACCTGCTGCAGGACAAGCTGCGCAAGCACATCGAGGACGAGGTCAAGATCACCGATCAGGACCTGCGCGACAAGTACGAAGAGATCACCGCGAACATCATTGTGGTCAAGGCCGACCAGCCGAAGCCGCCGCCCGCGCCGAAGGACCAGAAGGAGAGCGCCGAGGACGCCAAGCGCCGCGGCGAGCAGGAAGCCGCCTGGAGCAAGTCGCTGGACGCGAAGAAGGCCAAGGCCGAAGCCGTGCTCGCCGAAGTGAAGGCGGCTCCGGACCAGTTCGCGGCCATCGCCAAGGCCAAGTCGGACGACTACACCGCCGGCCAGGGCGCCAAGATCGGCCCGGCAGCGCGCGATAACTACGACCTGACGCGCTTCGGCGACGAGTTCAAGAAGGCCGTGTTCGAGCTCAAGAACGGCGAGATCAGCGCGCTGATCAAGGGCGATCCGGGCTGGGTCATCGCCAAGGTCATCGGGCGCAAGAGCTGGCCGGACGACTTCCAGAAGCCCGAGCCGCGCTCGTTCGAGGAGGCCCAGAAGGTCGCCGACGACGTGGCGGCCCAGCTCCAGAAGGGCGCCGACTTCGCCAAGCTGGCCAAGGAGAAGTCGGACGACCCGGGCAGCAAGGACAAGGGCGGCGAGTACGACATGACCGGCCGCAACGTCTGGGTCAAGCCGTTCGAGAAGATGGCCTTCGCGCTGGACGTCAAGGAGCTCAGCAAGCCGTTCAAGACGCAGTTCGGCATCCACATCATGCAGGTGCTGGAGCGCGAGCTGCCGGAGAAGGGCGAGGTGCTGCCGAAGGACGACGAGCCCGCGCCCGGCGACGACATGAAGACCGCCGAGGAGAGGGCCGCCGCGGAGGCCGAGCTCAAGGCCCTGCCGTTGCCCGAGCACAAGGACCTGGCCAAGGCCAAGCGCGTCAAGGTGCGCCACATCCTGATCAAGGCCGAGGACCCGAAGAAGAAGATCGAGGACAAGCGGAAGCAGCTTCAGAACGAGAAGCAGTCGAAGCACTACGAAGAGTTCATGAAGAAGACCCGCGACGATGCCTACAAGTCGGGTCTGGTGAAGGTCCTGTCGCCCGACATGAGGGCCTACCTCGCGGGCAAGGACAACAAGACCGACGAACAGATCTTCTGGCTGCGCCAGGCCGCGGCGACCTGGCAGAACAGCCACGGCGAGGTGCAGTTCGAGTTGGCCAAGCAGTATGAGCGCAAGGGCATGGGGCTGCCGGCGGCGACCAAGGTGGCCGCGGCCAAGGCGCTGCCGGCCTACCCGTCGGCCGAAGTCGTGCCCGACCTGGTCAAGGCGCTCGACACCTTCGAGCCCGACGTGCGCAAGGCCGTGGCGAACGCGCTCGGCGATCTGAAGGCCAAGGAAGCCGTTGAGCGGCTACAGCAGATCGTGCGCATCGACGCCGACGACAGTGTGGCCGAGGCGGCCACCGAAGCGCTGAAGAAGATTGGCGCCGAGGTGCCCAAGCGCGAGAAGCCCAGCCCGCTGCCGACGCCCGGCGCCGTGGGGGCCAAGCCCTAACCTGCGGGAACGACATGGTTGATGTCCTGGTAGCGGGCGGCGGCGTGGCCGGCATCTGTGCGGCGGCGCAAGCCGCCCGCGCTGGTGCTCGGACACTGCTGATCGAGAAGAACGGCCAGCTCGGCGGCACCGCCACCATGGGCGGCGTGCGCTGCCCCGGCCTGTTCCACGCCTGGGGCCGGCCGATCATCGCCGGCGTGGGGTGGGAACTCGTCGAGCGGTGCGTGGCCGAGCAAGGCACCACCCTCCCCGACTTCACGCGCGTGCCCGAACACCATTGGCAGCACCAGCCGCCACTGAACCGGTTCGTGCTGGCCGCCGTGGCCGATGAACTGGTCGTCGAGTCCGGCGCGGAGCTCCTCTTCCACGTCATGCCCGCGGCGGCGCGGCGGCGGGACACCGGCTGGCGCGTCGAACTGACCACCAAGACCGGTGCGCAGCCGGTCGACGCGACGGTGGTCGTCGACGCCACCGGAGATGCCAACCTGCTCCACCTGGCCGGCTTGCCGCTGGCGCACCCGTGCGAGCTCCAGCCCGCCACGCCCGAGGTGGTCCTGGAAGGCTACGACCCGGCGGCTCTCGACTACGCCGCCATCGAGTCGGCCTGCGCCGCGGCGGTGGCGGACGGCCGCCTGCGCCAGTCCGACTACTGCGGACCATCCGGCAGCATCTCGTCGTTCCTGCGCCAGCGCGGGTTCAACGCCATCCACATCCCCGGCCTGGATGCCTCAACCAGCCTCGGCCGGACCGCCGCCGAGCTGGCGGGCCGCCAGGCCGTCATGCGCCTGCGCCGATTCCTGCGGGCCCAGCCGGGCCTGGAGCGCCTGGAGTTTGGCGACCTGGCCTCCGAGTGCGGCATCCGCGAGACGGTCACCATCCACGGTGAGGACACCGTGACCTTGGCCGACTACGTCAGTGGGCGGGTCTGGCCCGAGGCACTGTGCTACAGCTTCTACCCCATCGACGTCCACCGTCACGACGGTGACGGCATCGATATCCGGCCGCTGCAACCAGGCGTGGTGCCGACCATTCCGCGGGGCGCGCTGATCCCGCGGAACAGCCACGGTCTCCTCGCCGCCGGACGGTGCATCGCCAGCGACCATGAGGCCAACTCGGCCTTGCGAGTGCAGGCCTCGTGCATGGCCATCGGCCAGGCCGCCGGCGCCTTGGCGGCCCTCGCCGCGCGCGGTGGTTGTCAGCCGCGCGACGTGCCGCTCGACCAGGTCCGCGACTTGCTCCGCGCGCACGGCGCCATCGTGCCGGGCGAGTAGGCGCCGCGCGGGAGGAATGACGGCCGGTTGCCGAATGGCCACCACACAGCCCGGAGGTGGCCATGTCGCACGTCACACTGCGCACGGCGGTCGACCGAATCGTCCTCGATGCCGAGACCGGTCGCTTGCGGTCGCTACGGGCGTGGCGTGCACCAGACGTCGAACTGCTGGCCAGCGCGCCCGACCATCCGACCTTCGCGCTCCAGTTGCTGTCACCCGAGGGCGCGTTCCAGGAACTCGCCGCCAGTGACGCCGCGACCTGCCACGCCACGATCACCGAGCAGGGCGAGGGCACCACGGCCAGTTGGCGCTTCACGCAACTAGCCGGGCTGGATCTCGACGTCGAGGTCCGGGTCAGCGCCACGCTGGACGCACCGGCCGCGCGCTGGACTGCCGCGGTGCGCAACCACAGCGGGTCGCGGCTGATCGACTTGCAGTTCCCGTTCGTGGTGGTCGCGCAGACCGGCCAGGTGGTGCTGCCGACGGGTCACGGCGGCCAACTCGTGGCCGGCGACGGACTGGCCGGCTTGCCCGTGGACCAGCCGGCCCGCTGGCGGCTGGTGCCCGAGAACGGCAACTCGCCGCACTACCCCGGCCGCGTGTTCGCCCAGATGCTGGCCTGGTACGACCAGACCGGCGGCATCTTCCTGGCCTGCGACGACACCGCCGGCCACCTCAAGCTGCTCCAGGCCGTGCGGCGCCAGCCGGGCATCCGTCTCGGCATCGCCCACGTCGGCGACTGGCCGCTTGCCGGCGAGCGCGTGCTGCCCTACGCGGTGGCGTTGCGCAGCTTCGCGGGCGACTGGATGGACGCCGCCGACCTCTACCGCGACTGGACCTTGCAGCAGCACTGGGCCACGCCGCTCTCGGCGCGCCGCGACCTGCCGGCCTGGCTGCTCGATTCGCCGCCGCACATCACCATTCGGCTGCAAGGCTACGTCGACGACGGGCCGGCGCCACCGGTTGACGAGTTCCTGCCCTACGAGAAGTGCCTGCCGCTGCTGCAGGGCGTGGCGACGGCCGTGGACGCGCCGCTGGTGGCGGTGCTGATGTCGTGGGAGCGCGGCGGGCCGTGGGTCTATCCCGACTGCTTCCCGCCGGTCGGCGGCGACGAGTCCCTGGCCGCCTTCGTGGCCGAGGCGCGCCGACGGGGCTGGCACGTGGGCTCGTTCTGCAACGGCACGCGCTGGGTGCTCAAGCATCTGTTCAACGGCTATGACGGCACGGCCTACCTGGCCGAACACCATGGCGAGCAGGGCTTGTGCCGGCGGCCGGACGGCGCACTGTGGCACGAAGCCTGGGATGCCAACTGGCGCCCGAGCATCCTCGGCTGTCTGGGGCAGGCCCAGACGCGCCGGCTGGCCGAGGACTTCGTGGCCCGGCTGGTCGGCTGGGGGATGGAGTCGATCCAGTTCTTCGACCAGAACTGCAACGCCGCCACGTTCCCCTGCTACGCCGAGGGCCATGACCACGCGCCCGAACCGGGACGGTGGATGAGCGACGCGATGGCCGACATCATCGCCACGTTCCGGCGCGTGGCCGCCGCGGCCGGCGAAAGCGGCGTGATTCAGTCCACCGAGTGCCCGTGCAACGAGTACTGCCTGCCGCTGTTCGCCCAGAGCGACGTGCGCATCAGCGTGCCCGGCAGCGGGCAACTCGACTACGTGCCGCTCTACGCGTACCTGTTCCACGAGTGTACGCTGATGCACGGCATGATGAGCTACGGCCCCGAGCCCTACGCGCTCGAGACGCGTAATGCCTGGAACGGCGTCTGGGGCCTGATGCCCGGCGCGGTAATGTGCGGCGACGGCAGCCTGCTCAACCGCGAGACCTGGAACTGGGCCGAGTGGTCGCCGAAGGTGGGCCGCCACGACACGGCGCTGGCGGTCATCCGCCACGTGACGGCCATGCGGCGCGGCGCTGGTCGCGACTTCCTGGTCTACGGGCGAATGGTCCGACCGGCGGCGGTGCAGACGGCGCAAGTGACCTGGGACTACCATGGTCGCAGCCGCACCTTGCCGGCGGTGGCCCAGGCGGCCTGGCAGGCGCCCGACGGCCGTCACGGAGTGGTGCTGGCGAACTGGACCGCGCACGAGCAGACCGTGCGGGTGACCGACGCGCGGCTCGGCGCGTCGCCCACGCGATACGTCTGGCCCGACGGCCGGGCGCTACTGTCCACCGCTGGCGACGCCTTCACGCTGGCGGTACCGGCGCTCGGGTGTGCGCTGCTCGTCGACCAGCCCTGACAGGGGAGTGAGGCTGATGATGACCACGTCACAGGCTGCCGGCACCGATTCGGCGCGCGACCGCTACCTCCAGACCATGGCCTTTCAGCCGGCCTCGCCACCGTTCCTGGTGGCCGGCTGGATCTGGAACGAGACCGACGAACGCTGGCGCACCGAAGGTTGGGACGGCACGCCGTTGGCCACCTACTTCGGCACCGATGCCTACTGCGACGTCGCGCCCGACCACGGCCCCTGTCCGCCGTTCACCTATCAGTTGGTGGCCGAGGACGAGGTCTCGCGGACGTTTGTCGACCACGACGGCATCCTGATGCGCGAGTTCGTCCATCACCGCGACCAGAGCATGCCGCAGTTCCTGCGGTTCCCCGTGGAGAGCGCCGCCGACTTCGACCGGCTGGCCCTCGAGCGCTTCGGAGCCAAGCTGCCCGACCGGCTGAATGCCGCGTGGTGCAACCAGGTGGCGGCGGCCGCCGGCTCCAACCTGCCGCGGCGGTGCTGGCCGGGGCGCTGGGGTGGCTTCTTCGGTCCGCTACGCAACCTGATGGGCTTGGAGAACCTGTGCCTGGCGTTCTATGACCAACCATTGCTGATCGAACGGATGATGGCCCAACGCGCCGACCAGATGATCGCCATCGCCGCGGGCGTGCTGCAACACACGGCGCTCGAGACGTACTGGTTCTGGGAGGATATGGCGTTCAACCACGGCTCGCTGATTCGCCCGGACCTGTTCCGCCGCTTCGCGCTGCCACACTACCGCCGGGTGGTCGACTTCCTGCACAGCCGCGGTGTGCGGCACATCGGCCTCGACAGCGACGGCGACATCCGGGAGCTGCTCCCGCTCTGGCTCGACGCGGGCATCGACTTCCTCTGGCCGTTCGAGGTGGCCGCCGGCATGGACGTGCTGGCGGTGCGGCGCGAGTATGGCCATGACTTGGCTCTGGGCGGCGGCATCGGCAAGGCCGCGGTCGCCGCCGGCGGCGCCACCATGCGCCGCGAGGTGGACCGCGTCATGCCGCTCGTCGACGACGGGGGCTACCTTCCGGAACTGGATCACGGTGCGCCTCCCGACATCTCCTGGGCGGCCTTTGTGGACTACCTCACGTACCTGCGCGAGCGGCTGGGACGCGGCTGACGCGCGCTTGGCGCAACGAGCGCATGAAGGAGTTGCCGTCGATGGAGAGACGTTTGCGGCCGGTCACCGTGCTGGCGCTGCTGGCCTATTGCGGCGCCGCCACGGCTGGCCCGCTGGCCGACGCCGTGCAGCCCTACGTGGACCGTCATGAACTGGCCGGAGCGGTGATGCTCGTGGCCGATCCGAGCCAGGTGCTGGCCACTGAGTGCGCCGGCTGGGCCGACGTGGCGGCCAAGCGGCCGATGGCGCCGGACACGCTGTTCTGGATCGCCTCGGAGACCAAGTCGATCACGGCCATGGTCTTCATGATGCTGGTCGATGAGGGCCGGGTGGCGCTGGACGACCCGGTGACCAAGTACCTGCCGGAGTTTGCCGATCAGCTCGTGGTGGACCGCCAGGCCACCCCGGAGACGCTCACCAAGCCGGAGCGCCCGATCACGCTGCGGCACCTGCTGAGCCACACCAGCGGCTTACCGTTCAGCACGCCGCTCGAACGACCGACGCTGGATCTGTTCCTGCTGTCAGCGCGCGTGAGCAGCTATGCCAAGGCGAGGCTCGGCTCGCAGCCGGGCACCCGCTATGCGTACAGCAACGCCGGCATCAACACCGTGGCGTGCGTCCTGGAGGTGGTGACTCAGCAGAGCTACGAGCAGTTCCTCGACCAGCGCCTGCTCGCACCGCTGGGTCTGAAGGACACCACCTTCTGGCCGAGCGAGGCCCAAGTGGCCCGCCTGGCCAAGTGCTACCGGCCCAACCCCGCCAAGGACAACCTGGTGGAGACGCCGTTGGTGCACCTGCACTACCCGCTGACCGACCGCACCAAGCGCACGGCCATGCCGGCCGGCGGGCTGTTTTCGACCGCCGCCGAGTTGGCGCGGATCCTCCAGGTGATGCTGAACGGCGGACAGTTGGACGGCCGCCGCTACCTGTCCGACGCCGCCGTGGCGGAGATGACGCGCCGCCAGACGCCAGCCGGCCTCAAGGAGTCCTACGGCCTGGGTTGGAGCGTCGGCGGGGGCAGTTTTGGTCACGGCGGTGCCGCGTCGACCAACTGCTCGGTCGACACCAGGCAGCGCCGGATCCACGTCTGGATGGTGCAGCACTTCGGGTTCGCCGGTCACGGTGACCAGGCCCAGGGCGCCTTCCGCAAGGCGGCGCAGGCCATCGCGGCCAAGCGGTAGATCACATCGCGCGGCGGGCGCCAAGGAGGCAGGAGGCGCCCACCGCGGCGATGCGCCTCAGTTGAGGTCGTAGGCCGAGTCGTCACTCGACAGGGCGCCAAGTTCGGGTGCGCCGCTGATCGGCCGTGTGATGTTCGTCACGGCCTTGCCATGCCCGTCGGCATAGGCCACGTTGCAGACCCGGTTGTGGCGGAAGTGGGCCGTGCCGGAGGAATACAACACGGAATCCTTGACTGGCGCACGCAGGTAGTTGCAGCCGTCGATGGTGTTGCCACCGTAGGTGTTCAGATAGGCCGAGTCGGCGAACACCGCGGTCTCAGCCGGCGCGACGATGGCGCCGAGCGCCGCCGGCGGATAGCCGTAGTAGCTGTCACCACCGATGTAGCTGGCGTTGTAGGCGTAGCCGGTGTACGGCCGGCCGGAGGTGGGGCCTTTGAACGACGGGCAGGCGTTGATCTGCTGGTTCTTGGTGTAGGCGCCCAGCAGCCCGAGGCTAGTCGCCATGGTGCCGTAGTCCGTGACGGTGTCCCAGGCATACTCGGGCGACCAGCCGGGCCCGTAGTAGTAGCTCAGGCACGACGTCTCGTCGTAGTCCTGGGCATACATCTGCCAGCCGGTCGAGATCTGCTTGAGGTTGGACAGACACGAGGTCTGCCGGGCCTTCTCGCGGGCTTTGGCGAAGACGGGGAACAGAATCGCGGCCAGGATCGCGATGATGGCGATCACGACCAACAGCTCGATCAGGGTGAACGCCCGAGGGCGGACGCGAACGCGCATGGTCTCTCACCTTCCTGTCTCACGCAGGAGCAATGTGAGGAGCAAGCGGTCGCCGAGTCGTCTCCTGGCTTACGGGTCAGCCTCCAGCCCGCCTTCCCAGCCGAGTCGGCCAGTGGCGCAAGGGCTTTCGTCACCGTTCACAGTTGCGGGACAGCCACGGATTCTCACCGTGTTCCGAGGGCGGTATGCCCGGTCCCTCGGCAACCGATTGGGGAGCCTCAAGGTACACCGGCACCACGGGCCGGTCCGTGGGCGCAGGTTAATGCCACACGGGTGACCTGTCAAGACACGGTACTACCTCAACGCGACCGGCCCGCCATCCCGACACGGAGGGCGGGCCTGCTGCCAAACTGCCGGACCTCGGCGTCTAGCCGCCACAGCCGCAGTCTCCGTCGGCCTGCGCTCGGCGCTTGCGCTTCGGCAGGGCCTTCTTCTTCTTCTTCTTCGGCGCGGCCTTGGCCGCCGGAGGCGGCGCCGGCGGCGCAGGCGCCGCCTCCGGCTCAGCGGTGGCCGGCTCGACGGCCTCGGCCGGCTTGGTGTCGGCACCATCAGCGCCCGCGGGCTTCGCCTCGGGGGCGTCGTCCTTGGCCGGCTTGGCCTCCTCCTCGCGCGGTTTGGCTTCGCTGGCCGCAGGCTTCGCTGCGGCCGGCTTCGGCGCGGTGACCGCCGCCGGAGTTGGCGGAGCGGGCGTCGAGGCCGCGGCCGCGGGCTTGGCCGGTGCCGGCGCGGCCGGTGCGGCCGGCGCGGGTTCGGTACTCCGACAGCCGGCCAGCAAGGCTATCAAGGCACAACTCATCAACAGCAGTAGTCGGCGACCAATCACGAGGTCGTGTCTCCTCTCCCCCGGGCACCATCGCGCCGGCGTGCGCCGGCGGCGTAACCCGTGCCGGCCAGTTCGCCGGAACAAGGCCAACTCCTGCGCACCGTGTGGGCAGAGCAGGACTGCCGGGCACCGGCCGCGAAGGAACTCGAGTATGGCACAGGACAGCGCAACCGATCGAGGGGCAGCACGGGCGCGGCACGCGGTCTGGCTCAACCGCCTGGTACTGCTCGCCGCCGTGGCCGGCGCGGGCCTGAGCGGCTATCTGACGCTCGCCCACCTCGAACTGGTCGACCTGGTCTGCGACGACAGCCGCTTCCGCTGCAGCGAGGTCGCCGAACACCGACTGGCATTCGGACTCGGCCTGCCCTGGCTGCACGCCATCCCGACCGCGGCGTTGGGCGTGGCGGTCTTCGCGTGCCTCGCCGGCCTGGCCTGGGCACAGGCTTTGGCCACCGACGCCGGCGCCCGCCGCCGGCGCGCAACCGTGCAGACCGGCTTGCTCGCCCTGACCGTGCTGGTGTTCGCCGGGCTGACCTATGCCGAAGCCTTCGTCATTCACGCCTGGTGCCTGTGGTGCCTGTTCTGCGCGGCCGCGGCGGTGCTGGCGTGCGTGGCGCACCTGGCGGGGCCGGGCCGCCTCGGACCGGCGGTGGCGGCAGCCGACCGCCGCGCCGCCACGGTGCTGCTCGCCGCGGGTCTCGTGGTGGTCGTCGGCCTGCTGGGCTGGCGCGTGGCCATCACTCCCGGCCCGTCGGCGGCCACCGACGAGGAGGCCCAGGCCCTGCGGCAGTCCACCGGCCACAGTCTCGGCGGCCCGCAGGCGCCGGGCGTGCTGGTGCAGTTCGGCAGCTTTGCCTGCCCGCACTGCCGGGCCGCCATGCGCACCGTCGACCACCTCCTGGCCACCCACCCAGGGCAAGTGCGGTTCGTCTTCCACCATGCGGCGCGCCGCGGCCAGCGGCGCTGGTCACCCGCGGTGCTGGCGGCCGAGGCCGCTGACCGCCAAGGACGCTACTGGGACCTGCACCGCGCGCTGTTCGAGGCCCAGCCGCGCTTGCGCCATCTGAGCGATGACGCGCAGCGCCCGGTGATCCGCGGCCTGGCCGCCGGCCTGGGCCTCGACCTGAGCCGCTTCGAGACCGACTGGTCCGGGCCGGCCGCGGCGGCCGCGGCGGCCCGGCAACAAGCGCTGGCCGAGGAGCTGGCCGCGTTCCCGCCGCCGAACTTCTGGTTCATCAATGGCCCCGACGAGGTGGTCTCGCTGCCGAACGCCCGCGCCCTGAAGCGCTGGCTGGCCGACCCGGCCAACTGGCCCGACCCGCAGACAGGCCGCTAACCCGCTTGTCGCGCGGGTTGGCCGGGTCTATAATGCCCTCGCTGCCAACGCGACGGGAGACCTTATCTGATGATGCAGCTCGGCACGCAGGCCGTCGGGGCCAACGGGCACCTGACTATCGGCGGCTGCGACGCGATTGAACTGGCGCGGACCTATGGCACTCCGCTCTACGTCCTCGATGAGGCGCATCTGCGCGCGAACTGCCGCGCCTACCGCGAGGCGCTGGCCCAACACGCCGCGCGCCCGCAGGTCATGTACGCGGGCAAGGCGCTGCTGACCAAGGCCGTGGCGCGCATCGTCGCCGCCGAGGGACTCGGCGTCGATGTCGCCTCGGGCGGCGAGCTGACCACCGCGCTGCGGGCCGGGGTCGAGCCGCAGATGATGCTGCTCCACGGCAACTTCAAGTCGCCCGCCGAGATGCGGCTCGCGCTGGAGTCGGGGATCGGTCGCGTGGTGGTCGACTCCCTACCGGAACTGGCCCAGTGGCAGCAGATCGCCACCGAACTCGGCGCGCGCGTGCCGGTGCTGCTGCGCATCAACCCCAACGTCAAGCCGAAGACGCACACCAAGATCGCCGTCGGGCAGATCGACAGCAAGTTCGGGCTGAGCATTCAGGCGGGCCAGGCCGAAGAGGCCCTGCGCGCCGCGCTGGCCCTCGACCGGCTCGACGTGCGCGGCGTCCACTACCACATCGGCTCCCAGGTGCTCGGCTGGCAGGGCTTCGCCGCCGCCGCCGAGCAGGTGGCCGATTTCGTGGGCCAGGCCAAGGCGGCCTGCGGCTGGGTGGCCGATGAGGTCAACCTCGGCGGCGGCCTGGGCATCCGCTACCTGCCCGAGCACGAGCCGCCGAGCATCGCCGAGTTCGTCGGACGCGTGGTCACCGCGCTCATCGAGCGGTTCCAGGCGCACGATCTGCCCGAGCCCCGCGTGCTGCTGGAGCCCGGCCGCAGCATCGTCGGCGAAGCGGGCACGACGCTCTACACCATCGGCGTGGTGAAGAACATACCTGACGTGCGCACCTACGTCAGTGTGGACGGTGGTCTGAGCGACAACCCGCGGCCCGAGCTCTACGAGGCCGAGTACCACGTGTTCATCGCGGGCCGCGCCGCCACCGCGCCGGAGACGGTCGTGACCGTGGCCGGCAAGCACTGCGAGACCGACACGCTGTTCCGCGACGTGGTCCTGGCGAAGCCGCAGCCTGGCGACATCCTGGCGGTGCAGAGCACCGGCGCCTACAACTACGCCATGGCCAGCAACTACAACCGCCTGCCGCGGCCGGCCATGGTGCTGGTCAACGAGGGTCGGGCCGAGGTGATTGTCCGGCGCGAGACCTGGGACGACTTGCTGGCCTGCGACCTGATGCCGGAGCGGCTCACCGCACGCTGATGAACAGGCGGCCCGGCGCGCGAGCCCTGGGGTTGTTGCTGTGGCTGACCGGCGCACTGCCGGCGGCGACAGCCACTACTTGGCGCTTGGCGCCCGGCGGCCGCGTGGACGCCGTGACCGTCTCGATCGACGGCCGGCTGGCCGCGGTTCGCCTGCGTCAGCCCGGCGAGCCGGGCGACCTGTTGCAGGTCGTCGATCTGGCGACCGGCCGAGCCGGAGCCCAGGTCACGGCCGGCCCGGGGCGATTGAGCAATCCGTGCTGGCTGCCCGGTCACCGACTGGTGGCCGCCGCTGACGGTGCGCTCCACGTCTGGCCGCAGTCCGGTGGCCCGGCCGTCCGGTGGCTGATCCCGGCGGCCACCGAGACGCTGGCCGCGGCAGCCAGTGCGTTCCGCGTGGCCGCCGCGGCGGCCGGCGGCGTGGTGGTGGTCGACGCACGGACCGGCGCAGTGGTCGCCCGGCTGGCCACTCGTCGAGCCGTCTCGGCGTTGGCCATCGACGAGGATGGTGAGGTGGTGGTGACCGCCGAAGCACCGACAGCCGCACAGCCCTGGAGCGTCCTGACGCGCTGGCGCGTCGACGGCGCCGTGCGGCAGGCAGGACGCGTCTGCCGGCCGGTCCGCGCGCTGGTCTGCGGCGGGCCGCAACTCGGCTGGCTGACCACCGACGCCCTGGGTGGCACGGTCTGGGCGGCCAGGGAGTTGGAGCCACAGACGCGCTGGGACGGCCCCGTGGCCGACCTGCTCTGCCTGTCACCCGACCGCGCGACGGTGGCCGTGGCGCGCCACGACCAGCCGCGCGTCACCTGCTGGATCCTGGCCACCGGGCGCAGCACCACGTTCGATACGGCGTCACCGCCCGGTGGCCTGGCCTTTGTGGACTCCGACCACTTGGCCGTAGCCGCCGGCGAGTATCTGAGTCTGCACGATCTGTCGGCCAGCCGGTCTGGATCGCCCTGATGGATGAACCATCCCTCGCCAAGACCTACGTGGTACACCAGACCCTGGTGCAGATCTACCTTGGCGACATCACCACCGCCGCCGTAGAGGCCGTGGTCAACGCCGAGCACCGTGACCTGGAGATGGACACGCCGGACGGCGAGAGCGTCTCGGCGGCCATTCGCCGGCGCGGCGGTGAGGACATCGCCACCACGCTGCGCTCACGCGCGCCGGTGGAGCTGGGCGAGGTGGTCATCACGCACGCCGGATCGCTGCCGGCCCGGTTCGTCCTGCACGCGGCCGTGGTCGACGAAGTGGACGGGCGGCGCGTTACCGACGAAGAGACCATCGCCGCGGCCACCCTCAACGTCCTGCGGCGGGCCGACGCACTGGGCATCCGGAGCATTGCCTTCCCGGCCTTCGGCGTCGGCATGACCGACCTGGACGACAGTGCCGCGGCCCGGGCGATGATCAACACCGTCACGCGCTACCTGCGCGACGACACGCGGCTGGAGCGCGTCGTCTTCGCGCTGGTGCAGCCACGCACGTTCATCGCCTTCTTCGAAGCCGCGGTGCGCGACACGCTGCAGCGCGAGAGCGCGCTCAAGCTGCACCTGGTCCGCACCAATGGCGACCTGACGTTCCACTTCGCCGGTGACGGCGCGCTGGTCAGCAAGTCGCAAGTGCCCTATGCCGAGGACGAACTGCGGGTGGTCAACGCGCGCTTGCGGGCGCTGGCCGCGCAGACCGCCGGCGGCAGTGACGATGTGGCCGAGCTCCGCGCACTCGGTCGACACCTCTACGATTCCTGCCTCAGCGACGAGGTCAAGGGCCAGTTGGCCGCCAGCGATGCGGAGAACCTGCTGCTGCGCGTCGACGAGAGCGTGGTGCACATCCCGTGGGAGTTGGCGCACGACGGGCAGCAGTTCCTCTGCCGGCGGTTCAACCTCGGCCGGCAGGTGGTGGCGCTCGAGGCGGGCTCGTCGACCGAGCCGCCGCCGAGCGAACCGCCGCGGCGGTTCCTGGTGGCCCACAACCCGACCGGCGACCTGCCCGGCGCCGAGCGCGAGGCGCGGCTGCTGCTGGCCCACTTCGATGCCGCCGGTTGCCCCTGGACGGTCGAAGCCATCGGGCACGAACGGCTCGCGCCGCTCCGCCTGGCCCTGGCGCTGCAGGAAGCCGACCTGGTGCACTACTCGGGTCACGCCGAGAGCGGCGCCCGCTCCGGCTGGCGACTGGGCAGTGGCGTGTTCGGCGCCGATCGGTTCGCGCGGCTGACCCGCAAGCCGCGGCTGGTGTTCGCCAACGCCTGCCACACCGGCGGCGGCGAACGCGCGCTGGTCTCGACGCTGACGCTGGGGCACCGCTTTCTGCTGGCCGGCGTGCAGAGCTACATCGGCAACCTGTGGACCGTGCCGGACGTGCCGGCGACCACCTTCGCGGTGGCGTTCTACGACGCGCTGCTGGCGGCCGAGAACTTCGGCCGCGCCATGCGCCTGGCGCGCGAGCGGGTGGCCGAACTGCCGCACGCCGGCGCCATGGCCTGGGCCGGCTACGTGTTCTACGGTGACCCGCGCTGGCGACTGAGCGGCTGACGGTGAAAGAACCGAGGTTGGCGAGGGTTCCTTGAGTACGACCGAGCGGCTCCTGACAGCGGTTCAGCGCGGTGACCCCGAGGCGTGGTCGGCGCTGCTGGAGCGGCTGCGTCCGTTTGTCACGGCGCGCCTGCGACACGCCGCTCAGGCGCGCAACTGGTTCTGGCTCGACGACCTGGAGGACGCGGCCCAGGAGGTGCTGGTGCGCTTCGTCGAGGCGTTGCGCGAAGGGCGCTTCCACTACCGTGACGAGGACCAACTGCGCGGCTTCCTGGTGCGAACGGCCTTCTTCGTGGCCATGAAGCGCAAGGACGACGCCCTGCAGCGGCCGGCCAGCGACCTCGCCGAGGCCGAGGGCGACGATGTCGAGCGGCGGTTCGACCTGGCGGCCTTTGCGGCCAGTGCCTACGACACGCTCGGCCGCCGTGAGTGCCTGCAGGAGCTGTATGCCGCGATCGACCGCCTCCAGCCGGCTCGCCGCGAGGTGCTGCGGCTGGTGCTGCTCGGCCTGAAGCCGCGCGAGATCGCGCCGCGGATGGAGCGCTCGGCCAACGCCGTCTCGGTGCTGAAGTTCCACGCGTTGGAGGACCTGCGCGAGGAGCTCGAGGCCGGCGACTTTGCCCGTAATTGCGGGCGCTACTTCTTCGGCGCCCGCGACTGACGGCGCGCCGCCAAGCGAAGGAGATGGGCCATGTCCGAAGACGACCGCAAGCTGGCCGCCCTGGAGTTGGCCGAAAGCACCGCCGACACCAGCGACCCGCTGGCCAAGCGGCTGCGCCAGACGCTGGCTGCCGTGGCGGCGTTTGCGCCGAGCCGGCGCGGCGCCTGCCCGGCCCGCGAGGAACTGGTGGCCTACTTCGAACAGTTGCTGCCCGCCGAGCCCAACGCCCGGCTCGAAGCCCACACGGCCGTGTGCCCGTTCTGCGCCTCGGACCTGGCCGATCTGGCCGCACTGGCCACACCGCCCATCTTCGAGGCCGTCCTGCAACTGGCCGCCGGTGGCCTGAAGTTGCTGACCCACAGCTTCGGCCGCGCCGCCACGCCGTTGCCCGCGCCGGCGCGTGGCCCGCAGCCCGACGCGATGGTCGAACTGGCCGCGCGTAGCGAGGCGCTCGACCTCCATGTGCGCGTGGTTGCCGGTTCGCCCAACAGCGCCGACCTGCGCGTGCAGCTCCGGCGCCAGGATCTGGCCGCCGGACGGGCGCGGGTCAACCTGATGCGCGGAGAGGACCTACTGGAGTCACGCTCGGCGGTCGGCACCGAAGAGGTCATGTTCGCCGATGTGCCGCCCGGCCACTACACGCTGGCGGTGCAGCCGGCCGAGGGCTTCGAGGTCGCGCGCGTCAACCTGGAGGTGCGCGGCGCCGAGGAGGCGATGGCATGACGGCCGCGCCGCGCCCGCGCTTGCCGGTCGCGACCTTCCGGCTCGACACCGACCGGCTCCGCCACGGGTGGTACAGCGACCAGTACTTCAACAACATCCGGCTCATCCTGACCACGCTCGCCGACGAGGGCTACCGGTTCGCCGGCCGTCAGCCGCGCCCCGCGGTGCCGGACCCGTCGTCGGTGGCGGTCGGTGACATCGACGTCGAGATGCAGTTCTTCTGCAAGCGCGAACCGTTCAGTGTGGTCGCCGGTGTCGACAACGCCTTGGCCATTCTGTCCGAGTGCGCCGGCGGCTGGTCGGCCGACGGCCGGTTCGAGGCCGCCGCCGCGCTCGAGGTGGAGGCCGTCCGCGACGGTGATCGGTTGGCGCCGTGGCAGCCCGCGCTACGCATCCGTGGCCGCTACCGCGATTTCGCCATTCTGGAGACGCCGCTGCTCGGCGCCATGGCGCGGCGCACGCGGATCGCCACCAACGTCTACGAGTGTCATGTCGCCTCGCGCGGCAAGGTGATCTTGTTCTTCCCGGCCCGCTTCGACATCCACGAGACACAGGCCGGCGACGGCTATGCCTACCTGGTGGGCGTGCGCCGCTACCAGGCAGACCATGGCGCCGGGCCGGCGCCGGTCGTCAGCACCCATGCCCAAGGCGACTGGTGGGGGCAGCGCGGCGGGGGCACCATCGCCCATGCCTACGTGCTGTCGTTCCTGGGCGACACCGCCGAGGCCCTGTTGCAGTTCGCGCGCATCATGCCGCCGGAGACGCCGCGAATCGCCTTGGTCGATACGAACAACGACTGCGTCGGCGAGAGTCTGGCCTGCGCGCGGGCGATGTTCGCCGAGTACCGGCGGCTCCTGGCCGCCGGCCGCACCGCCGACGCCCAGCGCTACCGGCTGTCGGGCGTCCGCACCGACACCTCCGAGCGAGTCCGCGATGTCAGCGTCGAGCCGCTGGGTGACCCCGCGCTCGACTGCGGCGTCGTGCCGCGCCTGGTCACGGCCATGCGCCGGGCTCTCAACGAGGCCGGCGACAATGCCGACGTGCCCGCCGCCGAGCGCCAGATGGCGCGCGACTACTACCGGGGCGTCCAGATCATCGTCACCGGCGGCTTCACACCCGAGCGCATCGAGCGCTTCGAGCGGCTGGGGGTCCCGGTGGACGTCTACGGTGTCGGCTCGTACCTGCTGCGAGGCCCGACCAACGATTTCACCGCCGACGTGGTAAGAGTCCGACTTGGCGACGACTGGATCGATCTGGCCAAGGTCGGTCGGCAGCACGTTGGTAACATCGACCTGGACGCGGTCGTGTTACCCTTGCCCTGATCGTCGTCACTGTCGCGCGCCAATGGTCGCCGGCCGAGCGGTAGTGGCGCGGCACACCTCGTGGGTGGAGGCTGACGGACGTGCTGACCGCAACGTCGATGTCGTTGAGGGGCCGGACACTCCTGGTCATCGGGGCCACATTCGCGGCCCTCGGCCTGATGCTCTACGGTACCTTGCGCGAGTCGGCGCTGCCCGAGCTGGTCCTCCACGAGGAGACCGATGCCCGCGAGACCGCCGCGCGCGGCGCGCGGTTGCTGCTGCAGGAAGTGGAGCGCGTGGCCACCGTGGCCGCCGACGAGGCCAAGCGCCCGCAGACGCGCGAAGCCATCGCTGGGCGCCGACCGGCGTTCACCGACCTGCCCGACACCGTCAAGCGAGAAGTGGGGCTGATGGCCCTGGTCGCCCGCGACGGCCGGCTGGTCGGCACCTGGTACGTCGACCCCGCCACCAAGGAACCGGACACGCCGCCGGGCGACCTGTTCGCCAGCCTGTTGCACCTGCCGGCGTTGGCGGTCAGCCACCCGGGCGACGAGAACCTGAAGGGCATCGCCGTGGTCACGTCGGGCGCCGTGCTGGTGGCCACCGAGCCCGTGCCGAACCCGGCCGACCCGACACATCCGCTGGGCCGCCTCGTGGCCGGCCGCCTGCTCGACCACATCGAGGTGCGGCGACTCGGCACTCTGGCGCAGGCGCAGATCGCCATCGCACCGGCCAACGACACGCGCAACTCGGCCGACTTCGCGCCCGCGGTCGGTCGCCTGTCCGCCGACGCACCGTCGTTGGTCAGGCCGCTCTCGCCCGACCGGCTGGCGGCGTTCACCTTCCTGCCCGGCATCGAGCCGCAGCAGGGCCTCGTCGTGCGGGCCGAGGTGCCGCGGCCGCTCTACGGCCAGGGACTGGTCGTGCAGCGGTTCCTGCTTATGTCGGCCCTCCTGATGGTCCTGATGGTCGGCCTGCTGGTCTCGCTCCTGCTCCAGCAGACAGTGGTGGCACCGGTCACGCGCCTGTCGGCCGCGGTGCAGCAGATTGGTCGCAGCGCCGACCTGTCGCAGCGCGTGCCGGCCTTCGGACGCGACGAAGTTGGCCGCTTGGCTGAGGCCATCAACGAGATGCTGCTCTCTCTGGAGCAGGCTCGCCACGCCCGCGAAGACACCGAGGGGCGCTACCGGGCGGTGGTGGAGCAGGTCACCGAGAGCATCCTGCTGGTCGATGTGGCGACGCGCCAGGTGCTCGACGCCAACCCATCGGCCTGCACGCTACTGGGTTACTCGCCCGAGGAGATGGAGGGACTGACGCTCTACGACATCGTCTCCGCGGAGCGCAACTCGGTGGACACCAACATCGACCGCACGCTCCTCCTGCGACGCTACTTCGTCGGCGAGCGCGTCTACCATACCAAGCATGGCGCCACGGTCGAGGTGGAAGTCAGCGGCACCGCGCTCAGTTTGCAGGGCCGCGACGTGCTGTGCGTGATGTTGCGCGACATACGCGGTCGCAAACGGGCCGAGGCGCAACGGCGGCGGCTCGAGACGCAATTGCGCCAGGCCGAGAAGCTGCGCAGCGTCGGCGTGCTGGCGGGCGGTATCGCCCATGACTTCAACAACCTGCTGATGGCCATGCTGGGCAATGCCGAGCTGGCCATCATGCGCCTGCCGGAGGGTTCGGCGGCCCTCGGGCCGGTCCGCAACATCCAGTCGGCGGGCAACCGCGCGGCCGACCTGACCCGCCAGATCATGACCTACTCCGGGGCCGGCAGCTACGAGTTCGGCTCGGTGAGCATCAATGCCGTGGTCGCCGACGTGCTGGCCGGGCTGGCCGCCGAGCTGCCGCCGCACGTCCAGGTTGAGGCCGACACGCCTGACGACCTGCCGAATATCGTCGGCGACGCCGGCCAGATCGCGCAGGCCGTCAACGGCCTGGTATCCAACGCCGTGGAGGCGCTCGGCGACGAGCCCGGCCAGGTGACGGTTCGCTGTCGTTTGGAGCAGGTCAGCGCGGCGTGGCTGGCCGACACGCTGCTGCCGCAGGGCCTGCAGGCCGGCGAGTACGTGGCCATCGAGGTCGTCGACACCGGTTGCGGCATGACGCCCGAGACCTTGCAGCGGGTCTTCGAGCCGTTCTTCACCACCAAGTTCACCGGCCGCGGCCTGGGGCTGCCGGCCACCCTTGGCATCGCTCGCGCCCATGGCGGCACGGTGCATGTCACCAGCGAGGCCGGACACGGCAGCACGTTCACCATGCTGTTGCCCACCACGGGTCGGCCGTCGGCGGCCGCGGCGGTCGAGGAAGACCGGGCCGTGGCCGCCCCGATCCACTCCAGTACGGTCCTGGTGGTGGACGACGAGGAACTGGTCCGCCACGTCACTCAGGGCATGCTGGCGATGGCCGGGTTCGACAGCCTCGCCGCGGCCAGCGGCGAGGAAGCGGTCGAGTTGCTGCGCGTCCAGCCGGAGCAGATCCGCTTCGCCGTGCTCGACCTGACCATGCCCGGCATGGGCGGCGCCGAGGCGCTACGGCAGATGCGCGGCCTTCGGCCCGACCTGCCGGTGCTGCTCAGCAGCGGCCACGATGAGGAACACGCCATGGCGCAGTTCGCTGAGCGCGAGCGCGTGGCCTTCCTGGCCAAACCCTATGGCTACGACGACCTCTGCGCGGCCATCGCGGTGGTCTGCGAGCAGACCGACTAGACGTCGGTCAACACGGGTCACCGCCGGGCTCGACCAGCCGGCCCCATTCGGCCAGCGTCCGTTCGACGATTTCGCCCACGGTGCGGCCTCGCGGCCAACCGGGCGGGGCCGTGGCCGCGGCCCGACCGTACTCGCGACGCGCCTCGCGCAGCAGCATGGCCGCCGTATGGAAGTGGTGCAGCCGGCTGGACTCGATCCAGGCCAGCAACAGCATCCACCGGCCACACCAAGGATGGCCCCGGTAGTCGCTCAGCACCTGCCGAGTGCGGGCGGCCACCTGCACCCAGAGGCGGTCGGACGGGTCGGGCTCGCCGGTCAGCAGTTGCGGCCATGAGGTGACCTGATCGAGCACCGCGCGTCCGGTGCGCGCGGCGGCCGGCGCCGCGGTGACCACCACGGCCCAGTGTCCGGTGCAGGCCAGCGCACACGCCAGCAGCCAAGCCACCGGCCGCTGGAGCATCCAGGCCTCGGACACCACCCCCAGGCTATGTCGGAAGCGGCGGGCCTGGTCGGGCAGGTCTTCGCGCAAGCCCCGGTCGGCCACGCGCCAGAGCGTGACCATCGAGGCGCCGGCCACCAGCCAGACGATGGCCAGCGTGACCCAGTCGGACGGCCAGCGGTCGGACAGCAGCACCACGCTGAGGAACAGCCAGCCCAGCGCCAGGCGCCGCAGGCAGACCATCAGGCGCACCAGGCAGAGTGCCTGAGCCGCGCTCACGCCGCTCCGGCGGGCGCGCGACCAGCCTTGCTGGGCCATCGCCCAGCCGGGCAGCGCCAGCAGCAGCGCCAAGCCCAGCAGAGCGCCGCGGTGCCCGTGCTGCAACGGGAACAGCCAGACCACCACCACCCAGGCCACCGGCGTGGCGAAGGCCAGCAGCCCGCCGACCGCCGCGCTGACCACCGGCGGAAAGGTCCACCACAGCAGCGCCATGCCCACCAGGACCAGGGCCGCGTCGAGTGCCCACGAACCAGCGGCCAGTGGCGCACCGGCGGGTGAGCGCAGCACGAACAGCTCCAGATCCTGCCACACCAAGGCGGCATGAACCTCGGCCCAGTGCCGCAAGCCGATCAGCAGCAGACTGAGCGCGATGACCCGCAACGGGGCGCGGCGCAGCCCCAGCTTCCAGGCGCCGCCGGCCGGCAGGCGCTGCCCGACGGTCGCGGCCTCGCTGAAGCAGAACACCGAGGCACTGACGACGGCGACCGAGAACAGGGCCGCGTCGGGCGTCGTCATGGCGCCGCCGCCGGGTCGACCGAGACCAGCGTCAGCGTGGTCGCCGAGATGTCCCAGGCGTACCGCGCCCACACTCGCTGGGCGCCGTCGCCGCGGCTCACCGACAACGTCCGGTTCAGCGGCTCCACCAGCACGTGCAGCACGCCAGCGGGTCCGGTCAGTCCGGCGGCCGCCAGCGGGTCGCTGCCATCGTGGATGCTGCCGCTGTGATCCATGAGCCAGGCGCGGAGTTGGTCGTAGCGAGCGCAGACGCCCCGATCGGTCGGCTTGAGCGGCGGCTTGCGCAACAGGCGGAGGTGGTTGGTCGCCACCGACAGACCGTCGGTCAGCTTGCGCGCCGCGCTCTTCTCGGTGGTCACCTCCAGCACCGTCGATTCGAGCGTGGGGCGCGTCTGGGCCAGCAGGAGAATGGTCTGCGCCGGCCGCGCCAGCCGCTCGACGCGGTAACGGGCCGCGGTCAGGTTGCCCGCGTTCTGCAACAGGCCACGCAGCACGGCCAGGCCCGGCGGCCGGTCGGCACCGGTCTCGGGCCCGGTTGCGGTGTGCAGCAGCGCCGCCACCAGCCCGCCGGCGTTCATGCCCACCAGCGGCGCCGCCTGACCCGGCAGGCCGACGCCGGCCCAGGCTCCCCCACCCTCTTCGCGCACGGCCATCAAGACCAGCGGATCGCGCAGCGCCGCCGCCTGACGGTTGTCCAGCCGGTAGCCGACCTGCAGGTTGCGGTTGCGCATGGCTGGTGCCATGGCCGCGTAGGCGGCACTGTCGCCACTCACCGCCAAGTCGGCCCAACTCTGCCAGAGCACCAGGTCGAGGTAGGGCACCCCAGCCCCCTCGGCGATGCCTTGCAGTTGGTCGACCATGCTCTGGGGCAAGGTGGCGGCCTTGGCCTGGGCCAGCGCCTGTCTGGCCTTCGCATCCAGCCGTGCCTGGCGCCACAGCGGCGAACGCAGGTAGTCGCGCAGCAGTCGCCGGATGGGTTCGCGTAGCTGCGCGCCGTGCTGCCGGCCGATCTCGCCCGGCGTGCCGCGGAGCGACAGTACGATGAGCCCCTGCGGCGTCGCCTGGTTGGCCGAGCCGCCTGGACTGGTCGCACCGGCGAGCGGCACCGGTGGCCCAGTCCGTCGCCCGCCGGCCCGGCGCTCGACGAGCACCACCGCTCCGGCCGCGAGCAGCAACAGGGCAAGGCTGACCAACCGAGCGCGGCGATGCTGTCGCTGGGCTCGCCAATCCGGCAAGATCGGCATCGTTTGCGCTCCCGGGGTCGGTGCGAGTATACCGGCGGCGGGCGCGGGGTGTCAAACCACCCCCGTCGGCGCTGGTTGACACCACCCGCTCTCGTCCGTATGCTTGGGCGGTCCTTCCGCGTCTCGTCTCGCCCTGGCCGAACGGCTCGCCAACCGTCACCGGATGCCCACATGCCGCCCGAATTCGTGGCCCTCGACATCGTCACTCGTCGCCAGGTAGTGACCGAGGTGGCCGCCGTCGTCTGCGGCGCCGAGGGCGAGCGCGAACTGCGCTTCCACCTGGGCGGCGGCGCCGAAGGGGACCAGTCGGTCTCCTCGCTCGACGACGTGGCCACCGCGCTGGTCGAGGCCGCCGGCGAGGTGCCCTGGCTCTCGTTCGACGCCGGCGACGCGCTGAGCGCCTGGGCCGCGGCCGACCAAACCGGAGCGTTGAGCGTGGTGCCGCAGGTCGACATCGGCGAGCTCATCTGCCTGGCCCATCCCACCGCGCCCGCTCGCGCCCTACCGGAGTTCCTGGCGCTGCTCGGGGTGGACACCGCCCCAGCGCCACCGCCCGGGCTGCCGGCCGCCCACGCCGTGATGGAGCTGTGGCGTCGGTTGCCCACCGCCATCGGCCGCCTGCCGCACGCGCTGCGGTCGGCGCAAGCCGGCCTGCTCGACCGTGAGCGGCATCCGGCCACGGCGCTCTGGAAAGCCTGCGTCGGTACGCCCGGCGACGGCGAGCCCGAGCTGGTGGAGACGCTCCTGCGCCAGCGGCTGCGCGAATTGACGCCGCCCGCCGAGGAGCCGAGCGAGCCGGGCGAAACACGGCCGATCGATCCGCAGGCGGTCGCGGCGCTCCTGGCCCCGGGCGGCGCCATCGCCGACCAGATGGGCGCCTACGAAGAGCGCCCCGGCCAAGTGCAGATGGCGGTCGCGGTCACCGAGGCGCTCAACCGCGGTCAGTGCCTCATGGTCGAGGCCGGCACGGGCACCGGCAAGTCGTTGGCCTACCTCGCACCGGCGGTCCTGTTCGCGCTGCACAACCAGGTGCCGGTGGTCGTCAGCACCAACACCAAGAACCTTCAGGACCAGCTCTGCTCCAAGGACCTGCCGCTGCTGGCGCGCGCCCTGGAGACACCGTTCCGCGCCGAGCTGATCAAGGGGCGGGGCAACTACCTGTGCGTCGACAAGCTGATCACCGAGGCCGCCGAAGGCTTCCTGCTGCCCTTCGAGGACCAGTTGCGCCTGCTGGCCTACCTGCTGGCCTGGGCGTTCGAGACGCCACACGGTGACCTCGACGAGCTGAGTCCCTACCTGGCCTGGCGCTATCCCCGCCTGGCCAGTTATGCCAAGACGATGGCCAGCGAGTCCGAGTCCTGCACGGCGGGGAGCGCGCGCGAGCATCCGTGCTTCGCCACGGTGGCGCGGCGCCGGGCGCAGGCCGCCGATGTCCTGGTCATCAACCACGCGCTGACGCTGGCCAACGCGGTGACCGAGGTGCTGCCGCCGTACGCACACCTGGTGCTCGACGAGGCCCACAACCTGGAGGACATCGCCACCGACGCCTTCGGCCTGACGTTGGACCGCCGTGAGTTGGCGCGACTAGTGCGCGAGGCGGGACCCTCGCGCGACCAGCGTGCCTTGGCCAATCGCATTCGGCGCACGCTCGAGAGCAACGCCACCGGCGCCGCCGAGGACACGCTCGGCCACGTCACGGCGGCGGAGAGCGCCGCGGCCGAGGTCGGGGCGGCCGCCGACGAGCTGGGCGAGCGGTGGGCCGGCGTGGTCTTGCAGCGCCTGGGCCGCACCGTCGATGAGCTGACGCGGCCGGAGAAGATCCGCCTGTTCGCCAACGTCTACGAGGGTGCGCTGGGCGAATCGCTACGGGCCGCGATGCTCAACCTGCGCGACCGGCTGGAGACCGTAGTCAAAGGGCTGACCGGGGTGGCCACGGGGCTGTTGCAGGTGTCACAGGTGAGCGACACGAGCTCCACCGACCTGGCCGCGGCGCGCAACCTGTCACAGTCGCGCTTGGGTGAATGGAGTGAGCAACTCCGCACCTTGGAGGTGCTGCTGGAACTGGCCGACACGGCATACGTCTATTGGCTGGAGTTCGTGCTCCGGCGCGACCAATGGGAGTGGCGGGTGCGCGCCGCGCCCATCGATGCCGGCGCGGCGCTGGCGGAGCGGTTGTTGAGCCAAAAAGCAGCCGTCGTGATGACCTCGGCCACGTTGGCGGTCGATGGGCGCTTCGACTACTTTGCCCAGCGGCTGGGCTGCCGCACCAATGGTGTCTCGGAACGGTTCCACACGCTGCAGGTGCCGTCGAGTTTCGACTACGACAACCAGGTGCTGTTGGCGCTGCCCGACAACATCGCCCTCCCGCGCGACGCCGACTTCCAGCAGCATGTTACCAAAGCCTTGAACGACGTGGTGCGGATCCTGGACGGCCGGACCTTGGTGCTGTTCACCGCTTTGCGTATGATGGAGGACGTGTTCGAGCAACTGGCGCCGCGGTTCGAGGCGATGGGTGTGGAGGCGCTCTGCCAAGGCGTGTCGGGAGCCCGGCACGCGCTGGCCGAGCGGTTCCGGCACAACGAGCACTCGGTGCTGTTCGGCACGCGCAGCTTCTGGGAAGGCATCGATGTGCCGGGCGACGCCCTGCGCTGCGTCGTCATCGTCAAGCTGCCGTTCGCGGTGCCGGACGACCCGGTGCACCAGGCTCGGTGTGAGCAACTCGAGGCCGCGGGGCGCAACGCCTGGTCGAGTTACTCGGTGCCGCAGGCCGTGATCCTGTTCAAGCAGGGCTTCGGCCGCCTGATCCGCACCGCGACCGATCGTGGCGCGGTGGTGGTGCTCGACCGCCGCCTGCGCGAGAAAGGCTACGGCCGAGCGTTCCTGCGGAGCGTGCCGGGCTTCCGTGGCGTGTTCGATTCCTGGGGCCAGGTCAAAGAGCACCTCGCGCGCTGGTTCGCCGAGGGCGATGGTGGAGAGCTGCGTTGAGTCGACGTCACTTGGTATGGCTGCTGGCCCTGCTGAGCCTGCTCTCGCCGGTGCATGCTCGCGAGAAGCTCACCGACCGGTTGCGGTTCTGGGTGCAGTGGGACGACTCGTACCTGTACTTCGCGGCCCGCAGCGATGACCTCGACGTCGTGGGGCGGCACGGAGGGCTGAACGAGCCCGTCTGGCTCGACGACGACGTCGAGTTGTTCGTCCGGACCGACAAGAAGGCGCCCGAGGCGCTGGACGACCAGTGCTTCTGGCTCGGCATGTCGGCAGCGGGCGGCGTCTACTTCGCGCAGGGGCCGTCGCGCGGTCAAGGCGACTGGCTGCCGCAGTCGCCCATGGTGCCCGGTAGCGCCAAGTTCCGACAGAGCACCAAGGTCCATGGCACGCTGAACGACAGCTCCGACGCCGACCAGGGCTGGTCGCTGGAGACGGCGCTGCCTTGGGCGGCGCTGGGGCTGCAGAAGCCGCCCAAGACCGGCGATTTCTGGCGCTTCAACGTCGTGCGGCACCTGCGCGGCGAGACCGATCTGCGGTTCAGCTACCTCTTCGAAGCGACGCCGCTCGTCGGCCAGATGCGGCCGAAGCTGTGGGGCACGATGGTGTTCCGCGGCGAGGATGGCGAAGCCAGCGGCTGGGTCGAGCCGGGCGACGGTAACGCGGTCATCTGCCCGCGGGCCCGCACGGCGCGCACCGGCGACAAGCGCCTGGTCATCGACGGCGAGATCAAGGACGGCGAATGGCCGGAGCTCTACCGCATCGATGTCGAGATGACGCCGCAGTTGTCGCTGGGCCTGCCGCACGAGGACTACCCGCCACCGGCGGAGGACACCGTCCCGCCGCCGGCCGGTAGCGACTGGCCCCGCCAGCCGGTGAAGGACCGGCCGAGACCCGACACCTACTCCGGTGAGCGGCTGGTCCTGGCCACCTACTATCTCGACTACCAGGACGACCCGCGCCTGCCCGGTATCCCCACCCTCGGCGTGCGCGGCGACGATGGCACCGTCAAGCTGGGCAGCCAGCCACTGGCCGGCGTGGGTCCGTGGTTCAGCAGCCTGCGCGCCGGCTGGCATGCGGCGGGCCTGGCCGCCGCGGCGCGGGCACACATCAACGCGTTGCTGGTCTGGTACCCGGGTGATGCCGGGAGCCGCCGCCGGTGGGCCGATGCGGCGTTACGTACGCTGAGCGTGGCGGCCTATGAGATGCGGCAGCAGCGCCAGCCGGCGCCGGGCCTGGGCGTGGTGATCCCGCTCTCCGCCTTGCGCGCCGAGGTGGGCGCCGAGCCGAATCTGGTGCAGCAAGAGACGCAGGAGTCGCTGTACCGCATGATCCGCGACTTCTACCGGACGCTTTCGCCCGAGGCCTGGGCCATCGTGGCGGATGGCGGCCAGCAGACGGTGCTCGTGGCGCTCGATCAGCCCACGCGCGAGACCCGGTTCACCCGGTCGTTCATGGCCTACTGCCAGCAGCGCTTCGCCGAGGACTTCGGCCTCGGGCTGACTTGGCTCGGCAGCACGGGGTGGATCCGCCGCGGGGCGCCGCTCGACGGCGTCATCGCCTTCGATGCCGGGCAGGAGCCGCTGTCCATCGACAGCACTCGCATCCGCGTAGCCAGCGTTGGCCCGGGCTACAACGACCAGCGGGTCAACCCGCATCCGCTGGTGCGCTCGCGGCAAGGCATCGGCACCCTTCGCAGCGACTTCCGCAAGGTCATGCTGCAGCCGCGCAACTGGCTGTTCCTGCAGAGCTGGAACGGCTTCCGCAACGGCGACCAACTGGCGGCCTCACGGGAATTTGGGCGCGCCCACGAGCAGGCCGCCCAGGTCCTGGCGTTGCAGTTCGATGCGCCGGAGGAAGGCCCGTGGGTCGCCAAGCTGGAACGCGTCGAGACGCCGCTCCGCATCGGCTCCGGCATGCGGCTCGACACCTTGGTGCGCGTGGCCAACGCCGGCATGCGGGCCTGGGACTTCACCGACGGCGTGCAGCTCTCCTACCACCTTCTCACGGCCGATCCCGTGCCGGTGTTGAACCCCGACGGCACGCCCCGCACTGAGCGCGACGGGCGGCCGATGCGCCGGCCGGTCGTCGTCACCGAGCGGGGCTCGCGTAGCGCGGTGCTGACCCCGCTGGGCAATGCGGCGGTGGAGACGGTGGTGGCGGTGGAGGCCCGCGACAGTAGCGGCCAGCCGCTCCCGCCGGGACGCTATCGCCTGCGCTTCGACGCCCATGCCGAGCAGGTCGAGCGGTATGTCCAGGTGCGCGACGCCCGCGGCCGGCTGATGGTCAACCGCAAGCGCGAGCCGATCATGCGGCGCGAGGTCAGCCCCAACTGGCTCAGCGCGCTCGGCGACCCGACGTTCGACATCCAACTGGAAGTCGTCGCGCCTGAGGAACTGCCCACCACGGCCGGCACCGTCGTCGGCTCCGACTTGCCGCCTCGCGTCGAACGCGGCCAGCGCTACCCGGTGTCCCTCCAGGTGCGCAATGAAGGCAACCGGCCCTGGGACGAGAGCATCCGTCTGGCGGCCCGCTTCGAACTGCTGCACACCGGTGCGTACGGGCGCCGCGAGCCCGCTCCCGAAGCGGCGTCCGACTGGATCGACCTGGGCGGCGTGCTCCAGTTGGTCCGCCGCCACGCGCGCGAGACCGCCAAGGCCCTCGGCCAGGATCCCAAGTCGGCGCCCGTCAAGGAAACCGTCGCGCCGGGCGAGCTGCTCGCCGTGCCGGCTTCGCTCCCGATCGTCGGCCGCGGCCTCAGCGCCTTGCCGATGCTGCGGCCCGGCGATGGCACCTACCGGCTGGTCTGGGCGCTGCTCGATGGCCAACGCCAGCCGCTGCCGGCGCGGAGCGCCTACCAGCCCACCGTCGACGTCGTCGAGCGCGACTGGGGCGCCGCCTTCGGCCGCATCGACTGCCCCACCGAGATGCGCGGCAGCACGACCTCGCCCTGCACCGTCCAGGTGGCCAACACCGGGTTCCGCACCTGGCCGCGCCAGCAGACGCAGTTGGCCTGGCACTGGTACTTCTGGGACGGCGTCGAGGCGCATTTCGACGCCGGCCGCCTGCCACTGCCGACCGACCTGCCGCCGGGCAAGCGCACCGAACTGCCGGTGAACATCACCGCGCCGGCCTATCCCGGTCCGTACTATCTGGTCTTTGACGTGGTGCATCCCGGCGGCATCTGGAACTCCCAGCAGCCCTGCACCAGCGCTCGCGACAAGGTGCCCCGACCGGTGGCGGTCGTCGCCGGCGCGGCGCGACCGGTGGACCTGGCCGCGCTGCTCAACGTCGTCGGCGCCGGCTTCGATGGTGACACCAAGACCGCCGATTTCGACGGCGCCGGGAACTCACTGCCCGCCGAGCTGCTGCCGCCGGGCGCGGATGACGTCACCGGCGGCATCTACCCCTCGGGCTACCTCGGCGCGGCGGGCGTCGCCACGCCGAGTTGGCAACGGCGCATCGCCTTCCGCTATGTCTCGGCGCGCAAGAAGGCGACCGCCCTGCGGGCCGATCGACAACTGGTCAAGCTGACGCCAGGCCGCTACCGCCGGCTCCACGTTCTCTGCGCCGGCGCCGGCGAGGATGTGTCCTGCCAGTTCGCGGTGGTGCCAGCCGCCGGCGGCGAGCCGCGCGCGCTGCCACCCGTGACGGTCACCAACTGGACCCAGCCGCCCGGCCACGGCGAGTTGCTGGGCCTCCAGGTGGGCTACTGCCGCGCCGCCGGCGACAAGGCGGCCGATGGCGCCCGCTACCTGCACCATGTCGTGCTCGCGGTCGATCCGGAGCTGCCCATCGCCTCGCTGCTGCTGCCGGAGGCGCCGCTCCTGCGGATCGTGGCCATCACCGCCGAGGCCGCACCGGCGAATCCGGTCGTCGGCCCGCCGGCGCCGTAGCCAGCGGCCAGCGTGGCCACGACCACCGGACTGCCGGAGGACCTCCGCCAAGCGGCCGTCACGCTGGCCAACCAGCAGGACGGCTTCGCCGCGCTGGGTGCCGTGTTTGCCGGACTCTGCCAGGCACACGGCTGTGGGCCGCCCCTCGAGCCGCCCTGGCCGTGGCCTGAAGGCGATGGCGCGAGCCGCGTGGCTGCGCTGGCGGCCCGGCAGGAGGCCGAGGCGCTGGGCCAGGTCTACGAACTGCTACTCGGCCGCGACACCACCTCGCGCCGACGCCAGGGCAGCCACTACACGCCGCCCGACGTCGCCGACGAGGTCGTCGACGCCACGCTGACGCCGTTGCTCCGCGAGGCGCCGCAGCAGGCACTGCGCGTCTGCGACCCAGCCGCCGGCGCCGGCATGTTCCTGCTGCGGGCGGGCCGGCACCTCGTTCAGCACGGCCCGGTAGACGCCGCGACGGCGTGTGACGGCCTCTATGGCGTCGACCTCGACCCGGTGGCGGTCGACGTCGCCCGCTGGTCGCTGTGGCTGTGGTCGCAGGGTCGCGGGCGCCCTCACCTGGCCGTCGGCGATGCCCTCGTCGGCCGCGTCCGCGAGGGTGATCCACCGGCCGATTGGCCGGTCACGCCCTTCCACTGGGCTGAGGTCCATCGCGAAGTCATGGCCGCCGGCGGGTTCGATGCCGTGGTGGGCAACCCGCCCTACCTGGGCGGCTCGTTCATCAGCGGCGTCCATGGCGCCGCCTACCGGGAGCACCTGGTCGCTCAGGTGGCGCGCGGCCAGCGTGGCAACGCCGACCTGGCGGCCTACTTCGTGCTGCGGAGCATCGACCTGCTGCGGCCCGGCGGGCGCGCCGGCCTGGTGGTCACCAACACCATCGCCGAAGGCGCCACCAGCCGCGTCGGCCTGACCCAGGTGCTGGCCCGTGGCGCCAGCCTCTACCGGGCCGACCGCACACGCCGCTGGCCCGGTGACGCCAGCTTGCACTACTCGCTGATCTGGCTGCATCGCGGGCCGACCGCGACGGCCGTGCTCGATGGCCGACCGGTGGCCGCCATCGATGGGCGCCTGGCGCCGGTGGCCGGCAACGACCCGCCGGCCGTGCTGCCGCAGAACCGAGGCCTCGCGTTCAACGGTACCAAGATCTACGGCCAGGGCTTCCTGCTGACACCCGACGAGGCCGCGCAGATCGTCCAGGCCGACCCACGCTGCGCCGACGTCGTGCGACCCTACGTCAGCGGCGACGACCTCTATGGCCGGCCCGATCAGCAGCCCAGTCGTCAGGTCATCTGCTTTGGCGACTGGCCGCTGTCACGCGCGGAGGAGTACCCGGCCTGCCTGGCCCTCGTCCGTGAGCGGGTCCGGCCGGAGCGTGCCCGGCTCATGGGGCGGAACGCCATCGGCACCGTCCGGGCCGAGCGGTGGTGGCAGTTCGGCGCTGCGGCCGCCGGCCTGTACGAAGCCGCGCGCCGGTACCAGCGCATCATCGCGAAGGTGCTGCACAGCCACACCCACGCCTTCTGCTGGGTGCGCGCCGACGCCATCTACAGCCATGGGCTGTGTGTGTTCGCCGATGACGATCCGGCCTTGCTGGGCGTCCTGCAGTCCGGGCTCCACCAAGCGTGGGCGCTCGCGCAGGGCTCCACCCTCGGGCACGCACCGCGCTACACCCTCTCGCACACGTTCGAGACCTTCCCGTTGCCCCCGCGCACGGCGGCCGTGCGCGAGCTGGCGGTGGCGCTCGATGACCGGCGGCGCGAGTTGGCCGCCGAGCGGCAGGTGGGGCTCACCCAGTTGCAGGCGCGCTACGATGACCCCGACGAGCCGAGCCCTGCCGTCGCCGGCTGGCGCGCGCTCCAGCAACAGCTCGATCAGGCGGTGGCCGCAGCCTACGGCTGGGTCGATCTGCAACTGCGGCACGCCTGGGTTGAGACCGCCACCGGTCCCGCCTGGCGCTTGAGCGCGGACACCCGGCGCGAGGTCATGGCCCGGTTGACCCGAGCCAACCGCCGGGCCGCCGGCTGGCTACCACTGGACGAGACCGACACCTGAGGCGGCACCCGTCACTGCCAGGTTGGCCACCTGCGCTGCGGTGAAGGTCACCGTCTGGCGGGTCAGGGCGGCGGTGGTCCCGTTGGCCACGACCACCAGGTCGCCTTTGGCCGGATCCACGGGCAGCAGCGAAGAGATGCCGTCCTGTAGCTGACTGGTGGTGCCGTAGGTCAGCCCGGCCACGAGCGTCGTAGTGGTGGTGTTGCCACTCGTCGGCGTGACTTCCCAGAGCAGGTCCACCGCGCCGAGGCCGGGCGCCGCATGCACCAACCGGACGCCGGCCTTGCCCGCCACCACCGTGTCGTTGACCTGGAGCCGGTCGGCCACCAGGCTCGGCTCGCCGGCTGCGGGACGGACCTTGCCCATCAGGCGGACCTGGTAGCTCAACTTGTCGTACCACATGGGCCCGAGCACGAAGTACGAGGTGCCGTCGTTGCCGATGCCCTCGTAGGTGATCGGCAGGTTGCGGTTGAACTCGATGCGGCGGCTGGCCGTGAGCGTCGGCATGGTCGAGGTCCCGGCGTCGGTCAGCCGGCCGATCGGCGTGCCGTTGAACCGGATCGACACCGTCTCGGCGTCTGGCGAGAGGTTCGCGAACTGCACCACGGCGCCGGGCTTGTCCTGCGATGACGCCCCACAACCGGCCATGGCGAGGCTGGCTGCCCCGAAGGCCACCCACATCAGAGTCCTGAGCCGAACCATCACAGATCCTTGTCCACCGGCAGCAGCGCGCCCGCGCCTGCCGGTACCTCAATGCCGACCCGGTGCCCACACTGGCGAGCCGGCTGCCCAAGGTTCGGTTCGGAGACCAACCAGCGGCCACCTCCCCAGTCGACCTCGTACTCGAACCACGGTCCATTGAACGTCGCCGCCACGATCACGCCGGTCGCGTGGGGCGGGCTGGACAAACGGACCGCCTCGGGCCGGACGCACAGCAGGCGCGCCTGGCCCACCGCCGCGTCGGCCCCGTCGGCCACGGCCACCGTCAGGCTGTCCGTCAGCCGCACCTGCGCCACGCCGCCAGCCACCTCGGCGACCGTGACCGGCTTCAGGTTGGCGCGGCCGATGAAGGTGGCCACCTCGCGGCCAGCCGGCCGGTGGTACACCTCGCCGGGCGGCCCCACCTGCAACACGCGGCCGTGGTGCATCACGGCCATCCGGTCGGACAGCACCAGGGCCTCCTCCTGATCGTGGGTGACGTAGACGGTGGTGATACCGACCTGCTGCTGCAGCTTGCGCAACATCGCCCGCGTGTCGACGCGCAGCCGCGCGTCGAGGTTGCTGAGCGGTTCGTCGAGCAGCAGCAATCGCGGGCGCAGCACCAGGGCCCGCGCAATCGCCACCCGCTGTTGCTGGCCGCCGCTCAACTCGCCCACGCGGCGGCCCTCAAAGCCGCCCAGGGCCACCTGCTCCAGCGCCTCGGCGATGCGCGCCGGTTGCTCGTGCCGCGGCACCCGCCGGGCGCGCAGGCCGTACCCGACATTGCCCGCCACGGTCAGATGCGGGAACAGGGCGTAGCTCTGGAACACCATGCCGATGGGGCGCCGGTTGGGCGGCAGTTCGGTGACGTCAACGTCGTTGATGACCACTCGTCCGGCGTCGGGATGCTCCAGGCCGGCAATCAGCCGCAGCGTCGTCGACTTGCCGCACCCGCTCGGTCCCAGCAGGCTGAAGAACTCGCCGCTGGCGACCTCCAAATCCACGCCGTCCACCGCCGTGGTGGCGCCGAACTGCTTGGTCACGTGCTGGAGGTGCAAACCCGCCATGGCGCGATTATAGCATCCCTGGCCCGCGGCGCAGGCCCGCCCTTTGGCGTCGTCGGCCGCGGCGAGTATAATCGCGCCGGTGCCTGACGGGAGCCGAACACCATGCGGTATGGCTTGGCTTCGTGCAACCTGACTCCTGACCACCCGGTCTACCTGGCCGGCTACGCCGCGCGGACCGAGCCATCCAACGGCAGCTACCTGCCGCTCCTCGGGCGCGTGCTGGTGCTCGACGACGGGACGCACCGGCTGGTCTGGGTCACCGCCGATGTCATCGGCTTCTGCGAGGCGACCGCGCCGCGGTTGACCGCGGCCGTGGCCGCGGCGTGCGAGGTGCCGGCCGAGTGGGTCCTGCTCAGCGCTTCGCACACGCACTGCGGCCCGGTCATCCGACCGATGGACAGCGAGTGGTACGGCCCGGACGCACTGGCCGGCAACGACGACTTCGTGATCGAGCGGCTGACGGCCGCCGCCGCGCAGGCCACGGCCGACCTGCAACCAGGCTCCCTGGGCTATGGTGTCGGCCAGAGCACCATGGGCATCAACCGTCGCGGCCGCGTCAACGGGCAGACACAGATGGTGCCCGATCCCGATGGCCCGCTGGACCGCGAGGTGGCCGTGCTCCGCGTCGACGACGCCACCGGTCGGCCTGCCGCGGCCGTGGTCTCGTACGGCTGCCATCCCACCACCATGGGTGGCCAACTCGTGGGACCGGACTACATCGGCTACCTGCGACTGGCCGTCGAGCAGCAACTCGGCGCACCGATGTTGTTTGCCCAAGGCTGTGGCGGCGACGTCAAGCCGCGCAACCTGACTGCGGACGGACGGTTCGCCAGCGGCCCGCTGAGCGAGGTCGAGCGGTGCGGGCGTGAACTGGCCGCGGCGGCCCTGCCGGTGCTCACCGGGCGACTCGAGCCGGTCAGCGGCCCGCTGACCACGCGGCGCGAAGACGTGTGGCTGCCGTTCGGGCCGCTGGCGCCGCGCGCTACCTATGAGCAGGCGGCCGCCAGTGAAGATCGGTGGCTGAGCCGCTGGGGCCACAACGTCCTCGCCGCGATCGACAGCGGCACGCCGCTGCCCGAGGGACACCCGCTCACCGTACAGATCCTGGAGGTCGGCAATCGCTTCGGCGCGGTGTTCCTCGGCGGCGAAGTTTGCTGCGGAATTGGAATCCGCTTGAAATCGGAGTTGTCCAGCCGATATGCTTTGCGGATGGTGGTCGCCTACACCGGCGCGGTGCATGGCTACCAGGCGGCTCGCGAGCAGTTCGCGGCGGGTGGCTACGAGGTGGACGGGTGGTCGCGCTATCGGACCATCCCCGCCCCTTACCGAGCCGACATCGAGGAACGGATCGTTCAGCAGGCGCTCGACTTGGCCGGCCGGCCGGCCTGAACCGTGGAACGGGGAGAATCACCCATGGAGACAGCCCGCATTCTGGTGGTGGACGACGAAGCGATCACCCGTGACGTGCTGTGCCGGATACTGGCCAACGCCGGCCACGAAGTCACCGACACGTTCAGCGCCGAAGAGTGCCTCGCCCTGCTCCATCGGCAGCCGTTCGACCTCGTCACCCTCGACGTCATGATGCCGCACGTCGACGGCTTCGAATGCTGCCGCCGGATCCGCCAGTTCAGCGACATCCCGATCATCTTCGTCACCGCCAAGACCGAGTCGGTCAACGAGGTCGAGGGTTTCTCCGCCGGCGGCGACGACTACATCCGCAAACCCTTCAACATCGAGGCCGTCCTGTCACGCGTGCGCGCGGTACTGCGCCGCGCCGAGGAGAAGGGCCGCGTCGAGACCCGGCCCCCGCATGTCGCCGGACCCCTCCAACTCGACATCGCCGCCCAGGAGGCTTACGTCCGCGGCCGGGCCGCCGGCCTGACCAACAAGGAGTTCGAGCTCCTGCGCATCCTCGTCGAGCGCTGCGGCCAGATCGTCAGCCGCGAGGACATGGCCTGGGAGGTCTGGGGACAGCAGTTTGACCCGGACAGCAAGACCCTCCGCGTCCACGTCTACCGCCTGCGCAAGAAGCTCGACAGCGTCGGTGATGTCGGCCGATTCGTCGTCACCAAGCGCGATCGCGGCTATCTGCTGAGCCCGGAGATCCACCAGGCCAACTGAGTCCGCGACGTTATCCACCAAGTTATGCACATCCCAATGCGTTCACACTGCGTCCCCAAGCAGTTGGAACACCACGGTGCCACACAGGCGAACTTCCGCTGCCAGAGCGGATTCACGCCGATCTGCTCGGGGTGAGGGTTTGGCTAACAAGCCGGGAGCCGTCCCCGTACCTTGTGGTTTCCACCGCCCCGTGTGGATAACTGGGCCAAACACACTGCCGACACCGTGACACGGCCCGTACTGGGCCGGCGTGTGGCTCGGCGTGCCTCCCAACAACAAAGGAGCGCGCCGCAGCGCGCTCCCTCGACGGCCAGTGTGCGGTGGTGGGCTACCGCACGCCGAGCTGGACGATCTGCATCGCGGTCACCCGCTTGTCCTGGAGCACCAGGTTCAGGTTGCCCATCGGCCGGCCGAGCTCATCGCGCGCATAGGACATGAACGAGATGTTCGGCCGCTGCTCGCTGACGTCGTCCACGAACTCGTTGTAGAGCAGCGGCGGGCCGTAGCGCAGCAGCACATCGCGCAGTGAGCTGCCGAGCTGGATGCCGCGCTTCGTGCGCGCGCCGTCCCACTTCAGGCCGACCACGCTGATCTGCGTGCACAGACCATCGATATCGGCGCCGAACTCGACCTTGGTGCTGCCGACCCAGTTGAACGAGCCGCGGTTGGCCTCGGTGGTGGCAAACGAGTAGTCCCACCGGTACTGCGTCTCGCCGATGGCCGTGTCGATCGGGCAGCTCGGGTTGGAGCGGCAACCGTAGGCGATGTTGAACCCCACCTCGCTCGTCGGATCGAAGTAGAGCGAGTTGCAGAGCGTCGCCACGGCTTCGCGAGTGACGCCGGCGCCACCACCGCCACCGCCGCCACCACCGCCGCCGGGGCCGCCGGGCGAGGCGCCCGGCGCACCACCCGGCGCACCACCCGGCGCGCCAGCCGGGCCACCTGGGCCAGCGGCACCCGCCGCG
>CAZHGD010000048.1:0-44252 GCA_964531735.1 uncultured Fimbriimonadaceae bacterium | reverse complement strand
AGGCGTCGTACGAAGCCGACACGCGCGAATAGAGGCCGCGCCGATCCCATACCCCCGGCGGCTTGACTCCCGGGGGCGGCGCCGGCTATGCTGTGGCCGACCACAGCCAGGGGGCACTTTGGCTGTCGTATCAATCCCCGACGGAGAGTGAGATGGGACGTCCTTCGCGCAGAGGGTTCACCCTCATTGAGTTGTTGGTGGTGATTGCGATCATCGCCATTCTGGCCGCGATTCTGTTCCCCGTGTTCGCCAAGGCCCGGGAGAAGGCTCGCCAGTCGAGCTGCTCCAGCAACCTGAAGCAGATGGGCCTGGCCTGGACGCAGTACCGCAGCGACTACGACGAGATGTGCCCGAGCTCTTGGTATGATCCCAACCGCAACGGCACCTTCGAGGCGGGCGACTACTCCTGGCGCTACGCGATCACGCCGTACATCAAGAACAGCCAGCTCTGGCAGTGCCCGTCGTTCCGGGCCACGGCGCCGCTGTTCGATGGCACGACGCTCGACGGCAACGGGCAGAACGCCGGCTACGGCCTGAACATCGTCCACTATGCCACCAACGCGCCGACCCCGCCGGGCGGCCTGGCCGACGCCGCGGTGCAGGACACCGCCGGCACCATTGTCGCCGGTGACCTCGACAACGGTCGCGAAATCGGCCTCGGCACCAACGGCGACAACACCCACGGCCAGTTGCGGACCGACGCCGCCAGCCTGCGCCACAACAGCGGTGCCAACTACTTCTTCTATGACGGGCACGCCAAGTGGCTCGCCCCGACCAACATCAAGTGCACCGCCACGCAGTGCGACTGGTCGGTCGAGTCGAACGGCTGACGCCTGGCCGCACCTCAGCGGCGGGAGTTCGAGCGGGATGGTGGGCCAGGCCCGCCATCCCGTTTGTGTTGTCTGGAGCGCTGCCCGCGCGGTCGGTTCGCGGCTACCGCAGCTCACCGAACACGTTCGGCGTCCCCTGCGGGCTGATCCGCAGGTGGTCGAGGCTCAACAGGGCTCGTCCGCGGAACGGGTTGTAGAGCGGGTCACCCACCAGCGTGGTCATCCAACTGTTCAGGTAGAGCGTGGCGTAGTGCGTCTCGACCAGCGTCGCCGTGCCGCTCAGCAGCATCACGAAGAACTCGTACGGCTTCGGGAAGCCGACCGTGTACGGCTCACCCACCGGCCCGAGCGTCGCCGCGATGCCGTGCTCGACCAGCTTCTCGCACCAGACCTTCGAGTTGGCGTTGCGCAGCGTCGTCGCCTCGGCGCTGGCGATGTGGTAGCCCACCGCGCCCTGAACGAACTCGAACGAGTCGATGTAGTTGGCCAGGCTGTACCAGCCGCAGTAGAGCATCGCCCGCTTGCAGGCACCCGGCGCGAACAGGCCCGGCTGGTCGTCGTGAACGACCTCCAGCTTGGTGTTCGCCTTCAGCACCGCCGCCAGTTCACGCAGCGATTCGTCGTAGCCGGCATAGCCGGTCGCGTCAAGCTTGGCCGGGTTCTGCTTGATGCCGCGGGAGTCGAGGTAGACCACGCCCTGCAGGCCGTGCCGCTCGGCGGCCACGGCGTCGGTGACCAGGCGCATGGCGTGTTCGGGCGTCGGTCCATCCAGCCGCGCGCCGAGCATCACCGGCGCCGCCTTCGCCCGCACCGCCGCCGGACAGCCCCAGTACAGCACGTTGGGCACCCAGCGATAGAGGTCATATGTCGGCCAGGCCAGCAGCGACAGCTCAGAATCGAGCGAGGCCTCGGTCTCGCGGCCCTGTGCGCGGGCGAGCCCGGCCGACGCTTCGTGCTGCTCGCGCCGTAGCTGCGGCAGCCGCTGGCGCACGGCGGCCAGTTCCTGCTCCTGCGCGGGTGTACGCGGAGCCGTCGCTTCGAGCTGCTTGACCGTCGCCTGCGCCTCTTCGGCCGCCTTCTTCGCGCGCTCGTGCGCGGCGCTCAACTCGGCGATCTGCTTCTGGCCAGCGGCGGTGACCGCTCGGGGACCGACGCGCAACGGCATGCCATACACGGCCAGGAGGCAACGGATCGTGCCCTGGCGACCCGGTTCGGCCAACCAGGCGCGCACCGCCGGGAGCAGCTTCTCGTCATAGACCGCGCGCGGCAGTGTCTCGCCGGCGGGCAGCCTCAGCTTCAGCACGTTGCCTTCGGGCACCCCGCGCAGCCGGCAGTAGTGCTCCGCCACGCGCGTCGCATCCGGGTCGGTCGTGTTGACCAGCAGCCCGACCTGCGCCGCGGTCAGTTCGGCTCGCACAGGCAGGCCGCAGCCACAGGCCAGCAGCAAACAGAACCACCCACGCATCGATCACTCCCGGTTCAGTCTAGGTGCGGCGCCGATGGCGAGCGGCCACCTCGGCCACCCACCGCGCGGCCAGTTCGCAGTGCTCCGGCTCATACTTCTCGCAGAAAGTGCTCCACCGCACGAACGAGTCGAGGAAGCGGGCCGCCTCGGGGCAGGTCTCGGCACCGTAGGTGTAGCGCCGGGACGCCGGCGGCTGCGAGAACGGGTAGTCACCCCGTGTCGCCTGCTCGTTGAGGAACGTGCAGGCAGCCGGCATCAGGTAGTACCGACCGGTCCCCGCGCCAGTCAGGCCCAGGTCGACCAGCTCGGCGCCGAACTGGTCCGCGTCACAGTCGAACGCGCCCGGCGCCAGGCTGAACCCGACCATCCAGGCCGACCACACCGTCGTGCTGTCCGGAATGGCCAACGGGACCACGCCGGGGATGGCGGCCAGCAGCTCGCCGAGCAGCCGCGCCAGCCGGTCGCGGCGTGCCACGTGCTCGGCAATCACTTCCAACTGCGCCAGGCACAGCGCCGCCGTCGTCTGCGTCATGCGGAAGGCATGGCCCGCCACCTGATGGACGCGGCCGAACCCGGGGCGGTTGACCGCGCCGCGGCTCTGGCCGACGAACCGGATGTGTTCGGCCAGCGCGTCATCGTTCGTCACCACGCAGCCGCCGACGTCGGAGCCCATGGTCTTCTCGGCGTCGAACGAGAACGCCGCCACGTCGCCGAGCGTACCGGCCAGGCGGTCGCGGTAGCGGCCGCACACCGCCTGGCAGCAGTCCTCCACCAACAACACACCGTGGCGCCTGGCCAGTTCGGCGATGGGGTCCATCTCGCAGAGCAGTCCGGTCTTGTGGACCACCACCACCGCGCGGGTCCGGTCGGTGAGACAGCGTTCGATGGTCGCCGCGCTGAGGTTGATCGAGCCGGGCTCGGTGTCGGCGAACACCGGAATGTACTGGGCGTGGCACAGCCCCTGGATGGTGCCGTAGTCGGTGATGGGGCTGACCACAATCTCGTCGCCCGGTGCAAAGTCGACCGCGCTCATCAACGCCGCGAGGGCCGGCGTGCAGCCTGGCGTTGCGATGCAGTGGCCGACGCCGAGCGCCGCCGCGAAGGCACGCTCGAAGCGGCCGACCATGTCGATGGCCAGGCCATGGTCGATGACCTCTGTGACGTAGGCCAGCGCATTGGGTCCGAGCGGTCGCGGGAACGGGTTCGGCAAGGTACCGGACAGATGCGCGACCGCCGCCGCGCCATAGGCCGCGCGTGGCTCACTCATCGGCAGTCTCCCGGTGGCGCAGCAACCAGCGCACCACCTCGTTCGGCTCCGCCAGCCAGACCTCGTCGCCGCCCAGCCGGCGCACCGTGGCGAAGCGCTCCTCGAGCTGCTCCAGCGTGCAGTCCTTCCACGGATGGATGGTGCGTCCGGGCAGCGGGCAGTGGCAGTAGTCGATCACCCAGCCGCCGCGGTCGATGGCCTGGTGCAGCCGCTTGTACGGGTCCCAGGCGCTGTAGAACGGCGGCGGGTACTCGGTGTGGATCGGCACGCGCGCCAGGCGCAGCAGGTCGGTCTCCGGCGTGTTGACGTCGTCGAACACGGTCAGCACCGCGTCGTAGCCGGCCCGGCGTGCGACGCGCGCCGACGGCGGCCAACCATCGTTGTTGCCCGGCACGCAGAACATCGTCACCGGCCAGCCGACAGCCTCTTCCAGCACCAGCCGAGCCCGCACCACCTCGTCTGCGGCGTTCTCATCGGTGATGCCGGCGTGGGTCAGGCCGTGGCACGAGAGGCCCCACCCTTCGGCGCGCAGCGCGGTCAGCTCCTCGCGCGAGAGGATCATCAGACCGTCGTAACTGCTGCCCGGCACGCAGCGCGGCACGCCGACCTGCGACGCGACCAGGCACACGTGGCCCGGGATGGCGTACCGCCGGTGCAGCGGCACGACATGGTCCAGCAGCGCGGCACACCCCTCGTCGTAGGTGACGGAGTACACCCAGCGCCGACCGTCCGGCCAGGACATGGCCAAGTCCTCCCTCGGGCTGTCGGCGGTTTCGACAGCAGCGACCGCGGCCCTGCCGAACCGGCCGGTCACCGGTCCGACTGCAACCGAGCAACCTCCGGCGCCGTCAGGCAGCGGTTCCACAGCTTCAGCTCGTCGAGGTCGCCCTCGAACCGTTCGCCGCCGCGGACGCCGACCGAGATGTCCTTGGCCGCGAAGTCGAACCTGCCGACGAAGCGGGTCTGGGCCACCGCCCGCCCGTTGACATAGGTGGTGGCGCCCTGCGGACCGGCACAGACGGCGACGTGGCCCCAGGTGCCCGGCGCAATCAGGCGCCGCATCGCCGCCACGTACAGCGCACCGACCGAATGCCGCTGCCCGTCGGCGATCACCGGATAGAGGTGGTCCGGGCCGAAGCCGAACTCGAACCGGTCGACGCCGCCCGGCCCGATCAACAGCACCGGCTGGTACGGCTGGTCCGACCAGGTGGGACGGACCCAGACCGCGGCGCTGAGCGCGTCGGTGGTGGGCAGGCAGGCCTCGGCCACCAGCCCCTCGCTGCGACGCCCGTCGAAGTGCAGGGCCGTGCCGTGGCGGCCCGGCACCCAGGTCACGCCACGGAGCCAGAGGTGGTTGCGCGCCGGGCTGGCATCGAGCGCGCGGTCGCCAAGGCCCTCGTCGCACGGCAGCGCGAGGAACAGCCCGTCAGGCGCCGCCTGGCCGCGAGTCGCCCGCGCCGGCCGGTCCGCCAGCGCACCGCACAGCGCGGCCAGTTCACGCCCCTCCAGCCGCAGCAACTGCCCGCCGCCGGCTGGCAACGTGAAGCTGACTGGGCCGGCGGGCAGGTCGTGCAAGGCGCCGCCCTCGGCGCGCTGCACCTTGGCGGCCGCCGGGGCGAACCGCAGCTCGACGCGGCGTTCGGGCAGCACGCCGCGCGCCTTGTCCACCCGCGTGTCGACCACCATGGCCAGCGCCACCGCGTCGGCCGCCGGCGACCGCAGCACGCCGACGAGCAGGTGGTCGCTCATCTGCTCGACCAGCTTCCCAGCGCTCGGTTCCTCGGCCCGCGCCGGCATGTCCCGCGCGCCGAACAGCCCGACACACCGCGTGCCCAGCAGCAGCGGCCCCCAGGCCGCGAGGCGCCGATTGGCGTCGCGCGCATCGGCCCAGGTCGGTCGCAGGTGGGCGCGAACCTGGGCTTCGGTGGCGTAGCCGTGGCCGTCCACCAGACCATCGCGGTAGGTGAAGTACCACAGGCCCTGGGCACCGTAGGCCAAGGCGGCGTAGACCTGGAAGCGCAGCAGTGAGTCGCTGTCCACACCGCAGACGTTGAACATCGGCCACGGGATAAGGTCGTGGCGGCGACAGCCCTGGCGGTGCTGCTCCAGTTGGCGACAGTACTCGAACGCCTGCTCGGCCGCCGACGTGTCCTTGCGGTAGAGCGTGGGATAGATCTGCGGATCTTGAATCGGGTTGCCCGCCTTGGCCAGGCTCTCGGCGGACATGACGTTCTGGCAGATCCAGGGAAACAGGTGCGGGGCATTCTGTCGCAGCCAGGCGGTGGTTTCGACGAGCTCAGCCGGTATGGCGCCGAAGTCGTCACCCAGCAGGTAGCCGGCCAGCGCCGGATGGCGGCCGTAGCGCTCGTGGAGCCATTGCAACTCGGGCCGGGTCGCCGGGTGGTGCGACGGGTGCGCGGTGTACTGGCCGGCGCGGCCACCCCACGGCTTGTCGTGCGGCGTGTAGGTGTCCACCATCAGCCGCAGACCATGGGCGGCCGCCAGCGTCAGCGCGCGGTCCGGCAGCTCGTACCGCGGGCTCATCACCAGGTTGAAGCCCGCCTCGCGATAGGCTCGGTACTCGGCGTCGGTCGCCGCGGGCGGGTTCCAGGCGGCAATCACGAAGTCGCCGAAGGCGAACCGCCAGCCGTCGCGCGGCGACGGACGCTCGGCAGCGGCCAGGGCGAGCGCGGGCAGCAGGGCCAGCCAGGCGTAGCGCGTCATGCCGGTCATCCTGCCGCTGAGCGTAGCCGCGCCGATCCGGCCCGTCAAGCAGCCGCACCTGCCGCCAGCGCCGGGAACCAGCCCCGCAGGAAGCTCGCCACCGAGCCCTCATAGACCGCTTCGGCCAGGAACTCGTTGCCCTGCTGGTTGCCCCACGAGTAGGTAATGACCGTGCGGCCCGCGAACTCGCAGAAGTCGATGTCCGAGTTGTTGAGGTCGGTCGCCTGCGCGATGCGGTCGCGTTCGGCGCCGGTCAGGCGCGGATTGGCGATGACCCGGTCGTCGTCCGACGCCGCCAGGACCGGGTCCAACGGGCTCGACTCCCAGGTGATCAGGTCGCGCGAGCGGACCACGCGCTGCTCGTACCGCGGGCCGGGCAGGGCTTCGAGGTAGAAGTTGAAGTACCAGCCGTCCAGGTACCGTAGCGCGTGTGGGGCGGTGTAGCGCTCGCGCGAGTAGGTACACTCGGGCGGCGTCAGCTCCCAGGTGCGCAGATCGGCCGAGGTGGCGAACCGGGCCGTGAACGGCACGCCGGCGACTTCGGGTGGCCGGCCGACCTCGAACATGAGCACGTAACGGCCCTCGGCCCGACACAGCGAGGTGTTGAAGATGCCCCAGCCGGGCAGGTTCAGCGCGCCCCACGTCTCCCATCGCTGCATGTCGCGCGAGACGAACAGGTCGACTCGCTCACCGTCCCAGCAGTTGGTGCCCGTAACGTAGAGCGTCTCGTCCTCGACGAAAACGTTGCCCAGGTGGTAGCCGGCGGCGAATCCCGGCGACGCGGCGCCGGTGGTGTGGTCGACGAAGCGGAAGTAGGCTTCGCCGGTCCGGTTGCCGGCATAGCCGGCGCGGACGTACTCGAAGCGGTAGAGCCGGCCCCCGAAGACGACTGGCGTGGTCTCCACGAGGTCGCAGTCGATGGTACCCAGCTTGCGGATCACCGGACGTTCCATGGCGGTTGCTCTCCGTTGGTGCCAACCTGCATATCGCCACCCAGACCGGCCTGACCTCTTGCGGCACGGCGGCCGGCTACCGTGGGCCGGACATTCCACGCCAATGGGCAGGGGATCGCCGCGCGGCCCGGAATGTGCGGCGGGGCCGGTCGGCTGGTCCGGTCCGCGGGGCGGAGGTCGTTGATGTTAGGATCCGCGCGCGCTCGGTCAGGGGTGACCATCGCGCTGTTGTGCGGCTACTGGGTCTTGGGCCTGGGCGGCAACTTCTGCTTCAAGGAAGGCGGCACCGACCCGGCCCACTGGCTCCACTACTTCGTCGGTGGCAACCTGCTGGGCATCGGCAGCACCGCGCTGCTGATGGGCGTCTACGCGCGCCTGAACGCCAACCTGACGCTGGTGCTCGCCACCGCCGGGGCGTTCTTCCTCCAGCAGGTCAGCTTCTGGGGCGTCTACCACACTTCGCTGACGCTGGCGCAGGCCAGCGGCATCGGGCTCGTCGGCGTGGGCACCATCATGGCCTCGCTGCCTGCCGGCCCGGCCCAAACGGAGGTGCCAGCGCCATGATCCTCGTCCTGACCCTGACCATCTTCTGGGCCATGCAGGTGTTCGCGCAGCTCGCGTTCAAGTGGGGCAGCGGCAGCCCGGCCCGGTGGCGGGTCGGCTTCGTCGCCGGCAACGCGGTCGGGGCCACCAGCATCGTCTTCCTCATGCGCATCTACGCGCTGCTGCCGCACAACAGCAACCTGGCGGCGGTCCTGGCCAACAGCGGCGGGTTCATCGGCAGCCAGCTCCTGCTGGCGTGGCTGTTCCGCTCGCGGCTGACCGCCCGGCAATGGGCGGGGATCGCGCTGGTGGCCATCGGCACGGCCGTGGCGACTCTGGGCGGCTCGACCGGACACGCATAAGGAGGTCCGCAATGGGCGACGGCAAGCAGCACTGGGCCGAGGTGGCCCTGACCGACGGCGGCGAGCCGGTGGTGACCTACCGGTCGGGCCTGGTCGTCTACGAGGAATCGCTGACCGGCTCCCGCTGGCTCGGCCGCGGTTGGAACGGGGCCGGGTTCGTCAACTTCTACGACGGCCGCGTGCCACCGGCCACCGAGGAACTGGCCCACGCCTTCCAACTGGAGGTCGATGGGCAACTCCTGAACGGCGACTGGGCCTGGGGCGGTCTCGAACTGCGGCGCGACGACCGGCCTTACCCATCGATGGGCCAACCGTACCTGGTCCACGCCATCGTCACGCTCACCCACCGGCTGCGGCCGGTGACGGTCGAGGTCCACACGGGCCTGGACGGCACAGCCGTGCTGACGCGCTGGCTGGAGGTGACCAACACCGGCCCCGCGGTGTCGGCCATCGGCGCAGCGGCCACCTGGAGCGGCCGGCTGCAGACCACCGCGCGCTGGCGTCAACGGCTGGCCCCGGGCGCGGCGCTCTACTCGGTGGGCTACCCGGCAGCGGTGCAATGGGGCCACGAAGGCGACTTCGGCTGGTTCGACCTGCCCGACGCCCTCTACGCCATCGACGGCCGCTATCCGCGCGACCGGCATCGGCACCCGTTCTTCGTACTGCGCAACAACGCCACGGGCGAGCACTTCGTCGGCCAGTTCGCCTGGTCAGGCGGCTATCGCTTCGCCTTCGACCTGCAAGCAACACCGGCCACCTCCGACGCCGGCGCCAGTCTGGCCTTCGCCGCCGGTGTCAATGGTCCAGCGCCGCAACGCACCGTGGCGCCCGGCGAGACGGTGACCACGCCCGAACTGCACCTCGGCCTGACCTTCGGCGACCTCGACACCTCGCTGCAGGCCATGCACGAGCACATTCGCCGCACGGTGCTCCGGCCACAGGCGCGCGGTCGCGGCGGCTGGATCGAGAGCGGCATCGGCCCCGAGGTCGAAGTCACCGCCGAGCAGGTGGTTCACGCCATCGATGGCGCCGCCGACGCCGGCGCCGAGTTGTTCTTCATCGACGCCACCTGGTACACCCGACCGGGCGGCAACTGGTTCAGTACCGTGGGCGACTGGGAAGTCGACCGGGAGCGCTTCCCCGACGGCCTGGCGCCGTTTCGCGAGCGGGCCAAAGCGCGCGGCCTGCTCTGGGGCCTGTGGATGGACGCCGAACGCATCGGCACCGAGAGTCGGGCCATCGCCGATCATCCCGACTGGTTGCTGCGCGGGTATGACGGTCAGCCACTCGGCGGCATGGTCGACCTGACCAATCCGGCGGCGGCGCAGCATGTGGAGGCGCGCATCGCCGCGGTCATCGAGGAGCACCAGCTCGATCTCTTCCGTCTCGACTACAACACGACCGGCTGCGGGCGGACCGAGCGTGACGGGTTCGTGGAGAACCACTTCTGGCGCTACTACGACGCCCAGTACGCGCTGTACGACCGCCTGCGGGCGCGGTTCCCGGAGGTCATCTTCGAGAACTGCGCGGGCGGCGGCGGTCGCACCGACCTCGGTCTGGTGCGGCGCTTCTGCCACACCTGGGTCACCGACTGGCAGATCGCGCCGCGGTCGTTCACCATCACCAACGGCATGACCATGGCGCTGCCGCCCGAGTGCGTCGACCGGCTGATCGGCGGCCAGAGCGGCCACACCGCGGCCGAGCTCGACTTCCAGTGGCGGCAGTTGCTGTTCGTCCGGCCGACGCTGGGCTTCCTGCGACCGCTCAACATGGACTGGAACCCGGTGCTGCTGGAGCGGGTGAGACACTGGCTCGACCTCTACCGCACCTTCGTCCGGCCGTTCCAGGACACCTGCCGCGTCTTCCACCACACCCCAGTGGCCGCCGGTCCGGAGGCGCAGGGCTGGGGCGTGCTGGAACTGGCCGCGGCCGACGGCAGCCGCGCGATGGCCGGGCTGTTCCAACTGGGCGACCCGCGCGAGCCGGAATACCTGCTCCGCTTCCGCGGCCTGGACACCGGCCGGCGCTACCGCGTGACCTGGGACACCACGGGCCAGAGCGCGCAACTCGACGGCTGGGTGCTGGCGAACCAGGGCCTGACCATCCGCCTGCCCGGTGCGCTGACCAGCGAACTGGTGCTCTGCGAGGCGGTCTAGGCGCCGCCTCGCAGATCCTGTCCGGGTGGCACGGGCAGCTCGCCGCCCGTGCCGCCCTGTGTGAAGCCCATCTGCACGGCGGCCCCGCGTCGGTGCTTGGCCCGCTGGGGCCTCCGTGGGTTGGCAGACCCCAGTCCGTCGGTTACCATGACCGCAAGTGAGCCCCGACGTATGTCCACCAGAGCCTTTCGCCCCTGCCTGCTCGTTCTGCTGGCCGTCGCCGGTCTGGCGGCCGCGCCGGCTGAGGTCTACCAGCGCCGCACCAACTGGGTGGAGACCGTGGTGGCCACCCGGGCAGCCTTGTCGCAGGTCGCGCCCGAACAGCGCGCGCCGCTGTTGCCACCGGTACTGGAGCGTCTGCGCACCGATTTTCCGGTGGCGCTCGACTGGCTACGGCAGGACGGCGGCCTCGACTCGACCCGCTGGCTCGATCCGGCCACGGCGGCGGCGGCCGATCAGGAGTTGTGCGCCAAGGTAGCCGCGGCCGGCGACGCCTCGCTGGCGCGTTACGGCACCGCCTGCCAGGCACGGCGCGCCGCGCGGCTGCGGCCGCTGCTGGCGCGCTACCGCACGCTCGTGTTCGCGATGCACGGCCCGCTGGGCGGGTCGCACTACGCCTATACCGAGGCCCAGACCGACGCTCAGGCCGAACGCAACTTCGTGCCCGGCGCGCGGCTCTGCCGGCTGGACCTGGGCGCGGCCGAACCGGTCATCGAGACGCTGCTCGACAGCCCGCAAGGCTCCATCCGCGATGCCGACGTGTCCTACGACGGCCGGCGCGTCCTCTTCGCCTGGAAGCAGAGCGACCGCGGCGACGACTACCACCTCTACGAGTGGGACGCCGCCACGCGCCAGGTGCGGCAACTGACCAACGGCGCCGGCGTGGCCGACTACGAGGGCGCCTATCTGCCCGACGGCGGCATCGTCTTCAACTCCACGCGCTGCGTGCAGACCGTCGACTGCTGGTGGACCGAGGTCAGCAATCTGTACGCCTGCGGCCCGCACGGCGATGGCATCCGGCGCCTGACCTACGACCAGGTGCATGACAACTACCCCGCGGTGACGCCGGACGGGCGCGTCATCTACACCCGCTGGGACTACAACGACCGCGGCCAGCTCTTCCCGCAAGGGCTGTTCCAGATGAACGGCGACGGCACCGGCCAAACGGCCGCCTATGGCAACAACTCGTGGTTCCCCACCACCATCGCCCACGCCCGCGGCATTCCCGGTAGCGCCCGGTTTGTGGCGGTGGCCACCGGGCACCATTCGTACCAGCCGGGCAAGCTGGTGGTCATCGATCCCAGCCGCGGGCGCGAGGAGAACGCCGGCGTGCAGCTCATCGCGCCCGAGCGGCCCACGCCCGCCGACCGCATCGACGCCTATGGCCAGCAGGGCGACCTGTTCGCCTACCCCTACCCGCTCAGCGATGACCTGTTCCTGGTCACCTACAGCCCGACCGGCTACCGCGACCGGCGCGGGCGCGGCTGGGACACGTCGTTCGGCCTCTACCTGATGGACCGGGCGGGCCACCGCGAGTTGCTCGCCGCCGACGCCAAGCTGTCGTGTGGCCGCGCCGTGCCGCTGGCACCGCGCCCGGCCGTGGCGGCCGTGGGCCGCGTCGACCCGCGCCAGACCGAGGGCACCTACTACATCCAGGACGTCTACCTCGGCCCCGGCCTCACGGGCGTGCCGCGCGGCACCATCAAGAAGGTGCGCGTGATCGGCCTCGACTTTCGCGCCGCGGGCATCGGTGCCAACGGCAACAGCGGACCCGCCGGCGGCGCCTTGGTCAGCACGCCGGTCTCGGTCTCCAACGGCTGCTGGGACCCGAAGGTGCTGCTCGGTGACGCCACGGTCCAGGCCGACGGCTCGGCCTTCTTCAAAGTGCCGGCACGCACGCCGGTCTACTTCCAGGCCCTTGACGACCAGGGCCGCGCCGTGCAGACCATGCGCAGTTGGTCGACACTGCAACCCGGCGAGAGCCAGTCGTGCATCGGCTGCCACGAATCGAAGAACGAGACTCCGCCGGCCCGCACCACCAGCCTGGCGCTGCGGGCCGGCGCGCAGGCCCTGGAGCCCATCGGCGGCCCGCCGCGCGGGTTCAGCTTCGCCAGGGAGATCCAGCCGATCCTCGACCGGCACTGCATCCGCTGCCACGACAACCGCGAGGCGGCCGCGCCGTACCGCCGGCAGCCGCAAGCGCAGGACCTGTCGCAGCTCAACTGGGTCACCAAGCTGGAGCAGGAGTGGCAGTACACCGCCGACCAGCCGGCCGCCGACTGGTTCCAACCGCAGTTCGACGCCCGCTCGTGGCGCACCGGTCGCGCCGGCTTCGGCCGCAAGGGCACGCCGGGCACACCGGCCAACACCGACTGGCTCACCTCAGACGTGTGGCTCCGGCGCTCCTTCGACCTGCCCGCCGGCACTCGGCTCAACTCGCCGGTGCTGGTCGTCTGCCACGATGAGGACGTGGTCATCTACCTCAACGGCGTCAAGGCCGCCGAGGCCGAAGGCTATGTGGTCAAGCCCGTGCTGCTGCCCATCTCGCCCGCGGCGCTGGCGACGCTCAAACCAGGGCGCAACACCATCGCTGCCACCTGCCACCAGACGGTCGGTGGGCAGTTGATCGACCTCGCCCTGGCCGACGGCCGCGCGGCGCCCACGCCGGTCAAAGGCAACGTGTTCAGCTTGCTCAGCGCCGAGGTGGTCGACCCGGCGGCCAAGCGCCGCTGGAGTGACGCCTACCTCGCCCTGACACAGGCGGTGCGTGATGACAAGTCCGGCGTCTGGCGCGCCATGCCTGGCGATCCGGTGACCTGGCTCAGCGTCCAGTCGGCGCCGCCGATGATGGCGCCGTACGCCAGTGGCTCACACCGCAGCCGCCTGCTGCGCATGTTGGACGAGGGCCACGGCCAGGTGAAGCTGGACCCGGCCGAGCGGGCGCGCCTCGCCTGCTGGATCGACCTGCTGGTGCCCTTCTGCGGTGACTACCAGGAGGCCAATGCCTGGACGCCCGCCGAAGCCGCGCGCTACCAGCACTTCCTGGACAAGCGGCGCCGCCTGGAGGGCGGCAGCGCGGCCGCACTGCCGGTGGCCGCCGGACGCGAGCAAGCCACCTGCGAGCTGCTCGACGGCCAAGGCCGGTCGCTGGCCCGCACCAGCGCCACGCTGCCCGCCCGCTTCACCTTCGAGCGCGATTACCAGCCGGGCGACCGCTACCTCATCACCGGGCCGACGGCGATGGTGCTGCGGCTCGACGCGGCCTGGCCTGAGACACTGGCGTACGCGCCGAACGGTCGGCTGGAGTTCCGGCTGCCGGCCGGTTCGGAGCGGCGCTGCTACCCGCCGGAAGCCTGGGCCGGGCGCCGCCACGAGTTGACCGTGCGCGCCGCCGGCGCGACCGAGCGGTCGGCCTATCGCAACGTGGCGTTGAACCCGCTGGACCTGCGCGGCGAGCCGGGCAGCTACCCGCACGCCAGCACCAACAGCGAGTGCCGGAACGAGCCGGTGTTCGCCGCGCGCTGCGCGGTGGACGGCCAGACGCGCAACACCGGCCACGGCAACTGGCCGTTCCAGTCGTGGGGGCCGGACCAGCGCACCGACCTGTGGTGGCGCGTCGACTTCGGCCGCGCGGTGAGCATCGACCAGTTGGCGCTGCACCTGCGCGCCGACTTCCCGCACGACGCCTGGTGGCGCACGGCGACCGTCGAGTTCTCCGACGGCTCGCGCGAGGCGCTGACGCTGGCCAAGACCGCCGACCGGCAGGCGTTCCGGTTCGCGCCGCGCACCGTCACCTGGCTGCGCCTGACCAACCTGGCACAACCGGCGCCGCTGGGTTGGGCCGCGCTGAGCGAGGTCGAGGTGTGGGGGCGTGACGCGGCGCCGTAGCGTTGCCCTCACCCCATCGCCAGCGCCGCGTTCAGCTCGCCGATCACCTCGTGCTCCAGCAACTCCGCGGCGCGGTCCATGGTCACGTCCAGCCGGCCGGTCTCCTCACCGATGGCGAACAACTGGACGGCCACCGGTGGCAGAATGCCGGCCTCGTGAACCATGGCCGCCAGGCTCGGTTCGTTGCCGACCCGGCACCGCTCCGCGAATTCAGACAGCAACTGGAGCGCCTGTGACCGCTCCGGCTCGGCGAACTCCTCGGCGGCACCGGACAGCGCTGTGAAGATGGGCACACCTGAGCCGAGCAGGCAGCCGAGCACGCGGCAGTAGGCCGCCTGTCGCCGCACCGGTGCCAGCCGCTCGCGGAGCTCTGCGATGCGCTCCGACACCTCGGCGCCGAGCCGCTCCTCCTGCAGCCGCGCCATGGCGACGACCAACGCGATGCGGTCGCGCAGATCCTGCTCGGCATCGAGTTCGCGCGCCAGGCGCGCCACAGTCTCGTCGAGCACGCCGCCATACTCGCCGACACGCACCAGCAGCAGCGCCGTGGTCGGGAACACCGCCGGTCGGTCGCTCATGGCCTGGGACAGCGTGCTGCCTTCGTTGACGCGGTCGCGGCAGTGCTGGAGCGCCTCGCGCAGGCCCGCGTGGTCCGCTCGCTCGGTCAGCAACTGCAACGAGCGGCTCAGGTTCACACCGCAACCGAGCAGAACGCCGAACGAATGGAAGCAGGCCGCCAGAATCGGCAGCGGAATGGTCTCGGTCTTCACGCCAGCTCCTCGGTGGCCGGTTCGGCCAGGCAATCGAGCCAGTGACCCACCTGCCGGCGCAGTTGCGCCCGCGCGCGGTGGATGCGGCTCTCGACGGTGCTCAACGGCACGTCGAGGAACGTGGCGATGGCGGCGTACGGCATGTCGTCGAGCACGTGCATGAGCAGCGCCAGCCGGTTTCGCTCAGGCAGTTCACGCAGCGCGGCCAGCACCTCGCGGAGCATCAGCCGGCGTACCGCGGCATGGTAGCTCGACGGCTCGGCCAACTTCACCGGAGCCGCCACCACCGGACGCCGGTAGTACTGCCAGCAGCGGTTGATGGCCATGCGGCGCAGCCACAACGCCAACGCCGCCGGGTCGCGCAGCTCGCCGAGGTGGCGCAGGGCGGACTCCATGACGTCCTGCGTCAGGTCTTCGGCCAGGTCGGCGTCGGCCACGCGATCGAGGATCACCGCTCGGATGCCCGGGCGGAGCAACTCGACCTGCGCCACCAACGATTCCGGGGCCGTCATCGCCGTTCCTTGCACCCATCGATGCACGGCGGCCCAGGAACTTGCGCCCGCCACCGGATGGATTCAGGCCAACGTCACCTGTAGCGACTCGCCGGCGCGCAGGCTGACCTCCGCGGCCAGCGCGACCTCAGCCCGGCCGTCGGCCACCTTCAGCGTGGCCGGAACGGCCCGACCGGCCACCGTCACAGTGACCTTGGTCGGCGTGCCCTTGGGCGCGAAGGCCAGCGTGCGCAGCCGGAGCTGGCCCCACTTGAGCGCCACTTCGGCCTGCAGACCGCTGCCGGTCTGGCGCTGTGAGTAGGTGCCCCACCCTTCGGCCGCGGTGAACGCCGCGCGGAAGTCCTCGGGCGACACCCGCGGCGCGAAGCCGAGGTGGCCGCGCGGCCCGTGGTACTCGAAGCCACAGGCGGCCAGGTAGACGCCGTAGCTGGCCATCGACCGGGCGTAGTGGTCGCCGCACTCCACCTCGTTCCACGGGTTCCGCCGCGCCGGATGGTAGCGGTCGTGCACGGCACGCGTGACGGCCAGGCCCTCGGTGACCAGGCCCTCCCAGAGCAGGTGGCCGGCCACCTGGTACTCGAAGCCGTTCATGCACTCGTTGAAGTAGCCGGCGGCCCACTCCGGCCCTTTGCCCGCGGCCTGCTTGTAGCTCCAATCGTGGCGCGGGAAGGTACACATCAGCAGCCCGGCCTCACCCGCCATGGCGTACCACCGGCCGGGCTTGTTCGTCGCGCGGTACGGCCCCACGTCGGGCGCGAAGTTGTAGCGCCAGAGCGCCTGGAGCGCCGACCGCGTCTCCTTCTCGGGCAGCACGCGGCCGAGGCCGACCTGCCAGGCCCAGCTCTGTCCGAAGACCTGGTCGATTTCGCAACCAGTGCCCGAGTTGATGGCCTCGGCGTGCTGCGGATCGGGCTTGTTGATGAAGTACTCGCCGTTGTACAACTGCGCGACCATCCGCTGGCGACCGGTCTCCAGAAGGCTGCGGCAGCGCGTGGCGAACGGGCTGTCGCCGATGTCACTGGCCATCGCCTCGCCCGCGCGTAGCGCGGCCAGGTAGAGCCCGCTGAGCCAGGCCACCGGGCCGAACCAGTTGGTGTCCAGCGTGTTGTGCTGCGAGCCGCTCAGCACGCCATCGGCGCCACCAGGCTGGCTGATCAGGCACTCCAGCGCCCGTTTGGCGCGCGGCCAGACGCGCTTGAGGAACGCGTCATCGGCCGACACCTGGTGCTCGCGCCAAGTGCGCAGGATCACGCCGCACTGCCCGTCGATGGCCAGGCCGGCGCCTTGCCCGCGGAACTGCACGATGCCGCTGTCCGGGCTGAACGCCAGGCCATAGTCGGTGCGCTCGCGCAGGTCGCGCTCGAGCTCGGGGAACAGCCGCGCCGCGGCGTGCGCGTAGTGCCAGACATGCGTGCAGGTGCCGGCGCAACAGCCGACCCCTTCCCAGCCCCAGAAACGCCCGTCGGCGAAGCGGAAGCTGGTGGACGTGGCCAGGATGGACGCGTTCAGCAGCGTGCGGTCGAGCAGCCAGAACGGCAGCGTCGAGTCGTACCAGGTGTCATGCCACAGCCGCGTCTGCTGCACCAGGCGGTCGAGGTTGGCCGCCAGGTAGTCGGCCACGGCCGCCGATGAGGCGAACCGCTGGGCGTAGTGACGTCCTTTGGATCCGGCGACATCGCGGAGCGCCAGGTTCGGGAAGTGCCAGCAGACGGCGAATGTCACCGTGGCCGACTGGCCCGGCGCCAACGTCAGCGCGCGCTTGAGGGCGCCGACCAGCTTGCGGCCGATGGGCCGGGTCGCCTCGCCGGTGGCCGGCGGCGCCGGCATCAGCTCTTCGGCCACGTTGCCGGCCGGCAGCGAGAGCACCGCGGAGTCGCCGGCCGTCGGCGCGAACAGGGCCAGCGTCATGGTGCCGTAGTCGGGGCGCTGGAGCAGCGGTGGCGGCTCGGGCAGCTCATCGGAGAACACGATCTGGTCGACACCGATGTTGCCCCACCCGCCTTGCTGGTCGTCGACGATCTCGATCCGCGCGGTCTGCCCGGCGAGGTCGGTCACGTCCCACGATTCCTGCCGCATCTGGTTGGCGTTGTGCCCGGTGGCCGTGCGCACCACCTGGTCGCCCACCCGCAGGTTGACACAGGTCTTGCCCGGGTGGTCACCGCCACCGACCCAGAAGTTGATGCGGCGACGCTCGATGGTGAACTCACGGCTGACCAGTCGCCCGGTGGCGTTGTCGCGCGCGCCGACGTCGTTGCCCGGCGCGCTGGCGTGCGTGTTGACCACGCGCTTGCCCTCACCACCCACCTCGCCCTGGTAGGCGTGGATGCGCGTCCGCTCGACCGGACCGGGACCGAACGCGGTGCCGGTGACGGTCCAGCCGTCGTAGGTCGGCTTCTCGAAGTCGTCGAACACGATCGGCCGCCGGCCCGGACGCGCGCTACCGGCGGGCGGCTCGGTGGCCGAGCATTCCAGGCACAGCGCCGCCCCGCGCCGCAACCGGTTGACGCGCACACCGTCGCCCGCGCGGCCGGTGTGCAGGCAGACCGCGTTCTCCAGCCAGCCGCCCAGCTCGCACTCGGCCGGTGCGGTGCCGGTGTTGGTCAGCGTGAACTGCAGGATCGTCGCCGGCAGACTGGAGTCCTCGGTCTGCAACGGCACGAACGGTGAGAACGCCCGGAGCGAGACCGTCAGCGGCAGCGCGGGATCGCGGTAGTCCACCTGGCCGATGGGATACTCGCCGCAGAACGACACGTCGCTGAAGCCGGTGCGGTCGAGGGCGCGCACCTCGGTGCGGCCGCCGACGGTCACCTTCAGCGCGAAGCCCTGCTCCAGCGGCGAGGCGGGCTTCCGCGGCGCGCGGTAATGCGCGTCGCCGGTGCCGGCCGTGTGGTTGAGGATGTCCCAGTGCCAGAGCTTGCCGTCGCCGCCGAGATAGAGCTGGCCCGCGCAGAGACCGCCAACCGGCAGGCCGATCCAGTCGAGTTCGGCCCCTCGGTAGACCTCGCGCTCGCCGCGCGCGGTGAGCGACGCCACCCACGAGGCTTTGAGCTGCTTGTCGGCCGGTACCAGCCGCTCGAAGTCGGCGGTGTCGAACGGGCCGGCCATCACCCGGCTCGCGCCGAGCGCCGAGACCGCCGCCAGACCCATGGCGCGCAGGGCGTCACGGCGCGTCAACTCGGGGCCACAGCCGAGACCGCCGCAACACCCACGGGGATCAGCAGGCGGGACGTCGTTGGACTTGGACACCGGTGGCCTCCCTTGCACCGCCGCAGCGGCCTGCGAGGGATTACAACGCCAGCGGTGCGGCTCCTGCCCGCGGCTACTCGACCTCGACCAGACGGCCATCCGCCAGCAGATGGAACCGCCGCCCGGCCCAGACCACGGTGTTGCCGAACCAGGCGCTGATGAACGTGCCCAACTCGATCAGGTCGACCAACGGCAGCAGCCACCAGATGGACCACCAATTGGGCAGCCGCAGCGCCGCGCGGTCGAGCCAGCAGGCCAGACCCAGGCGGATCGCCAGGACCGCGGCCAGCACGCCCCAGGCCCAGGCCTGGCCGGCGTTGAGCAGCGTCATCACCAACGTCCAGGCGACCGGGTAGCAGAACATCAGCCCGGCGAACGACTCCGGGCGCGCGCGGCGGATGGTGAACATCCAGCGGCGCAGGCGGACCAGCGTCGAGCGCAGCGGCTCCATCGGCATGTAGGTGTCGATCAGGTACGGCGCCACGACCACCTGCTTGCCGAGCAGCGCGGCGCGGTGGCCGAACTCGTAGTCGTCGGCCAGGTGGTCGGGGAACGCCGCAAAACCGCCGTAGGCCAGGTGTACCTCGCGGCGGCTGGCCATGGTGTTGCCGAACGCCCAGTTGACGCCGGTGGTCTGGATGGCGGCCATCCACTGCGGCACGTAGACGTGGACGTAGTGCAGCGCGATGACCTTGGAGCCGAGCGTGGTGCAGCCGATGCCGCGCGGCAGGCAGGTCAAGCAGCCGACCTCGTCGTCCAGCAGCGGCGGCACGACATGGTGCAGGTAGTCCGGCGTGGCCTGGGTGTCACCGTCGGAGAAGACCAACAGGTCGTACTGGGCTTCCTGCACCAGCTTGTGCATGAGGCAGGTCTTGCGATTGGTGCCGAAGATCTCGCCGAAGACCAGCCGCAGCGGCTTGTCCGGGTACTCGGCCTGCAGCCGGCGCACCACGTCGGCCACCGGATCGTCCTCGCGCACCGTGCCGACGAGCAGCTCCCACGGACCGGGATAGTCGACGTGGAGGAACGCCTTGATACCCTCGTAGGTGCGCTCGTCGGCGCCCTCGACGGCCTTGAGCATGGACACGCCCGGCGCCGGATCGGGCAGCACGCCGGGCGTGGCGCCGCCATAGTGGCGCAGCGCCGCGAAGTGCGACAGCAGCAGGTAGCCGAGGCTGGCCAACGCCAGCAGGGCCGTGACGACGGTGAGAGCGCCGAGGACGAGCGACATCACTGGCCGACCTTTCCGCTGCGCGCAATCAGCACCACGCCGAGCATGATGGCCAACACGCCGAGCCAGCGCATGACCGTCACCGGCTCCTTGAGCCAGACCATGCCGATCACCGCCGTGATGGCGAAGTTGATGCCGAACACCGGCACCACCACGCTGACGTCCCAGTAGCGGAACAGCTCCATCATGCCGGCGAACTGGACGACCATCAGCACGAAGCCGACCCAGATCGGCGGGCAGGCGCCGAACGCCTTGACCGATGCAACCAGTCCTTGCGGCTGCAGCCGCTCGATGCGGTCCATGCCCACCTTGAGCATGACCTCGCCGATGGACAGGCTGAACACCGAGACGACCAGAATGGCCAGGTTGCGCAGGAGGCCCACCGTCAACTCACTGTCTGGACGGCGTCCTTCTGCTTGAAGAAATCGAGGAACTCGCGCCCCTCGCGCAGCCGGCGCACCAGCACCTCGCGGTCGGTGGCCATCTCCTTGATGAACCGCCAGATCACGCGCGGCTGGCGGTAGAAGCGGCCGTAGAACTGCTTCTGCAGCTCGTTCATCTGGTCGGGCGAGAGGCCCGGATAGCGCAGCGCCGGTACCTGGATGCCGTCCTTGTTGACCACCGGATCACCGTCGAACCAGCCGTTGTCGATGGCCTGCTGGTACATCTCGGTGCCTGGGTACGGCGCGGCCAGCGAGACCTGCAGGCTCTTCGGATCGATCTCCTTCGCCCACTGAATGGTCTCTTCGACGGTCTGCGGCGTTTCGCCCGGCAGGCCGATGATGAAGGTGCCGTGGATTTCGAGGCCGAGTGTCTTGCAGTGGGCCACGAACTCGCGCGCGCGGTCGATCCGAATACCCTTCTTGATGTTGTTCAGGATGGTCTGGTTGCCGCTCTCGAAGCCGACCAGCAGCAGGCGGCAGCCGTTGTCCTTCATCACCTTCAGCGTATCGTAAGGCACGTTGGCGCGGGCGTTGACCGACCAACTGACCCCGATCCTGCCCAGCCGGCGGGCCACGTCCTCGGTGCGCTCGTGGTCGTCGGTGAAGGTGTCGTCGTCGAAGAAGACCTCCTTCACGTGCGGCCAGTACTCGACGCACTTCTGCACTTCGGCGGCCACCCGCGCCGCGCTCTGCACGCGGTAGGCGTGCCCGCCGATGGTCTGCGGCCAGAGACAGAAGGTGCAGCGGCTGCGGCAGCCGCGACCGGTGTAGAACGAGACGTACGGGTGCGGCAGGTAGCCGATGTAGTACTTGGTGATGTCGAGATCGCGCCGGTAGACGTCCAGCACCGACGGCAGCGCGTCCATGTCCGGAATCTGTGTGCGCGGCGGGTTGTGGTGCAACTGGCCGTCCCGGCGGTAGCTGATCCCGCTGACCTCGGCCAGGTCACGCCCCTGGGCAATCTCCAGCAGCGTGTAGTCGTACTCCTTGTTGCACACGAAGTCGACGGCCTCGCTGGCCTCCAGCGAACTGGTCGGGTTGACCGCCGTGTGCGCGCCGCACAGGCCGACCAGCACGTCCGGCCGGCGGCTCTTGAGGGCCTCGACGAACTTGATGTCGTTGCCGAACCCGGGCGTGCTGGTGCTCAGCACCACCAGCTCGTAGTCGGCCGCAATGCCCAGCACCTCGTCCCACGTCTGGTGGTGCGGCGGCGCGTCGATCAGCCGCGCGCCCGGCACCAGCGCGGCCGGCTGAGCCAGCCAGGTCGGGTACCAGTACGAGCAGATCTCACGGCGAGCCTGGTAGCGCGAGCCGGCGCCGCCATCGAAGCCCTCGAACGACGGGGCGTTGAGAAACAGAGTCTTGAGGACATCCACGCGGTGTCTTCTCCGGGTGATACGGTCGCTGCGCAGGGCCGCCGGTGCGGGACCGACTGCTCGTATTCTAGGTGGGCGACCGGGCAGTGTCAACCGACCCCGCGGCGGCTTGCTCCGCCGAAGGCATGCCCACCCGGGTATCTCCCATCGCCAGGCAAGCGTCGGTGCGGCCACGCCGGCGGCCCGACTCGCCCAACTTACCCCACCGGATATTCGGACCAATCGCAGGAGGAAGGCGGCCGGCGGCGTAACCAGCGCACGGGGTTGGGGCCGAGGAGATTCGGCCATGCAAACACATCGTAGCGTACGGCCGTTGGCGTTCACGCTCATCGAGTTGTTGGTGGTTATCGCGATCATCGCCATTTTGGCGGCGATCCTGTTCCCGGTGTTCGCCAAGGCCCGCGAGAAGGCCCGCCAATCCAGTTGCCAGTCCAACCTGAAGCAGATCGGCCTGGCGACCGCGCAGTACAAGCAGGACTACGACGAGCGCACGCCCTGGTATCTGAATGCCGGTTCCTGGCAGTCCTGGGCATCCGAGCAGGGCTACTGGGGACGGTTCTACGATCCGTACATCAAGAACCGGCAGATCTACACCTGTCCCAGCGCCACCACGATGGATGCGTACGGCCTGCAGACCGGCGAAAACGCGTTGGGCAGCACTTACGGCCTGAACGGCTACACCGAGAACAAGTCCGACTCCCAGGTGACGACGCCGGCCGAGCGGATCCTCGTTCACGACGCCTGGGAGCACCGTATGGACGACAACGGGGACATGTTCTGCCCAGCGTCGGGCCAGTCGGTCAACCTGACCCAGCACTCGGGCGACGCCAACCGCATCCGCGAGTACTGGCGGCACAACGACACCGCGAACGTGCTCTGGTGCGACGGGCACGTCAAGGTGCTGACCAAGACCGCCGCCATCGCTCGGACCTACTATCTGATCCCCTAGCCGCCGGCTGTCTGGAGCAGCGCCATGAAGCGCCGAGCTTTCACCCTCATCGAGCTGCTGGTGGTGATTGCGATCATCGCCATCCTGGCCGCGATCCTGTTCCCGGTGTTCGCCAAAGCCCGCGAAAAAGCGCGCCAGTCCAACTGCGCCTCGAACCTGAAGCAGATCGGCACCGCCATGGTCATGTACAACGCCGACTATGACGGCTGGTACCTGCGCACGTGGTATGAGTGGCCGGTCGATCTGGCCGCATACGTCAAGAACGACCAGATCTTCGCCTGCCCCAGCAGCGGCCATGCCCGGCCGCAGGCCATCGCCTTCACCGCCTTCACGTTCGGCGACGGGTCGGTGAGGAGCGGCACGTTCCTCTCCAACACCACCACCTACGGGGTCACCCGACCGGAGGTCTACGGGCACTACGCCAAGAACCAGGAAGCGCTGTGCAACTACGGCGGCGGTCCCGGCGGCCTCGCCAACGAGTCCCGACTCACCGACGCCGCCGGTACGGTCATGTTCGTCGAGGCCATCAGCTTCCCCGAGGACACCGACGGTGACTTCGCCGCGGGCGCGTTCGGCAACGGCCCATACGTCGAGCCGGGCGCCACCAGTTGGAACGAGGTCTACAACATGATCAGTTCGCGGCACAACGGCGGCGCCAACGTGGCCTTCTGTGACGGGCACGCCAAGTGGCAGAACAGCGATTGGTTCCGCAGCACGGCCGGCAAGACCGGCATCTGCTCGGCCACGGCCGCCACGGCCGACGCGACCGCCTGGTGAGGAGGCGCTGATGGATCCGCGCTGGAAGCTCGTCGTCCTGGTCGGCGTCCTGGTCGCCATCTCCGTCGGGTACTACCTGACCGCGGCGCCGCCACGACAGCCGCTGCCGGTGCCTGACCACGGCAAGATCACCCGGACCGACCGCGTCGGCCGGGCTCACGAGCCATCTTGGGCCGGCCACCGCAGTCACCCGCCGGCCAGCCCGCCGACCGACGCCCCACAGACGGGCGAAGGCCGCATGGGCAGCGACGCGACGCACTAACGCCCGGCAGCGGCGCTGGCCCATACCTCCTGAGCCAGCGTCGCTGCCTGCTGGCACACCAACTCGCCGCCTTGCTCAGACACTCGCGTCCAGGCACCCAGACGCGGCTCGTACCCGCCTTCGGCATACGTCTCGGGCAGCGGCAGGTAGCCCTGGTAACCGTTCGCGTAGCCCACCACCACGGTCAGCGGTGCCGGCGAGCCGGCGATCAGGCGGCGGCCGAACTCGCAGAACAACTCGCCCTCCACCGCGATGAGCAGCGCCTCGCCCAGGCGCAGCACCTGCACCTCGATGGGCACGGGGCCCTGGCCAAGTTGGCACAGGCGCAACGCCTCGAACGCCGGCCGGTGCGCGGCGCGGGCCGCCGCTTTCGCCGCCTCATCGGCGTCGCCGTCGAGGATGGCCCGGCAACGCGCGACCTCCTCGCCCAGCGCCGCGGCGTCCGGCAGCGCCCGCCGCGGCACCTCGACGCATCGCGTCGCCGCCGCCAGCGTGTCCGACATCGCCGCGTGGTCGCGGGCGTCAAGTACCGCCGCCAACCGCGTGACCTCCTCGCCCAGGCTGCGGCCATAGAGCTGCACATCGTCGAAGTCGGTGGTGCCCCGGATCGGGTTGACGTCGCCACAGGCGCCCTGCAGGAACAGCGCCGCGTCCAGTTCGAGCGACCGCTCGATGAAGTCGCAAGCCACCCCGGGGTAGTCGGCCGAGACCAGCGGGTTGGCTTGCACGGTGGTGGCGTGGCAGCAGAAGCCGAACAGCGCGCCGCACCGAGTGGCTCCGCGCCAGAGCAGCACCGGCACGCGGTCGTCGCGCGTCTCGCGCACCACCTGGGCCGCCTCCGGCCGGCTGCCGTGCTGCACGAGGCGGCCGTCGCGCGTCAGGATGCGGCGACTCCAGGCGATCCCCGGCGCTTCGCCGGTGCCGCCGTGGAGCGCGCCCGGCTCCCGGTGGCGCCAGGCGCTGACCACCGCCTCGACCAACTGGTCGCGCAGTTGCTCGACCCAGCCCGCCAGGTCGGGGAACCAGCCGAGCAGGTCGTGGATGTCGGTGGTCTGCGGCGTCGAATGCGCATGGGTGGCGGCGACCAGCACGTGGTCGGGCGCCAGGCCGGTCTGCGCCGCGACGCCGGCGCGCACTTCGGCGATGAAGTCGCGTTCGGCACCCAAGACGCTACGGCTGAGGCCCAGCGCATCGGCTGAGACGACAGCCAGCGCCGTGTGGCCGTTGTCGAAGACGGCGGCGCGCGCGTGCAGCCGGTCGTGCAGGCCGGCGAAGCGCGTCTGGCGCGGGTCGAACGACAAGTAGGCCGCCGCCAGCGGCGGCGTGATGTCGACCCGCGCGAAGCCGGCGCGCAGAGCCGATCCGCGGCTATCCATCCGCTTCTCCCACAGGCGTCCAGCGACCGGATGCGAACCACCCGGAGCGGCGGCAGCGGCAGCCGGCCCGACCGGGTGTCCGGTGGTTCTGACCGGCGCCGCGCGGACCTCCTGCGCCGCCCGCCGCCTGCGCGCCGCGTGAAGGACGTTCAGTCGGCCGTGGCGAACGGCCCGCAGTGGCGGGCCGCCGGGCCGCTCCGGCACCAGCGAGGATGGAGGCGTAGCATGATCGACCTGGGCAACCGCGACCTGTTCGAGCCTTGCCGGCACCCGGAGACCGGCGTCACCATCTCGGTGCTGCGGCGCAAGGTGGCCCCGGTGCAGCAAGGCTTCTACTTCGTCAACGACTCGCTGAGCGCCGACGGCCGCTACCTGTGGTTCTACTGTGCCTTCCCGCCCTCGTTGGGCCGCACGCTGGGGGTGGTCGACTTTGCGGCGGGAGAGGTGCGGCACTTCCCCGAGACCCAGTTCGGCGACGCGTCGCCGTATGTCGACCCGGCCACCGGCGACGCCTACTGGATGGAGGGCCGCTACCTGTGGCGGCGCGGTCCCGAGGCCGACGCCGGCGTCGAACTGGTGAACGCCGTGCCCGCCGACCTGCTCGGCGCGCGGCGCCTCGTGCGACCGGCCACGCACCTCACGCGGACCGCCGACGGCCAGGCGTTCTTCATCGACCTGGCCCTCGAGCTGCAGTGGCTGTTTGGCACTCTGCCGGTCGCTGGCGGCGACTTCCAGTTGTGGCACCGGCTCGACCGCAACACGAACCATGCGCAGGCCTCACCCACCGATGCGGAAGTGGTCCTGCTGGCCCAGGAGAACCACTCCGATCCGATCACCGGACTGACCTTCCCCATCACCAACCGGCTGTGGCTGCTACGGCGCGGACAGGCGCCGCGGCCCATCCTGCGCGAACCCAAATGGGTCACGCACGAGTGGTGGGACGCGGACGGCGAGCATGTCTGGTGTGTCTGGGGCAACGACACCTGGCGGGTGCGCGTCGCCGACGGTGAGGTCGAGCTGATCCCCTTCCCGCGCCACTGCTGGCACTCGCACAGTACGCGCGACGGACGGCTGATCGTAGGCGACTCCAACCACCGCTTCTACCGGGGGTGTCCGTCAACGGTCCAGTTCATGAACCGCGAGACCGGCCGCGTGATGGTGCTGGCGGAGAACCCGGAGCGGACCGACTACATCGGGCAGCACTACCACATCGACCCGCACCCGCGCTTCGTCGGCGACGAGCGCTACGTGGTCTTCACCACCACGGTTCGCGGCGAGATCGATGTGGCATTGGTGCCGACCGACACGCTCGTGGCGCTGACCACCTGAGCGTGCGACGGGCTTCACCGGCGAGCCGCCGGACGACTCGGCGCGGGGCCGCGCGTGACCAGCGGAGAACCCACGGGCCACACGCGCTGTCCAAACCGGTTGGAGTCCACGCGCGTGAAGAGCAACCTGCGATTCTTCCTGGTCATCGCCATCGGTGCCGTCGTCGGCAGCATTCTCAACGAGCTGCTCGACAAGGCCGGAGCGCCGACCTGGCTGGTCAACAAGCTGACGCTGGGACTCGACCCGCCGTTCTCACTCAACCTGATCGTCTGTCAGATGACGTTCGGCCTGACGCTGACGATGAGCCTGGCCAGCGTCATCGGCATGGTGCTGGCGCTGGTGGTGTTCCACAAGCGGCTGTAGCAGCGGCGGTCAGTCCTGCCGCACCAGCACCACGCGCTCCACGCTGATGGCGTCCTTGGCGCCGGGCTTGGCGTGCGGGAAGCGCGGCCCTTCGAACTTGACCCGCGCCCAGATCTCGAACTTGCGATCCGGCTTGGCCGGGTCGTAGACGTTGTCGATATCGATCTGGATGATCCAGCTCCAGAAGAAGTACAGGTAGAAGCCCGGCTCGATCGCGAAGGTACCCATCTTGTACCAGTGGTAGCCCGGACCCGTGATGTCCTCGGCCCGGATGGGCGCGCCGCCGACGAACTTCTTGTCGACGGTGCCGTACAGGCCCCACGGCATCGGCAGCACGTACTTCGCCGCGTCGGTCACGTCCGGTGCCGTGAGATCGAGGCGGTTCGTGATGCCGCTCTCGGCCTCGGGATCCTTGACCACCTTGACCACGTCGGCCCAGTTGCGCGTCATGATCGCGGTGTAGTCGTACACGCGCCCGCGCGGCAAGCCGCGGAACTTCTCGGGCAGCGCGATGGAGCCCGGCACCATGGCGAACCGTTTGATCTCGCCCTCGGCCAGCAGGCGTTCCTTCTCGCGCTGCGCTGCCGGCACGCGCTCGTCGATGACCGCGTACCAGGTGGCCAGCGCGCGAGCACCCACCGCCTCGCGGTCGAACGGGAAGCCGGTGCCATCGCCGTGCGCGGTGAGCCACTCGGCCATCAGCTTCGAGTAGCCGGCGATGGTGGCCCGGTCGAGTGACAGGCGCGCGAACCGCACGCGCCGCAGCAGTTCGGGAGACTCCTTGACCGCGCCCTCGGCGTCGTCGAACAGCTTCTGCGCGCGGGTCACCAGCGGCAGGTTGAGGTAGGTCAGCCGCGCGGGCGAGCCCTGCCAGCAGGTGCTGGTCGACTTGCGCGTCCGGGCCTCGTCTTCCAGGGCTCGCAGATAGGCCTTGACGGCCGGGCCCGCCGGGCCGTAGTGGCCGTTCATGAACGTGTCGGTCAGCGCCTCGTAGTCGGCGTTGGCGTTCTCCAGCGTCTTCATCATCAGCCAGACCTTGAAGTCCCGCAGATCGCAGATCAGCGGGTACTCCAGTTCGGTGAAGACGCCCTCGACGTTGTTCGCCGCATAGAAGCGGTAGTCGGGCCCGTAGGTGTGCGTCGTCGGCAGCGGCATGCCCTGCGGACTGCCATAGGTCACCGCGTAGTCCCAGATCCGCAGGTTGCGGCAGACCTTGCTCCAGCTCTGCATGTGCTCACGGAAGGCCTTGTTCTCCGGCGCCGTGAGCGGCTTGAGCATATCGGCTTCGGTGTCGCACAGCCGCACGATCACGTTGTCGCGGCACTTCAGCGTCTTCGGCGCCTGCTGCGTGTACTGGTAGGCCAAGGTGTCGAGGTAGACGCCGGGATACTGGTCCTTGATGCCGTCGGCCAGGTAGTTGACGAAGTCCAGCAACGGCCCGGCCTCGGACCCCTCGGCCTTGGCCATGGCCTGACACTGGTCGCACTGGCAAGCGTTGTACCAGTCGTTCTGCGAGACGCTGAAGACGAGCGGCGGCGGCAGCTTGGCCTGCTCGGCGGCGGCCCACGAGGTGCGAATGTACTCGCGCAGCTTGGCCAGGAAGGCTTTGCGCAGCTCGGTGTTGGTCAGGCAGAGCTGCGTGCCTTCGCCGACGCGCTTGCCCTTGATCAGCGAGAACCACTCGGGATGCGCGGCGAAGTGCTCCTTCGGCGGGAAGTACAGGAAGAACGTGTGGACATGGTACGGCGGGCCGTACGCGAGGGTGCCGCCATACTGGCTGACGATGGCGGTGTCGCCGTCGCGGTTGAGGCGGTTGCGCGCGGCGAAGCGGCCGCCGTCCTGCCCGTAGACCATGTAGATGTCGCGGTAGCGGAAGGTCGGTTGGCCTCGCTGGTTGAGGTCACCCAGCCGCAACTCGGGCCGGCTCGGGCAGCTCTCCGACCAGGGCGTCCACCAATGCACGCCGAGCACGTCCTCCAGGAAGTGGTAGACCGCATAGAGCGTGCCGCGCGGCCGTCCCCCCACCAGGTAGAGGTCCTGGCCGGCGCTACGGATGAGCCATTCCTCGGGTCCCAGCTGGCTGGTGTCGAGGCCCAACTTGCCGGCGGCCGCGGTGGGGCCGACGAAGATCCGCGCCTCGCCCGACGTGGCGGCGCCCTCGGCGCGAACCGGGCACGGGCGACCGGTGACCTTGGTCAGGTACTCGGACACCTCGCGCGCGGCGGTCTGTTCGGCCACCGTGGCCCCGGCGGCCAACTGAACCCCCATCGGCCGGTCGGGCAGCAGTTCCAGGCCAGCGGCCAGTCCCGTCCCGAAGAGCAGCAGCGACAGCGGCAACACACGGTGCATGGTCGTCCTCCCGAGACCAGCGAGGCGTCGTCTCGCCCGTGCCGGGCTGGTTTGCCCGTGCCGCGCCGGCCTCCTGCCGGGCGCGGAAGGAAACCTGCACCGGCTGGGCCAAATGCACACCGAGCGGAGAGGCCGAGATGATTCCGTTGGTGATGCTCATGCTGGACTTCGGCACGCCGAAGTCGCCGGTCATGCCAGGTTGGACCGCGATCACGCCACACAGCGTCGCGACCGACCAGGCCAGCGGCTGGGTGGACCCGCCGGGCATCGAGGCGCAGGACCAGCACTGGCCGCGCGAAGTGCCCAATGCCTCGCGCGGGCGAACCGAACCACCACCGGTCTACACCAACGAACTCACGCGCGACGCCTGTGGCGGCACCAAGCCCGCCAAGCTGAAGCTGCGCCTGCCAGCGGGCGAGTACGTCCTCTGGGCCGTCGCCGGCAGCAGCGCCAACACGCGCGGTCGCCTGTTCGACTTCAACCTGAGCGTCGGCGGCCAGACCGCGCGTTTCCAGATGAGCCACGCCTACTGGTTCGAGACGCGCCGGTTGACCTTCACCACCCAGGGCGACCCGGTGGTGGACATCACGCCGCGCAGCCGCTGGATTCTCTCCGGTCTGTGCGTCGCGCAGGCCAACGCCGCCAAACAGCTCGAGCGCGCCCTGGCGCCGCTGGAGCAGGAACTGTTCGCGCTGCCGGCCGACCTGATGGCGCAGTGGAAAGAGACGCCGCCGGCCGACCCGATGGGTGGGCAACTGCCCGCGATCAGCGCCGCCGACCGCGAGCGTGGCTACCTCGTGCACCAGCGGCACTACCTGGAGAACATCTATCCGAAGACGGTCCCGTACGCCGCCGAGTTGAACCCGACGCTGCGCGCTTTCGCCACGCTCGGCGAGTATGAGCCGCTGACCTTCGCGGTCTATGGCCTGCGCGAGACTGCCGGCGGCCAGGTGACGGTGTCCGATCTCCGCGGTCCCGGCGTCATCGCGGCGAGCAACGTCGACGTCAAGGTGGTCGAGTTCGCCCGTTCACGGCCGCACTACACCACCGTCGGCCGCTGGTCGTGGGTCCCGGACTACCTGCGCCCGTTCGACCGCGTGACGGTACCGGCCGGCGAGAACCGGCGCTTCTGGCTGACCGTCCACGTGCCTGACGACGCCAAGCCGGGACTCTACGCGGGCGAAGCGACCTTCACGCCAGCCGGCACGCCGGCGGCCAAGGTGCCGATCCGCTTCCGCGTGCTCGACCTGAAGCTGCAACAGGACCCGGACAAGGTCTACGGCATCTACTACCGCGACCCGCTCGACCAGGCCGACTCCGCCGAGAACGACCCCGCACGGCAGTACTTCACCCGCCAGGCCGAGTTGCAGGGCGCCGACATGATGGCCCACGGGACGGTGATGTGCGTGCCTCTGGGCGTCTGGATCTCCGTGCCGAAGGACCCGCAACAGCCCCTGGAGCTGAAGTACGACTGGGCGCCGTTCAAGCGCAAGATCGAGCGCTGCAAGCGCTACGGCTACAGCGGCCCGTTCGTGGTCAGCCTGAACACCAACGGGCTCTACCAGCGCCACATGAAGGGCGAGTCGCTGAAGAGCCACATCGCCAACGCCCAGCCGGCGCCGGAGGCATTCAGCACCGAGTACACCGCGATGGTGCGCTGGATCGAGGCCCAGCGGCGTGAGCAGGGCCTGCCCGAGTTCCTCTACTACCCGGTGGACGAGCCCGGCGGCTCGGGTGGCCCGGTCCAGTTCATGGTGCAGTGCCTGAAGGCCATCCGCGCCGGCGGCGGCAAGACCTACGTCACGGCCGACCCGACTCACGAGGTCTTCGAGCCGATGCGTCCGCACGTGGACGTGTGGTGCACGCAGCCGTTCCTGCCCGGCCGCGAGGAGATCCTCAAAGACTCCGCCGCGCGTGGCGTGCAGTACTGGTGCTATCCCAACCACATCAACGGCGAGAACGACCATACCACCGTGGCCGGCGCCCGCCTGACCTACGGCTTCGGCTTCTGGCGGAGCGGGTTCAAGGTCCTCATCCCGTGGATCTACTCCTACACATCGGGCCACCCGTTCAACAACCTCGACGGCACCAGCGCCGACTTCTTCAACCGGCCCGGTCCCGACGGCACCGTCTGGCCGGTGCCGATGTGGGAAGCCTACCGCGAGGGCTATGACGACTACCGCTACGTCTACACCTGCCAGCAGGCCATCGCCCGGGCTCGCCAAGCGGGTCAAGGCCAGGCCGCCGATGCGGCCCAGGCCGTGCTGGACCGCGTCTGGAAGGCCGTGGAGGTCAAGCCGAAGTACAAGCTCGATGGCGACTGCTGGGGCTACCGCGAGTTCGACGTCTACCGCTGGCAGATCGCCGAGCAACTGCTCAAGCTGAAGGCCGCACTCGGCAACTAGCCCGGCAGATGTCCAGCACGCGCGCCGCGGCCGGCGCGAAGTCGAGCTTCGGCGCGCTGCGCTCGGCACCGCGACGGTAGGCCGCCAGGCGGTCCGGCGCGGCGAGCAGACCGCCGACCGCGTGCCACAGCGCGGCCGGGACTTGCGCCTCGGGGCCGTTGGGCACCACCAGTCCGGCCGCCGGCGGCACCAGGTCGCGCGCGCTGTAGTGCGCCGTGCTGACCACCGGCACGCCGGCGGCCAGGGCCTCGGCGAGCGTCAGACCGTAGCTCTCGTGCCGCGACGGGAACACGTACAGGTCGGCCAGTCGCCACAGCGCCTGCTTGCGGACCCCCGAGGCGTAGCCGACGAAGTCCACGCGGCAGTGCCGCAGTGGCCGGGCCAGCCGCACCAGCATGGCGCGGTAGCGCGCGCCCATCATGAACGCGGCTTCACCGGCGATCAGCACGCGAACGCCATCGGGCATCTCGCCGCGCTGCTCACCAAGGCGCAGCGCGCGCAGCAGCCGCTCGATGCCCTTCTCGGGCGACAGCCGGCTGAGCGTGACGATGACCCGCTCGCCCTGGCGCAGTTGGTAGGTCTCACGGAGCGCGGCCACCTCGGCGGCCACCTGCGCTTCCGGCGCGGTGGTGGCCCAGGCGCCCCAAGGCACCACCTCGACCTTGTCGGCGGCGCCGGGGAAACAGCGGGCGATGACATCGCGCATCGGGCTGCTGGGCACCACGTGCCGAACGCTGTCCCAGACACAGGCCGTCTGCTTCTCGAACACCAAGCGCAGCACCGCGGGTAGCGACCGCGCCGCAGGACCCAGCCGGCGGAAGGCGGCCATCACGCGCTCGGGCGGCAGGCCGCGCAGGTAGAAGCGGCAGAAGTAGTCGACCACATCGACATGCCACAGCGTCACGACGGGCACACTCGCCGCCGCCAGGGCAGCAAAGTCGGGGCCTTCGCTGATGTCGTTGGCCAGGACGCACACACCCTCGCGCCGACCGGCCAGGATGCGTCGGGTGACCGCCTGCTCGAACTCGCTGCTGATCCGGCCGTAGTCCAGCTCGTTGAGCCGCACGATGTCGGCCGGCCCGCAGCCGCGCGGCCAACTCACCGGCACCTGCTCGTAGGCCACGCCGTCGGTGTCGAGCCGCTCGCCGAGCCCGAGCACGCGCACCGGCACGCCGGCCGGCGCCCAGTGGCGCAGCAACTGGTGAATGACCGCCGCGCCGCCGCCCACCGGCACCGAGCCGGTGCTGACGCCGCCATGGGCTGCGGTGATGACGATCTCGCGCAGGTCGCCGGTGGTCTTCAAGGACGGTTGACCTCGGCCGGCATTGTAGCGCCTCAGCCGCGGAACATGACCGCCACCGCGGCCACGATCAGCGCGAACGAGACCGCGTGGTTCCAGCGCAGCGGCTCACGCAGGTACCAGACCGAGAACACCGCGAACACGAGGAGCGTGATCACCTCCTGGGTGACCTTGAGCTGCGCGCCGCTGAACCGCGCCGAGCCGATCCGGTTGGCCGGCACCTGGAAGCAGTACTCCACGAAGGCGATCAGCCAACTGACCAGGATGACCTTCCACAGCGCGGTGTGCTTGAACCGCAAGTGCCCGTACCAGGCAAAGGTCATGAAGATGTTCGAGATGGTCAGCAGTACGACGGTCCGCATCCGGCCATGGCTCCGACCGGAGCACGCCGGTCGGCGCCCATTATGCCGCCTCGCCCGAACTCGGCAAGAGCCGGTTTGCCCTTGCCGCAGGGCCGCATCAAGGCCACGACTGGATCGCCACCACCCCCGATCCGCCAGCACTGAGGAGGCCGCAGGCCGGCTCGAAGTGCGGCCATTGGGCGGATCCTCGCTCGCCGCGCTTCGAGACGGGGCCTGGAGGCCCCTCCTCAGCGCTCACGGTGATGGTGCGACCGGGCCTTTGGCTTCGTCCTGGCCATGCGGTCGGTGGGCCGGCCCGCGGCTACTCCATCCCGCCCCGGCCGCGCAGCAGGGCCGCCAGCGCGAAGTTCTTCTGGCCGTCGGTGACGCCGAGCGGCGTGCGGTTCTGCTTGTCGCGCGCGTTCACCATCGCGCCGTTGTCCAAGAGCAGTCGAGCCACGTCGAGCCGCCCTTTGTAGGCCGCGTAGTGCAGTGGCGTCTCACCGTCGGCATCCGGCAGGTTCACGTCGGCACGACGCGCCAGCAGCAGCTTGGCCACTTCGACATGACCCAGGCTGGCCGCCAGGTGCAGGCTGGCCAGGCCGCGCTCGCGCTGCCTCGTGTTGGGATCCACGCCTCTGGCCAGCAGCGCGCGCACGACCTCCACCGTGCCGGCGATGGCCGCTTCGGTCAGGGCGGTGTAGCCGTCGGACAGGCGAATGTCCGGGTTGGCGCCCTTGTCCAGCAAGAACACCACGGCCTCCGTGCGCTGGGCCATGACGGCCATGTAGAGCGGCGTCGCTCCGTGGCTGTCCTTGGCCTCCAGCGCGGCACCGCGCTCCAGCAGCAGGCGCAGCGCCGTCACGCTCCCGCCATGGGCGGCCCAGTGCAGCGGGGTCTCGCCCGCCTTGTCCGGCTGGTTCACGTCGACCCGGCGCTCGAGCAGCAGCCGGACCATGTCCGCCTCGCCGCTGCCCGCGGCGAAGTGTAATGGCCCGCGACCCGAGTCGGGCCGCCGCACGGTGACGTCGGCGCCCTTGGCCAGCAGCAACCGGGCCACCTCCACGAACGGCGTGCCAGCCACGTAGCACAGCGCCGTCATGCCGGTGCGGGTCTTGGCATCGACCGTGGCGCCCCGTTCGAGCAACACGACCACCACCTCCGGCTGCCCTTGCGCGGCGGCCAGGTACAAGGGCGTCTGGCCGTCGCGGTCGGCCTCGTCCAGCACCGCGCCGCGCTCCAGCAGCAGTCTGACGACCTGCGGTCCGCCGCGCCGGCAGGCCAGGTGCAGCGGCGTGTGGGTGGTCTTGTCCTTGACCTTGACCTCGGCACCGCGGTCGAGCAGCAGCTTGACCGCGTCGAGGTGGCCCTGGGCGGCCGCCACGTGCAGCGCAGTCAGCCCGGCCGCGTCGCGGTCGTTGACTCCAGCGCCGGTCAGGGCCGCGCTAATCCGCTCCGACTGCCCGGTCAGCGCCGCCCGTTGCAGGGCCGGCCACTGCGCGCCCTGGTCCAGCAGCAGTTGCGCGGCGGCGGTGCGCCCTTTGGCGGCGGCCCAGGCCAGCGGCGTGAAGCCGTCGCCATCGACGGCGTCCAGACGCGCGCCGCGGCTCAACAGGAACCGGATCATGTCGAGTTGGCCGTTGAACGCGGCCACGTGCAGCGGGCTGTCGCCGGTCTCGTCCTTGGCATCCACCTGGACGCCCTTGGTCAACTGCTCGGTGACACCGGCAATGTCGCCGCGAGCGGCGGCGCTGTGGATCGGCGCGGCTGAGGCGCGCGGCGTTCCGGCGACCACCAGCCAGCCCAGCAGCACGGCACCTACGATCCGCATCGTCGCGCCTCCCACCCGGCCCCCAGGGCGAGTGTAGCCGATGGGTCGGCGGCGCGCCAGGTGAGGCGGTCAGTCGTGGCGTCGGCGCGAGGCGAGCACGGCCACCACCGCCGCCTGGCCCCGCTGAGCCGCAATCTGTAGCGGCCTCAGCCCCATGGCGCTGCACCTCGGGTCAGCGCCGTGGTCGAGCAGCAACTCAACCACAGCCACCTGGCCGGTCCAGGCGGAGTAGTGCAGTGGCGTCCAGCCGCTGTGGTCTCTGACGTCGGCCTCGGCGCCGGCGGCCAGCAGGCGCCGCACCACCGCTTCGTGGCCGCGCAGGCAGGCCCAGTGCAAGGCCGTCAGGCCCTGTTCGTCGGCGGCGTCGACGTCCACGCGCTTCGCCAGCACGGCCTCCACAGTCGCCAGGTCACCACACTCGGACGCGCGTGACAGCGCTGCGCGGGCCGCCGGCGACCGGCGACCGGACGGCCGGCTCCGCTCGGGCGGCGCGCCGGCACCGGTCAGGAGACGGACGACCTCGGCGTTGCCTCCCTGGGCGGCAAGCGCCGCCACGCTGGCGCCGTTGCGCCGGCCGGCGTGGGGGTCGGCGCGGCGATCCAGCAGCAACTTCACCATGGCGGGCTGCCCGTGCTGAACCGCGTCGTACAGCGGCGTCCGGCCCTGCTGGTCGCGCGCGTTGACGTCAGCGCCGCCATCGAGCAGCAGCTTGGCCACCTCCAGGCGGCCTTCGAGCGCCACCGGGTGCCAGCGGTCCACGCCTTCGGTGGCCTGCGGCCGCGCCGCGACGTGCAGCGGCGTCCGGCCGGCGCCGTCGACCGCTGTCGCCTTGGCACCCTTGGCCAGCAGCAGCTCCACGATGCGGGTGTGCCCCTCACCGGCGGCGCAGTGCAGCGGGATCGCGGTCGGGTGTCCGCGAGCGGGATCGGCACCGGCGGCCAACAGCAGCTCCGCGATGTCGGTGTGACCGGACACCGCCGCGCCGGCCAGCGGTGTGGTGTTGTCGTCGTTCGGCGCGTTGACGTCAGCGCCGTGCTCGATCAGTGCGGCCACGACCGCGCTGACGCCGCTGACCACCGCCGCGTGGAGCGGCGTATCCCCGAGCCAGCCGCGCGCATTGACCGCGGCGCCATCGCCCAGCAACACCTCGACTACCGCCGCGCGCCCGTCCAGGGCGGCCCAGTGGAGCGGCGTCCCCTGGCCGGCGGGCGTCCGGCCGCCAACGTCGGCCCCGTTGGCCAGCAGAAAGCGGACGACCTCGGTGTGCCCGCGGCCTGACGCCGCGTGGAGTGCCGTGCGGCCATCGGCGTCGCGGCCGTTGACCGCGGCACCATCGGCCACCTTCTGACGCACCAGCGCCAGGTTACCCGCCGCCGCCGCGGCCGGCAAGCTCACCGGCCGGCCCGTGGCCGCCCGGCGCAGCAACTCGGCCGCCTCGCGGTGCTGAGCCCGCACGGCCAGATCGAGCGGCAGGGCGCCTGGCTGGTCTCTCGCGCCGACATCGGCGCCACGACCGACCAGGAGCGCCACGACCGCGGTCTGGCCAGCACTCGCGGCCCAGTGCAGCGGCGTGGCCCCATGGTCATCTGTGGCCTCCAGGCAGGCGCCCAGGTCCAGCAGTAGTTCGGCCGTACCTGGCTGCTCCAGCAGTGCGGCGCGGTGGAGCGGCGTGGCCCCGACGTCGTTCTTCGCCTCCAGGTCGGCGCCCGCGTAGACGAGTGTCTGCACCATGCCAGTTTGGCCCTGACTGGCCGCTCGGTGCAGCGCCGTCCCGACGGCGGTCCGGCGGTTGAGGTCAGCGCCGCGGTGCAGCAGCCAGGTCACGCACTCGTCCTGCCGCGTCCCGGCCGCCAGGTACAACGGCGTCTCACCCGAGCGGCCCTTGGTGTTGACCCTCGCACCGTTGGCCACCAGCAACTGCATCATCGCGAGGCGACCGGCGGCAGCAGCGGAGTGCAGGGGCCGCTGGCCGTAGCAGTCCTGCACGGTGACGTCGGCGCCATGGGCCAGCAACAGCGTCACCAGCGGCAGGTTGCCGCTCGACACCGCGTAGTGGAGCGCCGTGCGACCGTAGCGGTCCTTGGCGTTCACGTCGCCGGCGCCCTCGGCGAGCAGGCGCTGAGCCAGCGCGAGGTCGCCCTGCCGGGCAGCGTCGCGCAGGCTTGGCAGGCCGCTCTCGCCGGCCTCGGCCGGCGTCGCCTCACCCACCGGCACGTCATCATCCGTGGCCGCCGCGCCACTGCCCGCGCCGGCCTTGACTGTCGCGCCTGGCGCTGCCAGCAGCGTCGCCACCGCGGGGTCGGAGTTGTCGGCGGCCATGTCCAGCGGCGTCAGGTTGTCGCGGTCACGCGCGCTGAGATCGGCGCCGCTGTCCAGGAGGAGCCGCACCATCGCCACCGGCGCCTGGGCGGCCGCTTCGTGCAACGGCCTGCGGCCGATGCAGTCGGCGCCGTTGACCTTCGCGCCGCGGGCCAGCAGCAGCTTGACCACGTCCGCCTGCCCGGCCATGGCCGCCCGGTGCAGCGGCGTGCGGCCGAAGCGGTCGGGCGCATCCACCTTGGCGCCGCGGTCCAGCAGCACTCGGACCGACCCCACGGCACCCACGCGAGCGGCGGAGTGCAGCGGCGTGCGGCCGAAGAACCCGTCGCGCCCGTTGACCTCGGCGCCGCCGTCCAGCAACTCGCGCACGCGCGCCACATCGCCAGCCGCCGCCGCGTCGTGCAGCGGACCGGCCAGCGTCGGCGCCACCAGCACCGCCACGAGCAGCGCGAGCGCCACTGCCTGGCCAGTCATCGGCCCTCGCCGCCACCGCCGCTCACCCATGCCTGCTCCTCCCATGGCCCCAGCCTTGGCCCGGTGGCCACCCGCGCTCGCACACTCCTACTCGGCCGCGCCCCGAGCACGGAGCATGGTCACCACCGCGGCTCCGCGGCCCAGTGTAGTGGCGCCACGCCGCCGGCGCCCTGGGCGTTCGGCTCGGCGCCGCGGGCGAGCAGGAGCGTGACAACCTCCGTCTGTCCGCCGGCCGCCGCGCGGTGCAGCGCCGTGGCACCGCTCGGCGACGGCCCACCGGCCGACGACCGGCACCCCACCAGGACCAGCCTGATCAGCAGCGACCCGACCTTGCGCATCAGCGCCGCTCCTCGGCGGTCCACCGCGGCGAGCGCCCACCCGTTCCACGGCGACCACCTCAGACAATGCACCACCTTTGGCCGACCGCGAACTGTTTGCGGCCGGTCACGCGCGACCCTGACGCCGACGCGACCACCCCATCGGGTGTAACATGAGCGCGGAGCAGACGCGCCATGCAACCTCAGGTCCTCGCTTCGTTGGCTTCGGCCACCCTCCTCGCCGCGCCGCTGGCCGCCAACGAACCCGAACTGTGGACGCTGGCCCGGGCCAAGGCGTCCGTGCATCGGTTCTCGACCACCGTCAAGGCCCAGGAGATCCGCGATCTGCTGGCCACCGACGAGGGTCTGGCCACGGCCGTGGAGTGGTGCCGCCAGACCGGTGTGACCAAGGTCTACCTGGAGACCTTCCGCTACGACTACCTGGTGCCGCGTCCGCTGCTGGAGCGGGTCAAAGCGCGGTTCATCGGCGCGGGTTTCCTCGTCTCCGGTTGCGTCACACCGACCAATGTGGGCCAGTCCTCGACGGGCTGGAACGTGGTCGGCTGCTACACCGACCGGCCCACGCAGCAGCGGCTGCAGGAGATCTTCGAGTACACCGCCGGCCTGTTCGACGAGGTCATGATCGACGACTTCTGGTTCACCGACTGCCGCTGCGCGCAGTGCGACGCGGCGCGCCAGGCGCGGACCATCACCACCGGCAGCGGTCAGTACCCGGTGCCCTCGACCAGTTGGTCCGACTACCGCTGCACACTGCTGGGCCGGCTGTCCCACGAGCGCATTCTGCAGCCGGCCAAGCGGGTCAACCCCAAGGTACAGGTGATCATCAAGTACCCGCTGTGGTACGACACCTACCACGAGCAGGGCTACGACGTGGTGCGCGAGACCGCCGACTTCGACCGCACCTGGGTGGGCACCGAGACCCGTGACTACCACGACCCGGTGTGGGGCGGCACGCCGCAGTATGCCGGCTACTTCCTGATGCGTTGGCTGGGCGGCATCGGCGGCGCCAAGTGCGGCGGCGCCTGGTACGACCCGCTGCGCACCACCGCGCAGCACTATGTCGAGCAGGCCCGCCAGACCGTGCTCGGCGGCGCGCGGGAGTCGCTGCTGCACAGCTACGGCTACCTCTACTGCGGCCATATCGAGCCGACCGCGGTCAACGGTCCGCAGGACATCGTCGCGCTACGCCCGCACCTGCCGGAGTTGCTGGCGGTGGCCGAGCAGGTCAGCCGCCGGACCATCGTCGGCATCGCGGCCTACAAGCCGCCGAGCAGCTCGCCCGGCAACGAGCCGAAGGTCTTCGACTTCGTCGGCATGTTGGGCCTGCCGCTGGTGCCGTGCCACGAGTTCCCCAGCGCCGCGCCCGCGGTGTTCCTGTCGCTCCATGCGCTGAAGGACACCGAACTGGTGCCGCGGCTGACCGCCTTCCTGGCCGCGGGCAAGCCGGTCTTGCTGACCGACGGCCTGGCCAAGGCACTGGCCGGCAAGCTCAAGCTGGACGCGCCGAACGTGCAGGTCCTGCCCGTCAAGGGCCACCCGAAGTCGCTGCTGGCGTTGCCTCAAGCCGAGCTCGACCGCCTGCGCGCGCCGCTGCTCCGCGCGGTCGACGCCACCTTCGAGGCGCCGAACCAGGTCGCCCTGTATCTGTTCAGCGACCGCAGTTGGGTCATCGAGAGCTTCGCTGACCAGCCGGTGACGGTGAGGCTGAACGGCACGCCGGTGGACGTTCCGGCGCGCGGCTGGCGCTACTGGTGGGCCGGGTGAGGCGGCAGCGGTGGCGCCGTCATCCGCTGGGCACCACCGCCTGGGCCACCGCCGCGGCGATGTCGCGCCGCACCTCGCGCGCGCGCTCATGGTCGCCCGTGCGGTTGGTCAGCACGACCGCGAACACACCGCGCGCCGGATCGATGGCCACGGTCTGGCCGGTCCAGCCGGTGTGGTAGATGGTCGCCGGCGACCAGCCGGCCGGACGCAGGTCGTCGCCCATATCCCAGCCGAAGCTCCGCGGGCGCAGGTGCTCCGGCGTCGCGCGCTGGGTCAACAGCGCCACCGCGCGCGGCGAGAGCAGCGGCGCGCCGCCGCGCAAGAGCATCATCGCCCAGCGCGCCAGGTCGGACGCCGTAGCGAACAGCCCGGCGTTGCCGATGGGCCGGCCCGCGGCACGCGCGCCTTCGTCGGAGATGACGCCCGCCGGCACCGTCGGCATCCGGACCAGCCTCTCGGCCGGCTCGGACAGCGGGCCGAACCGCGTTGCGGCCATTCCGAGCGGCGCGTAGACCGCGCGCTCGCAGAAGCGATCCAGCCGCTCACCGGTCACCGCCTCCACCACCAGACCGAGCAGGATGTAGTTCACGCACGAGTACTCGAACGCCTGCCCCGGCGCGCGGGCCGGCTCGGTGGCCAGCACAGCCTGGTCGAACGCCTCGCCCGCCGGCCAGCCGGCGTGGTACGGCTTGCTGTTGTCATAGCCCGAGGTGTGCGTGGCCAGCTCGCGCAGCGCCACGGCGCCACCGGCGTGGTGGAGCGGCAGGTAGGCCCGCAACGGCGCCGCCGGGTCGAGCAGGCCACGGTCGTAGCAGACCGCGCACGCCATCGCGGTGGCGGCCACCTTGGTGACACTGGCCAAGTCGTACAGCAGGTCAGGCGTCAAGCGCCGCGACGTCTCGCCGTCGGCCTCGCCGAAGACCTCGTGCAGCCGTACGCCGCCGGCGTCACCGGCGATGACCTCGACGCCCCACGACAGGCCGTCGGCCAGGCTCTGCGCAATCTGGTTCCGGTAGTCAGGTTGTGCCACCCTACTGCTCCGCGCTGACGCGAGCGGAGTATAGCGCGTGCAGACGAGCTTGCCGAGCCGAGTTGAGGCAGGCGGGCGGGCTGCGCGAGGGCCGTTGTCACGGCGCCGCCGCCCCCGATCCGCCAGTGCTGAGGAGGCCGCAGGCCGTCTCGAAGTACGGCGAGTGGGCGGATCCAGTCTCGCCGCGCTTCGAGACGGGGCCTGTAGGCCCCTCCTCAGCGCTGGCGGTGATGTTTGGGAACCTGCTGACCTGGCCCCGAAGCGGTCGGGCGGCTCCGGCCAACTGCTGTGCGTCGCGCACCCAGCGCGCATCGCGCGGCGCCCGCCGAGCGCCAGCGTGCGCTTCAGCCCGGACAAGGTGCTCGAACGACCCCAGAGCGAACCTACAGAGGTCAGCAAGCGTGGTCTTCGTGGGGGCAGTAGTCCTTCTCGTGTTCCATCCCATAGCGATGGTTGCCCACTATGGTCTCGTCAACAAAGGTGGCCGCGATGGCCTGCGGAAGGGCCCCAACGACGACTACCCGTACTGCCCACCGGCGGAGATCGTCGTCACCGTGGTCTCGCTCATCGCCGCAGCCTGCGCGGCCGGGTGGGTAGCGACGTGCGCGGCCTAACGTCACACCGTTGGCCAGACGAACTGACCATGGCTCTCGGATGGGTATCTGCGCCTGGCGATGTGGCCGCCAAGTAGCTGACGGAGCTGCCAACCGGCGATTCCCTGTTGGTCACCGACTTCGTGGCCAAGAGGCGCGCAGACCGGGCACCTCGTGCAACTGCACGCCGTCCGCCAGGCTCTGGGCGATCCGGCTCCGGTAGCCAAGCTGTGCCACCCTCCTGCCCCGCCCTGGCACGAACCGAGCAGCGCGCACAGAGGACCGTACCGACCCTCGTCGAAGCGGACCGCCGGGCCACGGCGCCCAGATAGCGAAGCCGCCCATGACCGGTCGCGACCGCCTGCGCGCCATCCTCTCACGCCAGCCGCACGAGGGTCTCTCGTGGACCACGCTGGTCGATGGCGCCACGCTGGCGCATCTGCCCGAGGAGTTGCGCGGCAGCGGCGGCCTCGACTTCTACCGCTCGCTCGGCTGCGATGTGTTCCTGCTCAACGGCTGGGGCACGCCGTACGGCTTTCGCACGCCGGAATTGCGTTGGCCCGACGGCGTCGAGGTGGTCAGCCGGCCCGACGGCGAGCGGACCACCGTCGAGTACCACACGCCCGCCGGCACCCTCACCGCCATCTGGCAGGCCGGACACCCCGTCAAGTTCGCGGTGACCAGCCTGGCCGAACTGCGACTCTACCGGGGCTTGTGGGAAGGCGCGCGCTTCGAGCCGCACGACGATACCGCGGCGCTGGCCGCCATCGACGAGCTGATTGGCGACACCGGCGTGGTGACGCGCTTCTGGGGGCCGTCCACGCTGCCGCGGCTGCTGGAGAATGACCTCGGCACCGAGGCGTTCTACTACCTGCACTGCGACCACCCCGACGAGCTGGCCGAGTTGATCGCGCTGATGCACGAGTGCGAGCTGGCCGCCTTCGACCAACTGGCCGCCGGGCCGTGGGAGTCGGTGACGCTGTGCGAGAACACCAGCACGCTGTACATCGGCCCGCAGTTCTACCGCCGCTACAACCTGCCGCACCAGCGCGACTTCGTCGAGCGCGTCCAGGCGGCCGGGAAGCCCGCGCTGCTGCACATGTGCGGGCACGTGCGCGACATTCTCACCGACATCCGCGAGACCGGCTGTGACGGTATCCACGCGCTCACGCCGCCGCCGGTGGGCAACACGCCGTGGGAGCTGGCGCTCGACGTGCTCGGCGACGACCTGATCATCATCGGCGTGCTCGACCCGGCCACCTTCGTCAGCGGACCGGTCGAGGCCATCGGCCCGGCGCTCGACCGGCTCTACACGCCACGGCTGCGCGCGGCGCACGTGGTGCTCGGCGCCTTCGCCGACGGCATCGTCGTGCCCGAGGAGCGCTTCCGGGCCGTGCAGCGCTGGTTCGAGGCGCAGTAGGCCGCCCGCCGCGCCCTTGGCTGTCTGACGGCGGTGATCCAGGATTTGGCCTTGAGGTAGTCGGCGGTGACCTTGGCCGCCGTCTGCTGTAGAAAGGCACGGTCACCATCGCTCAGACCGGCGCCATAGGAGTTGCCCACTGGCGTGCCATAGACCAGGGCATAGAGGACACACGCGGCCAGGTAGCTGCCGGCTGCGGTCTCGTGGCCGTTGCCGTCGCCCGCAACCTTCAGCGCCAGGCCGGGCCGGTCGCTCAGCGCCTGGGCAAAGGCCAGCCCGGCCGGCGCCACCTTGACCTGGAGCGCCTGGCCCAGCTTGGTGCAAGCGTCGGCCAGGGCAGCCGTGGTCACCCCGTAGCCGATGCTGTCCGGCCGCTCCCAGGTCATGAAGATGATGCTCCGGCCGCCCGCGGCCCGCACCGCCTGATCGAGCTTGCCGGCGTAGTCGGCAAAGTCGGCGTAGTTGTACACCGGTTCTTGGCTCTGGCCCTGGAGCACCACGTACGGGTACCGGCCGGTGCGGATGGCGGCCATGGTCGCGGTGGGGTTGTAGTGGTTCTGCAGAGTAGCCCCCAACGGCCACCTCGCTGGCGGTGCCTGCGCCCGTGAGGCCGTTCAGGTAGCTCTCCAGACCACCGTTGACATAGGTGAAGCTGTTGCCCACAAGCAGGATGCGGACCGGGGTGCTCGGTGCCGGGCTGACCGTCTCGCTGACGAACGGCGGGTTGGCGGTGCAGTCGTAGTGGTAGACCTCGCCACCTGTCCACAGCGCGATGGCGTTGGTGACCAGCGTGATGCTGTCATGGGTGCCCTGCTTCCACGCCTGAAGGTAGGCAGTCAGTTCGTCGATGGTGATCCGGCCGTCGCCGTTGGTGTCGGCCTGGTGCGTCTGGTCCGCCCGCGCTGGCGACGCCACCTGACTGCTACCACCACCGCAGCCGTGCACCAGTAGCCCAAGCACCAGGCAGGGCGCCATTGCGCGGACTCGCCACCGTCGTTTGGTAGCGCCCCCGTCCCGGTGCAACGTCCGGTCGTCGCCGGCATCGTGGGGTCGCGGGCCGACCGCTCTGTGCGTTGCCTTCAACGCGACCCATGCCGCACTTGGCAACTGTGACGCAACGAGGGTGCGCGGTACGCCCGCCACGTTCGAGAGGCGATTGGGGCTGAGGCAACGGTATGGGACCACCTGTGTGCCACAGGCAGCCGGTCTGCTAGTGCGCAAACCGGCTCCAACAGCGGATCCGCGATCCGGGCCGCAGTGGTGCGA
>CAZHGD010000047.1:0-44755 GCA_964531735.1 uncultured Fimbriimonadaceae bacterium | reverse complement strand
GCCACGGCGCCGCGCTGAATGGGGCCCAGATCGCCGGCGGCGCCGAGATCCGGCCGCGCCTCGGCGTCGCGGGCGTGAGCGGCCAGGTGCGGGTGCGGCGGGCCGCAGGGCAGGTCGCTGAGCTGGCGCTGCCGGTGGCCATCGACGCGGCTGACCTCAGTGCGCACCGCGGCCGCCTCGTGCTGAGCAGTCTGCGCGGTCAGGTGAACCACGACCCCCTCTGGGCGACCGGTGAGGCGGAACTGACCGACGGCCGCGATCCGCTTCGCCACCTCGACCTGCGACTGAGCACCAGCCGCCTGCGGGCCGAGACCGTCCGCAAGCTGTCGGCGAAGGTCGAGCCGCTGCGCGAGTGGGAGGCCACCCAACCGCTGGCCGGTGTCACGCGGTTGCACGGCGATCTGGACCATCTGCGGGTCACCGGGCGGCTCGATGCGTCGGAGGTGCTGTTCAAAGGTGGGCCGCCACTGGTGCTCGGCGGCCACGCCGACGTCGACCTGCTGTGTGGCCGTGACCAGTTCGCCCAGGGCACGGTGCGACTGACGCGGGCTCGGGTGGCGACGCCGAAGTCGGGCCTGCCGGCGCGCCAGGTGGCCGGCGCACTGCGGTTCACCAGCGACCGGCGGATGCACTTCGGCGAGCCGGGCGCGCCGCTCGCCGGCCGCATCGGCACCAGCGACGTGACCCTCGCGGGCAGCATCGGGTTCAATGAGCCACCCGATTTCGACCTGATCGTCGGGGCGCCGGGCGCCGATCTGGGCGACCTGCAAGTGGCCCTGTCCAGTCTGCCGGACCTGCCGGAGCTGACCGGCGAGGGCCGGCTGGGTCCGGCGTACCTGCGGTTCAGCGGCACGCCGCTCCGGTACCAGATCGCCACCGTCGGCCCGCAAGGCGAGGCCGGCGGACAGATCGCGCTGCCGCCCGCGGTCACCTTCGACGGCCAGCCGCTACGCGGTGGCCGCCTCGCGGCGCGCGTGCTGATGGTCGACCACCAGGCCGATGAGGGCGCGGTGGACCTGCACGGCGTCGGGCTGACCGTACCGCAGACCGGGGCGCAGACCGTCGTCGAGCAGGGACGGCTGCGCGTGGCTCGCGGGCACCTGGAGCGCGCCGACCTGCAGGCGATGGTGGCGGGTCGGCCGGTGCAAGTCACCGGCCGATCCGATCCGCAGCGCGACGGCGCGTTGGCGTTACGGGTGCGCGCGACCGATGTGCCGTTGTCCGAACTGCTGCCACGCTGGCCCGAGGTGGTCAAGGAGCTGGACCGGCAGGTGGTCTCGTCCGACTTGAGCATCAACGGTCAGGCGGACGACCTGGCGGTGACCGGGCGGGTGGCGCTGGGCGGTGCCGACGGCGTCGAGCCGCTCGCGGTCGACCTGCACTTGCGCGTCGTGGCGCCGCTGGACGATCCGGCCGGCGGCGCCGCCGGCCCGCGCGAGGTGCTGGGTGGGGTGGTGCTGGCGGGCGGCGACCTGAAGCTCCGCTCGCTCGACACGCCGTTGCGCAACCTCCGCGGCGCGCTCAGCTTGGCGAACACCGAGGTGGTCTGTCAGGGCGTGACCGGTGAGCTGGAGGGCGCCGGCGTCACACTGTCCGGTGGGCTCTACAACCTGCCCGAGGCGGTCTGGGATGTGTCGCTGAAGCTGCCGGGCAGTGACTTGGGCAAGATCCTGGCCGCCTGGCGGATGCCGCCGGCCAAGGACCCGAAGGGCGCGCTGGTCGACTTCTTCACCGCGCAGTCGCTGCCGCGGCTACAGACGCCTGAGCCCGTGACCGGCGCCCTGTGGATCCGCGGGCCGCAGCGGCAGGTGACGGTGGGTATCGATCTGGCCGTGCCGCTGGTCACCGTGGAGCCGACGCGCGCGATGCCCGATGCCTGGGGCATCGGCCATGACGACCCGGACCCGGAACGCCGCGGGCGCGTGCTCCTGCGTAACGCCCGTCTGCAGGGCACCGCGGTGGGCTCGCTGGTCCAGCCGACACCGACCGGGCCCACGCGGCAGGACGTGGCCACGGCGGTGGGCACGTTGCTCGGCGTGCAGCTGGTGGCGGACGAACCCGCCCCGGTCGCGCCCGCGGCGGCCGCGCCCAGACCGGCCGAACCGGCGCTGTGGGAGCGGTTCGCCGTCAACTTGACCCTTGCCAGCGACCAGATCCACCCGCGCCAGGGGCTGGCCCTCCTGTCGCCGCAGGTGCAGGCGGGCGTGCTGCGCACCGCCTACGCGCACCAACCGGCGCGCGGCCGGCTGGAGATGACCGGCCAGCCGAAGAACCTGCGCGTCCGCGGTGAGCTCGACTTCCCCCGTCTGGAGCTCCGCGGGGTGCCGATCCGGCGTCTACGCGGCGAGTTCGACTACTTCGAGCATGTGATGACGCTCAACCAGGTCGATCTCGAACTGCGCGGTGGCGCGGTCCGCGGTCGAGGCGCCATGCGGCTGGTCGCCAGCCAGCCGCTCGACATGCAGATGGACCTGAACCTGAGCCAGGTCGACCTGGCGGCGCTGAACGCGCTCGACCTGGTGCAGCAGCGCGGCGTGGAACTGGGTGGCGCGGCCGACGGCGAGGTGCGGTTCCACCTGTCCGAGGAGGTGCCGCGCGTCACCGGCGCGGTGCGAGTGAAGGAGCTGTCGCTGGACCGCGAGCGGCTCGGCGATGGCATCGTCGACTTCTCGGTCCGCAAGCAGGTCCTGCTCCTGCGTCGCTGCGAGTTGGCCGCGGCCAACGGTGACAGCCACCTGAAGGCGAAAGGGCGCGTCGGTCTCGACGGCGAGGGCGCCCTCGACCTGGTGGCCGATGTGCGCAACCTGGACCTCGGGAGCCTGATGCCGTTGATGGGCCCGGCCGACGAGCGTCCGGCCACCGGCCGGCTGGACTTCGCCGGGGCGGTGGCGGGCACCAAGCGCGCGCCACTGTTGACCGGGTCGGCCAACGTGTTCAACGGCTCGGTGTGGGGGCAGCCGTTCGAGCGGCTGTCGGTGCGCTCGGTACAGAGCGGCGCCAACCGGCTGGACGTGACGGCCGAACTCAACGACTCGGCCTACCGCCTGGCGCTCAACGGGCAGCTCGCCAACATCGACTTTCGCACCGGCGAGCTGGACTACCAAGCCGAGCTGACGCTCAACGAGGCCGACCTGGCACGCACGGTGCCGCTGGTCGCCCGGTCGCGTCGCGTCGGCACCACGACCGGACGCGCGGTCGGCGCGGGGCAGATCAGCGGCCGCGTGCGTCGCCGGCCGCTGGCCGACGGCACCGAACACCTCAATCCGCTGGTCGACGTGGCCGGCACGCTCCAGGTCAACGCGGGCGAGGCGACGCGCCCCGGCCGCCTCCAGCTGGCCGGGGTCACCATCGACACGCTGTCGGCGAAGCTGACGGCCCGCGACGGCCAGGTGCTGATTGAGTCAATGGAGGCGGTGTCGGGCGCGACGCGGATCGCGGTCGATCCGAGCCAGACCAACCGGGTCACGCAGTTGCGCGACAACCCGCAACTGGAGCTGCACCTGCGCTCGGAGAAGCTGCGCTACGAGGACCTGGTCTCGTTGACCAAGGTCCCGCTGCGCACCAAAGGCCACGTGTCCTTCGCCGCCGATATCACCGGCGCGGTACGCGACCCGGTGGCGAGCGTGCGGTTGGCGACGCATGACCTGGAGGTGAATGGCGAACGCATCGGCGACCGGCAGGTGGTGGCGCGCTTCGCGCGGCGCCTGCTGGTGCTGGACGGTGAGCACCGCGGCGAGTTGCTCGGGTGCCGCGTGGGCGTCAACGGCAGCCTCGACGCCGAGCATGTGCACGCACAGGCGGACCTGGAGGTGCTCGACATCGAGCGCCTGCGGCGGTTCGTGACCGCCCTGTCCGAGCCGCCGACGGACGAAGCGCAGCGGCCGTGGCAGGTGTCGCTCCGCAGTTGGCTCGACCAGATCCCGCAGCCGCTGGCCGGTCGGATGGTGGCCAAGCTGGAGCTCCATGGCCGCCGCGACGATCCCGAGGGCTCGTTCGAGGCTTCGCTACGGGGCCTGAACTCGACCGGGCGACCGCTGCCGGAGGTGGAAGTGCGGCTGGCGTTGGGTACCGGCGCGCCGCGCGCGGCGCCGTCACCGGACGCCGGGGTGGTCTACGTGGTCGGCACGCTACCGCTCAACCGGGTCGACGACGGGCGCGAGATGGCGGTGCGCTGCGTCGCCCGCAGTATCGACCTGGCGCCGTACGGCAGATGGTCCGAGCGGCTGGCCGGCCTCTATGGTCGGCTGCGCTTGGAGGCCTCGGCCAGCGGCAGCCTGTCGTCGCCGCGGGTCACCATCGACCGGCTGATGGTCCGGCAGGCCGGTTGGCGCAAGGTGGGTGTGCAGGCGGTCGACATCACCGGCTCCAGTTGGGAGCCGGGCTGGGTCGATGTCGGCCTGGTCAAGGTGGTCGACGGCAGCCTCGATGCCGACCTGAGCGGTGGCTTTCCGGTCGACACCCGCCGTCTGGCCATTGCCGAGGACCGCGCGCTGGCGCTCGACCTGCGGATGACCATGCCGAACGCGGCCGAGTTCGCGCAGATTGTCCCGGCCCTGGGTGAGGTCGAAGGGCGCGCCGAGATCACGCTGAAGGGTCGCGGCCCGGCGCAGGACTTGGCGGTCAGCGGGCTGGTGGCGGTCGACCTGCCGCGTCTGCAGGTGGTGGCGCCGCCTGCCGGCCGGGAGCCGTTCCACATCCCGCAGCCGGCGGGGCTGGCCGGCGAGGTGTCGACGGCCGTTCGGCAGGCGGCCACCGCGGCGGTCCGCCCGTCGATCGGCATCGTCCGCCAGAACCTGGTCGACTCGGGCGTCCGGCTGCGCGTGGAAGACAACATCGTGCGGGTCGAGCGGTGCCGCTTCGTCAGCGCGCCGGGAGGCGAGGGCGAGTTGTCGCGCCAAGGCAGCGTCGAGGTGCTGCCCGGCGGCCAGGTCCGGTTGCCGCAGCCGCTGAGCCTGCGCGACGTGGTCAAGGGCCGTGGCCTCCTGGCGACGCCCATCGCGCTGAAGCTGCGGGCCCAGGACTTCGCCGGCAGCAGCCGCTACGGCAGCTACCAGCAGGTCAACCTGGCGGTCGATGTCGAGCCCGTGTTTGACGGCAAGATCCTCAACCGCGTGCTGGTGCGGCGCGCCGATGGCTGGTTCGGCGGCGGCTGGGTGCGGCTGGCCGGTTCGGTCGGCCAGCGCGAGGGCGACCTGGCCCGCTGGCCCGATCACCTCTATGACCTGAGCCTGAGCACGCCGCTGGTGCCGCGCGGCAGCCTCAGGCCGCCGCCTGGGGTCACGCCGGTCACCCGTGGCAACGGCGTGATCTACCCCATCCGGGTGACCGACCGGCGGGCCGGTCAAACGCGCGTGCTGGCCGATCTGCGCCTGGAGACCCGCGAGGGCCAGACGCCACCGATGACGCTGGCCGGCACAGCCGAGCTGACGGACACCGAGTTGCGCGAGGGTGGCCTGCTGCTGTTCGGCGGCGGCAACGCCAACGGCGGCGATCCGGTGATCTGGCCCAGCGCTCCGATGCTGGACCTGACGCTGGTGGCGCACCAGAACAACTGGATTCGGGCCAAAGTGCCGGACCTGCAGATCCCGATCCAGGCCGACTGCCGCCTGGTCGACACGCCGCAGCGCCTGCGGCTGGAAGGTACGGCCGAGGTGGGCGAGGGGCAGCTCAGCTCGACCCTCGTCCGCAGCCGCATTGCCGTGCGGGGCGGACGGGCGCAGTTCACGGTCCGGCGCAACGCCGAGACGGGTGCCTTCGAGCCCTTTGCCACCTTCAGTGGGAGTGGCGAGACGGAGCTGATCAGCCCGGCTGCCGGTGGCGGTGATGTGAACCGGTACCAGGTGACCCTGGACGTGACCGGCAGCGCCCGTCCTGGTGCCGACCAGCCCGTGGACACCGAGTTCCGTGTCAGTGCCCGCAGCAGCCCGCCGTTGGCGCAGTCGGACATCCTGTCGCGGCTGTCGCAGAAGGAGGCCTTCGCCCGAGCCCTCGAGACGGGGCAGGTGCAGGGCTACCTGAAGCAGGAACTGGCCAACGCGGCGGTGCAGACCGCGGTGGCCTATGCCTTGACCCCGGTCTTCGATGAGTTGCGCAAGGCGCTGGGTCTCGACGTGTTGGTGGTGCGCTACGAGCTCGATCGGCCGCTGGAGATCCAGGTCGGCAAGTACCTGTTGCGACGACTGTTCGCGACGCTGCTGGTCGAGGTGGGCGGTCGGCGGCGGGCCAAGCAGACGATCAAACTGGATTATGCCGTCGCCGGAGGGGTGCGCACAGGCGTGCGGTATGATACTCTGAACGAACTGCGCCTCACCACCGAATACACCACGCGCTTCTGAGGTCGGTGATGCCGGAACGGAGAACCAGGAAATGAGCAACCGCCTCGCACGAGCCAGGCGCGCGTGCTATCTCGCTCTGGGTGTGACTGGCGCCGTGATGCTGGCCAATGGGTGCGGCACCAGCGGTGAGGCCTCCTTCGCGCTGGGTGTGCGCGTGGATCAGGTGCTGGCCCGCGACATCGACGTCACGGTGACCACCACGGCGGCGCGACTGACCTGGGTGACCCGTGACACGCAGCCTTCACGCGTGAGCTACGGCACGACGCTGGGCCTCGGACTCGTCGGCACCGGTGTCGACCAGCCGACGCAGCACACGGTGGAGTTGACCGGGCTGACCGCCGACACGCTCTACTACTACCTGGTGGCCGGCAGCAGCACGATCTACCGGTTCCGCACCATGGGCGGCACGCGCCAGCGGATCGCCTTCACCAGCGAGCGGAACAACGGGCGGCGCGAGGTCTACCTGGCCTACGAATGGTGCGAGAACACCGCCCGGGTGACCACCACCGGCGGCGACAGCCCGGCGCTGAGCCGCGACGGCACGCGGTTGGCCTGGGTGGCCACCGGCGCGGGTGGCACCAAGGACATCTTTGCGGCGACGCTGGACACCAACGGTGTGGTGGCCGGCTCGGTGGTCAACCTGACCAACACCGCCGACCGCGACGAGCTGCAGCCGGACTGGTCGCCCGACAGCAAGCTGATCACCTTCCAGGCGACCTCGACGCCGGGCGGCTCGCGGATCGTGACGCGCAAGCTGGCCGACAACAGCGAAGTGGTGGTCATCCCGGCGCCCGGCGCGCACAGTTCGCCGCGCTGGCGACCGAACCAGCAGCAGATCGCCTTCTGCTCGACGCTACGCACCGCGACGGTGCAGATGGGCCGGCGGCCCGTCGATGTCGGCAGTGTGACGGTGACGCTCAACGACGCGGTGCACACGCCGGTCGACTCGTCGCAGGTGGTCGTGTTCGACGCGGCCGGCGGCCAGATCGACTTCAGCGGGTCGACCGCCACGGGCCAGACCGTGCTGGTCTCGTACACCAGCAACGGCGCGGCGGTGGCCAACCAGGCGGTCAGCGTGCCGCGGGCGCACCAGGAGATCTGGGTGGCCAACCCGGACGGCACCGGGCTGCGGCGGCTGACCGATTCCGGCGAAACGGTGGCGCGCACGTCGCCGTGCTGGCACCCGTCGCAGGCGCTGCTGCTGCTGGTCGGCGAGGTCGGCTCGGCGACCAACCTGTTTTCGGTCAACGATGTCGGCAGCGCGCTGGTGTCGGTCTCCAGCGGCAGCTACTACGACCGTGACCCGGTGGTCTCACCCGACGGCACCACGGTGATGTTTTCGACCAATCGCAATGCCGATCGGCTGGTCAACCTGTACCGTACGGACTTCTCCGGCAACGTGGTCGAGCTGAACGTTTTCACCAGCGCGGACACGCAACCGTCCTGGTCCGTGGTACCATAGCGGCGACTTGGCCTGGCAGGCTGAGACGAAGCGGGAGCGTGAGGATGGTGCGGAAGGCTGTGGCCCGATTGAGCCTGATCTGCGCGGGTGTGCTGTTGGCCGTCTGGTGTGGCGGCTGCAGTGACGGTCGCCCGAACAAGTTCGCCTGGGGCCGCACGCCCAGCTACCTGCCCGACGGCACCGGCCTGCTCTACTGCCAGAACCTGAGCACGCCGAGCGACCAGGTGACCAACACCGTGACGGCGTTCGACGCCGGCGTCATCTACGCGCTGAATCTCGTCGCCAACACGTCCACGAAGATCACCCCGGACGGTCGCGGCCCGGACTTCTACCCGAAGGTCTCCCCGGTGGCCGCCGACAGCCGCGCGGTCTTCGCCAGTGGCGAAGGCGGGCAGTTCGACATCTGGGTGATGAACCTCGACGGTAGCGCGCGGCGCCGCTTGACGCTCGATCAGGCGGTGGACACCAGCCCCGCGTGGTTCCCCGACGGGCGGCGGATCGTGTTCTCGTCGGACCGCTCGGGCAACTTCGATTTGTGGACGACCAACGCCGACGGTAGCGGCCTGACCCAGTTGACCAGCTTCCCCTCGGACGAGGCGACGCCGGCGATCAGTCCGAATAGCGCCTCGGTGGCGTTCTCGTCGAACATGGACCGCAGCAACTTCGACATCTGGGTGATGGACGTGGGCGGCGGCAACCTGCGGCAGCTCACGCGCAAGGACAACGCGGCGTCAGCCATCTCCGACGGTGCGCCGCAATGGTCACCGGATGGGACCAAGCTGGTGTTCGAGCGTTGGGAAGGCCAGTGGGAGGTGTACTCGATCAACGTCGACGGCACCGGCCTGACGCGCCTGACCAACAACCCCGACCACGACGGTGACCCGGTGTACAGTCCGGATGGCTCGACGGTGGCGTTCAGTTCGTCGCGATCGGGCTGGTGGCAGATCTGGCTGATGAACCCCGACGGCAGCAACCAACGGCAGTTGACCGGCACGCGGTAACATCGGTAGTTCGGCAGGAGGATAGGGCGAGCGCGGCCAATGGGTGGAGCAGCAACGGTTAGGCTTGGAGCGTGGACACCATGAGGGATCCGGGCGCTTCCGACGAGGCCAGAGATCGCGAGGTCATGGCGCCACAAGTTGACTTTGGCGTCCTCCTCGACAAGTACCACAAGCGGATCTTCAATGTCCTCTTGCGGATGGTGGGCGACTTCCATGAGGCCGCCGATCTGACGCAGGATGTGTTCGTGCAGGCCTACCGTGCGCTGAAGAGCTTCCGGGGCGATTCCAAGATCTACACTTGGCTCTATCGCATCGCGGTCAACCGCGGCAAGAACCGGATGAAGCAGATCGCTCGGTCCAACTCGGTGGTGACCAGTTCGCTGGAGGACCCCATCGATCTGGAGGACGGCCTGACCCGGGACGTGCCCGATCACAGCGGTATCCCCGAACGCCAACTGGAGCGCGACGAGCTGCAGGCGGTGGTCAGCGCCGAGATCGAGAATCTGCCTCCGGACTTCCGGCTGGTGATCATCCTCCGCGACATCGAGGGCCTGAGCTACCGCGACATGGCGGATGTCATCGGCATCTCGCTGGAAGCGGTCAAATCGCGGCTCTTCCGGGCGCGGTCCGAGTTGCGCGAGCGTCTGCGTCCGTATATTCAGGGCGCGGAGCGCATTGCCGCACCAGACCGCCGGAAAGGTGGGCGTCGGCCCGCATCGAGAGGTGACACGTGACGTCGATACGCCACCGGCGGTTCACCCCCGTGGTGCTCGGTAGCCTGATGGTGGCCGGCTCTGTGGTTGGTGCCCTTGCCCGCCCGGCGCTGGCCAAGCCGCCGTCTGGCGACTCGTCGCGAGCGGTGCACTTGGTGCAAGCCGCCGAGACGCCCAAGCGCGGGCCGGTGATCAGCCGCATCGAGATCAACGGACTGGTCGTGATCGACGAGGCGGTGGTCCGTAGCGCGTTGAGCATTCGACTGGGGCAGCCGTTCGACGCCGAGCGGCTCCGCGCCGACGCCGATGCCATCTACCGGCTGGGCTGGTTCCACTTCACGCCCGGTGGTGGCGAGGGTGGCTCGCGCATCACGCGCCGCGACGATGCCGAGGGCAACGTCGAAGTCCACATCTTCCTGGTCGAGAACCCGATTGTGCGCGAGATCCGCCTGACCGGCGCCTCGCGCCAACCCACCGCGCAGCAGGTGGCTCAGAAAGTGGCCTGGGTGCAGGTGGGCCGACCGCTGAACACCAACCGCGACCGGCAGAACCAGGCGCTGAAGGACCTCGAGGCGCTCTACCGCGAGGCCCTGGCCATGGACGTCACGGCCAGCCTGCCTGGCGAGCAGGAGACTCCGCCCGGTGTCGAGCGACTGCCCGACGGCACCGTGGCTGTCAACGTGCGCATCGCCACCAAGGGCGGCGAGAGTGGCAAGCCGACCGCGCCGCCGACCAAGCCACCGGCCGCGGGCGGCCTCAAGCCGCCGGCCGGCGGGCCGACCACGCCGGGTGGCGCCACGCCGAAGCCGGGCACCGACACGCCGGGGCGCGAGCGCGACGACTCGTCGTGGCCCGACGAGTCGCGGCTGCGCGTCACCGCGGTGCAGATCCGCGGTCTGCGCAACGTGCCCGAGCGCGAGGTCAAGGGCGTCATCAAGACGACGGTCAACTCATACTACGACCGCGCCGTGCTGACCGAGGACCTGCGGCGCCTGCGCGAGCTGGGCTACTTCTACTTCGCCGAGGACCGGGCCGACCTGATGGGCATCGGCTACCCGGTGCTGCCCGAGCGCGTCGGCTCGCGCGCGTTCCCCCAGGCCGATGCCGACCGCCGCGGCGTGGTGGTCGTGTTCGAGCTGATTGAGAACCCGCGCATCAAAGCCGTGCGGTTCATGGGCAACACGCTGCTCACCGCGCCAGCGCTGAGCAAGGAGTTGGCGCGGCTGGCGGCCGGCGCGGTGTTCCGCACCAACGCCGACCTGCTCGAGCGCGAGCGCGAGCGGCTGGAGGGTGTCTACCGCAACCACGGCTACGCGGCGCAGGTCGCCTTCGGCACGGTGCAGGGCGATGTCAAGTTCCTGACGCCCGAACCGGATGGCCAGGTGCTGGTCACGCTGAACGTCGTCGAGATGCGGGTGGGCAAGATCGTCTTCGAATGGAAGGGCCGGCGGCGCACCGCCGAGCGCGTCTTCCGGGCGACCATGCGCACGCGCAGCGGGCATTTCTTCAACACCAACGTGCTGTCGGACGACCTGCGTGAGATCCAGCGCCTGGATGTGCTGGACGACCTGCGGGTCAAAGAGACGCGAGTGGCTGCCGACGACCCGTCGAAGCTCGATCTGGTCTTCGAAGTGGTGGAGAAGCGCACCGGCAACGTGGCCGGCGGCGGCGGTATCTCCTCGCGCTACGGCCTGGTCGGGTTCGTCGACATCGGCGAGAACAACCTCTGGGGCTTGACGCACCGGACCTCGGCGCGCGTCGAGTTCGGCGGGCGGTTCAACTTCAGCACCAACTACTACTATCCGTTGCTGGACGGGCAAGGCACCGACCTGAACCTGCGGCTGTACAACACCGAGGACCGCACCGGTGCCACCGGCATCGGCGCCTTCACGAACTCGCGGACCAACTTCGACCAGCTCCGGCGAGGCTTCTCGATCGGGTTCTCGCGGCCGATCATCCCGACCGTGCGGTCGTCGGTGGTCTACGAGTATGAGACGGTCAAGACGCAGCGGCGCGGATCGAACTTGCCGAACCTGCCGCCGTTCCCGTTCCAGGACCTCGGACGCGACACCACCAGCAGCGTGACGCTCGGGGTCTCGCACGATACGCGCGACACGCCGTATGACGCCACCGAAGGCATGTACCAGTCGGGTACGGCGCAGTTGGCCGGCGTCGGCGGCAACAACACCTTCACCAAGATCCGCCTGGAGACGCGGCACTACTGGCCGGTGCTGGGTGGTCGCGTGAAGGTGGGCAAGACCACGCGCCCGGCGTGGGTCGTGGCGACGCGCGGGCAGTTCGGGTTCAGCGACGGCAAGCTGCCGTTCAGCCAGTCGTTCTTCGTGGGCGGCTCCGAGACGCTGCGGGGCTACACCGAGGACCGGTTCTTCGGCGACCGCATGTTCCTGTTCAACCTGGAACTGCGCCGGGCGTTCCCCTACAACATCCAGGGCGTGGTGTTCTTCGACGCCGGCCGAGCGTGGATCCGCGGCGAGAAGATCGGTGGCTTCAGCGACTTGGCCTCGGCCGTGGGCGTGGGACTGCGCGTCAACACGCCGGTCGGGCCGATCCGCTTCGACCTCGGCTTCGGCGCGAGGGGCAGCCGCACGCACTTCAGCTTCGGGCAGCCGTTCTGATGGTGGCGGATCCGCTGCCGCCAGGGGCACCAACCGGTCGGGAATGTCGTTCAACAGAAGAGATGGCCGTCGCACGCGGCCGGTCACAGGATATTCGGGAGATCAGTCAATGAGGATGCGCCTGGTGGTCTGTCTGCTGGCGGCCATGCCGTTGCTCCAGACGGCGGCTCGCGCGGCGGACAAGCTGCCGATCGGCAAGCTCGACGGCGAGCGGGTGTTCAAGGAGTACAAGCGCTACCAGAAGCTCAACGAGGATCTGCAGGCCCTTGGTCGGCGCCTGCTCGGCGAGTACGACGAGCGGAAGCGCAAGCACCCGCTGCTGCTGGACGACGAGTGGAACGAACTCCTGGCGCTGCGCAAGAAGGGCGCGGCGATGACGCCGACCGAGCGCCAGAAGTTCGACAAGCTACAGCGCTTGAGTGAGGACCGGGACCACGACCTGGCCGAACTCGAAGGGCAGGCGAAGCTCGACGACAAGCAGCAGACGCGCTGGCGTGAGCTGGTGGCGATCCGGGCCCAGGCGCAGCAGATGCTGCAAGACCAGTGGGACCGCATCCAGAAGGAAGGCGCCGAGCGGAGCCGGCAGATCGAAAGCGAACTGGCTGCCGAGATCCGCGTGGCGGTGAAGAAGGTCGCCGAGGCGCAGAACCTGGCCATGGTGGTCAACGCCGACGTGGTGGTCTACGGCGGTATCGACATCACCGATGAGACCTTGAAGATCCTTAATGCGACGCCGCCGGCTGGCGGGACCACGCCGCCGAAGTGAGCGAGACGCTACTCGGGCGGTCAACCGGCGAACTGGAAGCGTTGGCCACCGCCCTGGCCCAGCCGGCCTATCGCGGCCGTCAGCTCTCGCGATGGCTCTATCAGCAAGCGGCCCGGGAGGTCGGTCAGATGACCGACCTCCCGCTGTCGTTCCGGCAGGCGCTCGAGGCCAGCTACACCATCGGCCGCTCGGAAGTGGTGGCCGACCAACGCAGTCGCGACGGCACCGCCAAGCTGCTGCTGCAACTGGCCGACGGTGCTCGTGTCGAGACGGTCGGCTTGCCGTACGCAGACCGGGTGTCGGTCTGCCTCAGTTCGCAGACCGGCTGCGCCGTGGGTTGTGCGTTCTGCGCCACCGGCTACCTGGGCGCGGGGCGTAACCTGACCGCTGGTGAGATGGTCGATCAGGTGCTGACGGTGGGCGAGTGCCTGACCCGCCGCGTCAGCCACGCCGTGTTCATGGGCATGGGCGAGCCGTTGCTCAACCTGGCGCAGGTGCTGGCGGCCGCGCGGTTGCTCACCGGCGAGCTGGGCCTGTCCGAGCGTCACCTGACCATCTCCACGGTTGGCTACCCGCCGCAGATGGACGAGTTGGCCGCGGAGCACCTGGCGCTGACGCTGGCGGTATCGCTGCACGCGGCGGACGACGACCTGCGCGCCTCGCTGATCCCGACGGCCGCGCGCCGTTGGTCGGTGGCGAACGTGCTCGACGCGGCGCGCCGGTACGCGTCGGAGACGGGGCGTCGGGTGACCTACGAGGTGGTGCTGCTGTCGGGCGTCAACGATCGACCGCAGGACGCGCGACTGCTGGCCGAGCGGTTGCATCCGGGCGACCATATCAACCTGATCCCGTTCAACCCGGTGCGCGCGGCGCCGTTCGGGCGGCCGACCACCGCGGCGATGGCGCAGTTCCGCGCGATTCTGGAGCGGGCCCGTCTGACGGTGACGCGCCGCCAGACGCGCGGGCACGACATCGACGGTGCTTGCGGGCAGCTCCGCGCGGCGAACGAGTAGGTCAGCGCTATCCCGCGGGATCGCCGGCGAACTGACGTGCCGCCAGCATGGCGCCGGCGGCCATCACCAGGAGCAGGACGGCCAGCGTGACGGCCTCGCGCAGATCGCGCTGCCAGGCGTCGAAGATGGCCGTCGACATGGTCAGAGTACGGCCCTCCAGCGTGCCGGCGAACATCACCGTGGCGCCCAGCTCGCCCATGGCTCGCGCCCAGGTCAGCAAGGCGCCGCCGAGCAGGCCACCCCGACACAGCGGCAGGACCACGCGAACGAAGGTGCCGGCCTCGCCCTCGCCGAGGACCGCCGAGGCCTGCAAGCACTGCCCCGGCAGGCTGGCGAGCGCCGTGCGGGCCGCCCGGAAGAAGATCGGCGCGGCGACCAGCGTCTGCGCCATGACCACCGCGGCCGGCGTCAGCGCCACTTGGCGGATGCCGAAGTGGGTGAGCGTCGGCCCCAGCCACTGGTAGCGGCCATAGGCCAGGATCAGCGCCAGACCGGCGACCGACGGCGGGAGCACGAGCGGCAGCTCGGCCACGGTGGTGACCAGCCGGGCCCAGCGGCCGTGCCGTCCGGTGAGCAGCCAGGCCAACGGCAGGCCGCCCAGGACGGCGGCGAGGGTGCAGAGGCTGGAGGTGATGACGCTGAGCCCGACCGCTTGCCACATGCGCCGCTCGCCGAGCGCCGCCAGCAAGCCCGCGACCGACACGTAGCGGAACAGGGCCACCAGCGGTATGGCCAGGAACACGCCGAATGCCGCGGCGGCGAGCCAGCAGGCGCAACGGAAGACGCGGTCGCTCACTGGGCCTCCGCACCGGGCACGGCGAAGCCGGCCGCTTCGAGAATGCGACGGGCCTGCGGGCCCTTCAGGAACTCCGCGAACCCGCGGGCCGGGCCCCGCCGTCGCGAGCGCCGGACGACACCCATCAGGTAGTCCGCGGGGCGCGCTGCTCCGGCGGGCAGCGGCACATTACGCAATCCGGCGCGGAGCACGTCGGTACGGTAGACGAAACCGGCATCGGCTTCGCCGAGTTCGAGTTTGGAGACCACGCCTTGCACGCTGGCCTCACGGGACACCGTGTTGGCTCGGATCGCGGCGACCAGTTCGTCACGGCCGGCGCGCCCGAGCGCCGTCAGCGCCTGCTCGGTGTAGCGGCCCACCGGCACGTCTGGACCGCAGAGCACGAGCCGCACGCCTGGCTTGGCCACATCGTCCAGCGTCACCACCTGCTGGTTGCGTGCGGTCGCCGCCAGAGCGAGGTAGTTGCGGACGAGGCAGGTGGGCGATTCGAGCAGGTGTTGACGATGGAGCCGCACCGCGTGGAAGCAGTCGGCGCTCATGAACAGGTCCACCGGCGCGCCGCTCTCGATCTGGGCGGCCAACTGCTGCGAGCCCGCCAAGGTCCAGACCACGCGCACGGCCGGACAGCGCTGCTCATAGGCTGCGGCGAGGGCCTCGGTCACGGGCGCCAGCGAGGCGGCGGCGGCCACGTATAGATCGGCGCGGCCCTCGGTTCGCCGGACACAGCCGGTGAGCAGGGCCAAGATGACCAAGCCGAGCCCAAGCCAGCGCCGCGCCATGGGGCCTCCCGTGTCCGCATTCTGGCACGGCCGCCGCCCTCAAGTCAAGGCGCGCCGCTCGGCGGCCAGACAGGCTGGACGGTCTCGCCCGACAGGGGTAGAATGCGCGCCGCCCAGGAAGGTGCACTGCCCGATGCTCTATCGCCTCGAACCAGCCGATTTCGCGCGCATTCGCCATTTGACCGACCCGATGACCCACTACCTCAGCGCCCAGGCCGTTGTGGCCGGCGCGAGCCCCGGCCAGGTGTGGGCTGACGATCCGGTGTCGCCGACCGCCACGCTGCTCTATGCGCCCGAAGGCTGGCACCTGTTCGGCCCGGCGGGTGACGAGCGGTTCGCCGAGGCGGCGGGCGAGTTGCTGTGCGGCGTGCTGGCCAATGGCCGTAGCGAAGGCTGGCGGTACGCGTGTCTGCACTACCATCCCCATGGCTGGGGGGCTCTGGTAGAGCCGTTGCTGGCCGACTTCGCGCCGCAGGCCGGCGCGCAGCACTATCTGCACTACCGTGGGCCGCAAGCGGACTGGCGGGCGATGGTGCCGCGCGACTACTGGATGGTGCCGGTCGACGCGCCGCTGCTCGACAGTGACGTGGCGGGTGTGGACGCCATCGACGGTTGGGGCTTCGGCGGCCGCGAAGCGTTCCTGGAGCGCGGCTTCGGTTTCTGCCTGCTGCACCACAACCAGGTCGTCTGCGCCTGCCTGTCGGACTGTGTCGTGGATGGCTGCGCGGAGGTCGGCATCAGCACACATCCCGACTACCGCCGGCGCGGGTTCGCCACGGCCACGGCGGCGGCGGCCGTGGAGCACTGCCTGGCCCGAGGCATCACGTCGATCGGCTGGCATTGCTGGACGCGCAACGCGGCCTCGCGCCGCACGGCCGAGAAGGTCGGGTTTGCGCACGTGCTCGACCATCCCGGGTTGGAGTTCTGGCTCAACGGTGCGTCAGGCTGACCGTGCTCGCGGCCTCCGCGCCGGCCGCACGCGGCCGAGTTGCTTCGCTTGGCGGGTCCTGCTATGTTGTCGCCAGCGAACCTGCCGATGAAGCCACCGTTCCGCGTGCTCTACAGCAACGACACGACGCACATCGAGACCTGTCGCAGCCCGTATGCGCCCGAGCCGTTCGACTGGCTGGGCAGGCGCGCGAAGCCGTTCGGCCCGGCGCAGATCGAGGCGAGCGTCGATGAGACCGCCGGGCTCGGTATCGACGTCCACCTTCTGCAGCCTGGCGTGGGCTGGGTGCCGTGGTGGCGCAGTCGAGTCTATCCGTTCGACGAGCATGTGCGCTACCTGCGCGAGCGCTTCGGTCTCGACCCGGCCCGGAGTGGCTTCGCCAGCTACATGGCTGCCGGAGGCGATATTGTCGGCGTGGTCGTGGCCCGCTGTCGGCAGCACGGGCTGGCGCCGTTCGTTTCGCTCCGGCTGAACGACAGTCACGGCCACGAGTTCCTGAACGCGCCGCCGGATGAGATCCCGGGCTGGGCCTGGCACACGCTGACTAGGACGCATGTCGAGCATCCCGAATGGCGGATCAGCAACGACCTGGCCGATTGGGCCGGGCGGGTGCTGAACTGGGCCATCCCCGAGGTGCCGGCCAGCAAGTACGCCTTCATCGAGGAGATCTGCGAGCAGTACGACCTCGACGGCTTCGAGCTGGACTTCATGAGGCACTGCCGCTTCTTCGACGAACAGCGCACCAGCAGTGCGGAGCGGCGCGCGGTCATGCTAGGGTTCATCCGCCGGGTGCGGGCCTTGCTCGACCGCACCGCGGCGCCGGGCCGCCAGCGCTGGTTGTGTGTCCGCATCCCGTGTCGCCTGGACTCCTTCGATGCCCTGGGCATCGATCCGGCTGCCTGGGCCGAGGCCGGCGTCGAGATGTTCAACCTGTCGCCCTCGTTCTTCACCGAGCAGCAGACGGACGCCGCCGCCATTCGCCGGCTGGTGCCGGAGGCAGGCGTCTATTGCGAGATGGCGCACACCACGCATGTCGGTCCGAACACGAGCAATGAGGCCGCCTACGACAACTTCTCGTACCGGCGCACGACCGATCTGCAGTACTACACCACGGCGCATCTGGCTTACGCGCGAGGGCTGGACGGCCTGAGTACCTTCAACTTCGTCTACTACCGCGAGCATGGCTTCGGCGAGCGCGGGCCGTTCTGCGAGCCGCCCTGGCACATCTTCGGGCGGCTGGCCGATCGCGCCTGGCTGGCTCGGCAACCACAGCACTACATTCTCGGCGAGGTGTGGCCCCATCCACCGGGGCCGAGGCCCTTGCCGGTGACCCTGGCGGCAGGCGACAGTGCTGCCGTCAGCCTCGACCTGGCACCACCTACCGGTGGCTGGCAGCGGCCCGGGAAGCTGCGGATCCAGAGCACCACCGACCTGGGTGACGGCATGTGGAGCGCCGTGCTGAACGGCACGACGCTCGCCGACGAGCCCGACCGGTCCGAGCCGTTCGCGAATCCCTACCCGGCGCTGCTGGGTACCGCGGCGCAACATCGTGCCTGGCGGGTGCCGCCGGCGCTGCTGCACGATGGTGTGCAGCGCCTCGAGATCCGCTGCCTGGCGGCAGCCCAGCCGGCCAAACTGGTCTTCGTTGACCTGGCGCTGCCGTAGGCCGCGCCCGAGCGCCTCACGACGGCGCGAGACGCTCGCGGCACTCGTCCAGCATCTCGGCGGTGCGGGTGGCGCCGCAGCGAGTGGCGCCGGCCGCGCGCACCTCGAGCAAGGCGTCGAGTGTGCGCACCCCTCCGGCGGCCTTGACCTGCACGTGCGGCGGCGAGTGCCGGCGCATCAGCCGCAGGTCGTCCAGCGTCGCGCCACCCGTGGCATAGCCGGTCGAGGTCTTGACCCAGTCGGCGCCGAGCTCGCCGCAGATCTCGCACAGCCGGACCTTCTGGGGGTCGTTCAGGTAGGCGTTCTCGAAGATCACCTTGACCTTGCCGCCGCGGCCATGGGCCAGGTCGACCACGGCCTGCAGGTCGGTGCGCACGTAGCCCCAGTCGCCGGTCAGCACCTTGCCGATGTTGACCACCATGTCGAGTTCCAGTCCGCCGTCGGTCAGTGCCTGAGTGGCTTCGGCCACCTTGATGGCGGTGGCGTGCCCGCCGTGCGGGAATCCGATGGTCGTGCTGGGCGCCACCGTCGAGCCCGCCAGCAGTTCGGCGCAGCGCGCCAGGTAGTAGGGCTTGATGCAGACGCTGGCCACATCGTAGGTGACCGCCAGTTGGCAGCCGGCCTCCAACTCCTCGTCGGTCAGCGTGGGGTTGAGCAGCGAATGGTCGATCATCTTCGCAATGTCGGCGTAGGTGTAGTCCACAGTGCCCTCCGGAGCTAGGCCAACTGGCGCAGGAAGCGCAGGCTCTGCCGCAGCGCCGCCTGGCGTAGCGCGATGCCGCCTTCGTAGGCGCGGTCCTCGACCTCGACGCAGACCGCGCCGTCGTAGCCGGCATCGGTGAGGTAGGAGAAGAAGGTGGGCCAGTTCACGTCACCCAGGCCCGGCAGCTTCGGCGTGTGATAGAGGTTCGGGTGCGCCAGGATGCCGACCTCGCCCAGGCGGTCCAGGTCGACGCGCGCATCCTTGGCGTGGACGTGTACGAAGCGCGGCGCGAACTCCTGGATGGCCTTGACCAGATCGAGGCGCTGCCAGACGAGGTGCGACGGATCGAAGTTGAGGCCGAAACTGGGCGACGGAATGGCCGCGAACATGCGCCGCCAGATGGCCGGTGAGACCGCCAGGTTCTTGCCGCCGGGCCACTCGTCGGCGGTGAACAGCATCGGGCAGTTTTCGATGCCGATGCGGACGCCACGGGCTTCGGCATGTGCGACGATACCGGGCCAGACCGCCTCGAAGCGTGGCCAGTTGTCCTCGACGGAGCGCGTCCAGTCGCGCCCGATGAACGTGTTGACCACCTCGACGCCCAGCCTCGCGGCGGCGTCGATGACCCGCAGCAGGTGCGTGCGACAGGCCTCGGCTTCGGCCTCGTCGGGCGACAACACGTTCGGGTAGTAGCCCAGACCGCTGATGCCGACCCCGTTGGCCGCGAGCCGGCCGCGGATGCGGGCCGTGGCGGCGTCGTCGAGGTTGGCGACGTCAACGTGCGTGACGCCGGCGTAGCGGCGCTCGGCCTTGCCGGTGGGCCAGCACATCAGCTCGACGCAATCGAAGCCGGCGGCGGCGGCGAAGTCGAGGACCTCATCGAGTGTCTGGTCCGGCAGTATGGCCGACACGAAACCAAGTTGCATGCGTGGGCTCCAACCTGCCCTGGCGCGGCGGCGCCGGGCATGTCATGCTTAACCTCAGCCGGTGCCATCTCCTCCTGCCGCGCCGGTCGCTCGGCGTGGCAGGCCCGGAGGGGTGTGGGCGCAGCCGGCCATCAGGAGAGGCGGATTGGCCGACCAACTGCTCGGGCTGGTGATCGAGGACCGCTATCGGCTCGTTCGGCAACTCGGCCGTGGCAGCTTCGGCCAGGTGTACGAAGCCGAAGAGCTGTTCGGCGGCGAGGTGGTCGGGCGCGTGGCGGTCAAGTTACTGACGCCCGGACCCGAACAGCAGCGCCTGCTCGTGCGCGAGATACACGCGCTGGCGGGCCTGCACCACCCGCACGTGCTGCTCTACCGCGTGTCGGGCACGATGCCGCTGGGAGTCGCCGAGGCCGTCTACATCGTCACCGAACTGGCCGACGGCACGTTGTCCGACGAGCTGGGACGGTCGGGACCGCTGCGCGTCGAACAGGTCCGGCCCGTCGCCGCGGCTCTGGTGCAGGCTCTGGCCTACCTGCACAGCCAGGGCCTGATCCACCGCGACCTCAAGCCGGCCAACCTGTTCCGCGTCGGCGACACCTGGAAGGTCGGCGACTTCGGGCTGGTACGCGCTTTCGGCGACAGCCAGACGGCGGCTTCGGGCATCATGGGTACGTTCACCCACATGGCGCCGGAGATGTTCCGCGGGCAGGTGGGGCCGGCCAGTGACATCTATGCGCTGGGCGTGACGCTGCTCGAAGCGTTCACCGGGCGACCGGCTCACGAGGCCAGCAGCCAGGCCGAGCTGATGCACAAGGTGCTCGAGGAGCCGCCGAACATCCCCGCCGAGTTGCCCGAGCCGTACCGGTCGGCCATCGAGCGCTGCCTGGCCAAGGACCCGGCGGCTCGTCCCTCCGCCGGCGATCTGCTGGCGGCGCTGGGCCTGTCGGCCACCCACGATCCCACGCACGCGGTTCTCCACACCGCGCCGGCGCCCGTGCCGCCCGGACCGGTGCCGCCGCCGCGGCCGCCGCGCTGGTGGTGGTCCGCCGTCGGTGCGCTGCTGCTGCTGGGGATGGGTCTGGTGGCGATGGCCTGGCTGCGCGGGTCGTCGCTCGACCGCGCGCTGCCGCCCTACCTGGCCAAGCAGCGGCGCGCCATGCCGCGGCACCTGACCTACCGGCGGCGCGACAAGGACGGCATGCCGCAGGTCCTCGTCCCGGCCGGCCAGTTCTCGATGGGGGCCAGCGAGGCGCAGATCGAGCAAGCCTTTGACGACGGCCGGCGCGCCATTGGCGACCGTATGAAGCGCGAGTATGTGGCCGACCAGGGCCCGCGGACCAAGGTCGCGGTGGACGCGTTCTGGATGGATCTGCACGACGTGACCAACGAGCAGTACGCTCGCTTCCTGGTGGAGTCGCGGCCGGACGAGCCGACGCGGCTCGACTGGCTGACGGTGCTGGGCGACCGCAAGCCCGAGGACCTCGACCCGCAGATCGAGCGCCGCGACGGCCGGTACGTCGCGGCGGCGGGCAAGGAGCTGTATCCGGTGGTCTATGTCACCTGGAGGGGCGCCGATGCCTACGCGGCCTGGGCCGGGGCGCGCTTGCCGACTGAGGCGCAATGGGAGCGGGCGGCGCGCGGCGGGCAGGAGGGCCTGGCCTACGTCTGGGGCGATAGCGCCAAGCCACCGCCGGGCGCCGGCAACCTGTGCGATGAGACCGCCAAGCGCCGCTGGTCGCACTGGGTCGTCTTCGCAGGCTATGACGACGGCTACGAGATGACCTCGCCGGCCGGTGCGTTCGGCCCGAACCGCTACGGGTTGTTCGACATGGCGGGCAACGTGTGGCAGTGGTGTGCCGACTGGTACGACGCCGGCTGGTACCGGCGCATGCCGCGGCGGAACCCGTGCAACCTCACGCCGGGCGTGACGCGGGTGCTGCGCGGCGGCTCGTGGAGTCGCGCGCCGGGCGGGCTGAGCGTCACCTACCGCAACGGCCTGGTGCCGCACACGCGGCAGAGCAGCGTCGGGTTCCGCTGTGTCGGTGGGCGCGCGGCTCAACCCTAGGCCGCCGGCTGAGGCCTGAGCGTGGCGACGGCGCCATGCTATAATCGCTGTTCCCAGGCGCGGAGGCTGCTCGTGAAGGATTCTCGTCTGCTGGACGCCATCAGCCGGCGCGTGGTGATTGGCGACGGCGCGGTGGGCACGCAGTTGGTCGCTCGCGGCGTGCCTTGGTCGTCTTGCCTCGACGAGCTCAACCTGTCGCAGCCGAACCTGGTGCTCGCCGTGCACTACGAGTACCGGGCGGCCGGCACCGAGGCGCTGGAGACCAACACCTTCGGCGCCAACCGCTACCAACTGGCCAAGCACGGTCTGGGCGACCAGGTGGCGGAGATCTGCGCGGCGGGTGTGAACCTGGCCCGTCAGGCCGCCGGTAGCGACGGCTTCGTGCTCGGCAGCGTGGGGCCCATCGGCCGCCTGGCGGCGAGCGGCGAGGGGCCGCTCTCGCCGACCGAGATCGCCGGCGCGTTCGCGGAGCAGGCCGCCGCCCTGGTTGCAGGCGGTGTCGACGCCATCATCCTCGAGACCTTCGTCAGCCTCGACGAGCTGGCCACGGCGCTGGCCGCGGTCTTGCCGGTGGTCGACGTCCCGGTCATGGCGCAGTTCAGCCTGTCCGACCGCGTCAGCGGTGAGCAGGTCGACGAGGTCCTGCGGTCGCTGCTGGAGTTGCACCGCGCCGGCGCCGCCAGCCTCGGCGGCAACTGCGGCTTCGGACCGTTGCACCTGCTGCAGGCGGTGGAACGGCTGAGCGAGTTGACCACGGCGCCGCTGACCGCGTATCCCAACGCCAGCTTCCCGCAGGTGTTCGAGGGGCGCTATGTCTACAACGACCAACTCAGCTACTTCGTGGACGCCGCTGAGCGACTGGCCAACCACGGCGTCGGGCTGATCGGCGGCTGTTGTGGCACCACGCCGGAGCACATCCGGCTGGTCGCCCAGCGCCTGGCCGGCCGCGCGTTGCCCGACCGAGCGCCGGCGGGCGTGTTGCCGCCGCCACCACCGCCGCCGAGCGCGGTGGTCTCGTCACCGCCGCCGGTCCGCAGCTTGCTGGAGCCACTCGGCCGCGAGCCGGTCGTGATCGTGGAACTCGATCCGCCGCGCGGCATGGACTACCAGAAGGTACTGACCGGCGCCCAGGCGCTGGCCGAAGCGGGTGTACACGGCATCAGCATCGCCGAGAACCCGTTGGCCAGCATCCGCATGAGCAGCATCGCGCTCAGCCACCTGGTGCAGCTCCAGGCGCACGTGCCGGCGGTCTGCCACCTCACTTGCCGCGACCACAACCTGCTGGGCCTGCAATCGGCGCTGATGGGCGCGAGTGCCTTGGGCGTCGACACCATCCTGGCGCTGACCGGCGACCCGCTCAGCCTGCAAGGGCAGATCGAGGCGACGGCGGTGTTCGACGTCAACTCGTTCGGCCTGATCAGGATGCTGCGCGAACTGAACGAAGGGCGCAACGCGCTGGGCACGGCCCTCGAGCGGCGCACGCGGTTCCGCATCGGCGTGGCCTTCGACCCGAACGCCAGGCGGCTCGACGCGGCGGTTCGGCGCCTGGAGAAGAAGATCGCCGTCGGCTGCGACTTCGCCATGTCGCAGATGGTCTACGACACCGCTCGCGTGGCCGAGATGTACGCGGCGACGGCCCACCTCGACCTGCCGATCTTCGTCGGCTTCATGCCGTTGGTGTCCGCGCGCAACGCGCGCTACCTGCACAACGAAGTGCCCGGCATGCGCATACCGGAGGCGCTGCAGGAGCGCCTGGCCGCCGTCGACGGTGACCGTGAGGCCAGTCAGGCCGAGGGGATCGCCATCTGCGCCGAGCAGATCGACGCGGCTCTGGCCGCCGGGGCGCCCGGCGTCTACCTGGTCACGCCGTTCGGCCGGGTCGAGCTGATCGTGGCGCTGGTGGAGCACCTGTGCCGCCGCGTCGCCGCCGGCGCCTGGCAACCGCGTGGCGCCTGGCTGAACGCCGCTCAGCCGGCGCGCTGAGCGGGCACGGCTCCTGGTGCCGTCACGGTTGGCCCGGCTTCTGCTTGCGCAGTTCGTAGTCGTACGGACCCATCGGCCCGACCCACACCTTGACGTGCCCATTCTTGGGCGTGTTCGCGTCGAACCGGACCGTGGCGTCGACGGCATTCATGCCCATCATCTTCAGCGGCGCCACGAACTTGACCTGCCCGGCCTGCGGCAGGGCGTTGCCGTTGCGCAGCAGGTTGAAGGCCAGGTCGGAGACGTCGACGCCGCCGTTGAAGTTGGCCACATCGCGCAGCTTGAGCTGACCGTCACTCATCGCGACGGTGCCGTCGGGCGACAGCGACAGGGCGGTCTCACCGGTGATCCAGCCCAGGTCCTGAACGCGCAACTGGTTGAAGCGTACGCGCATCTGGCCGAACCGTTTGTCGACCGGCTTGAGGGCCAGATCGCCCTCGATGCCCCGGTCGAGAGCCCGGAACTTCTCGAAGCCGAGGGTGCCCTCGAGCCGGCGCAGGTCGAGGCCGAGCCGGACTGTGCCGGCCAGCGGCAGGCCGGCGCAGCCGCCGCCGTACTCGAAGGTGACGGTCGCCCCGCCGGTGAGTTCGGCGCGCGCGCTGACTTTGGGACACTCACCGAACACCCTGAACGGATTGGTCGCCAGCTTGGCCAGGGCTTCGGGCAAACTGGCGAACGAGCCCAGCACCGCGCCGACGTGCTGGATGGCGCTGGTCACCGCGTCAATCGAGTCGCCGGCCTCGGCCGGCATGGGACCGCTGCTGCGCTGCGAGCAGCCGCCGAGCAACAGTAAGGCCGAGAGCGCTACCGCCACCGTCCGCGGATGTCTGGTCATGGTCGTTCCTCGGGCCGGGGTGGGGTGGTCGGCCGGCGTGGCCGGTCTATGGTTGAGCCGTGTCGTCGCGCCGCTGGGGCCCGGCCCGGTTGCCCGGATCGTAACCGCCTCGGGGGCCGACCGCAAGGGGTGGGGCAGGGCGGTCGACTACTGCGGCAGCGGGCCCAGGCGCACGGCGCGCGGCGCGACCGGACCGAGCAGAGCGGGTCTGGGCCGTGTGGCCGCCGGCGCGGGCGGGCCTTGCAGGGCGCGGCGCGGGCGCTCGGGCAGGCTGGCATGTGGCACCGGCTCCGGCTTCGGCTTCGGTTGCGGTTCCGGCGTCTTCGGCGCCGGCGTCGGCAGTTCGCGCTCGCCGAAGTCGGACTGCCCGCGCAGGAACTCGTCCACCTGCGGGAAGTGCTGCGTCAACTCACGCTGGCGGTAGTCCTTGATGCGCTTGAGCTGCTCGTCGGTGGTGACCGCGAACGGCGTCAGGAAGACCATCAGCTCGGTGCGCTCGGTGCGGTCCTTGGTGCGGCGGAACAGCGAGCCGATCAGCGGCAGGTCCTGCAGGACGGGCACGCCGTCCTCCTGGCGCTCGGTGCGGTTGCGGATGATGCCGCCGATGACGATGGTCTGGCCGGTCTCGACCATGACCTTGGTCACCGCGCGTCGCGTGGCGATCAGCGGCACGGTGCTGCCGCCTTGCTGAATGGTGCCGGTCAGCTCGTCGATGGTCTGATCCACGTCGAGGTTGACCATCTGGCTGCCGAGGCTGACATGCGGCGTGACCATCAGCTTGATCGAGATGTCCTTGAAGTCGAACGTGGTCTGCACCGTGCCCGCCGACGACTCGCTGGTCTTGGGGAACGGGTACTGCGTGCCGATGCTGATCTGCGCCTGCGTGTTGTCGACGGTGGTGATGTGCGGTGTGCTCAGCACCTTGACCTTGGTGCGGTTGGACAGGGCTCTGAGCAAGGCGCTGAACTCGCTGGTGACCAAGGCGTAGCGGATGCCCTGCGGCACGTTGTTGTCGAGGTTGAAGCCCGTGCTGGCCTGTCCGTTCTTGCCAGGGGCGCTCAGCCAGGACATCTCCACGCCGAGGTTCTGCTCATTGTTGAGCGTCACGTCGGCGATGATCACGTTGATGTAGACCTGCGCGCGCGGCTGGTCGAGGGCGCCGACCATCTTGCGGACCGCCGGCAACGCCTCGGGCGGCCCGGTGACAATCAGCGTGTTCTGCTCGGTGCTGGCCACCACCGTGACGTCCTTCAGGCGGTCGAGGGGACCATCGGTGGAGCGCTGGCCGCCGAACAGGAAGAAGAAGAAGCCCTGGTTGCCGCTGGTCGAGCCGCGTAGGAGTTGCTGCAGCGAGCGGGCGACGTTGGTCGCGGTGGCGAACTCCAGCGGAATGACCTCGACCACCTGGTGCATCTCGCCCGGCTGGTCCATCTGCTGGATCAGGTCTTCGAAGATGCGCATGTTGTCGGGCGTGGCGGTGACCAACAGCGAGTTGGTGCGCGAATCGGCGACGACCAGGTTCTCCTTGAGCGAGGTGAAGCCGGGGCGGCCGTTGTCGGGGCCCTGCGAGCGGCGGAAGAAGATGGGCGTCTGCTGGGCCGAGCCCTGAGGCTGCTGGAACAGGAGGTTGAGGCTCTGGGCCAGCGTGCTGGCGTCGGCGTAGCGCAGCTTGTACTTGCGGAAGATGACCTGCTGGGTGATGTTCCGGTCGAGTTGCTTGACGATGGGCCGCAGCGCCTCGAGCACCTCGGGCGGGCCGTAGAGCACGAGCGAGTTGGTGCGGCTGTCGGCGGTGATGCGGACGCCTTGGGTCGGGTCGAGGGCGCCGGCCTGCATCAGCATCATCACCTGCTGCTGCACGCGCGGGTCGTTCTGGGCGCCGCGCATCTGGCGGTTGAGGGCACCGAGGGGATCGCTGTAGATGTTGACCAGCAACTGCTGCACGTCGGTGGCGTTGGCGTACTGCAGCGCGATGACCTCGAGCGTGCGCCGCTCCTGCGGCACGTCGTCGATCGCTTTGATGATCTCCAGCAGTCGCTTGATGTTCTCGGCCCGGTCGGTGATCACCAGCGTGTTGGTGTCATCGATGGCGACGATGTTGGCGTTGTCCTTGTTGACCAGCCGCTGCAGCGTGTCGGCGACCGTCTTGGCGCGGATGAAGCGCAACGGTACCACCTGCGTGATGATCTGCTGGTTCGGGTCGACGGTCTGCGGATCGCGTCCGACCACGACGGCGCCGCCGCGGTTGACCATCTCGCGGCGCGGCCAGATCTCGATCATCTTCGAGTCGTCGTCGAGCGAGCCGACCATGGTGAAGCCGCGGACGTTCAGCGCCGAGCGCATGATCTCGAAGCTCTCGGCGACGGTCACGTCGCGGGCGGCCAGGACGGTGATGGTGCCGGTGAGGTCGGGGTGAGTCGCGATGGGCTTGCCCCAGATCTCCGAGAGCGCCTTGAGCACGGCCACGATGTCGGCGTTCTCGAAGGTCATCGTGATCAGGCTGTCGCGTCGGCGGGGCAGGTTGCTCGGGTCCGTGGCGCCGGGTGCCCGCGGCGGCTGGGTGCCGGCCTGTCCGGGTTGGCCTGGTTGCCCGGGTTGTCCCGGCTGGCCTGGTTGCCCGGGCTGGCCCGGCTGGCCGGGCTGTCCAGGGCCGGGCGGACCGGTCTGGATCGGTCCGGGGCCTTCCTGGACCGCGCGCCGGTTCGGCGCGGGCATGGGTCCCAGTGGGCCTGGCCGGCGCGACGACTCGTCGCCCCACAGCCCGGCCGTCAGGCACAGGGACAGTCCGAACAGTCCACCGAGACGCGCCAGGTTTGCCACGGGTCCACTCCGCTCCGACCGCGTGGCCAGCGTCGCCACGCTACTTGCCAGCACCGCCGCCGCCGCCTTCACCCCGCCGCTGCGCGCGGCGAGCGCGCCATTCTTCCATGCGCTGGCGCTGTTCCGGCGTAAGCTGGCTGGGATCGAATCCGAACCGGCGGAATCCCATGCCCGGCTGCTCCATGGAGGGCTGTCGGCTGGGTTCGGCCGGTTTCGGCGCCTCGGTCGCCGCCGGCGTGCTCTGAGTAGTTTCGACCTTCTTGCCCTCGCCGAGTTTCAACATAATCGCCTGGCGGCCGCTGCCGCCCGGCACTTCCAAAGTGACTTGGCGAGCGTCTTCGGAGACCTCCGCGACGCGGTATCCCCAGGCTTCGTCGCCCACACGCAGAATGCGGGTCAGCTTGTACTCGGTGTGCTCGAGCACCACCCGGTAGCCATTGCCCCAGCGCAGCAGCCCGGTGACCGCCACCGGCGGCGCCGGCGGGGCCGTCGGCGCGCCGGTGCCCGGGGTGCCGCCCGCGGTGCTGGGCCGCGGCGTGTTGCGCCCCTTGGTCTGCGTGGTCTTCTGCTGCTTGCCACTCTTGGACGCGGCGGGCACCGGCGGCAGTTGCCCTTTGGTGGCCACCTGGGTCGGCTTCGCCACCGTGAACAGTGGTGTGAACAGGGCGCGCGTCAGGATCACCTGGTAGGCCGGTGGCACGGTGCCGCCGGCGGCGGCCGGCGAGAGCAGCGCCGAATCACCGTCGTATGGGACTTGGTCGGACGCGTCCGGCGAGGTCGTGGCGGCGCTGCGCGCGGTGCTGCGCGAGCGGCCGCGGCGGGTGTCAGTGGTGGTGCGGCGGGTGTCCGACGGCTCGGGCAGCGTGGACTGCTGCCGGACGAAGAGCACCACACCGACGATCAGGAGCGCGGCGAAGGTGCCGAGGATGGCGATGTCACGACGGGTTATCACCATGCTCTTCGCTCCGTTTCGTCTTCTTGTTGCTGCGCTCGCGCTCGTGGGCCAGCTTGTCGCGGGTCTCGCGGTCGGCCACCCCGTAGGAGACGAGTATGGCCTGGAACGACAGGGGTTTCTGCTCGTCGTCGCGGCGCCGCACGGTCAGTCGCTCAACGCCGATCAGGCCGCTGGTGGCCCGCGCCTGGGCGAGCAGCGAGACCACGCCCTTCAGGTCGCCGGTGACGCTGACCACCACGGGGAATCGGATGACGCCGGTGGCATCCATCTGCTCCGGCTTCGGTTGCAGGCTGACCACCTCGAGGCCGCTGGAGGTGACCATCGATTCGACGCGGCGGTAGAACAGCGTCGCCCGAGCGTGCCGGTCCAGCTCGCTCAGCGGGCCGCCGTACTCGGTCAACACCTCGCTGGCTTCGCCACGCGAGGCCTGACGCCGAGCCAGATCGGCCTTCAGCTCCTTGACCTTGGCACGATCGGCGGTGGTCCGGGTGGCCAGTTCGTGGTACGGCTTGAACACCGGCTCCTGCAAGAGGAAGCCGCCCATCGCCAACGCTACCACCAGACCGGCCGCATAGAGCCAGGTGCGGTCGCTCACCCCGTCTCCTTCACCGTCTTGCCCGGCTCCTTGGCCTTCTCTTTCCAAGGGCACGTGATCTGGAAGTTATAGACAAGCTGCTGCCCGATTCGCTCCGCGTTGGCATAGTCCAGGCGCACGCCGTCGAACCAGCCCTGCGCGTTGAGCACGTCCATGGCCTGCGCGATGACCGTGTTGTTCAGCGCCTGCCCGCGCACCGTCAGCGGTCGCGCGCGGTCGCAGTTGATCTCCTCGATGGCCAGGCCGGTGGGCAGCCGCGTCGACAGGTCACGCAGAAAGTCGAGCCAGTTGCTCTCCTGGCGCACCTGGTTGGCCTTGGTCTGGAGTTTGTCCAGGAACGCCGGATCGTCGCTGGAGGCGAGTTTGACCTGCTTTTCGAGGGTGGCGACCTGATCGGCGACCTGGCGGGCCGTGGCCGCGCGTGTGTTCCACGCCTGCCAGAACCAGAGGGCGGCGACCATGACCAGCACCACGATGCCGGCCATGACGACTTCGGCCGGCTTGACGGCGCGGCGTGATGGGGCCGTCTGGTCGACCACGCGCAAGTTGACGTGCAGCGGTGCTTCGCCGCCGCGTAGCGCCAGGCCGGTCGCCACGGCGAAGGCGGCGGCGTGCTCGCCATCCACCTCCTGCATGCCGTTGCCGTTCCAGGCGTTGCCGATCTGCACCGGCACGCCCAGGGCCTCGGCCAGCGGCGTCTCCCAGCGCGGCGCATCGGTGCCGGCCAACAGCACCTGGGCCACCGGTTCGCCCATGGTGCCGGCATACGACTGGAGCGAGCGACGCAGTTCGTCGGCGACCTCGCTGGCGCCGGCGCTGATGCCGCGCACTTGGCGCAGCCGGCCCTTGCCGTCGAGCACCACGAACTCCGTGCGGTCGCCGTTGAGCAGGACGATGGCGGTGGTCAGCGCCGCGGCCACCACGACATGATGGAAGGCGTTGGCCAGGGCCAGCGCCGAGACATCGACCACCTGCACCTTGACGCCGGCGGCCGCCAGCGGCGCGAGCGTGCGGGTCAGATCATCGCGACGGCAGGCCGCGAGCGCGACGGTCGCGGGGTTGTCGGTGTCGCCGGTGTCGATCACGCCGTGGTCGAGCGAGACCAGGTCGACCGGCAGGGGCAGTGACGTCTCGGCCGCGGCGCGCGCCAGCCGACCGAGGTTGTCCTCGCTGGTGGTGGGGAAGCGGAGCAGCTTGACGACAGTCTGGTGCAGCGGCAGCCCGATGACCACCTGCTGCACGCCGCGGCCGTGCTCGGCGAGGAAGGTGCCGACGGCAGTGGCCAGGGCATCGGTGGTCGCGCCGGGCACTGGTAGCGTGCTGGCCTCGTGGAGTTGCAGCTTGCCGCGCCGGTTCTCTCCGATGACGGCCCTGACGACGTTGCCGCACAAGTCCAGGCCCAGCGTCCTCATGTCTACTCCATACGGCGGTAGACGATGCGCACTCGGCGGGTCGGCGCGCTCCCCGCGCTGGTCCCGGTGGCCGCGTCGCTGCTCGTCGCATCGGTCGTGGAGGCCGCGCTGGATTCCAACAACGCCAGCACCGTGATCCGGCGCGTCAGTTCCTGCTCGCCTTCGAGCACGGTGCCGACAGCCGACAACTGGAACGTCCGCGACCGCGTCGTGAGCAGTGGCGCGACCTGCTTGAACACATCGTCCGTTACTTCGCTCAGACGCAGCAAATCGCCGACAGTTTCGAACGGTTGGCTGCGACGCGCTTGGACGATGGCATCGGCCAACTGGCTGTCCATGCCGGGCAGGGCCGCCAACACTTCGGCCGTCGCCGTGTTCACGTTCACCGCGCCGACCTGCCGCAGATCGTCGCTGCAGGTCAGCCGGTCGTAGACCTTCTGGAGTTTGTCGCGCCCGAGCACCGATACCAGTTCGGCCACGTTGGCCGGCCGGCTCGGTTGGCTGTTGCCGTTGGTCGCGCCACCGGTGGTGCCGCCGGTGGTGCCGGTGCCGCCGGTGCCGCCGGTGGCGCCGGTCACCGCGCTCAGGGCGCCGGCGCCCGGGGTGGCCAGGGCCGCCGGGCCGGCCGCGCCACCACCCGAGCCGCTGCCCGCGGTCTGGTCGCGGTAGCTGACCATCGCGTCGATGTCCTTCTCGTCGAGTTGGTCGCCCAGCGCGTCGGTCAGGTGCTGCTTGTCGGCCGTCCGGGCGTCCAGGCGCTCCTTGCCATCCAGGTCGGTGTTGTCGTCGTACGACAGAGTCGAGAACTGGTCCTGCAACGGCGTCGTGCTGGGGTCGATGGTGCCGGCGGTGGACTCGTCGGCCAGCGGCGACAGTCCGTCCTGACCGTAGAAGCGGGCGGTGCTGACATCGCGGAGCATCAGCAACTCGGGCACGGTCTCGAACAGCCCGTCAGGTTGGCGGTAGGTGGCGCCGCTGGCCGCGATGCCCTGCGGTTCGGCGGTGGTGTCGCGCCAGTCGAGGATGGCTTGCGCCAAGGTCGGCTCGGCCGGCAGGAGCTGCTGGAGGATCTCCTGGCTGACGGTGTTCAGGTTGAGTCGCGCCGCTTCGTCGAAGACGCCGACCTGGAACCGCCCGGCGCGCAGGCCGAGGCTGTCCTCATCGCGGGAATCGTAGGCCAGGACCAGCGGCTGGTTGTCGGTGGCCTGGTCGCTCAGCGCGGTGTAGCGGTCGGGATTGTCGCGCAGGCCAATCAGCGCGCGCTGCAGTCCGGCCTCGGCCAGCCAAGCCGCCTGCGTGCGGCGCAACTGGCTGGCGGTGAGGCGCGTGTCGGTGCGCACCGCCACGGAGAAACTCGCCGCCAGGATCAGCATCACGGCGAGCACGCCCAGCGTCGCCAACAGCGCCATGCCCCGGTCAGCGGTGCGCACGCGGGCCTCCTCTGCGGGCCGGGCCGCGGGTCGTGCCAGTCGTGCCGGTACCGCCACCAGGCGTGGTAGCGGTACCCGTGCCCGGCAGCGACGGGGTCAGGTTGGGCAACGCGTCAGCGGCGTCGTTGGCGGCCCCGGAGCTGTTACCGGCGCCGTTGGCGGCCTGCTTCTTGTTGTTCTTGCGCGGATCGGCACGCGGCTCGCGAATCGGTATGGTCATCACCATGCGGTAGACGCGCTCGGTGGCGCCGCGGTTCTTCGGCGTCAGGCCAAGCCGGACCTCGATGGCCGACGGCGCCAGGTTCGGGTCGCTCCACTGGTTGGTCCAGAGTTGGTCCTCGGTGGCCGTGGCCAGCGCCGACTGGTCGAGCTGGTCGCCGACGAAGTAGCGCACGCCGAACGAAGTGGCCAGCGGCGTCAACTCCGCCACGGTCGGCTCTTCCGGCGGATCGGTGACCAGGCCAGGATGGTCGCCCCGTTTGCGCACCAGGCCCACTTCGGGCGTGCTGTCATCGGTGTCGAGCTGGTAGATCAGCTCGGCCAGGTCGAACCGGCCGTTGCCGCCCTCGTTCAGGCCGCCGACCACGGCGGTGAAGCGGAGGTTGTCCTGCGGTCGGCCTTGCTCGTCCTCGGAGTGCTCGCCGGCGAAGCTGATCACGCCTTCGGCAGGAATGTTGGTGTCGCTGCCGAGCTTCTGGCGGTCCTCGTCGGAGACCGGCACGCGCATGGGGTAGATGCTGCCCAGCAGATTGCGCAGATCGCCGAGGATGACGCGGGCGGACTGGCCCAACTCGGACTCCTGCTCGACGGTGCGGAGCGAATGGCTGGTGGTGGCGAAGACGCCATACACGCCGGCCAGCACGATGACGAGCATGCTGAGCGCGACCAGCAGCTCAATCAGCGAGAAGGCTAGCCGCTGGTGGTGGCGGCGCTGGCTTTGGGATCGGCGATCAGGTTGGCCGCGAAGCATGTTTCCAGATCCAGGCTCTGCTCTTGTTGGCCGGTGGTCCACAGCACGGTGACCTTCAGACGCCACAGACCGTCGACCTCGGTCTCGGAGACTTGGCTCTGCCACCGGAAGCGCTGATAGGGCTCGCCGAACTCGCCGCCGTCCTCCCCGACAGCCAGTTGCTTGTTCATCTGCAGTTCGGCCAGCTTCTGCTCGGCCAGTTCCATCGCCAGCGCGCGAGTTCGCGCCGCCGACGTGTGGTTAATGCCCTGGCTGACCACTTGCATGACCGAGATCAAGGCCAGGGCCAGGATCGCCATGGCGACCACTACCTCCAGTAACGTGAAACCATGACACTTGGTTCTCACGGCTTGGTTGCCATCCCGTCCAGTCGGGCAAACTCGTCGCGATCCTCGGGTGAGATGATGCTCGACAGGCCGGTCGTTCCGACCACCTTCAGCCCCAGGCGGCGGCTGCTGGGGTCGCGGAGCGACAGCAGGAAGTCCTGCGCGCGACCGTCGGGTGAGAACGTCACCTGTGGCTCGCCACCGGTGTCGCTGCTGATCACGCGGTGGAACGAGATGCCTTCGGGCAGCACGCGCGGACCGGCCAACGAGTCGGTGGTCGGCTGCCAGCCGGACCGCGTGGAGTCGACACTCGGGTCCTTGGTCTTGGTGTCGGGCTTCACGTAGACCAGCAGGCTGTACTGCCCGGTCACCTCGTCGATGACCACGCGGGTGTAGGTGCCGCGGGTGATGGCCAGATCGCGCGCCAGGCGGCAGTGCGACAACAGTCCCCGCACACCGGCGCGGAGGCGGCTGTTGGCGATGAGACCGGTGAACGACGGCATGGCGACGCCGGCCACCAGCACGATCACCGCCATGACCACCAGCAACTCGATGAGGGTCAGGCCGCGACGGCTACTTGCCAGGGCTTGGCCGGGCCACGTCCCAACTGCAGATGTCGGCGTCTTTGCCTTCACCCCCAGCCCTTCCGTCCGCGCCATAGCTGACGATGTCGTAGGGACGTCCGTCAGCGCCCGGCGAGGTGTAGACGTACTCATGGCCCCAGGCATCGGAGAAATTCTTCTTCTTGACGAAGGGACCACCCTTTTGCCGCCAGGCATCGGCGTCGACGCCGCTCGGCGGCTCAAACAGAGCCATCAGTCCCTGCTCGGTGGTGGGGTACTCGCCCATCGCCAACTGGTAGAGATCGAGCGCCGATTCGAAGGTGGCAATGTCGGCCTTGGCGGCATTCACCCGCGCGACGTGCATCTTGTTGACGACGGACAGGGCGACCGCGCTGGCGAGGATGACCAGAATCATCATCACCACCAGCAGCTCAATCAGGGTCAGGGCCGCGTGACGACGGACAAGGCGACCGCGCATCGTGATCTCCAACACCTCAGCGTACCCGTTGGTCGCCCGACGGTCAAGGCGAGCAGGTGCCGCAACCCTCCGGCGCCGGTACGCTGGTCTACAGACGCCGCCCTGGCCAAGGGTGTTCAGATGGCGTGTCCGCTTGACGTACCGCGGTGGGTTTGTTGTACTAAGGGCCGATCGCGCTCACGTGGCCAGGAGGCAGTGGCGTGCCAGACCAGACCTCGCTCAGCCGCCGTCGCTTCCTTAGCGGCGCCCTTGGTGCCGGAGCCGGTGCGGCCCTGTTCAGCATCGTGCCGGCGCGCGCCCAAGGCGGCCGGCCGGCGCCCAGCAACCGCTTGACGTTGGGCTGCATCGGCCTGGGCGGCATGGGCAACGCCAACCTCGGCGGCTTTCTCGGCCACGCCGACTGCCAGGTGGTCGCCGTCGCCGATGTCGACCGCCACCACCTGGAAGCCGCCCGGCGCCGCGTCGACGGGCACTACCGCACCCAGGGCTGCCGGGCCTATGGCGATTTCCGTGAGTTGGTGGCGCGCGACGACATCGACATGGTCATGATCGCCACGCCGGACCACTGGCACGCCATCCCGGCCATCATGGCCGCGTCGTCGGGCAAGGACATCTACGGCGAGAAGCCGTTCTCGCACACGCTCAGCGAAGGCCGCCACATGGCCGACGCCGTCCGCCGGTACAACCGCATCTGGCAGACCGGGAGCTGGCAGCGGTCAGGTGGTGGGCCGTTCCGTCAGGCCTGCGGACTGGTGCGCAACGGGCGCCTCGGCAAGGTCGTGCGGATCGAGGTGGGCCTGCCGGCCAGTGGCGTGAGCGGGCCGGTGAAGTTCGGCGAGCCGCCGCCCGAGCTCGACTACGAGTTCTGGATCGGCCCGGCGCGCTGGGCGCCCTACACGCCGAAGCGCGTCCACTTCGACTGGCGCTGGCAGCTCGACTACGGCGGTGGCGGCCTGATGGACTGGGTGGGCCACCATGTCGACATCGCCCACTGGGGCATGGGCTGGGACCACACCGGCCCGGTGTCGATCGAGGGCCATGCTGACTGGCCGCGCGAAGGCATCTGGGACGCGCCGACGCGTTACCGCTATACGGCACGGTATTCGGATGGCACCGAGATGGTGGTGGCCAGCTATGGCGTCGCCGGCGGCACCAAGTGGATCGGTGAGCGCGGCGACTGGGTCTGGGTCAACCGCGGCGGCATGGACGCCCAGCCGAAGTCGCTGCTCCAGGAGCGCATCGGGCCCGACGAACACCCGCTCTACCTGAGCACCAACCACATCCGCAACTTCCTCGACTGCGTGAAGAGCCGCGCCGAGGCGATCACGCCGGCCGAGACGGCGCACCGTTCGGCTTCCGTGGGCCACCTCGGCCTGATCGCCATGACCGTCGGCCGGAGACTGCGCTGGGACCCGGAGCGCGAGGTCATCCTCGACGATCCGGGCGCCAGCCGGCTGCTGGGCAAGGCCATGCGGCCGCCGTGGCATCGGTGAGGGGAGCAGCGACATGACGAACCGCAGTCGGCTGCCGATGATGCTCTGGTGCGCGACGCTCTGGTTGCCGCTCGGTCCGGCCGGCGCGCAGGACGATCCCTACGCGGCGCTGCGCGCCTACGATGGTCAGGGCCACCAGGCCGTGGCCGCCATCGCCGCGCAGGTGCGGCAGGCGCAAGGCGACCCGGCCCGCTACGCCGAGATTGAGCAGAAGCTGCTGGTGGTGCTCGCCGACGCGCAGACGACCGCGGCCGCCAAGCTCGAGGTGTGCCGGCTCCTGCGCCTGGTGGGCACGGCGCGCAGTGTGCCGGCGCTCGCGGCGCTGCTGAGCGACGCGCGACTCTGTGATGTGGCCTGCTTCGCCTTGGCGCCGCTGGCCGACCCGGCCGCGGGCCAGGCGCTGCTGGCGGCGCTGCCCGGCGCCACCGGTCCGGCCCGGCTGGCCGTCATCAACGCGCTGGGCGACCGGCGCGAGGCCGCGGCGGTCGCCGCCCTGAAGCCGCTGCTGGGCGACGGCGACGAAGCGCTGGTGACGACGGTGATGCACGCGCTGGGTCGCATCGGCACCGTCGAGGCGGTGACCGCCATGCTGGCCGTGCCGGGACGGGCGCTGCCGTGGTGCCAGGCCATGCTCGCGGCCGCCGACGGCCTGTTGGCCGACGGCCGGCGGGCCGAAGCCCAGGCCGTCTACACCGGACTGATCATCGAGGGCCTGCCCGAGGCCGCACGGGGCGCAGCTCTGCACGGCCTGGTGGTCAGCGGCGCGCCGAATGCCATCGAAGCGGTGCTGGCGGCGCTCCAGTCGCCGCAGCCGCGCGTCTACCAGGGCGCCGGCAAGCTGGTCACGCGGCTGGTCAGCAGCGGCGCGGCGCCCCGAGTGCTCGCTCTCTACGCGGGGCTGACGCCGGCGGCACAGCAGGTCGTGCTGACGGCGCTGGCCGACGCCGGGCAGGCCGCCGCCGCGCCGCTGGTCGTGGCGGGCCTGAAGAGCGAGGATGCCGGTCTGCGCCTGGCGGCGGTCCGCGCGGCTGTGGCCATTGGTGGCGCCGCGGCGGTAGCGCCGCTGGTGGAGATTGCGCGGAGCGGCGCGGAGCGGCAGGCGGCGCGCGAGGCACTGGTGCTCATCCGTGGCCCTGAGGCCGCCGCGGCCATCGCCCAGTTGGCGGGTGAGGGCACGCCGGAGCAGCGCGTCGAGGTGATCGGCCTGCTCGCGGAGCGCAACTCGCGCAGTGCGGTACCGATGCTGCTGACCGCGGCGGGAGGACCGGAGCGCAAGGTGGCGATCGCCGCCTGGAAAGTGCTGCCACGGCTGGCCGGCGCCAGCGACTACGCGAAGCTGGTCAAGCTGCTGGTGGCCCAGGGCGATGACGCGGTCCGTGCGGTGGCCCAGACCAGCCTGGTGCAAGTCGCGCGGCGAGTGGTCACCGGTGAGCAGGCGTTGGCGCCGGTGCTCGCCGAGTTGCCGGCGGCGAAGGGCGAGGTGCTCGCGACCCTGGTCGGCGTGCTCGCCGGGCTGGGCGGTGACCGGGCCGTCGCCGAGATCACCCGCTACGTCAGGTCGGCGGAGGCCGAAGTCAAGCGTGCCGCCATCGAGGCGCTGGCGAATGACTGCGACGACAGCAGGGCTGTGCCGACGCTGCTCGACGTGGCGCGCATCGACGCCGACGCGGGCTTGCGCGTGCTGGCGCTCCGTGGCATCCTGCGGATCGTCAACCAGGACGAGCGCCTGCCGGCCGACGACAAGGTCCAGCGGCTGGTCGAAGTGATGGCGCTGGCGAAGCGCCCCGATGAGAAGATCGCCGTGCTCGGCGTGTTGCGGAACTGCCGCGTGCCGGCCGCCGTCCAACTGGCCGCGACCCTCCTCGATGACCAGGAGCTGAATGGTGAAGCCGTGTCGACCATTCTCTATCTGGCCATGGAGCAGAAGAAGGGCAACCGGCGCCAGGCGGCGGTGAAGGGCCCGCAGGTCAAGGCGGTGCTGCGAAGAGTGGTGGCGACGACGACTTCGACCACCATGCGTGAACAGGCCCGGAAACTGCTGCAGTAGCGGGACGGGTTGATTCGGTAGAGACGATGACCAGGCCCCGGTACGGGGCTGGTGGAGATGGTAATGAAGCTCTCTTGCTGCACTCGCGGCATGGCGACCGGCGTGGTTGTAGCGCTGTTGCTGGGTGCCTCGCTGGCGGCCGAGGACATGGTGCCCCTGCCGCTGAAGCTGCCGAAGCCGGCCTTCTCGGGCACGCCGAAGGATACGCCGCCCGACTGCGGCAACGTCGAACCGCCGTCCAATAAGCCGCGCCCGATTCCGCTGGTGCCGAAGGGCACGGTCAACCTGGCCGCCCGCAAGAAGGTCACAACCAGCAGCAAGACGCTCTACGGTGGCTCGTTGGATCTGGTCACCGACGGTGACAAGGAAGCCTACGAAGGCAGCGCCGTCGAGTTGAAGGGCAGACTGCAGTGGGTCCAGGTGGACCTGGGCGCCGCCGCGCCGTTGTCCTACGTGGTGGTCTGGCACTACCACCAGGAAGCCGTCATCTACCACGACGTCATCGTGCAAGTCTCCAATGACCCGAGTTTCCAGAGCGGCGTCACCACGCTGTTCAACAACGACCAGGACAACTCCGCCGGTCTGGGCACCGGTGCCAACAAGGAATACTGGGAGACCTACGAGGGCAAGCTGATCGCCGCCAAGGGCGCCAAGGCGCGCTACGTGCGCCTGTACAGCCGCGGTAGCACCTACAGCGATCCGCTCAACCGCTACACCGAGGTTGAGGTCTGGGGCAAGCCGGCGCAATGAGGCGCGGCGGGCTCTTCGCGCTCCTGCTCCCGGTGTCCGTGGCCCTGGCGCTCCGGTTGCCCGATCTGGGCAACCGGCCGATGCACGCTGACGAGAGCGTGCACGCGCTGAAGTTCCGGACGCTCTGGGAGCAGGGGCGCTACACCTACGACCGCAACGAGTACCACGGGCCGACGCTCTACTACGCCGCCCTGCCCGTGGTGGGGCTGTCCGGCCGCCGGCAGTTCGTCGACTTCACCCCGGCTGACTACCGCCGCGGGGTCGCGCTCGTCGGCGGGCTCGCACTGCTCGCCCTGGCGCTGCTCAGCGACGGTCTGGGTAGCCTCGGCGCCGTGGTGGCCGGGCTGCTGCTGGCGGTCTCCTCGTCGGCCGTGTTCTACGGCCGCACCTTCATCCAGGAGAGCCTGCTCGTCGCCTTCACGCTGCTGTGGCTGGGCTGTGCCTGGCGCTATGCGCAGGAGCGGCGACGCGGCTGGCTGTTCGCCGCCGCGGTCTGCGCCGGCCTGATGCTGGCCACCAAGGAGACCGCGGTCCTGTCGCTGGCCGCCGGTGCCGTGGCGCTACGGGCGGTGTGGCGGCCGGTGCCCGAGGTGCGGCGACCGCTGGCCGGTGCCGCTTGTGTGGCCCTGCTGTTGGCCGCCGTGCTGCTCTCGGGCTTCGGCTCGCACCCGGCCGCAATGGTCGACTTCGTGCGCTCGTTCGGGCCCTGGCTGCATCGCGCGCACGGCTCGGACCTGCACCAGCACGCCGTGTGGTACTACCTGCAGAAGCTCTGCTGGACGCACCGGCCGCACGGACCCATCTGGAGCGAAGGGCTGATCGTCGGGTTGGGCGCCGTCGGCGCGCTACTGGCTTGGGTGGGCCGCCTGCGGTCGCCGCTGGCGCGATTCCTGAGCGTCTACGCCGTGCTGCTGACCGCGGTCTACAGCCTGACGCCGTACAAGACGCCCTGGTGCGTGCTCAACCTGGTGCTGCCGTTGGCCCTGCTGGCCGGGCACGCCGTGCAGCAACTGGTACTCGGCGGCGGCGACTCGGTGCGGCACTCCGCGAACGTCGTCGCCTGGGTGGCGCCGCGGCCGGCCTGGCCGCGGTTCGTGCGCGGCGCCGTGGTGCTGCTGTTCGTCGGCGTGATGACCGCGCAACTCGGTTGGCAGGCCTACCGCCTGAGCTTCCGCTACCAGGCCGACGCGCGCAACCCGTACGCCTACGCGCCGACGCATGTCGATGTCGAAGACCTGACCGAGCGCATCGAAGCGTTGGCGAAGCTATCGCCGGTGGGCCTCGCGCTGCCGGTCCAAGTCTACTCGGCCGACGGCTACTACTGGCCGCTGCCGTGGTACCTGCGCCGCCTGCCCAACGTCGGCTACCTGACCGAGAACCCGGCCCCGCCGTTCGCGCCGGTGGTGATCGCGTCGACGCAGTATGAGGACGACCTGGAGGCGAAGCTCGGTCCCGGCTACCAGGAGACCGGCGCCTTCGCGCTGCGGTACAAGGTGATCTACCAGGTCTGGGTCACGCGCGAGTTGTGGGCAGCCTTCCAGAAGCAGCACAACTGAGTGGCGGCGGTGGCGTCCTGACTCCAGGGCGCCTGCTCGGCCACCACTCTGGCCGTGGCAAGCGGCGGCGGGCGCCAATTTACCTCTTGTCGCGGTCGCGCACCCGTGCTATCCTGCGTCCATCTGTCCCAGGAGCCGACCAGGTATGATGATCCCGATTCGCGTCACCCACGCAACACGGGGAGGAGTCTGCCTGGTCGTTCTGCGGTAGTTCTCTAGCACACCAGCCGCGGGCTCTCCCTCCCCCCTGACGCCCCGCGGCCCTGTGCGTCCCTCGTCTGTTCGCGATTCCCGCACACCACCTCGGGGCTTGGCCGATCCGGCCTCGTCCGGGTCCTGATCTGAAGGTGGTGTTTTCATGGGACCAAGTAGCGAATGGGCGCTGTCTCTCGAGGGTGCCTCGAAGACCTTCCGGCCGTTCCGGTGGCCGTTCCAGCGCCGCGACGAGGCGCCGGTGTCGGGTGTGGCCGACGATGGGCAGTCCGAGCATCGCGCGGTGCGGGCGCTGGACGCGGTCAGCCTGCGGGTGCGGCGCGGCGAGATCTACGGCGTGCTCGGACCGAACGGGTCCGGCAAGTCGACACTGATCCGCATCGTGGCCACGCTGATCATCCCGGACGGCGGTCGAGTGACCGTGTTCGGCCACGATCTGCAGCACGACGAGCGCGCCATCAAGCGGCTGGTCAACCGCGTGTCGGTGGAGGCGTCGTTCTTCAAGAAGCTCTCGCCGATGGAGAACCTGATCTTCGGCGCGCGGCTCTACGGGCTCGACGCGCGCACGGCGCGCCGGCGGGCGCTGGACATCCTCCACCGGCTGGGCCTGCGCGAGCGCAGCATCTACGAGCCGATGGAGCAGATGTCGCGCGGCATGCAGCAGAAGGTGGCCATCGCCCGCGCCTTCCTCACCGAACCGGTGTTGCTCTTGCTCGACGAGCCGACCACCGGTCTGGACCCGCGCTCCAAGCGCGAGGTGCAGGAGTTCGTCGGTGAATTGCGGCGCGACCACGACACCACCGTCATTCTGACCACCCACGACATGCAGGAGGCCGACAACCTCTGCGACCGGGTGGCCATCATCGACGGTGGGCACATCGTGGCCGAGGGCACGCCGCAGGAGCTGAAGCGGCAGGTCGCTCTAGACAACCACCACGCCGGCGGCGAGCCGTCGCTGGAGGACGTGTTCATGGCGCTGACCGGGCATGTCCTGGTCAGCGAAGAGGAGGCGGCCTGAGCGGCCGCAAGGAGGTGCGTGATGGTCGCGCTACGTCACGAGGCTTGCGCGGCGTGGGGGTTCGTCGAGCGCAACATCAACCTGGTCAAACGGTACTGGGCCTGGGAAGTGGTCTGGCTGGTCTACAACGTGGCCAACGCGCTCTCGGTGACCTTCATCGGCGCCGGCATGGAGCGGATCTCGGGGCAGAAGGTGGACACCAACCACCTGATCCTCTACCTGCTGATCGGCACGCTGGTCTGGGGCTATCTGAGCATCGTGTTCACACTGGTCAGCGAGACCATCCAGTGGGAGCGGTGGGAAGGCACCATCGAGTACACCCTGATGGCGCCGGTGTCGCGCTTCACGCATCTGGTAGGCGCGACGCTGTTCTCGCTGCTCTATGGCTTCCTACAGACCGGCGTCATCATGGCCGCGGTGGCGATGTTCTTCCGGCTCGACCTGAGTGGCGCCAACCTGCCCGGCGCGGCGCTGGTGTTGGCGGCGGCGGCCGTCTCGTTCAGCGCCTTGGGCATGGTCGGCGCGGTGCTGCCGCTGCTGTTCCCCGAGAAGGGCGTGCAGGTGGTCCACGTGATCCAGTCGCTGCTGCTGGTGGTCTCCGGCGTGTACTACCCGGTCAGCGTGCTGCCGCCGGCGCTGCGCTGGCTGTCGCAGTTCTCGCCGGCGACCTACGTGCTGCAAGGCATGCGGGCCGCCATCCTCGACGGCGCGCCGGTGGCGCGGCTGTGGCCGTGCATCGTCGCGCTGCTGCTGCTGGGCGCGGTGTTGATGCCGATCGGCGTCGGGCTGTTCACCCGGGCCGAGCGGTACGCGCGGCGCACGGGTCTGTTGAAGCGAAGCGGCTAGACAGCACCGGCTCCGGGCCGCAGTGGCCCGGAGCCGGTGACCGCTTCGCTCGGGCCCGCCAGGGCTCAGAGGCTGAACGCGGCGTTGCGGGTGTTGCCGTCGGGGTACTGCACGGCGGACGGCTTGTTGAACTTCACATGCCCGTCGGCGAACAGGAAGTTGGCGCCGTCGTTGTGGCGCGGGTCGATCGGCCGGTCGTTGTCCGAACTGACGTAGTTCAGTTGGCCGGTCATGCGGTAGCACTGCTGCGTGTCACCCATGACGATGCTCTCGGCCGGGTGGGTCAGTTGGGCGTCGGAGACCGACGACAGCAACGTGTACTGGCCTGCGCCGATCTGCCAGGCCGACCAGCCGTAGACGCTGCTCCAGTTGTAGTTGGGCTTGCCGCCCGACCACGAGGTGATGGTCTTGGCCGTGGCGCTCGGGCACTCCAGGATCTGCCAGTTCTTCATGTACGGCATGAGCTGGGTGTACCACAGCTCATAGGTGCCGTCGTAGGTCGAGCCCGAACCGGCGCCGCCGGCCAGCAGGTAGGCGTTGTTCGGCCAGGTCTCGTCGTAGTCCTGCTTGTACTGCATGAAGGCCAGGCCCATCTGCTTCATGTTGCTCTGGCAGGTGGACTGGCGGGCCTTCTCGCGAGCCTTGGCGAACACCGGGAACAGAATGGCGGCCAGAATCGCGATGATGGCGATCACAACCAACAGCTCGATCAACGTAAACGCCAGGTGCTTTCGAGGCACGGGAGGCTCCTTCCTTTGCGACGCGAACCGCCGCAGACTCCCCAACCCAACCACTATACCCGCGCCCAGATGAGCCGAAACCTCCGCTGTGCTGTGACGCAGTGATTGGTTGCTAGATACCGGGGTTAGTATTTGCCCAGTTCGCGGCCGGCGTCATACAGGGCCTCGGCGTGCTCCAGGGGCACTTCAGGCGCCAGGTTGTTGCCTTCGCGGAGGATGAACCGGCGGCCCTCCAGCACTCCCGAGTCCAGTATGCGCTGTACCTCGGCGCGGATCTGCGCCGGCCCGTTGAGCGTCAGGAACGGCACCGACGGGCCGCCCTGGATCTGCACGTCCGGGCCCAGTTCGCGGCGGAGCCCGGCGAAGTCCACCGGGTAGCCGGTGTCGAAGCTGGTGATGTTCAGCTCGTCGCGCAGCGCCTTGAAGTGCCGCGTCGCATCGCCGCAGAGGTGGATCGAGTGTGGGCCGCCCTCGCTGAACTCGGCCAGCAGGCGCCGGTAGTGCGGGAAGATGCGCTCGCGCAGCATGGCAGTGGACAGCAACTGGATGCTGTCGTCGGCGAAGCCCCAGCCCGGCGTCTTCAGCGGCTGCCCGAGCTTGGCGCGCACCGCCCTGATGCGCGCGATGGTGGCGTCGACGATGTAGGTCAGCAGCTCGTCGGCGTAGTCCGGATCGGCGAGCATGTCGGTGAGGAACTCGGTGGCGCCGCGGATGTTGCAGGCCACCGTCACCGGCCCGTCGGTGCCCAGACCGGGCGCGCTGACCGCGGTCACCGGCCGGCCCTGGTACTCGTAGCCCTCGGCCACTCGCTCCTGGAACCAGTCGTAGAACTCCCAGGCGCGGCGCATGATGCCGCCCGTGAACGGGTCGGGCAGGCCCTGGTCGAACAACTGACGCTTGTTGTCCTCGTGGAGGAACGGCTCGGAGTTGGTCACCTGGCGCGGGTGGAACCGTAACGGCGACCCGAACCAGGCCGCTTCGCTGGTGTTCTGGCAGTCGAAGTAGACGTGCCAACCGGCGGGCAGGCCCATCTCGGCGTCTTGCGGCAGGTGGTGCCGGATCCACCAGGCGTGCTCGAGCTGCCGCTGCATCATCTTGGCCGGATCGCTGGAGTACTCCTCGAACTCCATGCCGGTGGTGTTGACCTCGGGTCGCCACATCGTGTAGCGCGGGTTGATGCCGAAGATGATCGGGACGCGGTAGGGCTCGCCGCGGTGGTACGCCGCCCACATCTCGCGCACCTCGGCGTTGTGTGCCGCGAAGTCGGTGATTGCCATGCCAGGCTCCTGCGCCGGCAGGTTGTCTGCCGAAGCCGGAGTTCCTTCGCGCGGTGGCGGCAACGGCCGGTTGGCAGCGGGGCCGGGCATCGGCTACACTCGGCTTGACCGGAATCGCCGATGTCGAAGATGACCTTTGGTCCGGGCTGCCGGCAGTGCGGTGAACCGCTGGCCGCCGGCACAGCCCGTTGCCCTGCCTGCGGTGCGGCGCAGACGACGCCTGGCACGCCGGGCACCGTGAGCATCGTCGTGGCGGTGCTCCTGCTGCTCTGCGCGGTGCCGTTCGCGCTCGGCGGCGGCTTCTGCGTGGTGATGGGCGCCAACGACCTGACGGGCAGCTCGGTGGGGTACGGGCCGTTCGCGCTCGGCGTCGGCGCGGTGCTCGTGGTCGTCGGGCTGCTGCTGCTGGCGGCGGCGGTGGTGCTGCTGACCCGCCGCGCCCGCGCGCGGCGCGGTGGCGACTAAGCAGCCGTTCGGAGGGGCGGGCCTTGTGCCCGCCCTGTCGTAGGCCGGTAAGCGCTTGGTGGCCCGCAACCGGGCGACCCAAGGGTCGCCCCTACGGGACAACGTCACCGGGAGGCTGCTTAGTACCTATCCGAATAGTCCCGCTGCGCGGAACGTGATCCACGCGCACGCCAG
>CAZHGD010000046.1:0-45470 GCA_964531735.1 uncultured Fimbriimonadaceae bacterium | reverse complement strand
GCCGATCCGGCCGCGCCGGCGCCTCCGGCCGCGCCCGATCCGCAGCCCAAGGCCGCGGAGACAGCACCGGCACCGGTGACCATCCTGCCGCCACCGCCGGCACGGACGCAGCCGGCGCCGCCGGTGGTGCCGGATCAGGGTTTGCCGAGCGGCGCGGTCGGCGACGTGGCGCCGCCAGGCTCGGCCAGACCCGGTCTGGCGCCGGGCCTGCCGGGCATGATGGCACCGTCGGAGCCGCCAAGGAAGCTGAAGCACAGCTTCGCCAAGCCGGGCGGGGGAGGCTGATGGAGACACCTTCCCAGACCAGTGCGGGCCGCTGGGCCATGCCGCCGCTGCGGTTGGTCATCGTGGCCGGTGTGGCGGCGCTGCTGGCCGTCACGCTGTTGCTGAGTTCCTGCGGGCGGCACCGCCGGACGGCCGCCGCGAACACGGCTGGCAGCTACGCCGGCGACACCAGTGGCGCGGCGGGCCCCGACGACAACGTGGTGGCCGCGGTGCCGCAACCAGGGCGTGACCCGTTCCTGGTGCCGCCGGCCTACGCCGCCACCACCAGCCCCGAGGCCGGTGCGCCCGCGCCGCCGGCCAGCACGGGTGGCGGTGTGCAGCCTGCGCCGGTGGTGGTCAGCCCCCCGGTCGACAATGGCGGCGAGCCGCCGGTGGGGCCGCCGGGCGGCTCGCCGGAGCCGACGGTGAAGCCCGGCGGCGGCATGCCCGACGTCCCTGCGCCGTCGGTGAAGCCGGGCGGCAGGAGCCGGGCAAAGGCGACGGCCAAGGGCGTCGGCAAGGTCAAGGCGAAAGCCAAGGGCGCCGAGCGGATGCCCACCGCCAAGGAACTGAAGCCCTACGACCAGGAGGCCCCCGACTGGAACCCGCCGGAAGTGGCCGCCAAGGGCGGTCTCGAACTGGTGGCGGTCCTCCTCGGGCGGCGACCGCAGGCCGTGTTCCGGCTCGACGGCGCCTACGTCCGAGCGCGGCCGGGCGACAAGGTCGGCGAGTTCCAACTGGAGCGGGTATTGCCGGGATCGGCGGTGCTCAGGGACGACACCCACCGCTTCGAGGTGCTCCTGAGCAAGGGCGCCAAGCCCGACACCAAGAAGGATTCGACCGGCAGCGACAGCGGTCAGCCGCAGCCGCCCGCGGTCGCTGGTCCGGCGACTGGAAGGACGTCATGAAGCCCACCTCTCTGCGATTCCTGGTGCTGCTGGGCCTGCTCGGTGGGGCGGGTTCACTGGCCGTGGCCGGAACCGCACCTGGTGCCGTCGCGGTCGCCACCGACGGCGCCAAGCCAGGTGGTGGCAAGTCGGACAAAGACAAGGCCAAGCCCGGCGGCGGCAAGTCGGACAAAGACAAGGCCAAGCCGGGCGGTGGCAAGCCGGACAAGGACAAGGCCAAGCCCGGCGGCAAGCCAGACCAGGACAAGGCCAAGCCCGGTGGTGGCAAGGCCAAGCCGGGCGGTGGTCAGACCGACGACGCGCCGACCAAGCCCGGCGGCGCCGGGAAAGGCGAGGGGACCACGCCGACCGACGAGCCGCAGCCGACGGAGGGCAGCCAGCCGGGCAAGCCGAACGCGGCCGACAAGAAGGCGGCCGAGGGCGGTGCGAAGCCCTCGTTCCCCGACCGCCGGGCCTTCATCTGCGGCATCAAGGTCACCAGCGAGGACGACCTCGAGGGCTTGCGGGTGACCATCGGGCTGACCTACCCGAAGGCGAAGATCGAGGCCGAGATCAAGGGTCAGGCGCAGTACACCGTGACCATTCCGGGCACGCTGCCCTGCGACGATATCCCGCGCCGGATCGCGGTGGCCAAGGACGTCATCGCCGACATCCTGGTCAAGCCGACCGCCAAGGACACCGTGATCGTGGTCCGGCTGAACTGCCCCAGCAAGTGCCGTGCCTATGTGGTGCCGTCGAAGCGGCAGGTCGTCATCGAGTGCGCGAAGTCCGATGACCAGCCGGACGCGAAGACCGACGACACCGCGAGCGACAGCAAGGACGAAATCACCGTCGAGTTCGTCGACACCGACATCCGGGTCGTTCTGCAGGCGTTGGTCAGCCAGAGCGGCGCCAACATCCTGCTGCAGCCGGGCGTCACCGGCAACTACAGCCTGTCGCTGAAGAACGTCACGCTGACCCAGGCGCTGGATGCCCTCTGGGAGGCCTGGGGGCTGGTCTGGATGGAAATGCCGGGCAGCATCTACCTGGTCGGCACCGCCAGTGACCTGGGCAGTCGGCGCGCCGACGTGATGCTCACGCCGCCGCAGGGCTGGTCGGCGGTCGAGCTGTGGCAGACGCTCCGGTTCCAGTTCCCCGACCTGAAGCTCCAGCGCGAGTTGGCCACGGTGCCCGACCAGGGTCCGCTGCCCATCTTCGGCCCGCTGAAGTCAGTCGGGCAGGCGCGCCGTTGGGTGGCGCAGGTGCCGCCCGACGAGGGCGCGCCGAAGCCGGTCGGGCCGGAGCGCAAGGAAGAGACGCTGCCCGTCTACTGCCGGCACCTCAAGCCGGGCGAGGCGGTCGAGTTGCTCAAGGCCGAGTTCCCTGGGCTGACCATCACGGCGGACGCCGACGGCGGCAAGGTCACCATCACCGGGCCGCGGGCCGATGCGCTCAAGGCCAAGCGGCGCCTGAGCGAGCTCGACGTGGAGCCGAGCAAGGACGTCGAGGAGGCGGTGTGGATACCGCTGGTGCCGCCCGAGAAGATCCGCGAGATCGCGCAGAAGGTCGGCGTCACCGCCGAGGTCGTCCATACCGACACCGAAGGCACGCTGGTCTACCTGCGCGGCCGCGAGGACAAGGTCAAGGTCATGCGGTCGCTGACGCAGCAACTGCAGGACCTGGTGACCAAGCGCAAGGAGCAGGAGCGGAAGGACACCGAGTCCGAGAAGGCCACGGTGACGCGGTCATACCAACTCGGCACCATGTCGGTCGAGCAAGCCCAGCGGGTGGTGGCGGCCACGGGTCTGCCGGTCGAGGTCAAGGCCGACGGCACGTCGCTGCAAGTGACCGGCCGCGGCGACCGCGTGGCCCAGGTCCTGGCCGCGCTCAGTCAGGCGGACAGCCAGCAGGTGCGGCGGGTGTACAAAGTGCGCTATGGCCGGCCGCAGGACCTGGTTCGTCTGGTGCGCAACGCGGTGCCCGAACTGCGGCTGGTCGACTTCAACGCCGTGGCCGAAGTGGGTGACGCCGGTGTGGTGGACGTGCGGCGGCTGGGTCCGCCGACGCCGGTGAAGGAGACCAAGGAGGCGCCGGACGCCAAGGTGACGACCACGGCCGAAGGTCCGGCGCCGATCGCCGCGGCGACCGAAGCCGTGCCGGTCGGGCGCAGCGCGCGGTTGGTGCTCATCGGGCCGGCCGACGCCGTCGAACGGGCCCTGGCCTTCCTGGCCGAGGTGGATGTGCCACCGGCCGAGGTCGAACTGAGCGCGGTGATCGCCGAGGTCACGCCGGCCACCGCTCAGGCGCTGGGCGTCGACAGCCTGCGGCCGGTGGGCGCTGGGCTCAGCGTGGGCAACATGGCGCGCGGGCCGATGGACCTGGCGGCCGCGGCGGCGACCATCGGGCGCGACGAGCGCAGTCGGCTCCTGGCGCGGCCGACCTTGCGGACCACCGACGGCCAGCGCGCGCGACTGCTGCTGGGCCAGCGGATCAGCTTCCAGACGGTGCGCCAGGTGGATGGGCAACCGCAGCCGGTGCAGGGCCAGGACCGGGTCGGCGTGGTGCTGGACATGGTGCCGACCGTGCCGGGCGACGGCACGGTGGTCTGTCGGTTGCACCCCGAGGTGAGCCAACTGGTCGGTACCGGGCCAGGCGGCACGACGGTGGCCACGCGCGAAGCCGAGACCACGCTGCGCGTCAGCGACGGCGGCACGGTGGTGATTGCCGGGCTCCTGCGCGAGAGCGACCCGGCGGCGAAGCCGGCGGAGCGCACCGAGCTGATCGTGCTGCTCAGCGTGAAGGTGGTCTCGACCGCGCCGCGCTGAGTTCAGTCGCCATAGCGCCGGCGGAGCAGCGGCGCGGTGCGCAGAATCAGGTGGACCCACTCGGTCAGGTCGACCCACTCGGCGACCTCCGTCGCCAGGGCGTCGGCCGCGGGTGGCACCAGTCCGGTCTCGCACGACGCGCCGACCTCGCGAGCGGCCTTGGCGCGGTAGACCGACAGCGGCCGGTCGCCGAACCGGGCCACCTCGAAGCAGTCCTCGGACAGGAACAGCGCCACCGGCACCTTGCGGGCGCCGTTGATGCGCAGCAGGTCAGCCAGTTCGGGGTGCTGGTCGCGGTCGAGGAAGCGCAACTCGAGGCGGGGTGCGGCGTTGGCCAGACGGTAGAAGATCGGCCCTTGCCGCACGCAGTCACCGCACCAGACACCGGACAGCACCAGCAGGTTGATCTGCCGCCCGAAGCCACCGAGCCGCGCCGTCTGGGTGTCGGTCAGGTGGGTACGCTCCAGCGCCGCCAGCCACCGCTCGCGGTGTACGGGCTCCGATGACGCCAGGTAGGCGTCCCAGCTCCATCCGGCGTGCCAATGCCGCCGGTAGAGGTCCTGGTTGAGGTCGCGGTATTCGCTGGCGTCCGACATCGAGCACACTCCCACACCGTATCATGGTGCGTTCGCGCAGCGGCCGTGTTCAGCCCGCGCGCCAGCGCCGCCAGGCATCCCAGGCGATGGCGAAGACGAACCGCGGCAGCGCGATCAGGCGCGGCAGCCGCTTCGGCTCTTGGATGACGCGGTAGAGCCACTCCAGGCCGCTCCGCTGCATCCACAGCGGAGCCCGTTCCAGCCGCCCGCTGATGACGTCGAAGCTGCCGCCGACGCCCATGCACACCGGCAGGCCGAGTTCACCGTACCAGCGCCGGATGAAGCGCTCCTGGCGCGGGATGCCCAGCGCGACGAAGACGATGTCGGGCGTGGCCTGGCGCAGGCTCTCGGCCGCTTCGGCCTCGTCCTGGAAGTAGCCGTCGCGGGTGCCGGCGACGGTCAGCCCCGGGTTCTCGGCCAGCAGCACCGCCGCGGCCGCCTCGGCCACGCCGGGCGCCGCGCCGAGCAGGAACACGCGGTAGCCCTTGTGCGCGGCCAGCGCGCACATGCGGCGGACCAGGTCGACGCCCGAGACGCGCTCGGGCAGCGGGAAGTCGAACACGCGCGCGGCCCAGAGCACGCCGGCGCCATCGGCCGTGACCAGGTCGCTGGTGCGGATGATCTCGGCCAGCTCCGGCTCCTCGCGCGCGCGCATGATGCCGGAGACGTCGGCCGTGAAGATGTGGTGTGGCTGCCGGCTGGCGATGAACTCGTCGACCCGGGCCATGGCGGTGGCGTAGGTCACCGCGTCAATTGGCGCGCCGAGGATGTCGACCTTGCCGGCGTCGGTCACCGCCACCCGCGCGGCGATGCGCGTAACCAGGAAGAACGCCGCGAAGGCCGCGGGCAGGAGCAGCAGACAGAGCAGCAGCTTGACCAGCACCGGCACGGTGACCAGGCCGACGAGCACCAGGGCCACGAGGCAGCAGTAGGCTTGCAGCGCCAGCAGCAGGCCGGTGCTGCGGCGGTGCGTGAAGCCGCGGCGCAGCAGCATGTCGGGCAGCGTGCGCGCCCGGTCGAGCCGCGCCGGATCGCCGCCACCGGCGCGGTGGCGTTGCCGGCGCATGTAGGTGACGTTAGCCAGCGGCACGGCCAGGGCGAGCACCGGCAGCCCGACCATGAGGAACGCGGTGTTCTTCAGCGTGCCGACCACCGCCAGCACGCCGAGCAGGAAGCCCAGCAGCCCGGCGCCGCCACGCCCCAGGGTGACGGCCGGTCGGCCCCGGCCGGGCAGCAGCAGTCCGAGACAGGCCCCGCCCACCGCGGCGGCGAGCGGCGCGCAGAGGCCCGACACGGCGGCGCTGGTGTCGCGGCCACGGGTGAGGGCCACCACCAGGAACGTGCCGGCGAAGATGGCGCCTTGCCCGGCCGCCAGACCCGGCAGCGGGTCGGTGGCGCGCACGACGAGGGCCACGGCGAGGATGAACGCGAACGCGGCCGCCGGGGCGGTGGTGCCCAGGTGCCAGAACGGATGCGCGTCGGCGCGGAAGGGCACCTTGACGGCTTCGAAGCCGATATCGGTGAGCCCGACCACGAGCATGGTGCCGGCGATGAGACCGGCGCCGGCGAGGTAGGGCACGCCGCGCCCGACATCGCGATGGAGGCCGGTGACCAGGACCAGACCGCCGGCCAGGACGACCATGCGCGCGTCCCAGAACAGCGCTGCGGGCAGCGGTGCGGCGCTGACGCCGAGCGCCACCGCCAAGGCAAAGGCCAAGGCGCCGGCCACGGTGGTCAGCGGACCAGTCTGGCGCTCGCCGGTGGACAAGAGCACCGCGAGCTGCCAGGCCACGAGCGCAGCGATGACGGCGGGCAGCCAGGGCATGATGGGTGTCAGGCGGCGAGGGTCACGTCGACGCGTGGTGCATCGGCCCAGAGCTCTTCCAGGCGGTAGTACTCGCGCGTCTGCGGGTCGAAGATGTGGACGACGACATCGCCGAAGTCGAGCAGCACCCAGCGTCCCTCGTCGACTCCTTCGCGATGGTGCATCTGCGCGCCGCAGTCGTCGGCCGCGGTCTCGACCCGCTGGCCCAAGGCGCGCACGTGGCGATCCGAGGTGCCGGTGCAGATCAGGAAGTAGTCGGCGAGCAAGGTGAGTTGCCGCAAGTCGAGCAGGACCAGGTCTTCGGCCTTGCCATCCAGTGCGGCCTTGGCCAACTGGTCGGCATGGCGCGTCGCTTCGAGATCAGCCAAAGGTATCCCTCCGCATAGTGTTCGGGGTGTGTGCGGTGTTCGGGTGAGGTGAACCGACCATCGGGCGGCGGCAACACAGCGTCCGTCGGCGCGCGGAGCCAGGTCCGCGAAAGGCCCAGCGACTGTCCCCACGCTGTTCGATTGCCACTCGCTCCCACAGTCGTCCGTCACCGCCACTATAGCCGCCGAGTCAGGGCGCGTCAAGCCGCAGACCCGCCTTCCACCAGGCTCTGGGAGTGCTATCATGCGTCCTGATGCTCTGGCTCCACACCATCCGTAACGCCCTCGACTATCCCATCCGGCGGCTGCTCCACTGGCGCCGCCGCGGGAAGCGTTTCCGCAATGAACCGAAGGACCGGCTGTTCGACCATCTGACGCCCGAGGAGCGCCCGGCCGCGGAGCGTACGGCGGCCCGGCTGCTGGCGCAGTACCACCTCGACGCGCTCTACGCGGACAGCTCGTGCTTCAACTACCAGGTCAACCTGTTCTACCTCGAGTTGCTGGAGCGCGCCCTCGACGAGCTGGACGTGCCGCTGCCGGACCCGCTCGTGGCGGTCGACATCGGGCCATCGCACTGGTTCTACGTGCAGGCGTTGTACGGACTGCTGCGCTGGTGGCGCGCGCCGGCCGGCCGCGAGGTGGTGCTGCGAGGCTTCGAGATCGACCCCTGGCGCGTCTACCGCGATCTCTATTCGCGCCACGACCACGCCATGGCGCACATCCGCGCGCAGCCGGGCGTGGAGTATCTGACGTGCGGGTTCAGGCCGGAGCCGAACGGTTACGACCTGGTGCTGATGCCGTTCCCCTTCGTGTTCATCGCCGACCACCTCCGCTGGGGCCTGCCGCGAGCGCTGTTCGATCCGCCGGCGCTGCTGGCGGGAGCCTGGTCCAGTGTGCGACCGGGCGGCGTGCTGGTGATCGTCAACCAGGGTGAGGCCGAGCACCGGCAGCAGCGGGCGTGGCTCGAGGCGCAGGAGATGCCGGTGCGCGTGGCCCAGCGACACGATTCGCTGATGTTCCAGCACGAACTGCCGCGTTTCGTGATAGCATCGGCGAAAGGATGAGACGGCGGCGAGCCGAATCATCGCCACGGCCGAGTGACGGCCGAGCGAGGACGGTGGGTTCGATGGCAGAGCCGAAGCTGCGCGGCGTGTTCACGCCGCACATGGTGCCGCTCGATGGGCGGGGCCGCATCTATGAGAGCGAACTGCGCCGGATGGTCGAGTGGCTGATCCAGCGCGGCGTGCATGGTCTCTATCCGAACGGCAGCACGGGCGAGTTCACGCGCTTCAGCTTCGAGGAGCGCCAGGAGATCGTGCGGATCGTCGCCGAACAGGCGGCCGGCCGCGTCACGATCATGGCCGGCGCGGCCGAGGCCAATGTCGAGACCACGCTCGAAGCCTGCGCCTATTACCACTCGATCGGCTGCGACTGCGTGGCCATCGTGCCGCCGTGCTACTACCCGCTCAACCAGAACACGGTGCGCGAGTACTTCCTGGCCATTGCGCGCGCGACGCCGATCGACATCACGCTGTACAACATTCCGCAGTTCTCCAACCCCATTACGCTCGACACGCTCAAGCGCCTGGCGGAGGAGCCGCGGATCATCGGCACCAAGGACAGCAGTCGCGATCTGTCGGCCTACGTCAACGCGATGAGCGAGATCCGCCCGGTGCGGCCGGACTTCAGCTTCCTGATCGGTTGCGAAGAACTGCTGGTGCCGTCGCTGGTCATGGGCGGCGATGGTGGCACCATCGCCACCTCGGGCGTCGTGCCCGAACTGCTGGTCGAACTGTACAACCGCACGGTGGCCGGCGACCTGGCCACCGCGGTGCCGATGCAGTACAGTCTGCTGCGGCTGATCAAGCAGTTGGTCTTCGGCACCGAGTTCCCCGAAGGGGTGCGCGTGGCGCTGAAGATCCGCGGCTTCGACATGGGCCGCTCGCGCATGCCCACCGCGCCCGAGATGCAGGCCGACGCCGAACGGCTGAAGTCGGCGCTGATGGCTTCGCTCAACCAGCTTGGCTGTTCGCTCGACGCCGCCGAGGGCGGACTGCCGGCGACCTGTGCCGGCGCGGCCACCGAGGGCGTCGACGAGGCCAAGGTGCGCGACATCGTCGAGCGGGTCGTCCGCCAGATCGTCGGTGAGGGCGGCCGGTGACTCCGTCACTCGGACTGATTGAGGTCCATTCGTTCGCCGGTGCGTCGGTGGTGGCCGACGCGATGGTCAAGGCCGCCGGTGTCCGGCTGGTCAACATCGAGATCAACGATCTCTACGGCGCGCTGTTGCGTGTCGCGGGGCAGGTGTCGGCGGTGACCGAGGCCATCGCCACCGGGCGCGCGCTGGCCGAGAGCCTGGGCGCGCACTTTGCCTCGCAGGTGTTCGCCCGGCCGGCCGAGGGCGCCGAGTCGTTCACCGAGCCGCCGTCGCAGGTGAGCTGGCTGCTCGGCCTGCCCGACCCGTTGTATCCGCACGAGGTGAGTATGGAATCCACTGGCGCAGCCCTGGGCTTCGTCGAGACGCAAGGCGTGACGGCCTGCTATGAGGCGCTGGACGCCATGCTGAAAGCCGCCAACGTGGCGTACGTCGGCCGCGAGAAGATCGGCGGTGGCTACGTGGCGGTGATCGTCCGCGGCGATGTCGGGGCCGTGACCACGGCGGTCGAAGCGGGTGCGGCGGCCTGCCAGCGCGTCGGCGGCAAGTTCATTGCGAGCCACGTCATCGCGCGCCCGCACGAAGAGTTGCTGAAGATGCTGCCGACGGCCTGATGGCGCGCCGGCCTCAGGCGCCGTCGCGGCGGCGCGGTGGGCGCCAGCGGCGGAGTTCGCGGCGCACGTCGGCCAGAGCCTGCAGTGCCTCCTGGCACTCCTGCTCGCCGACTGGGCCGAGGTCGTAGCGCGTGTGCTCGTAGAGCCGCGTCAGCCGGGCCAGGCCGGTCAGCCACTGCGCTTCCGGGGCCAAGTGCGACAGTCGGCGCAGGTACTCACTGGCGGTCTCGCTGAGCCGCCGGGCCAGACGACGGCGAGCCAGCAGGCGGGTGGCTTCGTGCCAGGCCTTGGCGATGGTGCCGTGCGGGGTGGCGGTGAAGGTGGGGCGGCTGCGCTGCCACTGCCGCCAGGCGTAGGATGACAGCCAGACCGCCAGGACGGCCCAGCAGGCCAGGATGACGTTCCGCCGCGTGAGTTGCTGGCGCGCCCGCGCCATCTCGGCTTCGGTCTGTAGGTGCGAGTCGGGGGCCGGCACGTGCGGATTGAACGGCACCCAACCGCAATTCTCGAAGTAGAGCTCGGCCCAGGCGTGCGCGTTCTTCAGCTTGACCACGTAGGTGCCGTCAACCTGGCGCTCGCCCTGGTCATAGCCGACCGCAACGCGGGCCGGGATGCCGCTGGCGCGGGCCAGCATGGCCATGGCGCTGGCGATCAGGTCACAGGCGCCGCGGCGGGTGTTGAAGAAGAAGGCCATCGCGTCGCGGGCCCGCTCGGGCACGCGGACCGCCGGGTCATAGACGAAGTTGGTCTCCAACCACTCCTGGATCGCCGCGGCGGTGTCGTACGGTGTACTGCGACCGGCACTGAGCCGGGCCGCCAGCGGCGCCACGGCCGGCTTGGTGGCCAGCGGCACCTGCAGGTAGTTCACCCAGGGGCCCTTGACCGCGGGGCAAGTGCGCAGGATCGCCGGATCGGTGGTCGGCGTGCGGCTGACCAGCCGCAGCATGTCGTCGGCGCGCACCGACAGCATGGCATTGCCGTAGCGGTCGACATCGACACGTCCGTTCGGCTGGCGACCAACCGGGAAGGTGAGCTCGGTCAGCATGGCCGGCGCCACCAGGTCACCGTCGCGCACGAACAGCACCTCGGCGGCGACCTGCCGGGCGTCTTGCAGGTCATGCACCGCATCGAGGTTGGCTTCGAGCGTGACACTGTGGCGGCCGCCGGCGATACGCTGGGTGGCCAGGCCGCTGACCGACGGGCGCCAGACGCGGCCGGAGAAGTTGTCGTAGACCCGGCGGCGCCAGAGCTGCGGGTCGGCGGTGCGCGCGTAGAACACCGGCTGGTCCGAGTTCGGCGCGCCGCCGACGCCGAGCACCATCTGCTCACTGAACGAGGCGAAGCTCGAGGCGGGCGTGGTGTTCGGCAGGAGCTTGGCGGCCAGGCGGAGTTGCGGTGCGGCCAGGCCGTGCGGCGACAGCTCCTGCAGCAGGAAGCCCAGCAGGATCCCGAGCAGCGCGGTGAGCGACACGGTCAGACCGGCCACGACCGTCTGGTCGCCGAACCAGCGGGCGAGCGAGCGACTGCCGGTGGTCGGATGGCGGCGGCTGGTGTGGTGGGCCAGGGTCATGTTGCTGAGCATGAGCACGTTGCCCAGCAGGAAGGTCAGGAAGGCGACACCCACTTCGGGGTTGACGTTGCTGCTGCCCATCAGCCCGAGCATGGCCAGGCCGAGCACCGAGCCGAACGCGATCATGCCGTCGGTGGTGAGACCGAAGCTGTACAGTGCCATGGCCCACATGAAGCCGGTGCCGATCAGCCATTCCTCGCTGCCCGTGGCGACATCGGGCACGAGTTGGTGGAACGGGGCGCGACCGAGCAGGCCGGGCACGACGCCGAAGGCCATGAAGCAGGTCCGCAGGATGACACTCGGCGTGACCACGGCGCGCCGAATGGCCGGCCAGTGTGGACCATCGGCATGTCCCCGCAGCCAGAAGCTGACGGCGAAGCCGATGCTGGTCAGGCTGTAGATCAGGACATTGAAGGTGACGTCACCGACGGTGGAGCCGACGACCGACAGCCACGAGAGACAGGCCAGCCAGCCGCCGACGTAGGTCGGCAAGTCCGCTCGCTGCTCCAGTTGGGCCAGCAGTCTCTTCGCCATGGCGTGTCTCAGATCGGCTGGGCCAGGCCGTCAGCGATGTGGCTGCGGCGTAGCCGGAACAGCGTGACGCCGGCGAGGCGCAACTGAGCGGCGAAGCCGTCGAGTTGTGCGGGCGCGGCGCCGGCATAGCCCGTCGGATCGAGCCAGGCGTAGGCCACGGCCTGCTCGCGCGCCAGGCGCTGCACCGCGGCCAAGGTCAGCTCGTCACAGGCCGGCGTGACCAGCACCACCACCGCCATGGCCGCCATCGCGCGGGCGGCCTCGACCGCCGCGGCAAAGGGCCGCCGGCTGTCGGGCTCGACCACGGCCAGGGCTTCGTAGAACGACAGCAGGTCGGCGCGCTCCTTGGTCAGCGGCAGGTGGTGCGGCTCCGCGCCATCCAGGTACAGCCCGACGGCGTTGCCGCTCATCAACTCGTGCTCGATGACCGAGGCACAGGCGGTGATGCCGGTTTCGAACGGGCGGTCCTTGCCGTCGCCGATGGCGGCCTCGGCGCTCGTGTCGAGCACCAGGAACAGGTCGGTGGTGGCCGGCTCCTCGAACTCCATGACGATCGGCTTGTGCCGGCGGGCGGTGCTCGGCCAGTGGACTCGTCGCAGGTCGTCGCCGGGCTCATACTCTCGCGTGGCGCGGAAGTCGATGCCGGCGGCCACGGGCCGGCGGCGGCGGAGCGGGCCGTCGAGGAGCGGCGAGTGCAGCGCGTGGGCCTTCAGCGGCACGCGGCGCGGGTAGACGACGACTTCGCCCGTGGTGCCCACCTCGCAGCGCGCCTTGAACAGGTCGAAGGTGTCGAGCGCGGTGAGCGTCACCGCCGACAACTGGTAACGGCCGCGGTGACGCGCGGTCAGCGGATAGCGGTGGACCAGTAGGTCGCCCCAGAGCATCGGCACGACGCAGCCGGGCGGATCGTCGGGATCGCCCTCGAGCCCTTCCGGCAGGTTCTCGTCCACCTGGAGCAGGCACTTCGGCAGCCAGGCGCGGTTCTCCAGGCGCAGCTCCACCTCGACGCGCTCGTCGGGCCAGAGGCGCGAGGGCAGGCGCCGCTCGGCGCGGATCTTCGGCAGCCCGGCCGCCGCCAGCCAGTAGCTGACCACGGGCGCGAGGACCAGCGACGCGGACATGAAGAACAGCGCCGGCAGGTGGAACAGCACTGCCACCAGGAAGATGAACAGCGCTCCGAAGAGCAGTGTGGCCAGCCGCGGCGAGCGGGCGGCAGCGTCCATCAGCTCACCTTGACCTCGACCTCGTCGAGCAGTTCGGCCACCATCGAGCGGGGATCGAAGCCCTGGCCGCGGCCCTCCGGTGAGAGGATCAGCCGGTGCGCCAGCACCTCCGCGGCGATGTCCTTGACCTCGTCCTCTCGCGGCGAGGGCAGGTCGTGCAGCACGGCCCAAGCCTGGGCCATGCGCATCAGTGCCAGCGAGCCCCGCGGGCTGGCGCCCAGCGCGATCAGCCGGTGGTCCCGCGTGGCGGTCGACAACCGCACGATGTAGTCCTTGACCACCTCGGCCACCGGCACGTGGCCGACATGGCCCTGCATCGCGAGCACCTCGGCCGCGCTGACGACCGGGCTCAGTTCGTCAATCGGGTGCTTGACCTGCTGCGCCGTCAGCATGTCGATCTCGGTCTGGTGCGCTGGATAGCCCACCTCCAGGCGCAACAGGAACCGGTCGAGCTGAGCTTCCGGCAGCGGGTAGGTGCCGTGGTACTCGATCGGGTTCTCGGTGCCGATGACGATGAACGGCTGGGCCAGCGCGTGCGTCGTGCCGTCGATGGTCACCTGGTGCTCTTCCATGCATTCCAGCAGCGCCGCCTGCGCCTTCGGCGTGGCGCGGTTGATCTCGTCGGCGAGGACCACGTTGGCGAAGATGGGACCGGGTTGGAAGCGGAACTCCTGCTTCACCAGATCGAAAATCGACACGCCGGTCACGTCCGACGGCAGCAGGTCGGGCGTGAACTGGATGCGGCTGAACCGGCACCCGATGCTCCGGGCCAGTGCCCGGCCGAGCATGGTCTTGCCGGTGCCGGGCTTGTCCTCGATCAGCAGGTGCCCGCGGCAGAGCAACCCGGCCACCGCCAACTCCACCTGCCGGCGCTTGCCCAGAATCACCTGCTCGACATTGGCGATGATGCGGTCCGCCAAGTCTCGGAACGTCGCCTGGTCCATCCGCTTTCCTGTTCCGCCGGTTAGCGCCGGCCGTAGCACTGCACGTTCACTGTATACCCATCGGTGCGGTATGTTACCATGCCGTGCTGGTCCGTGCGGTGAACCGTGGTGCCTTGCTCGGCGAGCCGTCGCAGCGTGTCCTCGGCCGGATGGCCGTAGCTGTTCGGGCCGCAACTGATCACCGCAAACCGCGGCTGCACCGCGGCCAGGAAGGCGGCCGACGTGCTGCTCCGCGAGCCCTGGTGCCCGACCTTCAGCACCGTGGCGGCCAGTTGGTCGCCGCAGCGCCGCAGCCACTCCTCGCCGGCCGCCTCCAGATCGCCGGTGAGCAGGAACGACACCTGGCGGTAGGTCAGCCGCAACACCACCGAGGTGTTGTTCGGGCTGGCCGCGGCCACCAGGTCGCGCGGCGGCCACAGCACTTCGGCCAGCGCGCCTCCGCCCAGGTCGAACCGGTCGCCGCGGACCAGCGTGGCGCGGCTGACCCGGTGTTGCGCCGCCATCGTGCGCAGCGGCTCCGCGATCGGGCTCTGCTCCGCCGCGGGCGGCAACAGCAGGCGGCCCGGCGGGTACGCCTGCACCACACTGACCAGGCCACCGAGGTGGTCGTTGTGCGGGTGCGTGCCGACCACGGCCTCCAGACGCCGCACGCCCATCAGCGCCAGGGCGGGGACAACGCGCTCGCGACCGGCGTCGCGGACCTGGCCGTCGAACTCGGTCCGCGGACCACCGTCGACGAGCAGGCTCCGCCCACCGGGTCCGCGGACCAGGATGGCGTCGCCCTCGCCCACGTCGAAGGCCGTGACCTGCAGGCCTCGCGAGGTGCCTGACCAGGCCAGCCAGACCATGCCGGCCGCGGCCGCGGCCACGGCCACGAGGGTGAGGCGCTGGCGGGTGAACCAGGCCCGGCTGGTCGCGGACACCATCAGGCACGCTCCTCCAACCGACGCAATGCCGAGTCCGATCTGGCTGGGGGTGAGCACCACCGGCGACCAGACGGCCCACGGCTGTCGGGCGAACCACCAGACGACCGTCAGGAACACCCGCAGCAGTTCGTGGTTGACCCAGTTCAGCGCCCCCGCCGCGGCAGCCGACACCTGTCCGACCATGGCGGCGGCCAGGCCGGTCACCACCAGCACGCCCGACCAGGGAATGACCGGCAGGTTGGCCGGCAGGCCCGCCAGGGACACCTCGCGGAAGTGGATGATGGTCAGCGGCAGCACGAAGAGCTGCGCGCCGAGAGTCATCGCCGGGATGGCCGCCAGGGCCTGCAGCCACTTCGGCAGGTGTTGGCCGGCCAGGGCCAGCAGCGGCACGCCCAGGAAGATCAGGCCCGCGGTGGCGGCGAAGCTGTACTGGAAGCCGATGTCGAGCACGACCAACGGCTCGTACAGCAGGAGCAGCGCGGCGGCGAACGCCAGGTTGGTCGGCAAGTCGTCGTCGTGCCCGGCGGCGGCCGCGCCGAGCACCAGCAAGCCCATCACGTCGGCGCGCACAATCGAGGCCTGCCCGCCGGTGACCAAGGTGTAGGCGCCGACCAGCAAGACCGCCAGCGACAGGCTGGCCGCCGGTGGCACGAACGCGTTGCGGCTGAGCAGCAGCAGCGCGGCCAGGATCAGCGAGACCTGCGTGCCCGAGGCCACCAGCACGTGGCTGACGCCGGCACGGCGGAAGGCGGTGGTGTGCAACGGGTCGACCGGCGCCGCGTAGCTGCCGAAGACCATCGCGTTGAGCAGGTCGGCGTGCACTGCGGCCGCCGGTCCCGGCATGGTGCGCCGGACCGCGCCGCAGAGGCGGCCGCGGAGCCACGCTGAGCAACGGGCGAGCCGACCGGCCTGGCCGCGGCCGAGCAGGCGGACCGGTGCGGTCAGTGGAGCGGTGACGGCGGCGCCGTCGCGCCGCAGCCAGGCCTGCTCGCTGAACTGGCCGGGATTGCCCGCGGTGCGCCCGGCGCTGAAGGTCACGCGCGTCTGGATGCGGTCGCCCAGGGCGAGCCCCGACGCCCGCTCGCTCCGCAGCCGCGCCAGGCCGCGTACGGCGAGTGGCCGGTCGCCATCGAACAGCCAGGCGACCGCCAGGTCGAGCCGTTCGCCACCTGACGCGCGCGGCTCCGGCGGCGCGGCTATGGTGCCTTCGACGACCACTGGCCGGTCGACCCAGCGGCGGAGCGGCTCGGCTTCCCAGGCGGCCACCGCACCGCCCGAACGCAGCGCGCCGCCTGAGAACGCGATGACCAGGCCGGCGCTCAGGGCCAGCCGCCCGCGACCGCGACAGACCGCCGCCACGAGCAGGCAGACGCCGATGGCGGACCACCATGGCCGGCCGTAGGCGGCCTCCTGCAGCCCCGCCACGACTCCCGCGCCGAAGGCAGTGCACAGCCACAGCAGCGGCCGGCCGATCATCACCCATGCGCCCCCGTGGCGCGGTCAGGCAAACACGCCGAACTCGTCGATGGCTTCGTGGAAGGCCACGATGTTCTCCCATGGCACTTCCGGCTCGAGCACGTGGGTCGGCGCCAGGAACAGGCCCGGTGCGAAGATCTCGATCGCTTCCTTGACGGCCGCCTTGACGTCGTCGGGCGTGCCGAACGGCATGGTGGTCTGGGTGCCGATGGTGCCCCAGAACGAGAACCGGTCGCCGTAGTGGTCCTTCAACCAGCGCAGGTCGAGGCACTCGGGCTGCACCGGGTTGAGCACCGTCACGCCGCACTCCAGCAGGTCATCGAGGATGGGTGTGATGACGCCGTCGGAGTGGTACCAGACCGGAATGTCCGGGTTCACCTCGCGCGCCGCGGCGATCTCGCGGGCCAGCAGCGGCTTGAGGAACTCGCGCCACATGTCGGGGCTCATCATCAGCCGGTCCTGCATGCCGACATCGTCGCCGCAGCGGATCATGTCGACGCCGGCCTCGGCCAGGCGGCGCGCCTTGATGCAGTTGCCCTCGCAGATGCGCTCCAGCACATAGCGCGGCAACTCGGGGTTCAGCGCCAGGTCGTTGAACGTGCGCTCGAAGCCCAGGATCTGCCAGCCGGTCTCCCAGATGTGGCCGATGAAGCCCGAGACGTGCCAGTCGTCGGCATGGAGCCGAGCCACGTCCGCCTCCAGGTGCGCGTGCCGCTCCGGCGCGGCGAGATCGGGCCAGGGATAGGCTTCCAGGTCGGCCAGGCTGTGAGCGTCCCGGAGCGGGTGGACATAGCCGAAGAAGTGGTGGAACCCGGCCGGCCGCGTCGCGATGCCATAGTCGGGATCGATGCTCAGGCCCTCGTGGCCCTCGAAGTACCGGGCGAAGTCGCCGGCCTGGCTCGGCCCCTTGAAGCCGACGCCGGTGGTCTCCCAGCCGAAGTGCCGGTGAGCGGACACGCCCTCGCCGAGGTGTGCCTGGACCATCGCCGCCACGTCGGGCGTGAAGCCCATTTCCTTGGGCACCCGGTCCACCGGCTGCCGTCGCACCGCCGCGTTCACCCGCTCTCTTGGCGTCATGCCCAGCTCTCCGTTCCGTCACTGCCGCCCGGCGGGTTCCATTGGCACGAGGCGACTCCTCCACCGGCAGCGACCCGATTCGCTGCCGGCGGCCGCCGGCAGCACGAACTCCGGTCGCACCGTGATGGCCACCGGGCGGGTGTGGCTGCCGCTCCAGCCGCCGAGCCCGCCGTGGTCGAAGCTGGACGGCGACGGCTCGGCGACGCGGGGCATGGCCGGCAGCATCGCGGGCCGCACCCGGCGGTCGTGGACGCTCGGGCGACCTACTCGGGCCCAGCCGGACGCTGGCGCCGCGGTCGTGCAGCACGCGCACCGGCCACTGCCGGTCACCGACATGACCTCGGCGTGCGAGGCGGGCATGGCCGGGCAGGCCACCCGGTGCTGGTGCCTGATGCCCTGGTGTTAAGCCGCGCCGCTGACGGCCGATGCTTACCATGTGTCGTTCGCTCTGCGCGTGCGCGATGGTCGTGCGCCGGCTGGCGGCGCGTCAGTTGCCTGGCCGGTGAACGGAGTGCGAACATGCGGCAGAGAGGCGTGCGCCAGACCATCGTCGTGGCCACTGCGGTCGTGACCGGACTGATCGGGGCGGGCTGTGGCTCGTCGAGCAAGCTCGCGCCGGCGGCGCAGCTCACCACGCGCCAGCGGACCGTGCGGCCCGTGGCGGTGACCGCGCCGCCGATCGCGCCCAATGACGTGGCCGCTTATGCCACCAACGGCTACAGCGCGTGGGTCGACGGCCCAGGCGAGGACGAGGGCCGCAAGCTGGACCTGATGCCCGCCGGCTACGCCGTCTCGCCCAACGCCGGCCAGTTGGCGTCGTTCTTCACCATGAGCGACATCCACATCACCGACAAGGAATCGCCCGCCCAGGTGCCGTACTTCGGCTGGTCGGCGGCGTTTGGCAGTGGCGGCCTGGCGGTCTCGGCCTGGTCGCCCGTCGAACTGTCCACCACCCAGGTGCTCGACGCCGCGGTGCGCACGGTCAACGCGCTTCATGCGCTGTCGCCGCTCGATTTTGGCGTCGTGCTCGGCGATGTGGCCAACGGCGCGCAGTACAACGAAGTGCGCTGGTTCATCGATGTGATGGACGGCAAGCCGATCACGCCGAGTTCGGGCGCGCATGACGGCGCGTCGACCATCGACTACCAGCGGCCGTTCCAGGCCGCTGGCCTCAACCCGGCCATCCCTTGGTATGCCACCGTGGGCAACCATGATCACTTCTGGATGGGCGTCGAGTACCCCACCGCCAAGATCCAGGCCGCGGCCGTCGGTGACACCGTGCTGAACATCGGCGCTCATCTGCTGGTCCCCGACAACACCAGCCAGACGGGCGTGTACTGCGGCGTCATCGACGGCGCCACGCCGCTGGGCAATGTGGTCAAGGGCGGACCGGAGGCCGACTTCGCGACGCCGCCGACGGTGGTGGCCGATGCCAACCGGCGCCTGCTGTCGCCCACGGGTGCCTCGGTGGCCAACCTCCTCGCCGAGTTCGACGTCTCCACGTCGCTGCCGGCGGGTCACGGGTTCCACGGTTCCAGCCCCGAGGGCTGCTATGTCTTCCGCCCGGTGGCCAACGTGCCGCTACGGGTGATGGTGCTCAACGACACCTGCCTGACCACCGAGGTCGGGCGTGGATCCGCCTACTACGGTAGCGGATGGGTGGACCGCGAGCGCTTCGAGTGGCTGACACGCCAGCTCGGCGCTGGCCAGGATGTCGGCGACCTGATGATCGTGGCGACGCACGTTCCCATCAACCCGCGCCGGAGCCAGGCCGACACGGCACCTCACCCGCAGTTCCATGCGTCCTCGTACAAGAGCGATGCCGAACTGATCGCCACGCTGCACAACTACCCGAACCTGATCCTGCTACTGGCCGGCCATCGTCACGTCAACACGGTGACGCCGCACCCGTCGCCCGACGCCGCCCACCCCGAGCGCGGCTTCTGGGAGGTGGAGACACCATCGCTGCGCGACTTCCCGCAGCAGTTCCGCACGTTCGCAATCCAGCGCAACGTTGACCAGACCATTTCCATCGTCACCACCGACGTGGACCCCATCGTCGAAGCCGGCTCGCCCGCCGCCAAGTCGCGCGGCTACGCCATCGGCGCTCATCGCGTGTTCGGCTACAGCGCGCTGAGCGACACCTCGTCGCACACCTACAACGCCGAGCTGGTCAAACTGCTAACGCCCGACATGCAGGCCAGGATAGCCGCCTGCGGCGCCCCGCGCGCGGCGGCCACCCGCTAGGGGCCTGTTGCGCCAGGAAAGACCGACCAGCCGGTCAACCCGTGATGCCATGGGCGCCTGAACCAGCGCTACTGCCAGTGGACGCGGACGGCCAGTCGGCCGAGCGTCTGTTGGTCGACCGTGGCTGCGGGGCTGTCTCGCTGTCGGCGGTGCGGCGGCGCGACCGTGTGCAACGGACTCCTGGTGCCGTCAGCGGCTGGTCCAGGCGATCCGCGCCAGTTCGAGGGCCGGCGCCACGGCCTCGGCGGTGGTGCCTTTGCGGAGGGTGACCGCCACGCGCACCACGCGCAGCGCTGACGGGAGCCGCTGGCCTTGCTGGTCCGGGCGCCGGCTGGTGTCGCCGCGGAAGTCGGCCGCGGTCAGTGTCACCTCGCGCCAGTCCGACCACGGCGAGCGCGCGAAGTAGGCCGACCAGTCCAAGCCGTGGTCGTCGCTCAGGGTCACCTTGGTGTAGAAGCCCTCGCCGCCACTGGCCAGTGGCACCCGGCAGCGCAGAGTCAGGCCGAAGCCCGGCCCCACGGAGAGGACCGTGGGGCGGTGCGCGGTCAGGTAGACCGGCTGCCGCTCCGGTGCGGCCGACATCCGCAGGGCGCCGTCGGTGATCCGGGCGTTGGTGCCGCTCCAGCCGGCCAAGTCGCCGCTGGTGAACTCGAACGAGGACGGCTCGGCGACCTGGACCACGCCGGTTTGCAGCACGGTCTCGCCGGTGTCGCCGGTCGCGACGACCTCGTACCGGTAGGGCAGGGCGGTGCGCGGGGTGTGCACGCTGAACGTGCCCGAAGTGGCCGGTGCGGTCGGCGGCGTCTCGAACAGCCAGCCGCCGGCGGCATAGCCGTAGCGCAGCTTGAGCGCTGCCGCCCGCGGCACGGTCACCGCGATCCGGTTCTGGTCGAGGTCGCGCCGCGGCGGGTCACCCGACGGTGCCGGCCAGGCCGACACCGCCGCGCGGCCGTCGGCGGCCAGGAGCACCTCGGCCGTCGTGCGTTGCGCGTCGACGGTGGTCTCACCGCGTTCGGCGGTGTGCGACCAGTAGAGCACGTCGCGCCAACCGTCACCCGCGACCTCCAGAGCGGTAGCCTCGGTCGGCGACAGCACGCGGTCGCCGCGCCGCGCCGGCAGGCGCCGGACCGTCAGCTTCGGCTGCGCCGCGCCGCGGAACGGGTAGAGCACGGTCTCGACGGCCATCGGCGGCGTGCCCTGGTACCGGTAGCGGGCCAAGGTGGCCGGGTCTTTGCGAGCCTGGTGCAGGCTCCAGCCGACCCAGCCGGCCGGCGGGTTGTCGGCGCCTTCGCGCAGTTCCACCTCCGCGCCGGTGACACTCGGCTGGATCAGCACGTTGGCCTCCGGCGCCGTGCCGGCCACGGCCTGCGTGACCGGGTCGAGGCGGGCGCCCGCGCGCGCCATCTGCCACTGCACCGTGGCCTCGTGCGCTCGGGTCGGCCCAGTCGGCAGCAGCAGGTCCACCACCACGAAGTAGCGCCGCGGCTTGACGAACGCCACCTTCCGAACGTGGCTGACCTCGTCGGCGCCGGCGTACCCGTCGTCGTAGCTGCCGCTGGCCAGATCGAGATCGCTGGTCGACAGCCAGCGGTTGTCCAACGGTCGTTGCAGCACCCACTCACTGCGCGGCGTGCGGCCGCGTCGCTGATTGTGGCCATCGACCAGCACGGTGCTGTGACTGACCGTCTGCGCGAAGTAGCTGCGCCAGCGGCCGCCCTGGTAGGTGTAGCGCCCCGGGTCGACAACCAGCTCCTGGCCGTTGCCCCAGACGTCGACGGTCAGTTTGTCCTCGTGCTGATGCCCAAAGCCGTATGGTCCGGCATCGAGCGCCAGGTAGACGTCGTCGTTGGTCCAGCCGCTGCGCATGACGTACTGCCCGGCCCAGGGGAAGGCCACCGAGGTCTTGGCCGGCGGGCGGCCCTCGCGCCCAGCCGTGGCGCGCCAGAGCATGTCGGTGCGGCCGAAGCGCCGGGCGCCGTCACGCATCCAGCCCAGCGTCTGGTCGTGGTCGGAGTCGTTGAACATCGGAATGTGGCCGTCGGGCTTGGCGATGTAGAGCAGGTACTCGTACATCCGCTCCAGGTGACCGGCGAAGTCGGGCGGGGGCGCCACCTGGTTGGCCATCGCCACGTCGCAGGCCCGCCGGAAGCTGGACAGCGTGGCGCCGTGGTAGTGCGGCGTCAGCTCGATCTGGGCGCCGTCCGGGTAGACCTGCGCGGTCAGCTCCTGGTGCAGCGTGGCCCAGGCCAGGTCGCGCCAGGCCCCCGCGTCCTTGAACTCGGGGAAGACGATGCCCGCCACGAGCTGGCCGGTGCGCTCCATGACCAGCCAGTTGCCGCCGCCATGGAAGTGCCGCAGGTAGTCGGCCTGTTGCCAGATGCCCTCCAGCATGGCCACCAGCAGCTCGGGGGTGAAGCGGTCGCTGGCCACCAGACGGCAGAACGTGTCGGGCCAACTGCCGCCCAGGCGGATGCCGCACTCGAGCGTCCGCCAGGTCCAGCGCGCCGCGCGCGGCGAAGCCGGCCGCGGGTTGACGGCCAGCCAGTGCTCGATCTGGCCGCAGACATCTGCGACGTAGCGGGCGTCATCGGTCGCCCACCAGGCCGCCGCGAGAGCCACCCAGGTGGCATGGCGGTTCAACTCGATCGGCCACTCCGGATCGTGGTGCGGATCGGCGTTCCAGTCGATAACCGGGGTCAGTGTGGCCGGTTTGCCGACGAACCGGTAGTCACGCCGCAGCACGGCCTCGGCGGCGCGGCGATCGTACTGCGGGTCGAGCGCGGCCCGTGGCGCCCAGCCGGGGTAGGGCACCGGCTGGCGGCGTTGCCGGTAGTACGCGTGGAGTTCGCGGGCCGCCCGGCCGAAGTCCTCGGCAGCCACCGCGCGGGCCACGGCAGCCAGCTCCGGACGGGCCAGGTCGAGGCGGGCGAAGAAGCTGGCCGGCGGTGCCGGCGGCGCAGCCAGACAGAGGCCCAGGGCGGCGGTCAGCAGCGAAGTCATGGCGGCTCCTGCGAGCGACTTGGCCGCCGCCGGCGGCGCTCCTGCGAGGCGCCCAAAGCAAACCGGCCGACCGGTGGGGTGACCGATCGGCCGGTTTGGGGATGGGAGGTTCGGGCATCCGCCCGACTGGGAATCGTGTCCCCAACTTGCCTTTGCACCATTAGACACCGCAGCGGAGATGCTTGTCAAGCATCTTTCTGCCAGCGGTGTCATACGAGGAAACACACGGGCAGACTGCGGCGATGGGAGGGCTGCGGCCTCAGGCGGCCAACTGAACCGGTGTCGGCTGGTCTGGGTGGCTGACCGGGTGGGTGACGAGGAGACGGTGTGATGCGGGCGATCGTCTTGTTGCTGGCCATGGCCGCGCTGCCGGTGCGCGCGGAGGCGCCGTGGCAGCGCGACCTGTTCCTGGGTTTGGACGACTGCTGGCGCGCGCGGGTGGCCATCGAGCTGCGGAACGGCCAGGCCGTCGAGTTGCAGGGCCGCCCGGTCGGCGTCCCGGTGGGCCCGGGCGGGCTGGCGGCCCTGATCGGCGCCCGGGCGCGCGACCTCCGCGTCTGTGACGAGGCCGGCGCCGAGTTGCTGTTCGACCTGCGCGACGCGGCCGGTGCGCGCCAGACCGACGGTCTGGTCGCCGCCGGTTCGAGCCTGCTGGTGCCCGGTACCATGCCGGCGTCGGGTCGGCAGCGGCTCTACGTCTACTTCGATCACCCGGGCACCTACCCCGTGCCCGACTATCTCCGCGGGGCCACCGCGCTGAGCAACGCCGGCTTCGAGAGCGGCACCGGCGCCGCGCCGGCGCAGTGGCAGCTCGACGCGGGTGACGACCACCACCAGCTATCCTGGGTGACCGAGCGACCGCACGGTGGCCAGCGCTGCCTCAAGTGCGTCGTGGCGCCCGGCGCCGAGCGCACCTGGATCGGCGCCCGGCAGGGCAACCTGTCGGTTCGCGGCGGCGCCCGCTACCGGCTGACGGTCTGGGTCCGCGGCGAGAAGGTCAGCGGCCAGGCGGGCTGGTTCGTACATGTGGCCACGCCGGCCAACTCGCAGGCGGTGAACAAGGTGTTCGGGCGCGAGGGCAGCTTCGACTGGACCCAGGTGGCCTGCGAGTTCACCACACCGTCGGACGCGGTCGGCCTGACCTGCGGCTCCGTGCTCTGGGGCAGCGGCACGGCCTGGTACGATGACCTCAAGCTGGAGTGTCTGGACACCGCGGCCGAGGTGGTGACCTGGCAGGTGGGCGCGGTGGAGCGGCTGAACCTGGCGTCGGTGGCGGCGCCGGCGCGGCCGAACGAGGCCGGTCAGTGGGACGTGCGCGTACCGGTGAAGCTGGTCAATCCGGGCGAGGCGATCCCGGGCGCGTTGGTGCAGGTCCCGGTGGGCAGCCTGGCGGTGAAGTTGCGGGGCGATTGGTCGCTGCGCTCGCTGCGCGCCGTGGCCCCGAACGGGCGGACGCTGCCGACCTTGCGCGCCGGCAGCAACCTGGTGTTCGTGGCCGACGTGCCGGCGCGTAGCGCTGTGGAGTTCGCGCTGTTCATCAGCCGTGACGCGGCGCTGCCGGCTGGGCCGGCGCTGTCGTATGCCGATCTGGTCAACCATCCGGCCAACCTGGCGCGCAACCCGTCGTTCGAGGAGGGCGAGCAGCAACCGACGGCCTGGCCGGGCGCGGTGGAGGGCAAGTCGGACAGCGTGCCCACGATGCGCCGGGTCGAGGGCGGCCCGGTCGGTCGCTGGTGCGCCAAGCTGGCCGTGCCGCCCACGGCGCCACTGGCCTGGGTCGGCTGGCGCCAGAAGGTGCCGGTGACGCCGGGCGAGAGCTACTTCTACTCCTGCCAGGTGAAGACCGAGCGCATCACCGACGGCGGCGTGACCATCCACGGCCATTTCCAGGACGCCGAGGGCAAACTGAGCGGCGCGAAGTTCTGGGGCGCCGGCGGCAACCTCAGTGGCGACCAGGACTGGCAGCCGGTGTCCGGCGTGGCGACCATGAGCGGCGACACGCGGCAGTTCGAGCTGCACCTGACCATGAACGCGCGCGGCACCGTGTACCACGACGGCGTGGTGTTCATGCGCACGGTGGTCGCCGGGCTGGGACCGCTGCGCGATGCGGGTCCGGTGCGACCGCTGGCGGTGTGGGCGGAGAACCCGCTGGTCAAGGTCTTCCGCGACAGCGCGCCGCGCCGCGTCGGCGAACTGGCCGTGGCCACGCCGCGCAACGGCGCCGAGTGCCTGCAACTGTGTGTGCGGCCGGCGGCCAAGGCGGCCGTGAAGCTCACCGTCGGTCCGTTGCGCGCGGGCGACCGCACGCTGCCGGCGCCGCGTGTCGAGCGGGTGGGGTACGTGCCGTGCCTGCAGGCGGGCGGCTACTACACCTCACCGGCGCAGCCATGGGAGCGGCGCAAGATCGGTCCGCTCGGGCGGACCGACGGCTGGCGTGACTGGTGGCCGGACTACCTCGCGCCGGTCGGCGAGACGACCGAGGTGGCTGCCGGAACCACGCAGCCGTTCTGGCTGACGGTGGCAGCGCCAAAGGACGCCGCGCCGGGCGAGTACCGCGGGCAGGTGACGGTGCAGGCCGGTGCCGAGACCGTGACGCTGCCACTGACGGTGCGCGTCTGGTCGTTGGTGCTGCCCGAGCGGCCGAGCCTGCAGGTCATCTGCGATGTGCGCAACGGCACGGCGCACCACGACGTACGCTCGCGCGCCGACCATGAGCGCTGGTGGCGCTTCATGGCGCAGCGCCACATCAGCCCCGACAACACCTTGGCGCAGCCGAAGTTCAGCCTGGTCGACGGCCAGGTGAAGATGGACACGACCGACTACGACCGCGACGCGACGCTGCTGTTCGACGAACTCAAGGTCAGCGCCGGCTACTTCCCGCCCATCTTCTACTCGTGCGGCTGGGCCCATCCGCCGCGCGAGTTCCTGGGTCTGAAGTACCCGTCGCCGGAGTTCAAGGCGGCCTACCAGAGCGCGGTGCGGCAGTTCTGGGCGCACGTGAAGGCGAAGGGCTGGGCCGACCGGCTGTCGCTCTACATCTCGGATGAGCCCCACTACAGCCGGCCCGAGGTGGTCAAGTGGCTGGGCGAGGTGATTGACTTCGTGCGGCAGGTGGACCCGAAGATCCCGGTGTACTCGAGCACCTGGGGCTTCGTGCCGCAGTGGGAAGGCCGGCTGAACCACTGGGGCATCGCGCAGTACGGCCTGTTCCCGATGGATGTGGCCAAACGGCGCGGCGCGGCGGGCGACAAGCTGTGGTTCACCGTCGATGGCCAGATGGAGATCGACACGCCGTACAACGCCTGCGAGCGCCTGCTGCCTTACTACTGCTTCGCGCACGGCATGACCGGCTGGGAGTTCTGGGGCATCTCGTGGTACACCTACGACCCGTTCCAGTATGGCTGGCACGAGTTCATCCATCAGAGCGACACGCCGGGACAGTGGTACTGGGTCCGCTACCCGAACGGCGACGGCTATATCGCCTATCCGGGCGAGCCGCTGGGTCTGCCCGGGCCGCTGTCGACGGTGCGCCTGGAGCAGGCGCGGCAGGGCGTGGAGGACTACGAACTGCTGACCGCGCTGGAGCGGCGCGGTGGCCGGCAGCCGGAGGTGCGCAAGCTGCTCGACGAGGTGCGGGCGCTGGCCTTCATCCCGAACGCCGGCGGCTACCGGGCGACCGACATCCTGCCGGATCCGGATCGGCTGGCCGCGCTCCGGCTCCGCGTGGGCGACGCGTTGGAGACGCTGCGGTGACGCGCGCCGTGCCTGGCTTGACACTCGGTGACTGAACCGACTAAGATGCCGCGACTCCACAGGTGACCCGATGCCGTCGGACGCAGCGCTCGATCTCGGACTGCCCAAGCCGGCCCGCCGCGCGTTGACCGGCTTCGCGGCCGCCGTCAATGAGGCGTTCAGCCCGCGCCTGCGCATGTTCGCGCTGTACGGCAGCGCCGTCCACGGCGGCTGGCAGGCCGAGTGGTCCGACCTCAACCTGCTGCTGGTGCTGGAAGCGGTGCGCACCGAAGACCTGCGGCTGGTGGCCCGGCTGGCAGCCCGGTACCCGCGCGAACGACTGACCCCCGTCGTGCTGGCGGTCGACGATCTGGCGCCCACGCTGGCGGTGGCGCCGGCGACGCTCCTCGATATCCGCGACCGGCAAGTGCTGCTGGCCGGCGAGAACCTGCTGGCGGAGATCGATCCCAGTCTCGACGCCTTGCTGGCGCAGTTGCGGTTCGAGCTGCGTGACAAGGTCTTCGGGTTGCGCGGCGGCCTGATGGCGGTCCTCGGCGACGCGGTGGCGACGCACGCGCTGCTGCGCCGTGCGTACAACAGTGTGCTGCACTTGCTGCGCAACCTGATGCGGCTGTACGGTCGCACCACGGACGGCAATCCGGTGCAGGCCATGGGCGATGTGGCCCGCTGTCTGCGCATCGACCTGGGGGTGCTGCGCCAGTTGCACGCGCTGCGCGGCGATGGTCAGCCGGTCGGTCGCGAGCGGTTGCCGCACCTCGCGCAGGAGTTGCTGAGCCTCACCGCCGAATGGGCGGAGCGCACGTCCGAACTGCCGAGCGGCACCTGGCCGTTGGTGCCCGGCCAGACGGCGCCGTCGGCGCCCGACCTGGCCGCCGAACTGCTGGCGAGCGGGCCGGCGGCCGAGGCCGCCGGCGAGCCGGCGCCCGAGCCGTCGACCGAGGAACCGTCGGCCGCCGAGCCCGCGGGTGCCGCCGACAGCCCTCTGGCCGAGGTCGTGCCCGATTTCGACGCCGAGGTAGCGGACCTGGTGAGCGACGAGCCGGCCGCCGACTTGGACGCGCCGGCCACCGAGGAGCCGGTGCCGGAATCGCTGACGGCGTCTGGCGAGCCGCCGTGCGAGGCGGGCGCCGCCGGCGACGAGGCCGCCGCGATGGACGGTGAGACCGACCACGCGCCGGAATCGTCGGTGGATGAGCCGGACGGGGCGTCATTGTGAGGCGCCGCGCGCTGCTCCTCGTTCTCGTCACGCTCGCCGTCGGGCCGGCCGCGGCGCAGTACTTCGGACCCGGTGTCCACGACCGGGTCGGACTGCTCAGCAAGGCGCGGCGGCAGTCGCTCTCGGCGCAGGTGCAGCAGTTCGGTGAGCGCACCGAGACCGAGTTCGCCGTCGTCATCGTCCGTGGTGACAGCAACTCCAGAGACGGCGACCCGGCCGATGCGCAGGCGTGGCTGACCGGCTGGCGCGAGGCGCCGGAGGAGGGCTCGGAGGAGGGGAACGAGCCGGCCTCCACGAGTGGTCAGGGCGAGCTGGAGCAGCTCCGCTTCGTGGTGCTCCACCTGAACGTGGCGAAGAAGCTGGCGACGGTGGCGGTGACGCCGAATCTGGCGGCCAAGTTCACCTCGGAGACGCGCGCCGAGATTGCCAAGATGGTGCAGCCGGCGCTGGCCGAGCGCAGTGCCGAGGCCGTCGGCAAGGCTCTGTCGCTGGCGGTGCAGCGGGTCAGCGTGGCCGCTGGTCTGCCGGCACCGGCCAAGCGCGCTGTGGCCCAACCGGCGCCCGAAGTGCCGTCCTTCGTGATGCCGGCGCCGCGGCCGTGGCTGCGCCCGCTGTGGTTGGTGGCGCTGCCGACCGCGCTGATGGCGGTGCTCCTGTGGTGGCGCGGGGGCCTCTGGCAGGCCGTGGCTGCCACGCCACTGGTGCTGCTGCTCTACAGCGGTCTGTACCTGCTGTTGCGGTTTCGGCCGACGTGGTTCATGGTGGTGGGCGCCTTGGCCGTGGCGCCGTTGGTGTTCTGGATCATGACGCCGCCGCGGGCCGGCAAGGCGGCCGCACCGGCGGACGCGGCGTGGCGTCATGGCGGTTTCGGCACCACCGGCTTCGCCGGTCTGGGTCTGACTGGACGGTGAGGGCAGGCGATGGCCATCCGGTTTGAGGGCGGGCGACCGTACCGCGGCGAGCGCGAGGTCGTCATCGTGGCGGCGATGTTCGAGCCGGCGGCGTCGGAGCGGCAGACGCGCCAGCGCGTACGGCGGGTCGTCGAGGCCGGCTACGGCGGCATTGTGCTGCCCGACCTGGACGGCGAGGCCGCGGCCCGGGCCGATGAAGCCGCCCGCCACGCGGGTCTGGCGGTCGTGCTGACGCGGCTGCCGGAGCCGGCAAAGCCGCACCAGATACCGGTGGCCGGCGAGCCGCTGGTGCAGGCGGCCACCACGCCGGCGGCGGCCTACCAGGCGCTGCTGGCCGGCGCCCGCGTGGTCCACGGACCAAGCGAGGCGGTCAGTGGCCTGCTGGGTTGGCTGCGGCTGGTCGACGATCCGCTGGCCTGGACGGTGCAGCCGGAGCGTCACGGCTGGCGAGTCAGCAGCAGCGCCGACGAACTGGGGGCGCTGACGGACGGGCAAGGCGGCCTCTCGCTTAGCGCCGCCGAGTGTGCCGGGCGCTGGCTGCACTGGGTCGAGCCGGCCACCGGGCAGGTGCTGGGCGTGGTCACGCCGGAGCCCGACAAGGGCCTCGACCTGGTCGGGCCGGGCGAGCTGACCGCCGTCTACCTCGGTCCGAACCGCTACCGGCCCGACACCACTACGGCTCTGCCGTGACCTCGGCCGACGCGGCGTCGGTGGGGCCACCGGCGACCAGCACCTGCATCACCGGGTAGGTACCCGTGGCGACCTGGAAGTAGCTGCGCAGGAAGCGTTTGGCCGCGCGCTCGACCTCCTGGAAGCTGACCCGTGCGTCGTCGTCCAGGTCGGCCAAGTGCGCCGCCAGCCGCTCGGCGGCATCGGCCAGGCAGGCGGGCAGAGCTTCGTCACCCAGGCGCACACGCACGCCGCGCACGCTGACCACCGGCGGCACGATGGCCTGTCCGGCCGCGAAGTCCCAGGCCACTGCGGCGGTGATCACGCCGCTGTCGGCGAGGAACTGGCGGTCCTGCACCACGGCGTCGTTGGCGCCGGCCTCGTTGACGCGGCTGCCCTCGATGCACCAGGTGCCGTGCGGCACCGGCGGATCGACGTGGGCGCCGGCCGCATCGAGCCGCAGCACGTCGCCGTTCTGCAACAAGAACACGTTCTCGTGCGACAGGCCGACGTCCTGCGCCAACTCGCCGTAGGCGATCATGTGGCGGTACTCGCCATGGAACGGCACGGCGTACTCGGGGCGGACCAGGTTGAACAACAGCGCCAGTTCCTCACGGCTGGCGTGGCCCGAGACGTGGACCATTTCCTGCCGGTGGTCGACCACGTTGGCGCCACTCCGCATCAGGTCGTTGATCAGGCGCCAGACCAGGGCCTCGTTGCCGGGAATGGGCCGGGCGGACAGAATGACCGTGTCACCGGCGTGCATCCGGAGCTTGGCGTGCTTGCCGCGCGACAGACGACTGAGCCCGCTGACCGGCTCGCCTTGCGAGCCCGTGATCAGGACGACGAGCTGCTCGGGCGGTAGCGCATTGGCTTCGGTGGCGGTCACGCGCGTGGCGTCGGCGATGTGCAGGTAGCCGAGCTGTCGGGCCACGCTGACGAACCGCTCCATGCTCCGGCCGGCGACCAGCACGCGGCGGCCATACCGTTCGGCCACGTCGATGACCTGCTGGATGCGGTGGATCTGGCTGGCGAAGGTCGCCACGAAGATGCGGCCGGTGGTGGTGGCGAAGATGCGCTCGAAGGACGGTCCGACGACGGCTTCCGACGGTGTATGGCCAGCGCGGTCGATGTTGGTCGTGTCGGAGATGAGCAGTCGGACGCCCTCGTCGCCGAGACGCGCGAGCGCCGAGAAGTCGGTGGCACGGCCGTCGATGGGCGTGTGGTCGAACTTGAAGTCGCCGGAATGGACCACGGTGCCAAATGGCGTGCGGATGGCCAACGCCAGGCAGTCGGGAATGCTGTGGGTGACGCGGATGGCCTCGATATCGAACGGGCCGACCTGGTAGCGCATGCCGGCTTCGACCACGTTGAGCGGCACGCCGTCGAGCTTGTGCTGGCCGAGCTTGGACTTGACCAGGCCGCAGGTCAGCATCGAGGCGTAGATGGGCGCCTTGGCGTAGCGGAGCACATAGGGCAGCCCGCCGACATGGTCTTCGTGACCGTGGGTCAGCACGATGCCGGCCAACTGATCGGCCCGCTCGCGCAGGTAGGTCAGGTCGGGCATCAGCAGGTCGGCGCCGAGCGGGTCGTCCTCGTTCGGGAAGGCAATACCGGCGTCGATCAGCAGGAACTGTCCGCTCAGCTCCAGCAGCGTGCTGTTCTTGCCGATCTCACCGTACCCGCCGAGCGGAATGAGTCGGAGGGCGTCCATTCAGATCACGTTGAGGCGCTGCAGCTCTGCCTTCAGAGCCGCGCTACGTTCGGCGCTGACGGGCAGCAGCGGCGGGCGCAGACCGCCCATGTCCAGGCCGCACAGCCGTAGCGCTTCCTTCACCGGGGCCGGGTTCACCGAATCCGGCGGGAAGAGCCCGTTGAAGATTGGCGTCAGTCGCAGGTACTCGGACACACCGGCGGCGAAGTCGCCGGTCCAGAAGGCGTCCATCATCTGGCGGATGGGTCGGCCGACGACGTGCGAGGCCACGCTGATGACGCCGGCGCCACCGGCGGTGAGAATGGCCGGCGTGTTGCTGTCGTCGCCGCTGTAGAGCAGACTGCCCTCGGCCATGGCCAGCTTCATCGCCACGAACTGGCCGAGGTCGCCGGTGGCCTCCTTGAGCGCCACGATGTTGGCGACCTCGTGGGTCAGGCGACCCATGGTCTTGGGCTCGATGTTGCGCCCGGTGCGGCTGGGGATGTTGTAGATGATCACCGGCAGCTCGGTGACCGCGGCCACCGTCTTGAAGTGCGCGTAGAGCATGTCCTGCGTGGGCCGGTTGTAGTACGGGCACACGAGCATGACGCCGTCGATGCCGAGCTGGTCGGTCTCGCGGGTCATCCAGAGGGCCGTCTCGGTGCTGTTGCTGCCGGTGCCGGCCAGCACCTTCGCCTGCCCGCCGACGGCATCGCGGACGACGCGGATCAGCTCCAGCTCCTCATCGTGCGTGAGCGTGGGCGATTCGCCCGTGGTACCACAGGCCAGCACGCCGGTGCTGCCGGTGTCGACGAGATGCTGGGCCAGGGCCGCCGCCTTATCGTAGTCGACCTTCAGATCGCGGTCGAACGGCGTAACCATCGCAGTGATAAGGGGGCCCCACATGATGCTTGCTCCGTCGCCATCGCCGACCGCACCAAGTTGGCCGGATCGAGTGGACGAACTTCAGGATAGCATGGGCCGCCACCGACCGTCAACCGCACGCAGGACCGCCGTCGCCGAGCGCGAAGCCTGCCACGCCGTGATCGGCCCGACCCGGAGGTCGCCATGAGTTCGGAGCGCTTGCTGCCCCCTTTGCCGCCACAGCCGGACGAAAGCACTTGGCGGTTCGTGAACGACCTGCGCACGGTGCCGTACCACCAGCCGGTCACCTGGGTGCCCCGCTCGCCGGCCGCCGGTGAGGTGGAGGCGGTCGGCGGCCTCCGGCTGGTCATGGACTTCCCCGACCCGCGGGGTCTGCTGACCACGGCCGTCGCCGACTTCCGGCATTTCTTGGGCACGGTCGGCCTGCGCGCCGAGGCCGGCTTTCCAGTGACCTGCCGCTACCGGGCCACTGCGCTGCGCGAGGCCCACACCGTCACGGTGCGGCCCGACGGCTGCGAGTTGACCGCGGGCGACACCGACGGCATTCGGCGCGGCCTGGTCTGGATCGAGGACGAGTTGCTGCGTCGCGGCGGCCCATTCCTGCCACTGGGCCAGCACCAGCGCCGCCCGCTCATTCGCACACGCATCTCGCGCTGCTTCTACGGGCCCATCAACCGTCCGCCGAAGTGCAAGGACGAACTGGCCGACGACGTCGACTACTATCCCGACGAGTACCTGAACCGTCTCGCGCACGAAGGGGTCAACGTGCTGTGGATGACCATCACCTGGTATGAGACCATCCCCTCACGCCTGATCCCCGAGTACGGACAGCAGGCCGGCCCGCGACTGGCCAAGCTACGGCGCACCGTCGCGCAGTGCGCGCGGTACGGCATCCGGGTCTACCCGTTCTGCATCGAGCCGGCGGCGCTGACCACGCCGGCGCCCGCCGTGGCCGCGGCGGCCGCGGCTCATCCCGAGCTGCGCGGGCATGGCGGCTCCTTCTGCACCAGCACCGAACTCGGGCGCGCCTATGTGCAGGAGGCGGTGCAGACGCTGTTCAGCGAAGTGCCCGACCTCGGGGGGCTGATCGTCATTCCGGTGGGTGAGCGGCAGACCCACTGCTACTCCGGCGCGATTCCCGACGGCGGCATGTGGCCGACGCCGAACCGTTGCCCGCGATGCTCGCAGCGCGCGCCGTACGAGGTGCTCGCGGACACGCTGGCGGCGATGCGCGAGGGCATGAGCGCCGTGGCGCCGGACGCCGAGCTGGTGGCCTGGCCGTATGGCCAGTTCATCGCCTGGGGGCCCGAGCGGACCGTCGAGGCGGCGGGACACATGCCGCCGGGCGTCATCCTGCAGCACAACTTCGAGACGGGCGGGCAGAACCGCCAGCTCGGCCGGCTGCGGCCGACTTGGGACTACTGGCTGTCCTACTGCGGGCCCAGCGACCTGTACCGCCGCAGCGCGACGGCGCGAGTGGCCGCCGGCGGGCGCATGTCGGCCAAGCTGCAAGTGGGCTGCTCGCACGAGGTGGCCACCACGCAGGTGGTGCCGGCGCCGGGCCTGCTGCACCGCAAGTACCGCGCCATGCATGACCTGGGCGTCAGCAGCGCCATGCACTCGTGGTACTTCGGCTCCTACCCGTCGCTGATGACCAAGGCGGCCGGCGAACTGTCCTTCGCGCCGTTCCACCGCAGCCGGCGGCGCTTCCTCGACTCCCTCGCGCGCCGCGACTGGGGCGACCGCGCGGCGGAAGTGGTCGAGGCGTGGGAGTGGTTCCAAAAAGGCTACGCCAACTACCCGACGGCGCACATCTTCGGCTACTTCGGGCCGATGCACGACGGACCGGTCTGGCCGCTCTACCTCGAGCCGCGGCGGCTGCCCCTGGCGCCGACCTGGCAGATCGGCTATGCGCCGAGCGGCGACTATGTGTCCGATTGCGTGGCCAACGGCTTCACGCTCGACGAGGTGGTAGAGCTGTGCCGGCGGATGACCACCGCCTGGGACCGCGGGGTGGCCATTCTGCGCGACTTGCGCCCGGCGTTCGCCGACCGGCCGGAGCGCCTGCGCGATATCGACCTGGCCACGGCGCTCGGCCTGCAGTTCCGTAGTGGCGCCAACATCCTGCGCTTCTACCAGCTTCGCGAGCGCCTCGCCGAGTCGCGCTCGGCGGCGCCGCGGCAGCGGCTGCTCGACGACCTGCGCGCGATCGTGACCGACGAGCTGGCCGTCGACGCGGCGCTGCTGCCGCTGGCCGAGGCCGACTCCTGCCTCGGCTTCCACTCGGAGGCCGAGGGCTACAAGTACCACCCCGAGCTGATCCGCTGGCGTATGGCGCAGTTGCAGGTCCTGCTGCGCGAAGAGTTCCCGGCGGTGGCGGCGCGGGCCGACCAGCGGGCACCACTGTTCGGCGCCTACACCGGCGAGCAGCCGGATGGCCCGGTCGTCGAGAGTGCGGCGGTGACGCCGGCGCCGCCGCTCGATGCCGCGCCGGTCGACGGCGTGTGGGCGTCAGTGCCGCCGGCGTACTGCACGCACTGGCTGCGCAGCGTGTTCAATCCCGAGCGGCGCCGCCAGTGCGGCTACGACCCTTGCGACCATCTGCCGGTCTCCGCGGCCGATCAGCGCGGACGCGTGACCGAGTGGCGGGCGGTGCACACCGCTGAGGCGCTCTACCTGGGTATCGTCTGTCGTCCGGCCGAGGGCCAGACGGCCGCCGAGGCGGCGGCCGGCGAGGGCCTGCAGGTGTACATCGAGCCGCAGCGCACGCAGCCGCGGCGGATCATCCACCTGTCGCCCGGCGGCCAGGGCCGCTGCCAGATGGACGATGGCTATCTGCCCGAGCAGAACGCCGCATGGGCCGCGGCCACACAGATCGGTCCCCACGGCTGGTCGGCGGTGGTGCGTCTCCCGTTCGACTGGCTCGGTATGACGGCCCGGCAGGACCGGCTGCGCGTCAACGTGGTGCGCAGTGCGCCGATTGGCGAGCCGGGCTCTGCCTCGGTGTCCTGGACCGAGCGGCAGCCGATTCGGGGCCGCCTGGTCTGGGGCACGGTCAATCCGGCCACCGACTATGGCTGGTTGCGCTGCGACCGTCAGGGCTTGCGCCAGAAGGTGACGAAGTAGGTCGCCCAGCGCCTGGCTTCGCGGAACCGCTTCCAGCCGTGCCAGGCTTGGAACGAAGGTTGGCCAGGCACGGGCCAGGGCTCGGGCAGCAGCTCGAAGCCCACCCGGTCCATGAAGCCGCGCAAGACCGACGGCGTGAAGGTGACCATGTGCAGGTACGACCACTCCGGCACTTCCTTGGCCGGATCGAGACGCGTCCGCCGGCAGGCGCCGTCGGGCACTTCGACCACCAACAGGCCGCCGGGCTTCATCACGCGCTGGATCTCGAGCAGCGCGCGATAGGTCTGCACGTCGTGCTCCAGCACGTGGCGCGCATGGACCACGTCGAGTGAACCGTCCTCATACGGGATCTCGGTCAGGCTGCCGAGTTGGATGTCCAGGCCCTGCTCGCGCCCGCGCTCGACCATGATCGGCGCGATGTCGACGCCGTGTGTCTGCCAACCGCGCTCGTTGCCGGCGAGCAACATGCTGCCATAGCTGCAACCGATGTCGATGAAGTGGCCTTTGGCCGGATAGACCCGTTCCATGACCTGGAACCGGTAGTGCGCCGTGCGCAGCTTCCGCCGCAGTGACGAGCCGTAGTAACTGTGCTGGTAGTCGAGGCCGTAGTCTTCGGCGGCATAGACGTGCGGGTCGACGATCAGCTCGCTGATCCAGAACCCGCACTGCTGGCAGCGGTGCCAATGGCAGCGCTCGCCCTGGTAGGTGTCTCTCGCGGTGCTGCCGCACCAGGTGCAGGAGGTCTTGGCCAGTTCGGCCAGATCGGCGTCCATCGGCGGTGCGCCGGCCGGCAATGAGACCGGCTTGGCGGCATCACGAGCCATACTGCGGTTCCTTTCACGCGCGCATGGCCGCATGATACCACCGATGTTCGCCGCGGAGCGGTGGGCCGCGCGCGCGGCGAGGGCAAGTTGGCGCCGACGGTGAACGAGGCTGGGGCGAGCCAACTGGGCCCACCCGTGCTACCATTACAGTCTCGGATGGAGGCGCGCCAGCATGAAGTGGGTCTTCGCCGGCGCCATCGCGGCGCTGGCTCTCTTGTCGGTGGTGGCCCATCGCGGCAGCCAGGAGCCCGTCGCCGCCGGCAAGACCCGCCTGTTGTGGGTCAGCGACGACAACCCGGTGCGCCGCGGTCAGATCAAGCTGTTCAACGAGCTCCATCCCGACATCGAGCTGAAGCTCGATCCCACCAACTCCGGCATGGAGAAGGTCATCGTGCAGTGCCTGGGCGGCGTCGGGCCCGATCTGTTCGACTGCTACGATGGCTTCCAGCTCAGCTCCTACGTCAAGTCGGGCATCGCCAAGGACCTCACCGGGCCGCTGACCACAGCCGGCCTCGACGTGCCGAACATCATCTGGCCGTGCGTGGTGCCCAACTGCATCCTGGACGATCGCGTCTACGGTGCGCCGAACAACGCGGCCCTGGACTGCATCTGGCTCAACAAGGCGGTCTTCGAGCAGGCCGGCGTGCCGTGTCCTGAGCGGTTCGACTCCTGGGACGAGCTGATCGCGTTGGGCCAGAAGCTGACCCCACGCGACGCGAACGGCCGCGCCAAGCAGTTCGGGCTGTTGAGCGACTGGTGGGAGTGGAAGAACTTCATCGTCATGTGGGGCGGGCGGATCTACAACGAGGACGGCACGCGCTGTGTGATCGACAGTCGCGAGGCGATGGCCGGCGTGCAGTTGCTGCACGACCTGATCTACAAGTACCGGATCATGCCCAGTCCGGTGGAGGAGGCCGCCGCGGCGCAGGGCGGCTGGGGCGCTGGGACGATCACCTTCTTCAGTGGCGGCCGCGGCGCCATGGCGCTCGGCGGGCGCTGGTGGCTGTGTACCCTGCGCAAGACCGCCGGGCTCCGACTGGGCGCGGTGGCGCCGCCGTTCGGGCCTAGCGGCCAGTTCCGTGGCTACGGCCGCGCCACGCTGATGAACGCCGCCGGGCGCCACCAGCGGCAGGCCCTCGAGTTCATCAAGTACCTGACCGGCCAGGAGTACAACGAACTGCTCAACGACCAGGCCGATGCGCTGGCGCCGGTCAAGCAGTGGTCCTACAGCGACCGCTACCTGCACAATCCGGAACATCCGGAGGAAGACTACAACGCCACCTGGCGCGACGTCATGGCCCACGGCGTGCCGGACCAGATCAGCCCCTACATCAACGGCAATGTGGCCAACCGCATTCTGAACAAGCAGTTGGACCTGGTCAAGTCCGACCTCAAGCCGGTGCCCGAGGCGCTCAAGTCGGCCGCCGACCAGATCAACCAGGAGATCCAGCGCAACCTGGCCAAGGCCGCCGGGAGGGCCGCCCGATGAAGACGAGAGGCCCGCACGGGCGTGAAGCGCTGGCCGCTCTGGGCTTCCTGGCGCCGAACTTCGTCGGCTTCCTGGTGTTCACCGCCGGGCCGGTGCTGTTCTCGCTGGTGGTCAGCTTCAGCAACTGGACGCTCATCAAGTCCGAGCCCTTTGCCTGGAACGGTCTGGCCAACTACCAGAAGCTACTGAGCGACAAAGACTTCTGGCTGTACTTCGCCAACACGTTCTACCTCATGCTGGGCATGCCCCTCGCCATCGCCGGCTCGCTGCTGCTGGCCCTCACCTTGAGCCAGAAGCTCAAGGGCATCGTGGTCTACCGCACGCTGTTCTACCTGCCGAGCTTCACCAGCGGCGTGGCGCTGCTGATCCTCTGGAAGTCGCTCTACAACCCTGATTTCGGTCCCATCAACGCCCTTCTCAACCCGGTGCTGCAGGGGCTGCTGCAACTGGTACACAGCCTGGTCGGTGCCACGCCGTGGCTCGACGCCCATCTGGCGGCGCCGACCTGGCTGCTGTCGACCAAGAACCTCCTCGGCCTGGACGTGGAGCAGGTCCGGCTGACCTGCCAGCAGTTCGGCGTCGGTGCCCGTGACGCGATTGTCTTCATGGGCATCTGGATCGCCATCGGCGGCAGCAACATGCTGCTCTACCTGGCCGGCATCAGCAACATCCCGCAAGAGTTGTTCGAGGCCGCCCAGATCGACGGCGCCGGGCCGTGGGCGATGTTCTGGAAGGTGACCTGGCCGCAGTTGGCGCCGACGACCTTCTTCATCGTCGTGATGAGCTTCATCGGCGGTCTGCAGGGCGGTTTCGAGCAGGCCCGGGTGCTGACGGGCGGCGGCCCGGCCGGGACCACCACGACGCTGGCGTACTACATCTACACCAAGGCGTTCGAGGAGTTCCAGATCGGCTACGCCAGTGCCGTGAGTTGGGTGCTGTTCCTGCTGATCGCGGTCATGACCATCCTCAACTGGAAGTTCGGCTCGCGAGAGACCACCGACTGAGGCAGCGGACGGAGGCGCTTGTGGCAAGCGACGCGGTACGACGACCAGGGCTTTCGGCGTGGTGGCATCGCACGGGCCGGCTCGGGCTGAGCCACGGCCTGCTGTGCTGTCTGGCCCTGACCACCCTCCTGCCGTTCCTCTGGATGGTCTTCGCCAGCTTCAAGCCGCTGACCGAGATCGAGAGCCTCAATCCGCTGCCCTCGCGCGGCCACTGGCAGCCGTGGAACTACCCCGCGGTGTTCAACCAGATCCGCTTCGCGCGCTACTACTTCAACTCCATCTTCATCGCCGGCTGGGTGACGGTGCTGCAGACGCTGACCAGCGCCATGGCGGCCTATGCCTTTGCCCGCCTGCGCTGGCGGGGCCGCGATCAGGTGTTCAAGCTCTATCTCGCCACGCTGATGGTGCCCGGCGTGGTGACGATGATCCCGAACTACACGCTGATGGTCAAGCTGCACATGCTGGACAGCTACACCGGCCTGATCGTGCCCGCCAGCTTCAGCGCCTTCGGCACCTTCCTGCTGCGACAGTTCATGCTGGGGATTCCGCGCGCGCTCGACGAGGCCGCGGCGATTGACGGCGCGGGCCACTGGCGCACCTTCTGGGACGTCATCCTGCCGCTGGCGCGACCCGGGCTGGTGACGCTGGCCATCTTCACCTTCATGGGCAACTACGGCAGCTTCTTCTGGCCGCTGATCCTCATCAAGTCCGATGCCTTGCGGACGCTGCCCATCGGCATGTTGTACTTCGACAGTGTCTACGGCAAGCAGACCAACCTGATCATGGCCGCCAGCGTGATGAACATCACGCCGCTGATCATCCTGTTCATGAGCACCCAGCGCTTCCTGGTGAAGGGCATCCAACTCGGGGCCGTCAAGGGCTGAGCCGAACGGCTGCACTCACGATGGCTGGTGGTGCGTGCTGCGGGCCAGACGGCCTAGGCAGCCTGCCGGTGACGTTGTCCCGTAGGGGCGACCCTGGGGTCGCCCGGCTGCGGGACACCAAGCGCTTACCGGCCAACGACAGGGCGGGCACAAAGCCCGCCCCTACCGGACAGGATCTCCGCACGGCTGCCTAGAACGGGAACAGCCGCTGCCGCAGGTCGTCGTTCAGGCCGGAGCCGTACTCGCAGACCTCGAACGCTTCGGCGCAGCGCACTCCGGCGCCACGTTCGGCTCCGTAGCGCTCGATCAGTTGGGCGCGGAAGCGGTCGGCCGTGGCACCCGAGCGGCGCTTGACCCAGTCGCCGACCCACACCCGCCGGTCGGCGTCGCTCTCGGGCACTTCCTGTCCGCGCGCCAGCCACTCGTAGACCTGCGAGGCGTGCTCGTGCAGCATCGCGCACTTCGGGTCGATCACCGGGTCGATGTCGATCACCACGTCGGCCTGGAACGGCATCGGCTTCTGGAAGCCGTCCTCCAGATACATGATGACCGGGTTGCGGTCCATGGCCGGTGTGCAGGCGCAGACGTTCGGCACGGTGACCATGAAAGCGGCGTCCTGGACCAGTTGGGCGCAGTAGCGATGGTCGGGATGGTAGTCCCAGGGCCGGTGGGTGATCAGCAGTTCGGGATTGAACTCGCGGATGGTCTCGATGATCTTGAGCCGGTACTCCAGCGAGGGCACCAGTTCGCCGTCGTGGATGTCGAGCGTCAGGTACTTGATGCCCAGCACGCGACCGGCGGCTTCGGCTTCGGCGCGGCGCCGCTGGGCGAGTGGCCCGCCGCCTTGCCGGTGATGCCCCGCGTCGCCGTTGGTGACGCTGACGAAGAGGACCGCGCAACCGCGGTTGTGCCACAGCTTGGCGCAGCCGCCGGCGCGGAAGTCGCAGTCATCGGGATGGGCGCCGAGCACCATCACGCGCGGAGCATCGCTCATCGAGGTGGATCCCTTTCTGGTCCGGCCGGCGTCGCTCAGCCTGGCAGCAGGGCCAAGCGCTCGTCCTGCCACTCACGCAGGGATTCGCCACTGGTGGTCATGTCCTCCGTGATGACCACCTGCCAGGGCAGGGCCGGCACCGGCGCCAGGAAGCGCGGCAGGTAGCCGGCGGTGAGCGGCGCGACCGGCAAGGCGCGCGACTGCCAGTCGACGTCCAGTGCCCGCAGTTCCACGTCGTCGAACGTGTTCTGCAGTTCCTGGCGCTGTCGCCGCTGGAAGTAACGCGGGTCGACCTGTGAGGCCCAGGTCCACTCCTCCACGGCCTTCTCGACCAAACCGCCGAGGTAGTAGGCCAGGCCGAGGTTGCAGCGCGCGATGACCGACTTCGGCCGCAAGGCGACGGCCTTGGCGAAGCAGTCGGCGGCCTGGTCGTAGCGGCCGGCCTGCGCATAGGCCAGCGCCAGGTTGTTGGCGAACGCCGGCTCGTCGGGCCGCACGAAGAACGCGCGCCGCAGCGCGTCGATGGCCTCGGCGGTGCGTCGCCGCCGGTAGTAGGCCAAGCCGACGTTGCTGAGCAGGGCCGGGCTGGCGGGGGCGCTGCTCAGCCCGCGTTCCCAGCAGGAGAGGGCCTGAGCGGCGTGGTTCAGCGCCGCGTGGGCACAGCCGAGCGGGAAGTAGGCCTGGTGCAGGCTGGGCTGCTTGGTCAGCGCCTCGGCGAGCCATTCGGCGGCGGAGTCGTAGCGCGCCATGGCGTAGTCGGTCAGGCCGAGGTGGTAGCACACCCAGGCGCTGCGCTCCAGCCCGAGCACCTCCTGGTAGGCGCGGTAGGCATCGTGCATCTGGCCGTTGACATGGTAGGTGTAGGCCAGCGCCTGGCGGTGCTCCGGTGCCGCCGGAGCGCGCCGAATGGCCTCGTGGCAGGCGCGCTCGGCTTCGTCCAGCCGGCCCGACACCGCCAGGGCCAGCGCCAGGTTGTGCCACAGACCCGCGGCGCAGTCCTCGCGGCTGACCAACGGCTGCAGTTCGGCGATCAGGTCGTCGAACGCGTTGAGCTGGAACTGCGCGGCGGAGCGGTTGAGCCGGGCCTCGGCGCCGTCGGTCCGCAGGCGGAGCGCATGTTGGACGGCGACCAGGGCGTCCTCGGCGTGGCCCCGATCGAGGTGCAGTTGCGACAGGTTGTGATGCGACTCATAGCCCAGCGGCTCGCGGAACGCGGCGTGGCGCAGGGCGGCCAGGGCCTCGTCGGTGTGGCCCAGCAACTGCTCCACAAGGCCGCGGTTGCCGGCAATGGTGGCGTCGTCGGGGGCGGCGGCGGCGGCGGCGCGCAGGTCGCGCGCGGCGGCGCGCGTGCGGTTGCCCAGCAAGTGGAGCAGCCCGCGGTTGTTGCGGCCGGCGGCGAGCCACGGGTGCCATTGCACCACGGCGTCCAACTGGGCCGCGGCCTCGGCCCACTGCCCGGTCCGCGCCAGCAGCACCGCCAACGCGTTCTTGGTGTAGGCGTCGCGGCGCGTCACCGGTGCCCGGCGCAGGCGGTCCAGCGCTGCCTCCGGCCGGCCGATGCGCTCTTCCAGCAGGGCCTGCAGCAGTGCCCAGCGCGGCGGCTGCGTGTCCCCCAGCCCGCGCTCGAGATAGCGTAGGGCCCGGCCGGGCTGGTCGAGGCCCAGCTTGACCAAACACAGGTTGAGGTCCGACCAGGGCCCGCTGGGCTCCATGTGGCGGGCGCGCTTGAAGGCGCGGTAGGCGTCGAGCAGCCGGTCCTGCTGTGCCAGGACAACGCCGGCGTTGTTGAACAGCACGCCGTCGGGCTGACGCGCGCCGCCGGCCACGCGCAGGTGGCGCAGCGCACCGATCACGTCGCCCAGGAGCAGTTGCAGCGTGCCCACGGCGCGCTCGGACTGCTCCTGCTCCGCCGCGGTGCTCGCGGCGGCGTTGCGCTCCTCGGCCTGCTGCTTGGCCTGGCGCAGCCGGACCAGACGGCGTTCCGCCCGGCGACGCTGCGCCAGACGGGTCGACGCGTCGATGACGCGGTTCAGCAGCCAACCGAGCGCCGCGGCCGCCGCGCCCCAGGCCAGCACCGTCGCGGCGGCGCCCAGCCAGGGCCAGTGCGCGGTGCCCGAATGGCCGAGCGCCCGGAGGCAGCCGGCTACGGTGCCGAGTGAGAGGGACAGCGCCACCGGCAGGTGGCGTGGCCGCGCCACAGGCGCGACCCAGGCGAGGTGGACGCCGAAGCCCTTGGCGTCAGGCGGCGCAGGCGTCAGCGACTGCGTCTCCGGACCCGTCTTCGAGCTGGCCGCAGGCATGGCGGGCATCCGCGCCGAGGCACTGCCGGTGCGCTCGGCCTGCTGGAGGGTTACCCGTTGCGCGTGTCGTCGAAGTTGACAAATTCCTTAAACTGGCGGCGAAAGGCGAGTTGCACACTGCCCGTCGGACCGCTGCGCTGTTTGGCGATGATGACATCGGTGGCGTCCGGCGGCAGATCGTCGCTCAGCACGTCACGGGCGGCCTCGCTGTCGGCATCGTCGTCATCGCTGCTCTTCTGCTTGTAGTAGGCCTCGCGGTAGAGGAACATGACCACGTCGGCATCGGCCTCAATCTGGCCGGACTCGCGCAGGTCGCTGAGCATCGGCCGTTTGTCGGGTCGCTGTTCCACCGCGCGCGAGAGCTGCGACAGCGCCATGACCGGCGTCTCCAGCTCCTTGGCCAGGCCCTTGAGCGAGCGGGTGATCTCGGAGATCTCGTTGACGCGATTGTCGGTGCGGCGGTCGCCCTGCATCAGTTGCAGGTAGTCGATGACGATCAGGCCCAGGTCACCTTGCTGCGACTTCAGCCGGCGCGCCCGCGACCGGATCTCGCGGGGCGACAGTGCGGCGGTGTCATCGAGGTAGAGTGGCGCGGCCGACAGCCGGTTGTGCGCGCTGACGATGCGGTCCCAGTCGGCGGGCCGGAAGTCGCCGGTGCGCCAACGGGCCAGGTTGACCCGGGCCTCGGTACACATCAGGCCCGCGGCGAGCTGCTCCTTGCTCATTTCGAGGCTGAACACCGCGACCGGCCGCGGTGACTCGCAGGTGACGATGTTGAGCGCCAGACACATCGCCAGCGAGGTTTTGCCCATACTCGGGCGCGCGGCCAGGATGAGCAGGTCGCCCGGCTGGAAGCCGGCCAGGTACTTGTCCAGGTCGGGGTAGCCGGTTGGCGTGCCGGGCAGCGGCCCACCGTAATGCTTGCGTTCGGCGTCTTCATAGACGCGGATGACCACGTCGCGGACATGCTCGAACTCCGACGAGCCTTGCGACTGCGAGAGTTCGAGGATGCGTGCCTCGGCCCGGTCCAGGGCTTCCTCGGCGCCGATCTCGGGCGTATAGCAGGAGCGCTGAATGTCCTGTGAGGTGTAGAGCAGCCGCCGCAGGACGGACTTCTCACGCACAATCGCCGCGTAACGGTCGGCGTTGGCCGAGTAGGGCGTGGCGCGTTGCAGCCGGTCGAGGTACTCGAAACCGCCGATGCTGTCGAGCTTGTCCATCGACCGCAGCTCGTTGGCCACGGTGACCAGGTCGACCGGCTCGGTACGGTCATTCAGCGTGAAACACGCCTGGCAGATGGCGGCGTGCGCATCGCGGTAGAAATCGGTCGGCTGAATGATCTCCGCGACGCGGACGGTTGCCTCACCACCCAGCAACATCGCGCCCAGCGTCGCTTGCTCGGCGTCGAGGTCCTGCGGTGGCAGACGTTCCGCGTCGGGAGCGACGTCGCGCTCGTCCATGCCAGACTCGGTTCAGCCCTAGTCCGAATCGGGCAGGATGGCCTTCGGCTTCGGCGCGCGCTTGGCCTCGTCGGCCTCGACGGCCGGCGCTTCGGCGCCCGAGTCCTCGGTGGCCTTGACGGTCACCGTGACCTCGGCGGCGATGTCCTTGTAGTAGCTGAAGCTGAACGTGAACACGCCGGTGGTGCGGATGTGCTCTTCGAGGTGGCAGCGGTCCGGCTCGACAATCACGCCGTGGGTCTCGCGCAGCGCCTCGGCCACGTCTTTCGGCGTGATCGAGCCGTAGAGCTTGCCTTCGGCGTTGGCCCGCGCCTTGACGGTGACGGCGCGACCGTGGACCTTGTCGCGCTCGGTCATGGCGGCGTCACGGCGGTGCTGCTCGCGGCGCTGCTCGGAGCGCTGGATGTCTTCGGCCTGCTTGCGGGCGCCCTTGGTCGCCGTGATGGCAAAGCCCTTCGGCAGCAGGTAGTTGCGGGCATACCCATCAGCCACGCGGACAATCGATCCGCGATGACCGAGCTTGTCAACGTTCTGCGTCAAAATGACTTCCACGACCACGGGCCTCCTGAAATCGATGCCACACGCCGAGGCGACAGCGGGGCGAAGCGACAGTATACCACAGGTCCGCAGACGCGGAAGACGGTTTGTCAGCCGACCGCGTAACGCGCCGCCCGGCGCGTCGGCAGGTGCCCAGGCTGGCGATGCGAACGCTGCGCCACCGGCCGGCGTGTTGCCGGGCCGACGGAGTGGGCCAATGCGAGCCTGGTCGAGCGCGCTCGTCTGCGGAGCGTTGGCGGTGGTGGGCGTCCAGGGGGTCGTGCCACCGTTGACCGCCTACCCCTCGGCCGCCGCCGCCGGCGAATGGCCGGCGCACCGCGGCGATCTGGCGCAGACCGGCCGCGCGCTCCGACGCGGGCGCATCACGCAGCCGATCATCGCCTGGCGCTGCCCGCTCGGGGCCTGGCGGGCCTGGGTGGAGGTCACCGCGGCCACCGGCGCGTCGCCGGGCACGTGGCCGGCGGCGGCCGGGCTGGCCGAGGACTACCTGGCACGCGAACGCGACACCTGGGATCCGGACGCCCGCCGGCTCGATCTGGCCGGCGACGGCCAACTGAAGACCGTCATCAGCAGCGCCAACGTCCGCTATGGCCGCTTTCTGCCCGAGGCGAAGGGCTGGCAGAAGTTCGTCATGCAGGACGGCATGGGGCTCAAGAACCAGCCCGATGGTCCGCGGCGGCCGGTGGCGCGCGGGATGCTCTACCGCTACGACCATGGGCGCGAAGAGCTGGTCTGGCAGACCGAGCCCGAGGAGCAGTGCGAGATCCCGTTGGTGGCCGTGACCGATCTGGACGGTGACGGGCAGCCCGAGTTGGCCGTGAGCACCTGGTACCGCGTGATGGCTTTCGACAGCCGCACCGGCGCCAAGCAGGCCGAGTGCAAGTGGCACAACGGCCGCAACTACGGGCACTTCCAGATGGCCGATCTCGACGGCGACGGCCGGCCCGAGGCCATCGTGTTGGCCGACTTCATGGTCCATCTGGACGTGCTCGCCAACCAGGCCGGCGCGCTCAAGCTGCAGTGGCGACAAGAGGTCGACTTCCGGCTGTTCGGCAAGCGCAAGGTGCTCCGGACGCTGCCGGATGCTGTGGTGCGTGTGCCCGGCCGCCCGGCCGCGCTAGTGCTCAACTTGTACAACCAGACCGGCGACGGACGCTGGCACGTGAACTTGCT
>CAZHGD010000045.1:0-46981 GCA_964531735.1 uncultured Fimbriimonadaceae bacterium | reverse complement strand
ACAACCCCACCTCCGCTCGCGCGATCAGCGCCTCTTGCAGCCGCTCGTCCAGACTGCAGAACCTGGCGCTGTAGCCGCTGATCCGCACGGTCAGGTCAGCGTGCCGCTCCGGCTCGGCTTTGGCGCGCCGCAACTGCTCGGCATCCACCACGTTGATGTGGACGTGGAAGCCGCCTTGGCGGAAGTAGCCCTCCACCAGGTGCCGCAGCCGTTGGTGACCGGCCGGCCCGGCCAAGTCGCCCGCCGGCAGCGACAGCAGCAGCGGATTGCCCGCCGCACACCGCCGGTGGGCCAGGAGGGCCGCCGAGTTGGCGGTGCTGGTCGGCGTGCGGCCGAGCGCCTGCTCCGCCGGACCCGCTCCGTACGAGACCCGCTCGCCTGCGCGACGGCCGTCGGGTGTCGCTGGGAACTGCCCGTGCACATCCGCCAACCAGTTGAACAGCGCCGGATAGGGCTGCGTCCCATCAGGCAGCGGCCGACTGAGCACCAGGTCCGCCAGGTGCGCCGAGAGTTCCGCGGCCAGCGCGTTGCTGCCTTCGTGGTCGGTGCCGTATTTCCCGGCCAGGTTACGGCAGCGCAGGCGCAGGGCGTCGTCGGGGAAGTCGGCCGCCACTTGCTCGCGCAAGTCGCGCAGTGTGATGAGGCGGTCCTCGTAGACCAGTCGGCGCAGGCACCACAGACTGTCGACGAGCGTGCCGAGGCCGAGGATCTGCACCACGTACAGCGCATGCCGCGCGCCGCCCTCCTGGCAGGTCAGGCCACTCTCCAGGCAGCCCGTGGTACACACCGCCTCGAACGGCGACGGCTGCCGCGCGGCCATCTGGCGGCAGTGCTCGGCGGCCTCGTCCCAGCGCTCGCGCCAGTCGGCGGCCAGGTACTGCCGGCAATCATCGAGCAGTTCGGTGAACGTCTGCGGCTCGCCCAGGCTGGCAAACCACTCGGCGAGCACCGCCGGCAGTTGCCATCGCCCGCCGGTGGTCACCTCGCCGGTATCGCCTTGCGGCGCCGCCTCATAGCAGCCCACGATGCCCCAGTCCCAGGCTCGCGCCGGCGACACGCCGGCGGCCACCAGGCCATCGGTCACGACGCCGTCGGCAAAGAACGACGGCATGCCGAATCCTGCGGCGCAGAGGCGCACGGCCCCGTCCCAGAACTCGTCGCTGGTCGCGTCGTGGATGCGGACCGAGACCGACGGCTGCCACACGGCCAGTTCGCGGGTCACCTCGAGCACCAGCAGCGACAGCGGGTTCTCGGCATTGGCGCCGGTACCGTCCACGCCACCCACGACCAGGTTCTGCGACTCGTCACCCTCGCAGCACTTGAGCACGAAACAGGCCACCAGCTCGGCCGCTTCGTCCCAAGTCAGCTCACCCGCCTGCAAGTCGGCTTCCAGGTAGGGCCACAAGTACTGGTCAAAGCGGCCGAACGAGTACGCCACCGCGCCACCCTCGGCGTGCAGGAAGACCTGGACGAACCAGACCATCTGCAACGCCTGCCGGAAGCCGGCCGCCGGCCACTCCGCGAGATGCGCGCAGTCGTCGGCGACGCGATGCAGCTCGTCGGCGCGTTGACCCGCGGCGTCGGCGGCCAGCGACCGCGCCAAGAGCGCGTGCCGCTCGATGAACGCGGCGAACGCCTCGGTGGCCGCTGCGAACGCCTCGCGGTTGCGCTGCCGCACCGGATCGCCGGCCGGCATGGCGGCCACCGCCCGCCGCAAGCCGCCGACGCCTTCGCGGAGCACCCGACCATAGTCCACGATGATGTGGCCCGGATTGCCAGGGAACCAGGCTCGATCCGCGGGCCAGTCGCTCGGGCGGGCCGCGTAGAGCAGGTTGAACCGCTGCGAGCCGACGATCAGCTCGTCATCGTCTATCGACACCGGCCCCCTGGCCGCGAACTCCCGCAGGTAGTCCGCCCGCCGCAGCACCTCGGCCTCGTGCCGTGAGCTGCCATACACCTCCGCTGCCAACCCAAGCGCCAACCGCACTTGCTCCGGCTCGCGCCAGATCCGGGCGCCTCCCCCCAACGCCGCCCGCGCAGCGGTCCGCAGACGCTCGATGCGCCCAGTCTGCGACACCGGCATGCACCTTCTCCAACCAGGTCTATACCACTTCGCCGACGCCAACCGCGGCCCTCTTGCGCGCATCGGCGCCATTCAGCTTGGCGACAACCACCAACCGCACTCGCCGCTTGACATCATACCATCCGATTTGATACGCTTTAGAATGAAATGAGGCCAGCGCCGACGGTACTCACCGCGCAACGGCCGGTGGAGGACAGCCATCATGTCAGGAGCGGGTCAGCGTCAGCCGGTCGTCTTCGCGTTGGTGGGCGGCTTCCTGGGTGCCGGCAAGACCACCACGCTCTGTGACATCGCCAAGCGCATCGCCGCGGCCGGACAGCGCGTGGGCCTGATCACCAACGACCAGGCCGACGACCTGGTCGACACGGACGTCGCCAAACTGCAAGGGCTGCCGGTCTCGGAGATCGCCGGCGGCTGCTTCTGCTGCAAGTTCGATGCGCTGGTCAACGCCGCCGAGGCGATCCTCAACGCGGTCCAGCCCGACGTGCTGCTGGCCGAGCCGGTGGGCAGTTGCACCGACCTGTCGGCGACGGTGCTCCAGCCCATCAAGAAGTTCTACAGCGAGTGGTTCATCGCCACGCCCTACTCGGTGCTGGTGGACCCGGATCGCGTCGAGTCCACCTTGCTCGGGCCGCTCGCCGATTCCGACCTCGGCTACCTGTTCCGGAAGCAACTCGAAGAGGCCGATGTCATCGTGCTGAACAAGATCGACCGCCGTGGCCCGGCCGAGCGCGAGAAGCTGCTGGGCGCGCTGCGCGAGGCTTTCGCCGGCACGCCGGTCTACGGCATCTCGGCGCTGACCGGTGAGGGTGTCGACACCTGGTGGCAGGCCATCAAGGCCGGCGGGCGCGCCGGGGGCCACATCCTCGAGGTGGACTACGATGTCTATGCCGAGGCCGAAGCCGCCCTCGGCTGGCTCAATGCCAATGTGACGCTGACCGCCGCGGCACCGTTCGACGGCAACGCCTTCGCGACGGGTCTGCTGGAGAAGGTCCGCGGGGTCGCGGCCGCGCGCGGTGCCGAGGTCGGTCACATCAAGCTGCTGCTGATGACGCCCGCAGGCACGGTGCGCGCCAACGCCGTGACCACCACCGGCCAGGTGCAGCAGTCCGGCGCGCTGGCGAGTCGTGTGGAGGGGGGCAGCCTGACCTTCAACGCGCGTGTGGCCATGCCACCGGAGGACTTGGCGGCCGTGGTCCGGCAGGCCGTGGCCGAGCAGGCCGCAGAGGCCGGGGTCAACGCCGTGGTCGGGCGCCTGCAGAGCTTCCGCCCCGGCCGTCCGAACCCAACGCATCGGTTCGCCGAAGTCGTCGAGTAGCCCACCGCACCAGGTGACGCCATGGATCGCAGATTGCGCAGCGAACTGCTCGCCGAACTAGTCGGCATGTACATTCTGTGCTTCTTCGGGCCGGGCTCGGTCGCCGTGGCGGTGCTCAAGGGCGGCCTGAGCGGCGGCTGGCAGGTCGCCTCGGTCTGGGGCTTCGCCATCGCTTTGGCCATCTACGCCACTGGCAGCATCAGCGGTTGCCATATCAACCCGGCGGTCACCATCGCCATGGCGGTGTACCGCAAGGAGACGTTCCCCGCCCGGAAGGTACTGCCGTACATCGGCGCGCAGATGGTTGGTGGCGCGCTGGCCGCGATGACTCTGTTGAGCCTCTTCGGGCCCACCTGCGCGGCCTTCGAGCAGGCGCACCACCTGGTGCGGGGCCTGCCCGGCAGCCAGCTCTCGGCCATGTGGTTCGGCGAGTACTTCCCCAACCCGGGCGCCTATGGCACCGACGCCGCGTCGCTGGCGCAGGTGCCGCCGGCGACGGCGTTTGTCGGCGAGATGGTCGGGACCGCGTTCCTGCTGTTCTTCATCTTCGCGCTGACCGACCGCCGCAACCCGTTGGCTCCCACCCCAGTCCGTATGGAGCCGGTGTTCATCGGCTTCAGCGTGGCCATCATCATCGCGGTGCTCGGACCGGTCACGCAGGCCGGACTGAACCCGGCCCGCGACCTGGCGCCGCGCCTCGTCAGCTACTTCGCCGGCTGGGGCGCCATCGCGCTGCCCGGTCCGCGCGGCTGCGAGTGGTGGCTGTACGTGGTCGCGCCCATCGTCGGCGCCCTGGTCGGCGGCGGCTGCTATCACGGGCTGCGTAGCGTGGCCAGCGAGGGTGGTACGTAACGCCCGCTTCGCGGCAGACGTGTCGTATCATGCGTACTGGCACAAGTCGGCCGCTGGCACAGCAGCCGACCCGTGAGTGGAGTTCGTTGGATGCGCCACCTGACCATCGCCGAGGCGGCTGAGGCCCTGCAGCTCAGTGTGCCGACGATCAAGCGGTACATCTACGATGGCAAGCTGCGCTCGACCAAACTGCCCGGCGGCCAGCATCGCATCCCCGAGACCGAGGTCGAGCGCCTGCTGGCCGGCGACGAGGCGGTTGCGCCGGGCACGCCGCGTGGGCCGGTGCCGGGCGCCGAGGTCGAGGACCGGGTCGCCGTCCTCGAGCGCTGGGTGACCGAGCTCGAAGCCGAGGTAGAGCGGCTCAGTGGCGCGCTCGAGGTCATGGCCCGCTTCCTCGCTCCGCCGGCCACCGCGACCGCGCCGCCAGCAGCGCCCGCAGACGCCGACGAGCCCTGCCGGATTGCCGTTCTGGGGCCCGGTTGCCGGCGCTGCAAGGCGCTGTACGAACGCACCCACCGTGTCGTCCGAGCGATTGGCGGCCGGCTGGCGACTGTCGAGATGATCAGCGACCTCGACGACATTGTGGCCTACGGGCCGCTCCTGACGCCCGCCTTGACGGTTGGAGACACGGTCGTGCTGGCCGGACGCGTGCCGAGCGAGGCCGCCTTGCGGAAGATCCTCGAGCCCTACCTGGCGGCCGGCTAGGTCGGGTTGGCGGACAGCATCGCCCGCACGCGAGCGCACAGGTCAGCCGTGCGCACCGGCTTCGACAGCATGCCGCGAAAACCCATGGCGATGGCCTGGTCCTCGTTCAGGTCAGAACCGAACCCCGTGATCAGCAGCACCGGCAGCGCCGGCTGCCGCTCCAGCAACGCCTGCCCGAGTTGGACGCCCGTGAGGCCAGGCATCATGTAGTCGCAGAGGACCGCGTCATAGGCCGCCGCATCGGCCTCGATGCGCCGCAGCGCAGCCTGCGGCGAGCGGTCGCCGTCGACCTCGAAGCCCCCGCGCCGGAGCATCAGGCACAGCGAGGCCAGCACGGTCTCGTCGTCGTCGACCACCAGGATGCGCCCCTCCGCCTGCGGCACGTCGCGCGGTGTGGCCGCCGCCTGGTCGTCGGCCACCTCAGTCACGGTCGGCAGGTAGACGCGGAAGGTGCAGCCCTCGCCCTGGCGGCTGTGCGCGGTGATCCGGCCACCCATCGAGGTGACCACGCCGTGCACCACCGACAAGCCGAGCCCGGTGCCTTGGCCGATCGGCTTGGTCGTGAAGAACGGCTCGAACACGCGCGGCAACATGCTGGCCGGAATGCCCGGGCCGTCATCGGTGACCGCCAGGCACTGGTAACCGCCCGGCGCCAGCCCATCGAGCTCGCCGACGCACTCCGCGGCGCTCAGCTCGACCGGCCGCAGTGAGACTTCCAGGTGTCCGCCCTCTGAACCCATCGCCTGGTAGGCGTTGGAGCAGAGGTTCATGACCACCTGGTGCACCTGCGCCGGATCGGCCGCGATGCTGCCGGCCTGCACCGCGATGTGCTGCGTGAGTTCGACCGTCGGTGGCAAGCTGGCCCGCAGCAGACGGAGCGCCTCGCGCACCACATGGCCCGGGTCGATCACCACCCGCACGTTGTCGCCACGGCGCGCGAAGGCCAGGATCTGGCGCGTCAGATCGGCCGCCCGCCGACTGCTGTCGAGGATCTCTTTGACGCTCTCACCAGCGTCGGTCGCCTCGTCCAGGTCCAGCAGCGCGAGCTCGGCGTGGCCGATGATGCCCGTCAGGATGTTGTTGAAGTCGTGCGCGATGCCGCCAGCCAGCGTGCCGATCGCCTCCAGCTTGACCGCCTGCCGGAGCCGCTCTTCCATCGCCTCCTGTTCGGCGACGTCGCGCACCACCAGGACCGCGTTGACCACGTGGCCGGAGCCGTCGCAGACGGGCGACAGGCTGGCATCCGCGCGTAGTTGGAGGCCGCCCGGCAGCCGCTCACGCAGCCGCCCATGCCAAGCGCGTCCTTGGCGGAGGTGCTCGGCGAGATCGTCCATGGCCGGGCTGGACACCAGCGCGTCCGACAGCCGCTTTCCCAGGACGGCGTCCTCGGACAGGCCCGTCAGTCGCAGGAACGAGGGATTGCAGTACCGGACCGCACCGTCGGGATCGACCAGCAGCACGCCGTCGGTGGCGCCCTCGACGGCCTTCGCCAACTGCATCATGCGGCGCTGGTTCTGCCGGCGCGAGGTGATGTCGCGGGCGATGCCCTGCGTGCCGATGAAGGTCTGGGTGGTCGGCTGCTCGGAGGCGTACAGCCCTTCGGCGGAGAACAGCATGACAGGGGCGCCATCGATATCACGCTCGTGCATCTCGAACTGGTGGCTGTCGCCTGCGGCGGCGAGCAGCCGCAGCTCCAGCATGCGGGTGGCGCGCCCGCGGGTGCGCCGCTCGTCGACCCGACACAGGGCGCGTTGACGGTCGTTCGGGTGGATGATGTCGGCCACCGGGCGGCCGATCAGCTCCTCCGGGCGGTACCCATAGCGGGTCACGGCATGGCTGATGAAGGTGATGCGACCGTGCGTGTCCAGGCGGTAGATGATGTCGGGCACGGTCCGGACGATGGACTCCAGTGTGGCCTGCGAGTGCTGCAGCGCGGCTTGCGTCCGGCGCAGTTCCTCGGCCTGCCGGTGCTCACGCAGCGCCCTGGCCGCCACGCGCGGCAGATCGAGCAGGGTCGCGGCCGACTTGACCACGTAGTCGACAGCGCCTGCGCGCAACAGGTCGACGGCGATGCGCTCGTTGCCGTGGCTGGTCATGACCACTACTGGCGTGTCGTCGCGGACCGGCTCGGGCGCCAACAGGTCCAGTGCGTTGCCATCGGGCAGCAACCAGTCGGCAAGCACCAAGTCCCAGTCATCGTTGGCCAGCCGCTCGCGCGCCTCGGCGACGGTCGTTGCCAGACTCACCTCGGTGGCGCTTTCGCCACGCGCGAACGCCTCGCGCACCAACTCGGCGTGCGCGGGCTCGTCCTCCAGCAGCAGGATGCGGTTCGGTCTGGTCACGGTGCCGGCCTTACTCCTCGTCCGCCGGCCGCTGACGGGGCTGCCGGTTGTTTGCGCACCAGTAGGTGTCGATCAGGCCGAGCATCTGCACCAGGTCGGCCTGGTGCAGTGGCTTGACCAGGTAGCTGTTGGCATGGGCCTGATACGCCTCGTGCAGGTCGCGGTCGTGCTCCGAGCTGGTCAGGACCACCACCGGCACGCTGCTCAGGTGCGGCTGCGCCTTCACCTGGCGGAGCACATCGAGACCATCGATCTTGGGCAGCCGCAGGTCGAGGAGGATGAGGCAGAGCCTCGGGCGCGTCGCTCCGACGGCGCGAGCCTCGCCACCCAGCAAGTACTCCAGGGCGCGTTCACCATCGCACACCCAGTCCAGGCCGATATCGACACCGGCCTCGTTCAGCGCCCACTCGATCAGCTCGGCGTGAGCTTCGTTGTCCTCCACCAGCAGAATGCGGCGTTCGTCATCAGACGGCATAGCACACCTCACGACTCCGGCGGGGCAGGCAGAGTGAAGCAGAAGCACGCGCCTTGCCCGAGGCCCTCGGATTCGGCCCAGATCCTGCCGCCGTGGCAGTCCACAATGCGCCGCGCCAGCGCCAGACCGATCCCGGTGCCCGACGCGCTCGGATCGAGCTGGTCAAACAGGTTGAAGATGCGCTCCTGGTACGCCGGCTCGATACCACTGCCATTGTCCCGCACCCACACCCGGACCAGCCCATTGCCCGGTTCGGCACAACCACCGATCTCAATGCGCGGCGCGGTCTGCCGACCCCGGAACTTGATGCCATTCTCGACCAGATTCTGCACGACCTCGAGCAGGCGCAGCCGGTCACCATAGACCACCGGCAAGTCGGGTTCGACCACCAGCGTGACGCCGGCCTCCAGCAGTGGACCTTGGAGCAGTTCCTGGACCTCGGCGGCCAGCACCGCCAGCGGCACCGCCTCAGAGGGATTCACCAGCCGGCCGATGCGCGACAGCTCCAGCAGGTCGTCCAGCAGATCCTGCATCCGAGTGGCGGCGCTGTCGATGCGATCGAGGCACCGCTCCACCCGGTCGGTGCGACCGGCGGCCCAGTCCTGCATCAGCCAGTTGGCGAAGCCTTTGATGGTGATCAGCGGGCTCTTCAGGTCATGCGAGACAGTATAGGTGAAGCGCTCCAACTCGGCGTTGGTGGCGGCCAGGTTGCTGATCAACAACTCCCGTTCGGCATCGGCCTCGACCCGCTCGGTCACGTCACGCGCCGCCGCGTAGATTGTCTCGCCAGCAGGCGACGAACGCCACTCAATCCACCGGTAGCTGCCATCGTGGCAGCGGTAGCGGTTTTGGAAGCCCAGCACCTGGTGGTTCTCGCTGAGCTGCCGCATGGCGGCAAGCGTCGCCTCGACGTCGTCCGGGTGCACCAAGTCAAGGAACTGCGCGCCCTCGAGGCTGGCCAACGGGTAGCCGAGCGTGGCCTCCCAGGCCGGGTTCACCCGCCGGAAGCAGCCATTCTGGTCGGCGATGCACAGCAGATCGAGGTTGATGCCAAAGAACTGGTTGAGCTCTTCGGTCCGTTGGCGCAACGCCTCTTCGGCCAGTCGCTGCTCGGTCAGGTCCTGCCAGATGGACACCAGGCACGACCGGCCACCGACCACCACCGGCTGGTTGGTCAGCCTACCTCGTCGACACGCACCATCGGCACGCGCCAGCGCGACCTCGACCGTCATCTCGTGCTCGCCGCTCCGCAAGCGCGCACCTCGCGATTCCGGTGCCAACAGGCCCAACTCGGTAGCGGTGCGACCAATGACGTCCTCGCGCCTCAAGTCGTGGAAGTCGAGCAAGGCACGGTTCACCTCGATGAAGGCGTAGTCCTGGAGGTCTACCATCGCGATGTTGAACGAACTACCGTCGAGGATGGCACGGAGGGTGGCTTCGCTCTCGCGCAGGCGCTGGTCGGCTGCCCGCCGCGCGGTGATGTCGCGGGTGACACCGACGAAGCCCGCCGGCCGGCCTTCGGCGTCGACCATGACGCCCGCATGCACCTCAGTCCAGACCGTGCCACCATCGCGATGCCACTGCTCCATCTCCAACTGCACCGGAGCCACCGGTTCGCCCTTGGCGATGCTCACCATGGCAGCCTCGAAGGCCTGTTGGGCGAGCGGAATCGACGAGGGCGGGAAGTCGGCCAGGGTTTCGGTCTGCGCCTGCTCGGGCGTGATCCCCCGGAGTTGCTGCACCGAGGGGCTGACATAGGTGAAGCGCCCGTCGAAGTCCATTCGCCAGATCACGTCGCGGCTGTTCTCCGCCAACATGCGGAAGCGCTCTTCGCTGTCGCGCAGCGCCGCCTCCACGCGGCGGCGTTCGACGATCTCGCGCGCCTGCACGGTGTTCTGGAGAGCCAGCAGCGACAACTGGCGCGCCAGCAGGTACAGGAATTGGGCCACGGCCTCGAACTGCCGGCGCGGCATGTTCGGCACCTCGGCCAACGCCGCGCGGAAGGCGCTCTGATCGGCGCCAATCTCGGTGGCGTAGCCGCAGATGCGCTCGCGGTCGGCGCCTTCGTCCAGGACCTGCCCGATCAGCCAGGTCGCCACATGCCGGTCCCCAACCCAGATGCTGGTGGCGCCGTCGAGGAGCCCGCCGCTGAGACAGGGCCGGACCACCGGGCCGTCACGTCGCTCGCGCCCGAGGTACGCATCGGAGTACGCGCAGTTCTGCCGGCCGACCTCGGTAGCCCGAATGATGCTCTCGCACAGGTCGCAGAAGTTGCTCGGGCGCGTCAACGGTCGGCCGTCGGGATCGGTGATGAGGGCGCCCACGCCGGTCGCCGCGGCAAAGGCATCCTGCAACTGCTGGAGGTCGTCCACGTTGAACACGTCGGCAAAGTCGAGGTCGGCGGTGGCACCCAGCGGACGCGTCAGGGCCAGGATGCGGCGCTCCAGAGCCTCTTCGGCGCGCTTGTGCTCGGTCAGGTCGAGATTGACGCCGACCACACCGACCACCTCGTCGCCGACGCGGATGGGCGTCAGGTACGTGCGCAGGTGCCGCGACTGGCCCGCCACGGGCATCTCGTGCTCGGTCTCGACCGACACTCCGGAGCGGGCGCGTTCGAAGGCCTCCACCAGGCGCAGCCGCACCTCGTCGGTGGTGTCGATGTCGGCCAGGTTGCGGCCACGGCAGTCACCGAACGCCGCCACCGCCGCGGGATTCTGGGCCGTGCAGAGGCCGTCCAGGTCGGCCGCCCAGAACTCGACCGGCAAGTTGTCCAGGGTGGCCCGCATCATGGCTTCGCTGGTGCGCAGGGCATCCTCGGCCTGCCGGCGCGCCGTGACATCGGTGTGCGTGCCGACCATCCGAACCGGGTTGCCGTCGTCGTCGTAGGCCATGGCCCGGCCGCGTGAGCGGATCCAGCGCCAGGTGCCGTCCTTCGCACGCATCCGGAACTCCAGCTCGTAGGTGCTGCTCTCACCGCGACCGTAGCCGGCCACGGTCTCCTCGACACTGGCCCGGTCCTCTGGGTGGAGCAGCGCGCTGAACGCGCCATACGACCGCTCGATCTCGTCCGGCTCATAGCCCAGCATGGTGACGTAGCGGTCGCTGAAATGCGCCTCGCCGGTGACCGTGTTCCAGTCGTAGAGGCCGTCGTTGACGCTGTCCAGCGCCAACTGCAGCCGCTCTTCGCTGCTGCGCAGTCTCTCCTCAGCCTCGAGGCGCGCGGTGATGTCGCGAACCACGCTGAAGATCAGTGAGCTCCCGGCGGCCTTGACGCGGAACGCCGTGACTTCGGCGTCGAAGCAGGTGCCGTCGGGCCGCTGGTACCGCCCGGTGTAGGAGAGATGGCCGGTGCGATCGAGTGTCTTGAGCCCGTCCTGCTGCATCTGCTCGGCGCTGCGGCCGCCGGACTGCAACGGCGTCGAGACATCGAGCGGCCGCCGTCCCAGGAGGTCCTCGCGTGAACAGCCGAACAGCTTGAGCGCGGCCGGGTTGGCGTCGATGCAGCGCAACGTCTCGCCGTCACGCACCAGGACCGCGTCGCCGGAGCCCTCAAACAGCGCCCGGAACCGGGCCTCGCTCTCGCGCTGGGCTTCGCGGGCGGCGGCGCGTTCGGCCACCACGCGCACCGACACGACCGCGCCCGCCGGTTGGTCGTGGCCGGCGTGCGCCGAGGCCAGCGCTTCGCAGGGCACCCACGACCCATCGGCGTGGAGGAACCGGAACTCGGTCGGCACGTGATCGTTGGCGGCGCTCAGCACCTTGACCATTTCGGCCTTCATCACCGCTTGGTCATCGGGGTGGATCAGCTCCCAGCCGCTGCGCCCGACCAGTTCGTCGGGCTGGTAGCCGAAAGCAGCCTGGCACGACGGCGTCACGTACCCGACGACCGCCTCGAGGTCGACTAGAAAGACCACATCGTTCAGGGCGCCGAGGATGGTGTTGGCGCGCTGCTCGGCATCGGCCAGGGCGGCCTGCGTCCGGCGCAACTCGGTGGCATCGAGGATGGTGACCAGCGTGCCGCGAAGCTGCCCGGCCTGGTCGAGGTCGGGCGTGTAGGTGCCCAGGTAGACGTTGCCGCTCCGCTCGCCGGTGGGCCGCCGTTCAGTCTCGAACATGACCGGCCGGCCTTGCGCGGCCTGAGCCAGAAGCTGCTTGCGCTCGGCCGCCACTTCCGGGTGGAAGACCACCTCGGGCGTGTGTCCGAGCAAGTCGCTCCAGTGGCAGCCGGCCACCTCCGCGTACGCTCGATTGGCGAACAGAAAGTGGTGATCAGGCGACAGGTAGCACGTTTGGATGGGCGACAGGTTGACGAACACGTCGATGAGGTGGTCGCCCGACAGCAACGACGGCGAGCGGCTGACCCACCACTGATGGTGCCAGGCCCGGTTCCAGCCCAACGCCAGGCCGTAACCACCCACGGCAGCGACCAACAGGGCCTGGTTCGAGGTGGCTTGAGTCGCAGCCAGGAGGCCCGCGAGCGACGCTACGGCCACCAGACCAAGCGGGGCGTTGAGCCAGATGGTGACACAGGCTGTCCAGACCGCGGCGAGTGCGAAGAGCGCCTGGTGACTAGACGGCGGTGACGGCCCCAACCATCCTTTGGCGCAGGCCGGCAGTGCGGCCAGCCCGGCCACGGTCAGCAGTCCGACGGGCAGGCGGCGTAGCGACACGCGGCCAGCCCCGGCCGCCGCAGCCAGACACAGCAGACCATACCCGAGCTCGACCGGCGGCCGGTCGGCCGCCACCGCGCCGGGCCCGAGGCTGGCCAGGAAGCGACCCACCATCACCAGACCCAACGCGGTCAGCCAACTCTGGACCACCCCCTGGATCGCTCGCGTCCGGGCTGACCGATAGGAGTTCTCGCGCCTGCGGTCGGTGAACTCACCCGACCACCAGACCAGTTCGCCCTCCCGCGGCTCGCGAGGACCTCGCTCGGACACGCAGCACTCCTTGGCCAACCTCCCCAATGCCTATTCGGCATTTTGGCCCGGCGACCTCATCCGTGACGCAACGCAGGCGCAACCTACCCCACAAAGAAACCATCTGCTGCCGCCGAGCTCTGTTGCAGAAGGGCCACGCGAGGCCACGCGGGGCCGCTGGTGCCGAGCACGAGACCGGGCGCTGTTCCGTGCAGCGACGCGCAACACCCGGTGCCAACCAGCCAGCACACGCGACTCGGTCGCCAGACGCAGTTGTCGTACAATAGGCCCTTGGTCGGAGGTGACCGGTTCCCATGCAGGCTGCCGGCCGGGTACTCCTGGCGGACGACGAACCAGCCTTTCTGAGTGCGACGGCCGCGCACGTCGAGCGGGCCGGCTACACGTGCCGTCAGGCGAGCGATGCGGACGAGGTCTATGCCTGGCTCCAGCGCGAGGACTTCGATGCGCTGGTCACCGATATCGACATGCCCGGCAACGAGGACCTGGAGATGGTGCGCCGCGTACGCGAGCGCATTCCTGGCCTGCCCGTCATCTTGGTCACCGGCCGACCGACGTTCGACACCGCCCATCGCTCAGTGGGCCTGGCGGTGGCCGCCTACCTGCTGAAGCCTTTTCGAGCGCAGGTGCTGCTCGACCAGATTGCCGACGCCTGCCGCCTGCGGTCGGTGCAACGAGCGTTGGGGGAGGCCCAGCAGCAACTGGACGAGTCCGGTCAGCGGCTGGCCGAGGCCGAGCTGCTGCTGGCGCGACCGGCCGATCCCGGCGCGGCCGAACGGGTCTACCTCGAAACGATGCTCAACACGGTGCTCACCGCCATCAACCAGCTCCAGACGTTCATTGCCACCGCCGGGCCGGCCAGCGCCTCGCAGGCGGGTCTGGCCAACGGCCTGGCCGCCGATGAACTGGTTCTGGCCCTGCACGAGACCGTCAGCGTGCTGGAGCAGACGAAGAGCCATTTCCGCTCCAAGGACCTCGCGCGCCTGCGGCACCGGGTTGAGGACGTGCTCGGCCGGCTGGGGCAGCCGCGCCCGTAAGCGCCACCGCGCGCGCTTGCCACGACCCGGCTTCGCTCGTATGATGGCGACACTGCCTGGGAGCCCCTTTGCACTACCGCGGTATTGAACTCGACCCGTTCCAGGTCGCCGCCATCGACGCGATCGAGCGTCACGAGACCGTGATCGTCGCCGCTCCAACCGGGGCGGGGAAGACGGTCATCGCCGAGTACGCCATCGAGCGCTATCTCGACACCGGGCGCCGGATCATCTACACCGCGCCGATCAAGGCGCTGAGCAACCAGAAGTTCCGCGACTTCGGCGCGGCCTGGGGTGACCAGATCGGTATCGTCACCGGCGATGTGAGCATCAACCCGCTCGCGCCGGTGCTGATCATGACCACCGAGATCTTCCGCAACGCCATCTTCGACGATCCCGCCCGGCTCGCCGACGTCGAGTACGTCATCCTCGACGAGATCCACTACATCAACGATATCCAGCGCGGCACGGTGTGGGAGGAGTCGCTGATCTTCGCGCCGCCACACATCGGGTTCATCTGCCTGTCGGCCACCATTCCCAACTTGGACGAGTTCGCCGGCTGGATCCGCAAGGTGCGGCCGCAGCAGGAAGTGGCCGTGGTGGTCGAGGAGACCCGACCGGTGCCGCTCGAGCACCACCTCTGGGTGCCCGGTGTCGGTGAGGTGTCGGTCAAGGACCTGCGTCGGCTGGAGGCTGCGGCGCAAGCGAAGCAGCGCTCGTTGCGGGCCCACGAGGTCCGCCGGGTGCTGGGTGCCGGACGCCGCGACCCGGCCGGACAAGGCGACCTGGTCGCCCATCTCGACGCCCTCGGCCGACTGCCGTGCCTCTACTTCTGCTTCAGCCGCGCCGCCTGCGAGGACAACGCTCGGCGCTACGTGGGCTACGGTCTGCTGGACACCGACGAGCAGGCACAGGTCCTGGAGCTGTTCGCCACGCTCAGCGCGCAGTTCGGCCTGGCCGATGACCCGGCGGCCGAGCGCCTGCGCGGCCTGGTGGCCGCCGGCACCGCCTATCACCACGCCGGTATGTTGCCGATGCTCAAGGAGGTGGTGGAGCGACTGTTCTCCACCGGCCTGATCAAGCTGCTGTTCACCACCGAGACTTTCGCTGTCGGCGTCAACATGCCGGCCTGCACGGTGGTCTTCGAGAGCATCACCAAGTACGACGGCGTCGACACCCGCTACCTACTGACCCGCGAGTACCAGCAGATGGCCGGCCGCGCCGGCCGGCGTGGCATCGACGAGGTGGGCTACTGCTACGCGCGCATCGATCCGGCCGGCGTTGAGGTCGACCAGATCGAGCGGATCGTCGCCGGCGAAGTGGAGCCGACGGAGAGCCAGTTCAACCTCAGCTACAGCAGCATCCTCAGCCTCTACGACCGGTACCGCGAAGAGGTCTACTCGGTGGCCGAGTTGAGCTTCGCGAGCTTCCAGAACACGCGCTTCGTGCGCGAGCTGGAGTCGGAGCTGGCGGACCTCCGCGCCGAAGTGATGCCGTCCGTCGACTGCCTCAAGGGCGAGCCGAAGAGCATTCGCCGCTACCTCGACGCGCAGGAAGAACTCCGCCGCGCCAGGAACCGGATGCAGGGCGAACGGCACCGCCTCGAGCGCCGTCTGAGCGGCCGCAAGCAGCAGCGGCAGCTGGAGCACGAGTTGCGCCTGCTCGAAGAGCCCGCATCGCGGCTCGAGCAGCGCATCCGCGCCAGCGTCTGCCACGAGTGCCAGCGGAAGAAGGCCTGCGGGCAGCTTCAGCGCACCATCAACACGCACCTGGAGCAGTGCCACGACCTGGAGCGCAGCCTGATCCGCTTGCGCCACCACCACCGCGATCAGATCTCCAAGCGGTTGACCGTGCTGCGCGAGTTCGGCTACGTCGACGAGCGCGGCCTGACGCCCAAGGGTCGCATGGCCGCGGCGCTGTACGGGTTCGAGGTGCCCATCGCCGAACTGTTCTACGCCGGCTTCTTCGAGAACATGACCGAGACGGAGATCGCCGCGCTGATGGTGGCGGTCGTGTTCGAAGGCAAGCGGTCGGCGTGGTACCAGGCCATCAGCGACTCCGAGCTGCGGCTGTTCCTCCGCGAGGCCGCGCTCGTGGTGCGCGACATCGCGCGGCGCGAAGCCGAACTGGGCATCGACGGCGGCCTCGAGCCGCTCGACGACAGCCTCACCATGACCTTGCTGGCCTGGCTCGACGGTGAACCGCTGTCGGCCCTCCACCAGTACACCGACACCAGCGACGGCGACATCATCCGCTCACTGCGGCACGCGGTGGACCTGTTGCGCCAGTTCCGCCGCTGCCTCGGCGACTACGCCCTGCTGCGCGACCGCATCGACACCTGCATCCGCCTGCTCCGCCGCGACCAGGTCGATGCCGAGAAGCAGCTCCGTCTCGGCCACGCGCTGGACCGGCGCCTGGCCGAGACGACGACTGCCGAAGCGGACTGACGGTCAACCGCCCGCCTTGCGCAGGTCGTTGTAGACCGTCAGGTCATAGCCGATGCCGACGGCGTCCAGCACCGCGCACAGGCTGCGCAGCGCCACGCCGAAACCATCCGGTCCGCTGAACCCGCCGAACTGCCCGCCGCCCTTCAGGTGGGGCTCGAGGTCCAGGAACACGCCCGGAATGCCTCGCTTGGCGTGGGCTTCGGCCAGCGCCGGCAGGCGCTTCCTGAAGTCGGCCAGCACCGCGTAGTAGGCTGAGCTGCCCCGGTCGCACGGCACGAAGCGCAGCATCATCTCTTCATCGACGAAGCCGCGGAACATCTCGTCATCGCGCCGCCAGTAGTCCTTGACGTGCATCCAGCCGATGCCGTCGCGCATGGCCTCGTACTGCGCGTAGACCTGCTCGGTGGTGTAGCCCTGACAGGCAATGTTGGCGCCGTCGTAGACCAGCGTCAAATGCGGGTGCCCGACCGCGTTGAACAGCGCCATCTCCAACTCGCCGTTGCGGCCGACCAGATTCGCCTCGACCTCCAGGCCGTAGTACAGGCCGGCCTGGGCGCAAGCCTCGGCAATCGGCCGGAGCTGTTCGGCCGCCTGGTCGACGTACTCCCACGGATCGTCGTGCTTCGGCGGGTAGAAGCTGAAGCCGCGAATCAGCTTGGCGCCCAACGCCAGCGCCACGTCGATGGCATGCTTGACCTCGGTGGCCAGGTACTCATCGAAGGGGACGTAGCGGTTGTGGGTGCTGTCGTCGAAGTCGCGGAGCTTGACCTTGCCGATGGGCGAGCCGATGGAACTCGCCTGCATCTCGTACTGCTCGTGCAAGTCCTTCAGCCAGGCCAGCTCATCGTCGGTCAACGCCATCAGGTTCTTGACGCCGTTGCCGCAGTCGACGAATCGCGGGCTGTAGTAGCGCAGGCCGAGCGCCCGGCACATGGCCAGTTGCGCCTCGGCGTTCTTCGACGGCGGGCCTTCGTCGGCAAAACCGGTCAGGATGACTTTCGGGTCCATGTCCACTCCTTCCAGAGGCCGTCAGGCCAGCACCTCGTCGAGGGCCGCCTCGAGCACGTCGCAGCCCTCCAGCACGGCGTCGGTCTCAATGCACAGCGGCGGGCAGATCTTGATGCAGCCGCCGCCGACGCCGACGGCGCCGAAGAACATCAGGCCCTGCTCCAGGCAGCGCTCGATGACCGCGTGCGCAGTGTCGTGATCGGGCTCCTTGGTGCCCGGCACGACCATCTGCAAGCCGGCCACCAGGCCGACCGCGTGCGCCGCCCCGACGCGCGTCGGATAGCGCCGCTGCATGGCGGCGGTGCGCTCGGCCAGGATGGGCCCCTGCTGCGCCGCGTTGGCGATCAGGCCGCCCTCGATGGCCTTGATGCTCTCGATGGCCGCGCGGCAGCACAACGGGTTGCCGGTGTGCGTGCTGGTCATCGAGCCCGGCGCGAACAGGTCCATCAGCTCGGGCCGGCCCAGCACCGCGCCGAGCGGCAGCGAACTGCTGATGCCCTTCCCGCAGCAGACCAGGTCGGGCACGATGCCGTAGAGCTCGAAGCCCCAGCGCACCCCGCAGCGGCCAAAGCCGGCCTGCACTTCGTCCATGGTCAGCACGGCCTGATGCGCCTCACACCAGCGGCGTAGCGCCTGCGCGTACGCCACCGGCAGGAAGTCGGGGCCCACGCCTTGGTAGGTCTCGACAATCACACCCGCCACGTCGTCGGCGGCAATGCCCTGGTCGGCCAGTGAGCGCTCGAACACGTCGAAGCTCGTGTCCTCCACGCGGAACCCGTCGGGGAACGGCACCTGCACGATGCCCGGATCGAGGTTGACGATCCACTCTTTCTGCGGCGGCATGCCGCCGATCTGCTGCGCGCCGAGCGTCCGCCCGTGGAACGCGTTGCCGAACGAGACCACGACGTGCTTCCGCCGGCCGCCCACCGTGACGCCGTGCGTGCGCATCAGCTTGATGGCGCACTCGGTGGTCTCGCTGCCAGTGGTCAGCAGGAACACTTTGCCGAGCCCTGGCGGCGCAATGCTGGCCAGCAGCTCGCACAGTTCCAGCCGTTCCTCGCTGGGGAAGCAGTAGTTGTGCAGCAGGCTGCGGTCGATCTGGTCGCGCAGCGCGGCCTTGATCGCCGGGTGCGCGTGCCCGGCGTTGGCCACCAGGACGCCACTGCTCCAGTCGAGCCACATATTGCCGTAGGGGTCGTAGACGTTCACGCCCTCGGCCCGGTCCCAGATGATCGGCGGTTGGCCCTGCATCGACTGCGGCTCGACGGCGTACAGGCGACGCAGGAGCGGAATGCTGTCCGGATGCGGGATCGGCGTGACGATTCGCCGATACCGGGTCTCGACCCGCGGCACCTGCCGGGGGGTCAGGTCGAACGGCTTGCCCATGATCGCTCCTGTCGCCAGCATTAAAGCACAGGCGCGCGGGCGGGCCAAGGGGGCGAGAGGTCGTGTGGCGGGCCGACTGTGGACCGACTACCGCGGCGAGCAGGCCTGGGCCGACCGACCCGTCAACCCGGTCGGCCCGCACAGCCCAGCGCCGACCACAGCGCCGCGCGGCCCGCTTCGTACGGCCCGGGGAAGACCATGCTGTGGCAGCCGTCGAGCCAGACCGAGTGCTCCGGCAGCGGCACGCGGTTCAGCGCGCAGACGCCGTCGGCTGTCGGGATGCGCTCGCAGATCAGCGCGAACAGCTCGCGCGCGCCCATGACCGTGCCGTAGGTCAGCCCCAGCGCCTGCAGCGTGTTCAGGTCTTTGGCCTCGTTGTACAGCGCGGCACCAGCGACGCGCCCGGTGACGCAGCAACCGTCGGCCGTGAAGTGCGGACAGGAGGCACACACCGCCCAGGTGGCGCCGGTGACCAGTTCCACCTGCAGCGGGCAGTCGGGCGCCAGCGCCTGCTGGAGCAACTCGGGCAGATTGTCCTCCGCATAGGGCGGGCGCGTGCCGCCACCGTACTGACAGATGGCGCAGAGCAGCAGGTGCGGGCGCACCGGGATCGGGCCGTCCTGGCCCAACACGCCGACCGAGCGCTCCTTCGCGGCGGCCATCGCCGCGGCGTCGCGTGCGGGTATCACCGCCTCGATGCCCAACTCGCGCCCGCGCTCGTAGTCGCGGCTGAACGCCTTGGCGCAGCCCTGCCAGGCCGGCCCGGTCACGTGCTCGTAGCCGCACACGCCACGCACCGTCGGCAGCCGGAACAACAGGCGCTTCAGCAGCAGGAGCGCCGGCAGAATGGTGCCCGGTGCCAGGTCCAGCCACTGCAGCAGGTCGGCATCACGCTTGCGGTTGAACTCGGCCCCCTCGGGCGTGTCCTCGGCGGGGCCGCAGTTCTGGTAGGCACAGAGGTCGCCCAGGTTGCAGCGCAGCATCAACGGCACATCCGGCGTCTGCCGGATAGTGTCGGCCAGACCGGCCACGCGCTCCTGGGTCGGGTGCAGTGTCTGCGCCCCGGCCCGGCAGAACAGACACGCCAACTGGTACGGACGCACCGACCGAACGCCTTGCAGGTCGCACATCGCCACGCCTCCTCCCATGCGTCACCCGAGCCCGCCGGCTGCGGTCAGCGCAGCTCCCACCATCCGGCGCGCTCCAGTTCCCACGACCGCCCGCCCGTGCCGACCCACATGACCCACAGGTTGTCCGCCACCTTGCGGACAGTCAGGTTGGCATTGAGGGTGCGGTCCCGCTGCGGATCGAGCCCGAGCGCCGCGAACGGAATCCGCCACTCGCAGGTCCACAGGCTCGCGCTGATCGGCTTCGCCGCGTAGGTGACGCCGACCGTCGCCTGACGTACCACAGCCGCCGGCGTGCCGGCCTCGGCGGAGCTCTCGAAGCTGCCCTTGGCGTAGCCACGCAGCACCACCGGCGCGGCCTTCGAGCCGGCCGGGCGAACCGCAATCTCGACGGCCTCCGACTTGCCCCAGGCCGCGTCCAGCGCCATCGGGTTGATGGCGTTCACCGGATTGCTGATGGCCACGTAGAGCGCCTGGTCATCCCAGCCCAGCCAGGCCCGGCTGGGGCTGAACACCGTGTCGCCACCGGCGTCCTGTTCGATCGCCACCGGCGCCATCGGCCACTCGCCATCGCGGAGCACACCGTCGATGATCGGTTTGGTCGTCAACCGCGACACCTTCGCCGGCGGCACGGTGGGCCGGGCGGGCGCTGGCGGGCGCCGGTAGACGAAGTCGCGGCCCATATCCTGCCGCACCTCGTGCTTCACCGGCCAACTCGCCCGTTCCTCACTTGCCACCAGGCCCATCTGGTCGACGGCCAGCGGCTTGATGCCCAGCTTGAACGCGGGCGACTCCGGCCGCAGGCGGTAGTTGTCCTTGGCGGCATCGACGAACCGCGGGTCGGTGCCGGTGAGGTTGTCGGCGATGACCCAGGCGTTCTTGTCCTTGGTCATGTGGAAGCCGGCCCACTCCGCTTCGCCCTTCCAGACGATGTTGTGGGTGATGCGCGTGCGGCACTGCGGCGGCACCGGGCCGCCCGTCCGGATGGCCTCGCGCATCGGCAGCAGGTCGGGAAAGCGCTGGCTCCACGGCGGCTGATCGAGCAACAGCGCCGCCAATGGCGGCCACATGGTCGGGTTGTGCCCCGCCTGCGGGTCGAACGGCGGGAACTTGGCCTCGCCGCCCCAGCAGCCCACGGCCGGATAGCAGTCGACGAACACGTTGTTGTCGATGACGTTGCCGAGGCTGCTCAGGCTGATGCCCTCGGCCACGCGCACGATCAGGTTGCCGGTCATGGTGATGCCGGCGCAACCGTCGTCGAGCATGAAGGCGCGGTTCCGCTGCGGGCACGGGTTGTAGATGTCGTGCAGGTAGTTGTCGCGGATGATGTTGCCGGCGATCGTCCAGTCGCGGCCGCAGTAGAAGGCGCCCATCTCGCCGCCTTCGAAGCCCATCGAGTGGACCTCGTTGGCCTCGATCACGTGGTCGTTGCCGCCGAACAGCACCACCGAATGCGGGATGTCGTACATCAGGTTGTGCGCCACGCGGCAGCCCACACCCCACAGCGCCACCGCCGGCACATACGCCCGCTGCCAACGCGCCAGACGCGTGAACACGCAGTTCTCCACGACATGCCGGGCCGGCGTCAGCGTCTTGCGGTCGCCGCCGCCGCAGTTGATGCCGCCCTCGTTGATGTCGTAGAGGTCGCAGCCGGCCACCCGGTGGTCGCTGCCACCAGCGATGGTCATCGCGCGGGTGCCCAGATTGCGCAGCGTGCAGCCGACCAGTTGCACATGGTCGCCCTCGCGGATGGTGACCGCTTCGCCACGACAGCCCTCCAGCGTGAGGCGGCGGAAGCCGACGTGAGACACCTTGTTCAGCACCAGCAAGCCGGTGCCGAGTGACACCTCGGCCGGCGCCTTGGTGACGTCCGACGGCGGCCAGAAGTAGAGCGTGCCGGTCAGCCGGTCGAGGTACCATTCGCCGGGCTGATCCAGCTCACAGAGCAGGTTGTAGGCGTAGTAGCGCCCGCCCTTGCGGTACCCGTAGCTCGCGTGCGGCGGCCGCGTGGTGATGATGCGGCGCGCCGTGTCGATGTTGGCGAACGCGGCGTGGCTGGCGTGCCAGTCATGGTCCCAGTAGCCGTTGCCGCGAGCGTCCGGCTCGCCCACCCAGCGCTCCGGCCGGTCGCCCGAGTACGCGAACTGGCCGCCCTTCTCGCCCTTGGGTGCGCCGGCGACGACGGCCCAGCCCTGGTTCGGCCAGCGCGCCAGCGTCGTCGGCCGGCGGTTGAAGTACAGCTCCAGCGGCGCGCCAGGCACCTGCTGCGTCTGCACGCCGATCACACCGTAGTCGGTGATGCCCTGGCGCGGCAGACTGGTCTGCAACACCTGCCCGCGCGCCTCGGCCGGCAGCCGTTCCAGCACCGCCGGATCGGTCACCGGCGCGAACCCGCCAATGGCGCGCGCGCCGGTCAGTCGCACCTCTTCACGCCCGTAGGCCGCATAGACAACCGGCGCGGTGGCGGTGCCGGAGTCCTGCTCCTCGAGCACCAGCGCCTGCGCGCGGAAGTAGCCGCCGCGCCGCAAGGCCACGGTGACCCCGCCCGCCGGCAGCCCGCCGGCCTGCTTCAGCCGGCGGATCTCGTCGCGGGCACGCTCCAAGGTGGCAAACGGCCCGTCGCGCCGATCCGCCGCGGGATCCGGCTTGGTGCCCGACCAGGTGTCGTTGCCGTTGGTGGCCACATAGAGCGTCAGTGGCGCGGCCGAGGCCAGACCGGCGAGTGACAACAGTGCGGCGAGAAGCAGGCCAAGGCCGGACATGGTGCGGCACCTCCACAACTGCAGGTAGCAATTGGCCGGGCCCTGGGCAGGACCTTCCAGGGCGTTGCCGTCTCTCTGTGGGGCGCGCGGTCGCCGCTGGCCCGCATCACCGGTCAGCGGCTGTCGCGGTTGGGTCGAGTGACCGCAGCAACTCAATGGCGCGGCGGTACTTTTCAGTGCGCTGGTAGTCCCGCTCGGTGGCATTTGGCAGCCGGCTCATATCGCTGTTGTCCACCAGATCGGCGAGCTTGACTTGACGGCCGATCGGATCGCCCGCGGCGCGGCGGACGAAGTCCTCGTAGCCCTCGCCATCTCGCCTTGATACGGCTTCCACGGCCGCGACCACCGCCGGCGCGAAGCCCTCGGCACGCAGACCGTCCAGAGTCCAGGCGGTGTCCTCGACGACATCATGGAGCACGGCGGCCATCCGGCCCTCGGCGGTCGTCTGCGCCATCATCACGCGCAACGGGTGCAGGATGTATGGTTCGCCAGCCCAATCGACCTGGCCTTGGTGCGCCTGCGCCGCCAGAGCGATGGCGTGCTCCACAGTACTCATGCTCCATCCTTCCGCAAGGCGCTTCGGCCGCGTCTACGTTCGGCTCGGCGCCACGTGCACCGCGATGCACTCGCTGACCCATGCCAGTCCATCCGCCCATTCACCATCGGCAGACCGGGACCTCCGGAGACCAGCACCGGCCGAAGGTGGTGCAGCCAGGTTGCCGAACCTTCCACCCACCGGAGCTCGTCGATGTCGCCCCTCTGCTTCAGCCTCTTGCCGCTCAGTCTCACCGCCGCCGTGCCCGCCGACACCGCGGCCGAGCAGGCCGAACTGAATGCCTGGTTCGCGCGGGCCTTCCTCGGCGACCCGTCACCCGTGCCGCCGCCCGTCGGCATCGAGGTGAAGCGGCAGGACCACGGCGAGATGAAGCTCCGGCGGTGCATCCTCGGCACGCCGCTGCGCATCGGCACCGTCGACTACCAGCACGGCCTCGGCAGCCACTCGACCAGCGAGTTCGTCGTCCGTCTGCCCCAGCCGGGCCGCCGGTTCACCGCCGCGGCCGGCGTCGACAACAACTACGACACCGCCGGCCAGCGCGGCAGCGTCACCTTCCACGTCGAGGTGGGCGGCCAGGAAGCCTGGCGCTCCGGCGTCCACCGCGGCGGACAGGCCCCGCTGGCCGTCGACGTGGCGCTGAACGGCGCTCGGGAGTTCGTGTTGCGCATCGGCGACGGCGGCGACGGGCCCGGCTGGGACCAGTCGGACTGGGCCGACGCGCAAGTCGAGCTGGCCGACGGCACGAAGCTCTGGCTCGACGAGCTGCCCGTGACCGCCGCGGGCACCGGCCCGACGACGGCCCTCCCCTTCTCGCTGCAGTACGGCGGCAAGCCGCTGTCCGAACTGATCGGCGGCTGGCCGCGCCGGCACACGCAGCAGGCCGTCGAGACCGGCACAGTGCGTCACGAACTGGTCTTCACCGACCCGGCCGGCGGACTGGAGATCACCTGCCAGGCCATCGTCTACGGCGACCTGCCGGCGGTGGAGTGGGTGCTGCACCTGCGCCATCCGGGCGCTGGCGACAGTGAGCTGATCGAGGCGGTTCGTCCGCTCGATCTGCCGGTGGTGGCGCCGCCGACGGGCGAGGTGACGCTGCACCACTCACGCGGCAGCACCTGTAGCCCGACCGACTTCCTGCCGCTAACGTCGCCGGTGCCGCTGGGCGCCAAGCACCACCTGGCGCCGAACGGCGGCCGCTCGTCCGATGGCGTACTGCCGTTCTTCAACCTGTCGTGGGCCGGCGGCGGCCTGGTCGGCGCGGTCGGCTGGTCGGGCCAATGGGCGCTGGACCTGGTGCGCGGTCAGGGCCGCGAGATGCGGTTGAGCGCCGGCCAACAGACGACGCACTTCCGGCTGCACAGCGGCGAGAGCGTGCGCACGCCGCGCATCCTCCTCGGCTGGTGGCGGGGTGCCGATCCGCTGCGCGGCCACAACCTGTGCCGGCGCACCATGCTGCGGCACTACGTACCGCGCACGGCGGACGGGCCCGTGCCAGCGCCCGTGACGATGAACACCTGGTTCGTCTACAACAGCGGCAACGACGTGACCGAAGCCAACCAGCTCGCCTGCCAGAAGACGATGGCCGAGTTGGGCGTCGAGGGCTACTGGCTCGACGCCGGCTGGTTCGAAGGCGGCTGGCCCAATGGCGTTGGCTCGTGGCTGCCGAAGAAAGAGGCTTTCCCGCGTGGCCTGCGCCCGGTGGGCGACGCGGCGCACCAGCGCGGCATGACCTTCGTGCTGTGGTTCGAGCCCGAGCGCGTCCATCCGGCCAGCCGCATCGGCCGGGAGCATCCCGAATGGGTACTCCGGATGGGCGAAGGTGACGGCTTGTTCAACCTGGGCGATCCGGCCGCGCGCGCCTGGCTGGCCGACCACCTGTCGCAGCGGCTGGCCGACTGGGGCGTCGACATCTACCGCAACGACTTCAACATCGCCCCGCTGCCGTTCTGGCAGAAAGCCGACGCACCCGATCGGCAAGGCATCGCCGAGATCCGCTATGTCGAGGGGCTGTACTGGCTGTGGGACGAGCTGCGCCGGCGCCAGCCGGGCCTGCAAATCGACAACTGCGCCAGCGGCGGTCGGCGCATCGACCTGGAGACCTGCACGCGCAGCATCCCGCTCTGGCGCAGCGACAGCCAGTGCTGCGGCCACGCCGAACCGGTCTGGGACCAGGTGCAGACGGCCGGTCTGAGCCTGTATGTGCCGCTGCACAGCGCCGGCGTCTGGGGCTTCGACGCGTACACCTGGCGCAGCGTGGCCACCACCGGCGCCAGCCTGTGCCTGGACACTCGCGCGGGCACGTTCGATGTGGCTCAGGCCAAGCAGATGATCGCTCAGACCAAGGCCGACCGGCCGTACTGGTGCGGTGACTACTACCCGCTGGTGGACATCAACGGCGACCGCCGGCAGTGGTGCGGCTGGCAGTTCCACCGACCCGACCTGAAAGCCGGTCTGGCCGTCCTGTTCCGCCGCGACCAAAGCCCGTACAAGGTGCTCGACCTGGCCTTGCGCGAGATCGACCCGGCGGCGGCCTACGACCTCGAGTTCGTCGATGCGAACCGCAGCGAAGTGCTGTCGGGCAGCCAGTTGGCGCACCTGGCGATCGAGATTCCGACGGCGCCGGGCAGCGTCATGCTGCGCTACCGCCAGCGGTAGGACGCGCGAGCGGCTGCCGGGCTATGGTGTGGCGGCCCGCGGTTCGCCACCGCCGACCACGAACGCACCCCAGTAGTAGGGTGCCTGCGACCGGTGCGCGGCGCGCCGTTCGGCGAGGAACGCACGCTGCGCTTCGGCCAGGGAGCGCGGCGCGTCACCACTCTCCAGGTAGCGCCGGTAGAACCCCACCATCACCTCGCGTGTCTCCTGGTCGGGCACACTCCACAGGCTCATCACCAGGCCGTCGGTGCCGGCCAGCACCAGCGCCCGCCGCAGGCCCATCACGCCTTCACCGCGGCGGACCACTCCTTGCCCGGTCTCGCAGGCGCTCAGGCAGACCAGTTGCGTCGTCTCCAAATCGAGCGTGGCCGCCTCCTCCGCGGTCAGGATGCCGTCCTCGTCGCCGTCGGGCAGCGGCTCGCCGCGCATCGCCCGTTCGGCGCCGGCCAACACCAGGCCGGAGCGCTGCATCGGGTTGCCTGGCGTCAGCGCCACCTGCCCCGCCACCGCTGCCGCGGCCGAGCGGGGATCGGCGGCACTGGCCTGCGCCTGCACATCGGGCAGGAAGAAGCCGTGGCTGGCCACGTGCAGCAGGCGCGGGCGCGCCAAACTCTTGATGGCCGCCTCGGTCGCGTCGCGGTCGAGCCGCATGCCCACCTCGTAGCCCTGCGCCCGCGCCAGAGCGGCAATCGCCTCGCCTTCAGCGCGCGTGCCGGGCAGCCGCGGCAGGCTCATCCTAACCAGTGCCGCCCGATCATCCACCGTCAGGCGAGCCAACCGGTCACGCGCCGGGCCGGCGTTGGCCGTGCCGAAGTCCGGGTCGGCGAAGATGCCCATCAGGCCGCGTTGCCCGGCCGGCGCCGGCCGGCGCAGCAGGTCGCGCCCGGAGGCCAGCGTCACGAACGTGTAGCGCTCGGCCAGGTAGCCACCGCCGCCGTCGGGCAAGGCGCCGAATGAGACCAGGTTCAACATGCCGTCTGGGGCCAGGTACACTCGCGTCGCCCCGCCCAGGTGCGGCTCGAGCCTGGTCCAGACCGACTCGCGCAGCCGCTGCCCCGCCGTGGGGCCACGCCGGCGCGGGTCACGCGCGGCGGTCTGGAACTCGCCCACGGCGTCGTCTATGTCCTTGGCCGCACCCAGATCGACCAGCGTCGCGGCGGCTGAGCCCGCCCGCAGGACGAAGGCGAGGTAGGCCGGCTCGCGCCACGGCGCGTAGGGATGACCCTCGGAGCCTCTGGCCTGGTAGTCGAAGACGCGGTAGGTGACCAACTCGACCAACGCCGAGCCCCGGGGCAGCGCGTCGGCCACCTTCTGAGCATCGGCCTCCTCGGTCCGCTGCTGGTTGCGCACGGCTGCGCTCTGCTCGGCCAGCGCCTTGCGCCGCGTCTCGATCTCGCTGGCCACCTCGTCGAGCCGGCGACGGTGGGCCTCGGCGCCCTCCTTGCCCGGCCCGGCCAGCGACAGCTTGGAGAACTGCGACTGCGCGATGCGCAGTGCGGACCAGGTCGGCGCCGTGGCCGGGTCGGCCGACAGCCGCAGCGCCTGCCGCTCCTGGAGCAGTGTGGAGAGGATGAGCCCCTTGCGGCGCAGCGTCCAGTCGAGCGCGGTGCGGACAAAGGCCGCCTCGGTCGGCCGGGATCGGGCCAGACTGAGGAGGGCGGCGAAGCCGCTCTCGCACGTCTTCATGTAGGCGATCTGGTCCGGTTCGGCGAGGGCCGGTAGCGCCAGGTTGACCTCGCGCTGCTCCGCCTGCAGCGCCTCGTCAAGGTAGGCCAGAGCCCGCTCGGGCGTCCCTGCCAGGGCGTGCCGAGTGACCCAGAAGCCCAGCCACAGCCGCCCGCTCGGCTTGGGCGGGCCGGCCGGTCCGAAGTGCATTTGCACGGCTTGGCGGTACAACTGCTCGGCTTCGGCGCGGTGTTCGGATTCGACCAGCATGACCGAGAGCACCGTCAGCGCGTTGAGGTAGTCGCGGCGGTCGCCGCCCTCCTGCGCCCGCGCCAGGTTGGCCCGCCCAACGGCCAGCCCTTGCTGGTACTCGCCACTCCAGCACAGCATGGCACCGAGGCATCCGCTCGCACAGCCGGTACGCAAGGCGCGCTCGCCGTGGGCCTCGCGTTCGGCCGCGTGCCATTGCCGGATGGCCGCCACCGCGGCGGCGGCACGCTCAGGCCCCTCCAGGTAGCATTCCCGCGCGACGTACCGCAACGTCTGTGTGGTGCTCGGGTGCGCTGGGCCCAGCAACTGCATTTGAATGGCCCAGGCCTGGCGGTACAAGTCCTCCGCCTCTCGATGCCGGCCCTGAGTGGACGTCAGTCCGGCCAGACCAGACAACGCGTAGGAGTACACCGCATTCTGCTCGCCGAGAGCCCGCTTCCTGGCCGCCAGCACCCGCCGCAGCAGCGCCTCGGCCTCGGTGTACCGCCCCGCCTCGGCCAGGACCGCGGCGACCCAGCTCATCGCCCCCAAGGTGGTCGGGTGGGTCTCGCCGGCCGTCTTGTAGTAGCCGTCGAGGAGCTGCGGCACAAGCCGCAAGGCCTCGGCCCGTCGCCCGGTCGCAGCCAGCACTTGCGCAATGCCCAGCAGGCTCCCAATGGTGCTGCCCGCTGACTCGCCGAGCAGGCCCCGGCGTATCGAGTAAGCCCGCCGGTACAGCGGCTCGGCTTCGGCCGGGCGGTCCAGCCATCGCAGTGTGTCCGCGAGGCAATGCACGGCGAGGGCATAGCCGATCTGGTTCTCGCCGCCGTTGCGGTGGTAGATGGACACGACCTGCCGACGCAACGGCAATGCCTCCTCATGGCGAACCTGCACGCTGAGCACCGCGGCCAGGCCGAACAGAGCGTCGGCGTACAAGCGATGGTCGTCCCCCACGACGGCCTTGGCGATCTGCATGCTGCGCCGGCAAAGGGCCTCCGCTTCCGGCAACTGCGTGCTCTCGCGGAGCATGTCCGCCAAGCGTATCAGCGCCCGCGCCACATCCGGGTGCTCCGGCCCCTGCAGCCGCTCGCGGATGGCCAGTTCGCGTCGCGCCAGGGGCACGGCCGCTTCGAACTTGCCCTCACCCCACCCCAGCCGCCCGACCTCCTGGGCCAGCCGGTCGGCTTCCGCCAACGTCTCCTCGACGCGGCCGGCCGGCGCGAGCAGCAGCACCGCGGCCACAGCCACGACCCACGCGCGTCGCGTCACCGGTGGTCTCCAGACGACCTGGACGACACCCTCGGTGTAGCAGGCCCGGCGCGGCGGGTCAAGTCCGACGGCCGACGCTCAGAACGGCTTGCGGTTCTTGGCGAACCAGCTCAGCAGCAACTGCTTGCGGTCGGTCGGCTGGCGGGCCGGCTGCTCGTCCTTCTGGTCGTTGCTGTGCTCCAGGCTCCACCCGCTCCACTCGCGATAGGCGTGGTAGGTCCAGTCCCAGTCGTACTCCTCGAACAGGTCGAGGCAGTCGCGCAGGTAGTCGGCCGCGCCCGGCGCCCAGCGGATGGCGCTGAACTCGCCCACGTAGATGTGGACGTTGTACGCGCGCTGGAACTCGCGCACCGGCGCCAGGACGCGGCGCAGGCGCTCCTTGTCGTACTCCACGCCACCGATCGAGCCGGGGTACTTCACGCCCACTTGGCTGCCATGGACGCCCTGGTGCGTGAACTGGCCCGGATCGTACATGTGGACCTGGTAGATGACGTTCGGCACGTCCACCGGGTCGAGATCGCGGAAGCCGCCTGCGGAATCCCACTGCGCCGACTCGATGAAGATGGGCATGTCGGCGTCGATCTTGCGAATGGCCTTGGCCGCGCGCACCTGCGTGCCGAGGTAGTCGGCCACCCCTGCCGGCGACGGCTGGGCCTGCACCGGCTCGTTGACCAGATCGTAGCCCCAGATGACCTGGTTGCCGCGGTAGCGCCGGGCGATCTTCTCCCACAGGGCCACGAAGTGGTCCTGGTACTTCGGCTCGAAGAACATGGCCATGTCGCTGTTGGCGTAGCGTCCGCCCGGCGGCGAGTGCACGTCGACCACCACCTTGATGCCATAGCGGCGGCAGGACTCCAGCGCCTGGTCGAGTTCGGCCAGCTTGCCGTCCATCCAGCGGTCGTACTCCCCCAGGTCGCGCTCGGTGCCGGTGGCGCCCCAGTTGCGCGTCATCTGCCAGCGAATCACGTTGGCGCCCCACTCCTGCCCCAGCACGCGCAGGTCCTCGTCGCGGAACTTGTTCGGCGACATGACGCCGCGCAGACGCGGCAGGTGGTGGCCCTTGAACACCGGCCCCGGATTGGCCGGCGGCTGCGGGCGCGGCGGGCGCGGCAGCGCCAGCACGGTCACCTTGATCTGATCGAACCAGACCGTGCCCGAACTGCCCTGCAGGCCGAGGCTCAGCTCCGCCGGACCGGCATCGGCCGCGACGACCTCGACGAAGCTCAGGCGCTTCCAGTCGAAGGTCCCGTAGACGTTGTTCTCGTTGATCCAGCGCGGACCCGCCGCCGGCGTCTGGTAGTGGAGCATGAACTTGGTGCCCAGGTAGGACGCCAGCGGCTTGCTGACGCCGTCAGCCTTGGCGCGGCACTCGAACAGCACGCGGCAGCCACGATAGCGCGTCAGGTCGAACCGCCGGCTGACCATGTGGCCGTCCTTGGCCTGGTCGGCCGGCACGGTGACCCGCAGCACCTGGCGGCCCTCGGGCCCCTCCTGCCACACGGCGAACGGCGCCTGCGACCAGCGCCCGCGCTCCTCCGCCTGGGCGAACTCCGGACTCAGCACCGTCTCGCCGCGGGTCACTTCTGCAGCTTCGCCCGGCGCAACCACCAGCCAGCCCAGCGCGGCAACCTGTACCATCACACCGCCGAATGTCGTCATCGCTCTGCCCTGCCTCGCCGCGCCCGCGGCGCCATCGGTGGAGTGTAGCACGCCGGGCAACCGAGGCGGTACCGCGCCACCTCGGAGGTCTCGCGGCAGACGGCAGGTTCAGCCGGCGCAGCAGCATACCGAGTGACTCAGCCCTGGCCGGTCCGCTTCAACCGCGAGCCATCGGACCGCAGTCATCGGCATCCGGCCATATCGCTCCGGCGGCCGGGTGACCCAAGACTGGTTCATCTGCGTCCGATTGGTACAATAGCGGCAACGAACCGGAGAGCGTGCCCCGTGCCACTGCGAGGACGAGCCTGTCTCAGCGTGCTGTGCAGTGTGGTGCTGGTGCTGGGCGCGCTGTACTGGTGCCTCACTGCGCTGCTGCTGCGCGGGTGGCGCCGTATTGAGGACCAGAGCGCCGCCGACGACGTCAAGCGCGTGGTGGACGCTATCCAGAACGACGCCGACTCACTGGGCGCCGTGGTCGGCGACTACTCGCTCTGGGACGACGCCTACCGGTTCATGGCCGACCGCAATCAGGCGTTCATCGAGTCGTCGCTGGCCGACACCGCCTTCGGCACGCTCAAGGTCAACCAGATCCTGTTCATCAACGAGCAGCGGCAGATCGTCTTCCAGCGCGGCCTGGACACCGATCATCCGGGGCACTTGCCGCTGCCGCCCGAGTTGGCCAACCTGGCGCGCCAGTTGCCCGACCGCCCGGATCGCCCCGACGATCCCGGGCTGGCCGGACTGGTCATACTCCGCGACCATCCAGCGCTGGTGGCCGCCAAGCCGGCGCTGACCTCGGAGGGCAAGGGCCCGCGACGCGGCTACGTGGTCATGGCCCGTTACCTCAACCAGGCCCACCTCGAGCGGCTGTCGAAAGTCACCCACCTGCCGTTCGACCTCACGCCGCTCAACGGCGCGTCGCCCGCCTGGCAGGCCGTGGCCCGTGACGTGACCGCCCGCCGGCGGCCACTCGTGCGCGCGGTCAGCAGCCAACTCGTGCGGGCCTACGACCTCTACCCGGACCTCCACGGTGCGCCCGCTCTGGTGGTCAGCGTCTCGCTGGATCGGCCGGTCTATGACGAAGCGGTGCGGACGCTCCGTATGGGCGGCCTGCTGCTGGTCGCCAATGGGCTGCTCCTGGCCTTGCTGATGCTGATCCTGCTGGACCGCCAGGTGCTCAACCGGATCGCTCGGCTGCGCGCGGCCCTCCGCAGTCTGGACTTCACCGCCGAGGGCATCCCGCGCATCAGCTACCGCGGCCATGACGAACTGAGCGAAGTGGCCGAGATGGTCAACGAGATGGTCGACGAGCTGGTGCGGTTCCGCGAGCTGTCGCGCGAAGCGGAAGAGCACGCGGCCCAGGCCAAGGCCGGCACGCTCGCGGCCGTCAGCGGCTTCTACATGGCCTTCGACGGCGAGGGCTGCCTGTGCGAATGGACCCCGGCCACCGAGGCGGTGCTGGGCGTCACGCTGGAGGAGGCCACCGGCCGACACTGGCGCGACCTGCCCATCGGCTGGGACACCGACGCAGTGTCCGGCGCCATCGATGCCTGCCGTCAGGAGGCCACGCGGGTGACGTTGGAGGACCTGGTCATCCGCCGACCCAGCGGCGACGAGGTCTACCTGCGCCTGACCGCGGCGCTGGTCCCCGACCCGCAACACCCGATGCTCGTGCTCCTGGGCGAGGACGTGACCGAGCATTACCTGCTGGAGCGCCAGCTCGCCCAGGCCCAGAAGCTGGAGTCCATCGGCCAGTTGGCGGCCGGCATCGCGCACGAGATCAACACGCCCACGCAGTTCGTCGGCGACAACGTCCGCTACCTGAGCGATGTCTTCGGCGAACTGTCCGACCTGTTGACCGCCTGCGGTGACCTCGGTCAGGATGGCGTGGAGTCAGCGCTGGAGCGGATCCGCGAGGCAGCGGCCCAAGTCGACTTCGACGAGCTGCTGGAGGACGTGCCGGCCGCGCTGACCGAGACGCTCGAGGGCGTCCAGCGGATCGCCAAGATTGTGCTCGCCATGAAGGAGTTCTCGCATCCGGGCGAGGCCGACCAGGTCCCGGTGGACATCAACCACGCCATCGAGAACACCCTGACGGTGGCGCGCAACGAATGGAAGTACGTCGCCGACGCAACCTGCGAGCTACAGGCGGACCTGCCCGAGGTCATGTGCCAGCCGGGCGAGCTGAACCAGGTCCTGCTGAATCTGATCGTGAACGCCGCTCACGCGATTGGAGAGAGGTATCGGGGCAGCAACGCCAAAGGCACCATCACGCTGTCGACGCGTCAGGACGGCGACTGGGTGGAGATTCGCATCGCGGACACGGGGACCGGCATCCCCGAGGAGGTCCGCGAGCGCATCTTCGACCCGTTCTTCACGACCAAGGAGGTCGGCAAAGGCACCGGGCAGGGATTGGCGATAGCCCGCGCGGTGATTGCGGACAAGCACCACGGACAGCTCGCGTTTGAGACCATAATGGGTGAAGGCACGACCTTCATCATCCGCTTGCCGCTCGGGCTGACTGTCGCCGGCGGAACCGATTGAGGCTATGAACGAACGACCGCGCATCCTGTTTGTAGACGACGAAGCGAACGTGCTCAACGCCTTGCGGCGTTCGCTGCGCGACCTGCGCGAACGGTGGGATCTCCATTTCCTCACCGATCCCGAGCGCGCCTTGGTCGCCATCCGGGCGTCCGATTTCGACACCATCGTGACCGACGTGCGGATGCCCGGCATGGACGGTCTGGAGCTGATCCGCTGCATCCGCGAGATTCCCGGCTACGAGGACGTACCGATCGTCGTCCTGACCGGCAATAGCGAGGCCGACCTGAAGCGTCGCGCGCTCGACATGGGGGCGGTCGATCTGCTGAACAAGCCGGTGGCCACCGAGGACCTGATCGCCCGGGTGTCCAGTGCGCTGCGCATCCGGCAGCAACAGGAGCAACTCCGCGAGTACAGCGCCGAACTGGAGCGCCAGGTGGCTCAGCGCACGCAGGAGCTGGCCGATTCGCGCCTGGACATCCTCTGGCGCCTGGGCAACGCCGCCGAGTACCGCGACGAGGACACGGGCTACCACGTGGTCCGAGTCGGGCTCTACGCCCGCTGCCTCGGTGAAGCACTCGGACTCGACCGGCGCCTGACCGAAAACCTGTTCATGGTCAGCCCGCTGCACGACGTCGGCAAGATTGGCATTCCGGACTCCATCCTCCTCAAGCCGGGCCGCCTCGATCCCGAGGAGATGGCCACCATGCGCCGCCACTGCGAGATCGGCGGCAGCATTCTGTGCGGCGAGTCGGTCGGCATGAAGGTGTGCTTCAAGATCGAGGGCCGCAACCTGCCGTTCGGCGGACTGCGCAATGCGCTGCTGGTTTCGGCGGCGCGCGTGGCGCTGAGCCACCACGAGAAGTGGGACGGCAGCGGCTATCCCCGGGGCCAGCGCGGCCAGGACATCCCGCTCGAGGGCCGTATCGTCGCCCTGGCCGACGTCTTCGACGCGCTGTCGAGCGAACGACCGTACAAGCCCGCGTACCCCGAGGAGAAAGTGCTCTCCATCATCCGCGAGAACAACGGCACGCACTTCGACCCCGCGGTGGTCGACGCTTTCGAGCGCCAGTTGGACACCTTCCGCGCCATCCGGGCCGAGTATTCCGACCCGGCCGGCATCGGTCGCCGGCTCGTGGGGTGACCCGTGAGGCGCGTGCTGTTTGTCGATGACGAGGCACCGGTCCTCTCCGGCCTCCGCCGTATGTTGCGTCCGCTACGCGACGAATGGGCGATGGAGTTCGTCACCTCGGGTCCGGCGGCGCTCGAGGCGCTCGCCGGACAGCCGTTCGACGTGCTCGTCACCGATATGCGCATGCCCGGCATGGACGGCGCCGAGTTGCTCCGCCTCGTATCGGAGCAGCACCCGTCGGTGGTGCGCATCGTCCTCTCCGGGCACGCCGATGAGTCGCAGGTGGTGGCCTCGGTCGGCCTCATCCACCAGTTCCTGGCCAAGCCGTGCGAGGCGGACACGCTCCGCGCCGTGCTGGAACGCACCGTGGCGCTCCAGGAGCTGCTGCCCGCCGGCAAGCTGCGGCCGCTGGTCTCGCAGACCCAAGCCTTGCCGGCGCTGCCGCAGGTCTACGCGGAGTTGCTGACGGTCTTGCGCGATCCGCGCTCCGACGCCCGCGCGGTCGGCCGCCTGATCGCCCGCGACCTCGGCATGACCGCCAAGGTGCTCCAACTGGTCAACTCGGCGTTCTTCGCGCTGCGGCGACAGGTCACCTCGGCCGAGCAGGCCGTGGCCATCCTCGGCCTGGAGACGACGCGCGCCCTGGTGCTCAGCGCGCATGTCTTCGCCGAGTTCGACACCTCCCGCGTGCCGGGCTTCGACCTCAACGCGCTCTCGGCCCATGGGCTGCAGGCCGCTTGCTTCGCCCGCGCCATCTGCCGCGCCGAGGGACTGCTCGGGCCGCCGGCCGAGAACGCCTTCCTGGCCGCCATGCTGCACGACCTGGGCAAGCTGATTCTGGCCAGCAGTCGCCCGCAGGAGTACGGCTCGATCTGGGCCGCCGTAACCGCCGGCGAGGGCTCACTGCTGGCCGCCGAACGCGAGTCCTTCGGCGACAGTCATGCCGAAGTGGCCGCCTATCTGCTCGGCCTGTGGGGCTTGCCCACCGAGGTGGTCGAGGCCGTGGCGTTCCACCACGCGCCGGCCAACAGTCAGGTGCTGCGCTTCGAGCCGCTGGTCGCCGTACACGTGGCCAACGCCTTGGCCAACGAACTCGGCGGCACGACGGGCCACCTCGGTGACGCCACGCTCGACTCGGTCTGGCTCGAACGGCTCGGGCTGCTCACTCGTCTGGAGGCCTGGCGCGCCGCGGCGGCTCGCTGCTGAGGCCGGCTACCAGTCGTGGATCTCGCGCCACAGCCGCGCGAACAACTGCGCTGAGCCGGGCCCGAACCCCGCGTAGTGGTTGTTGAAGTAGACCCATGTCCGCATGCGCGCGACGATCGGCAGCAACGCGTCGACCCAGTGCCGCAACTCGCCCTCGCGGTCGTAGAGCAGGCTCTCGAAGCGGGCGGTGCGCCGGCCGGCGGCCATCTCCTCGTCGATCCGGCGATCGATGGCCCGCCGGTCGCCCAGGAACCGCACATAGGCAAACGGGCCGGTCAGCGGATCGAGGCCCGAGTCGACCAGCCGGGGCAGCGACGGCATGGTCCGCGAAGCGGTCAGCGCGAGCGGCACCTGCCGTTCGCGTAGCGCCGTCAGCAGGCGTGGCCGCAGCCAACCCGGGTTGCGGATCTCCACCACCCAGTCGGCCGCGCCGGCCCAGCGGTCGAGGAAGCCGAGCAAGCGCTGGTAGAACCGGTCGCCGCGCTCGTACTCCTCCTCGTCGTCGCCCTTGGCCAAGTACGGGAACTGCAGCAGCAGCGGCCCGCGTCGCGGCCCGAGCAGGCTGGTGCGGGCCAGGAACTCGGCCACCGCCGCGTCGGCGCCGGCCAACTGCGCCTCATGCGTGATGGCCTGGGGCACCTTGAGTGCCAGGCTGAACGTCTCCGGCGTCTTCAGCGCCCAGGACGACAGCATCCGCGCCGACGGCATGCTGTAGAACGTGGCATCCACCTCGACGGTGGTGAACCAGCGCGCGTACCAGCCGAGCCGGTCGGCCGGCTTCAGCCCGGCCGGATAGAACACGCCGTTCCAGTCGCTCCACGAGAAACTGCTGGTGCCAACCCGCAGATGCTCCGGCAACTCGGGCAACCAGGGCGTGACCATGGCGCCTAGAACAGCGTCGGCTGCAGCGGCGGCGTGTCGTCATCAGCAAACGGATCGCGGTCGTCCACCTCGTCGGCAAACGGGTCGGGCCCCTCGTCGGAGAGGAACGGGTCGTCGACGCCATCGGAGGTGGCCGGCGCTTCGGCCGGCGCGGCGACGGTCACCGGCGCCAGGCCGCCACGGTCGGGCGGGTCCTCGCTGCGTTCCGTCAGGCCGCCGCGGAGTTGCGAATCGAGGTAGTCCAGGGCGTGCAGGGCCTTCGCCTCCGGCGTCACCGGCTCGCGCACCGCGGCCCACTCCAGCCGGCCGTGGTGACCGGCGATGCAGTGCAGCAGGTTCTCCTCGTCGGCCGCGGTGAACTCGCAGCCCTCGGCGCGGAGCTGGCTGATGGCGTTGTAGACCCGCTGCATCGAGTAGGTCGTGTGACCGACCGTGCGGTCGAGCGGCAGCACCCGCGCCCCGACCGCGCCCATTTCGTAGCAGTCGATCTTGCCCAGGTCGTGCGTCAGCACGGCCAGCTTCAGCAGCGCCACGTCCAGCTTCGGATACCACGACGCGAACCCGTCGACCAGCGCCGCCATGGTCAGCACGTGCCAGGCCAGGCCGCCCCGCTCGGTGTGATGGTGGTTCTGCGCCGCCGCGTACGTCCAGAAGCTGCCTTCCAGGTCATAGGGCGCGTGTCCGACGCTCAGGCAGAAGAGCCGCCAGAAGACCGGTGGCAGCGTGCGCTCCAGGCCGCGCAGAATCTCGACCAACTCGTCGCGCTGTTGGCTGGAGATGCTGGTCTGGAGGCGCGACAGAACCTCGTCGCCGGGCGAGTCGAGGACAAGCAGATCACCCACCTTGACCTGCCGGGCTCCGCGGTACTCGCTCACGTCGCCCGTCAGCAGGGCGACACTCATCACCTCGCCGGCTTCCACGGCGTGGTCCCACCGGATGCCGTTGAGCGTGCCGGTGCGGTCGCGAAACACGTAGCGGGTATAGGGCTTGCCGTCCTTGGTCTGCGCACCGCTGGCTTCGGCGACCACCACCGGCACCGCATCGATGCGATCCCCCGGACGAACGGCGTCAATCTGCGGACCGTACTTGGGCATCTGGCGCTCCGGGCGCTATTATACCGTGGTCGCGCGACCGGCGGAGACGGTGACGTGAGCAGTACCCGGCGCAGCATCATAGTCGGCCTGGCCCTCAGCACGATGGCCCTGGCCGCCGAGAACCGTTGGGAACCCAACATCCGCAAGTTCGAGGAGCAGGACGCGCGGAATCCGCCACCGAAGCACGCCGTGCTGTTTGTCGGCAGTTCCACCATCGGCGGCTGGAACACCAAGCGCTGCTTCCCGAACCTCGTCCACCTCAAGCGCGGCTTCGGCGGCTCGCGTGTCGAAGACTCGCTCTACTTCGCCGACCGCATCATTCTGCCCTATGAGCCGGCGACCGTCGTCTTCTACGCGGGTGACAACGACCTCGGCGCCGGCGAGAGCCCGGCGCGCGTCCGCGACGAGTTCCTCGCGCTCTACGACAAGGTCCACCAGGCGCTGCCCCAGACCAAGGTCGTGTTCCTGTCGGTCAAGCTCTGCGGCAAACGCTGGGCGCTACGCGACCGGGTGCGCGAAGCCAACCGGCTGATCCGCGAGGCGGTCACCGAGCAGCGTCCGTTCACGTTTGTCGACCTCGAGCCCCTCGTGCTCGGGGCCGACGGACAGCCTCGCGCCGACCTGTTCCGCGAGGACCAACTGCACTTCAACGACGAGGGCTACCGACTGCTCAGTGACCTCGTCCGCCCCCTGATCACCCCGGCTGGCAAGCCGTAGCGCGAATCGGAGCCGCACTGCATGAACGCGTGGGAACCATCGATTCTGGCCTTTGAGCAGACCGACCAGCAGACGCCGCCGCCACTCGGCGCGACCGTCTTCGTCGGCAGTTCGACCGTGGTCATGTGGGACACGGCCCGGTGGTTCCCGGGCCTCGTCCACCTCAACCGCGGCTTCGGCGGGTCGTGCATGGGCGATTCGCGGTACTACGCCGACCGCCTCATCATCCGCTACCAGCCGTCGTTGGTGGTGCTCTACGCCGGCGACAACGACATCGCCGGCGGCCTGACGCCCGAGCACATCCACGCCGAGTTCCTGGGCCTCTACGATCAGGTCCACGCCGCCCTGCCCGGCACGCACCTGATCTACCTGACCATCAAGCCCAGCCCGTCCAGATGGGCGCTCTGGTCGCAGGCGCAGGCTGCCGACGAGCTGATCGCCGGCTCCGTCTCGGCCGCGCGGCCGTTCGAAGTGATCGACACCGCGCCCGCCTTGCTGGGCGCCGACGGCACCCCCGACGCGGCGCTCTACCTGGACGACATGCTGCACCTCAACGACGAGGGCTACCGCCGGTTCACGGCCATCGTGCGCCCGCGCGTGGCCGCTGCGACCGGCGCGCCAAGCGCTTGACGACCGCTGGTCTGGTTGACACCCGCACCACCCGTCGCTACCATGAAGGCTCCGGTTGGTACACCCGAAGGTGACTTCATGAGCAGTGGCTGGCTGTTCCTGATCCGCGGCGTGGTCATGCCCGTCGTCGGCATGGCGCTGGTGCTGACCGCGGTCCCCGTCTGGATCTGGATCGAGCGTCGGTTTGCCGCGCGCCTCCAGCAGCGCCGGGGCCCCAACCGCGTCGGCCCGCAGGGCATCCTGCAACCCATCGCCGATGCCATCAAGCTGGTCTTCAAAGAGGACATCACCCCGGCTCACGTCGACCGTCTGGTCTTCCTGTTCGCTCCAGTCCTGGCCATCGTCCCGGCTCTGGTGGCCTTTGCCGTGGTGCCGTTCGGCAATGAGATCAACATCCGCCAGTACCTGCTGTGGGGACCGGTGGTCCAGTCCATCCCCGCGCAGGTGTCCGACCTCAACATCGGCATCCTGGTGGTCCTGGCGCTGAGTTCACTGGGCGTCTACTCCGTGGTACTGGCCGGCTGGAGCAGCAACAACAAGTGGTCGCTGCTCGGCGGGGTGCGCTCGGCCGCGCAGATGGTCAGCTACGAGTTGGGCCTGGGCCTCTCCGTGCTGGCCGTGATCGTCTCGAACAGCGCCTTCGCCGTGGCCGATGGCTACTCCGCGCTCAGCTTGCGCACCACGGTGATGAGCCAGCACGGGCTGTCCATTCTGTCGTGGAACGCGCTGTGGCAGTTCCCGGCGCTGGTGGTCTTCGCCGTCTGCGCCTTGGCCGAGACCAACCGTGCCCCGTTCGACCTGCCCGAGGCCGAACAGGAACTGACCGGCGGGTTCCACACCGAGTATGGCGCGTTCCGATTCGCCATGTTCTTCATGGGCGAGTACGCGCACATGACCACGCTCTCGGCGGTCGGCGTGACGCTGTTCTTCGGTGGCTGGCTCAGCCCGTTCGCCGGCATTCCGCTGCTGGAGCGACTGACCGTGGCCGGCGTACCGGTGCTCGGTGCCCTCGCGCCCATCGGCTGGTTCTGTCTGAAAGTGGTCGCCTGCATCGTCGGCTTCGTCTGGCTCCGCTTCACGTTGCCGCGTCTGCGCTGGGACCAGTTGATGAGGCTCGGGTGGATCGTCCTGCTACCGCTCGGCCTGCTGTGGCTGGTGGTTGTGGCCGTGCTCCACAGCGTCGCGATCAGCGTGGCCGGTCCCGGCCGACTGGCGGCCAGCTACAACCCGGTGGATGTCTACCGTGTGCTCGTCCTGCTGGCCTACGTGGCGGGCACCGCCGGGTGGTGGTACCGCCGCCGCCGCCTGCCTCGCCGCACGCCCGCGACGGGCGCCGTGACGGCCTGACCGCTGCGCAGCAAGGAGTGACCGATGCGCGAGTTCCTGCGACAGGTACTGGAGGTGATCGAGCCGATCCGCGACGGCTTGCGACTCACCGGTAAGCACGTCGCGCGCGAACCGGTCACCATCGAGTACCCCGAGCAGCGCAAGCCGCTGCCTGACCGCGCGCGCTGGCGGCACATCCTCCGGCGCTACGAGGATGGTGACAACGCCGGCCTGGAACGGTGCATCGGCTGCTCGCTGTGCAGTGCCGCCTGCCCGTCCGAGTGCATCTTCGTCGAGGCGGCCGAGAACACCGACGCCGTGCGCTTCTCGCCCGGCGAGCGCTACGCGGCCACCTACCAGATCAACCTGCTGCGCTGCATCTTCTGCGGCATGTGTGAGGACGCCTGTCCCACCGGCGCGATTGTGCTCACCAGCGACTTCGAGCTCGCTGAGTACCACCGCGCCGACTTCATCTACAACAAAGAGCGGCTGCTGGTACCACCGACGACCTGAGCCTGGCGCCCGTCGGTCAGCGCCAGTGCCCCAGCCGTGGCACCAACTCCAGGGCGATGACCTCGTAGAGCCAGTTCGCGACCAGCAGCCCGACACCCACATAGACCCACCGACGCCGCCAGGCCGGCAGTTCGGCCAGGTCCGTGCGCCAGGTCCTCGTGCTCAGCACGGCAGCCGCCGAATAGCCGAACAGCAACAGCAGCGCGCCGAAGCGGTACCGACTGTGGCCATAGGACGGCGCGTGGACCACCGTCAGAAACGCGATCAGCAGCGTCTGCAACTCCACCCCGTTGCGCTGCCGGGCCAGCCCCATGCCGATGGTGCCCAGGCAGAGCAGCGCCAGGCCGTCGAGGCCGTCCCACAGCGCCGCCAGCACCTGCTTAGGCAGCGACGGCCGCCCGTAGAGCCCGGCGCCGACACCGCTCGCCAGGCCGCGCGACAGGCCCCACAGGTTGCCGGTCTTGACGGCCAGCCCGCGCGCGAACCGCCGCGGGTGGGCCCGGATGTACAGCGCCGCCTCACGCATGGCCGCCCGCTGCACCTCCACCTCACCGGCGTCGGGCCGCACCCGTGGCCACGGCACGCGCTCCAGTTCCACCACCTCCCACGGCCGGCGCTGCGGCGTGCGCGGGTTGTTGCCGTAGAACAGGTTGACCGCGCTGTTGCTGTCGACCAGCACGAAGCCATGGTGGACCCGGTAGTTGCGCGCGGTCCACGGCGCCACCACCACCAGGCAGACTGCCATCGTGGCCAGCGCCCGCCAGCCGCCCAGCCGCGGCCCGTGCGCATGGCTCCAGGTCCACCAGACCAACACCACCGGCACCAGCAGCACCGTGGACCCGCGGCAGAGCGAGGCCAGCCCCAGACCGACGCCGGCCAGCAGCGGGTAGCACCAGTCCAGCGACCGGCGCCCGCGGAGCATCGCGTAGAGAACCAGGCCCAGGCACAGGCCGAACGGCGTCTCGGAGAACAGCGAGTGGCTGTGGTAGAGAAACGCCGGCGACACGGCGGCCCACCAGCCGGCGATGGCCGGCACGCGAGCGTCGCCGGGCTCCATGGCGCGCGCCAGGAGGATCACCAGTCCCACCAGCAGCGTGCCCAGAACCATCTGCAGGACCCGGGCCGCGGCCGCGCTGGGACCCGTGACGCGATAGAGGCCAGCGAGTACGCCGGGCCACAACGGCGGTCGCCAGCTCGTCGGCCGGCCGTCGTCGGTGGTGTAGCCTTGGCCACTGGCCAGCCGCACCGCCAAGTGGTGGTAGGCCGCCTCGTCGCTGAACGGCGCCACGCGCAGGGCCGGCACGCCGGTGAGCAGCCGCACGGCCAAGGCGAAGCCCAGAATCACAAGCGGACGGTGCCACCAGGGGCTCCGTCCGCTTGCGGCCACCACCGTGGCTTCATCGGTCATGGTCAGCGACTGGATCTGCCAGTCGCACCTCGCAGCGGCGGCGACGGCGGGCCGTCGGAGCCCGAGGTGCTGCCGGACGTGCTCCCCGAGGTCGACCCACTGGTCGAGCTCCCGGTGGCGCCCGGCGGCTGCGGCGGCCCACCGCCCGAGGTCGACGGCAAGCGCGTCAGACCCAGGTTGCCGGCGTAGCCCATGAACTCCTGCGTGATGTTGAACGACAACACGTAGTTGGCGTACCCGTCGACCAGCACCTCTTCGCCGGTCGCGGTGCTCGCCAGGGTGATGGTCGACCAGCGGGCTCGCCGGTTGGCGGACGACTGGGCGACGAACGATCCATCCGTGCTGGGCTGTGGCTCCAGAATGAAGCTGCCCGCCGACGCCAAGTCGCAGATCAGCGGCGCCGTCTGCGCGAGCACCGTCTGCGAGCCATCGGTGGCGGTCCCGACCTGGCTGCGGTTGAAGCGGCCGTGGAAGACCATGCCGACCACCGTCGAGGGCAGCAGTGTGGACGACGACTCCGTCGGCAGCAGGCCCTTCACATAGGTCACCAAGGCCGCCGAGGGCACCTCGTTCAGGGTCAAGCGAGTGAGCCCGAACAGGGTGTAGATGGTGAACACGTTGGCGGCGTCATTGGTCCCGCGAATGGCGACGGTGACGCTGTTCGAGAAGTCGAGGCTGGTCGAGCTGCTGGTGTAGCGCGCCGTGCCGCTGCCGCCCACGGTCACGTTGAGCGTGCCGCCCGCATTGACACCCACGGGATCGCCGCTGCCGCAGCCGGCCAGCAGGAGAGATAGCCCGACCGAGACTGCTAACGCCAAACGTACTCTCATGCCGCCAGACTCCTCTCGGTCGGCCTCCGCCGTTCAACCGTCCATCGCACGTGGAGCCAGCTCAGCCGGGCCGCCACCGGCGCGTCAGCGCTTGCGGCTCAGCACCCGCCGCGCCGCCGCCGCGATATCGTCGGCCGTCAGGCCGTACTTGCGCAGCAGCTCGTCGGGCTGTCCGGATTCGGCATACGAGTCCAGCCCGACGAACTCCATCGGCACCGGATGCGTCTCGGCCACGGCTTGCGCCACCACCGAACCCAGCCCGGCCACCCGCAGGTGCTCCTCGGCCACCACCATCGCGCCGGTCGCCGCGGCCGCCGCGCCAATGGTCTCGCGGTCGAGCGGCCGCAAGGTGTGGACGTCAATCACCTGAGCTTGGACACCCTCGCCGGCCAACTGTTCCGCCGCGTCCAGCGCCGCGGACAGCATCATGCCGTTGGCCACCAGTGCCACGTCGCCGCCGGCGCGCAGCACCTCGGCGCGGCCAAGCTGCACCGTGTCGCCCGGCTGATAGACGATCGGCGCCTTTTCGCGGCCCACCCGCACATACGCCGGACCGTGCTGCGCGGCGACCTGCAGAATGAGCTGCTTGGCCGAGACATCATCGGCCGGATGCACCACCACGGTGCCCGGCAGGCCCAGCGCCAGCGCGAAGTCCTCGACGCTCATCTGCGAGGCGCCGTCCTGACCCAGCGTGATGCCACCGTGCGTGCCGACGACCTTGACGTTCTCGCCCGGATACGCCACGGCCATCCGCAACTGGTCGAAGCCCTTGCACAGCAGGAACGACGAGAAGCTGCTGCAGAACACCAGCTTGCCGCTGCCGGCCAGGCCGGCGGCCACGCCGACCAAGTTGGCTTCGCAGATGCCGACATCGAAGAAGCGGTCCGGATACAGCTTCTGGAACTTGTTGGTGCGCGTCGACTTGGCCAGATCGGCGTCCAGCACCACCGTCTCCGGCCGCTGCGCGCCCAGTTCAATCAGCGCGTCACCGTAGGCGTCGCGCGTCGCCCGTCCCAGTTGTCGTGTGCCCACTGCCATCTGCTGTCCATTCAACGGCGCCGCGCCGCGTGCCTTCAGCTACAGTTCCGCCAGTGCCCGCGCCGTCTGCTCATCGTCCGGCGCCACGCCGTGCCATTCGACCTCGTTCTCCATAAAACTGACGCCCTTGCCCTTGATGGTCCGGGCGAGGACGACGGTCGGCTGGCCGGTGTGCGCGACGGCCTCGGTGTAGGCGGCATACACCTGCTCGACATCGTTGCCGTCGATTTCGATGACATGCCAGCCGAACGCCCGCCACTTGTCCGCCAGCGGCTCGGTGTTCAGGATCTCGTCGCAGAACCCGTCCAGTTGCAGCCGGTTGGCGTCGACGATGGCGATCAGGTTGTCGAGCTTCTGGTGCGCCGCGAACAGCGCCGCTTCCCAGACCTGGCCCTCGTTGATCTCACCGTCACCGAGCAGACACCAGACGTGGTACGCCGCCCCATCGAGCCGGCCGGCGACCGCGTGGCCGCAGGCGATGCTCAGGCCCTGGCCGAGGGCGCCGGTCGACGCCTCGATGCCGGGCAGCGTACCCTTGACCGGATGGCCCTGCAAGCGGCTGTCGATGCAGCGCAGCGTGGCCAACTCGGCGACCGGCAGGTACCCGCGCTCGGCCATGCAGGCATACTGCACCGGCACCGCGTGGCCCTTGGACAGGATGAACCGGTCGCGCTCGGGCGCCTCGGGCGCCGCGGGGTCCTGGTTCAGGAAATTGAAGTAGAGCGCCGTGACCAACTCAGTGGCCGAGAGGCTGCCGCCGGGATGGCCGCTGCCGGCTCGGTTCAGCATCGTGATGATGTGACGGCGGATGATCCGGCACTGGTCGGCACACTCAGCGGGAGAGAGCTTCTGCATCCGGCAAACCCTATCGTGGTCGCCCCACACGGGCGACCTGGCACGGCCGCAGGTTAGCATGACACCGGCCGTCGTGTCAACCGCGCGCGCGCCTGCCTGAACCGTAGCGGCGCCCACTGCTCCGGTGGCAGGGGCGGCCCCCTCTGCCGGCCGGGAGGAACGCGCCGGCAGAGCGCCAACCGCTTGGGCACCGGGAACCACGCCGCCGACCAAAGGAACCGCTGTGCCATCGGATGCCTCGCCCCACGATCTGTCGCGCCGCGGCTTCCTCGGGACGCTGCTGCTGGCGCCGCTGGCGACCCGCCGCGGCGCGGCCGCCCCACTGCCGAGTACCAACGGAAGCCCGTCGATGCCTGATCTCGCCGCTTACCATGTGATGCCGTTGCTGCCTGGCCATGAAGCAGACCTGGCCGCCGACGCTGAGCGCCTGCTGGCCACCGGTGTCTGCACCCATGTCGCCGCCATCATGACGCTGGTGCCCGAGAGTGATCCGCCGGTCGACAAAGCCCAGATCCTGGGCGAGGGCTTCGTGGCCTTCCGCAATGCCTTCAAGGGCGACGCCGGCCGCGTCGGCATTCTGGCCCAGGCCACCATCGGCCACGGCTGGACGCCCGACGAGCCGGCGCCCTACCAGCGGATCGTCCGGCCCGACGGTCACCCGGCCTACCAGATGTGCCCGCTCGATCCGGCCTTCCAGAACTACCTGCGGACGGCCTTCCGGCACCTCGCCGCTCTGCGGCCGGCCTTCTTCATGATCGATGATGACTTCCGGCTGTTGACCGGACGCAACGGCTGCTACTGCCCGTTGCACCTGGCCGAGATGGGCCGCCGGCTCGGCCGCGCGGTCACGCGCACGTCGCTGCTCGACGCGTTGCGGCACGACGACCGCGTCGCGCGGACCTACGACGCGGTCCTGCTGGACTCACTGCTGCGGCTGGCCGGCGTCATCCGCGAGGCTATCGACGAGACCGACCCGGCCATGCCGGGCAGCTTCTGCGCGTGTTACGGCGACATCCGTCACGCCGGCCCACTGGCGCGGCGGCTGGCGGGCCAGGGCCACCGGCCCGTCATCCGGATCAACAACGGGCGCTACCTCACCGGCGAGATGCGCTCCTTCCCGGTGCGGATGTACCAGGGCGCGGCGCAGATCGCCGCGCTGGACTCGGACGTGACCATCCTGGGCGAGACCGACCCCTGCCCGCACAACCGCTACAGCACCGGGGCCCACCTGATGCACGCGCACTACACCGGCTCGCTCTTGGAGGGCTGCCACGGCGCGAAGCACTGGCTCACCCGCACCGCCGCCTGGCAGCCGGCCAGCGGCGCGGCCTACCGCGAGATTCTCACCGTGCACCGCGGGTTCTACCAGACGCTCTACCGCGCCGTGCAGGAGAGCGTTCCCGCAGGCTACGTCGCCGCGGCGTTGCCCTCGGCCCCGGTGTACAATCCCGCGCCCGACCGCGGCGACAGTTGCGGCTCCAGCCGCTCCTGGGCGGCGGCGATGGGGGTGCTCGGGCTGCCCTGCAACTTCGCCCGGCTGCCCGCCTTGCCGGTGATGATGACCGGCGACGACACGGTGCTGTTCACCGACGACGACCTCCGGCAGTTGCTGACGCGCGGCCTGCTGCTCGACGGCACGGCGGCCGAAGCGCTCGACCGCCGCGGCTTCGCGAAGGACATCGGGGTGCGCGCCAAGCCGTGGGCTGGGCCGAGTGTCTCCGGTGAGCAGTGGGGCACCGTGATGCTGCCGCGCGACTTCCGCTACACGCGCCTCGACCCGCTGAGCCCCGCGACCCGCGTCCATTCGACGCTGCTGCACCGCACTTCGGGCGTCAGCCGAGACCACCAGGAGTTGGGTCCCGCCGTCACGCTGTTCCAGAACGCCGCGGGCGGTCGCGTGGCCGTGCTGGCCGCCAGTTGCGGTCACGGCAACTCACTGACCGCGCCGGGCCGCAGCTTCTACGACGAAGACCGCAAGCGCGAGTTGGTGTCGCTGCTGGGCTTCGTCTGCGGCCGGCCGATCCCGCTCTACTACCCGGGTGACGCCGAGGTCCACGTCAAGCTGCGGCAGTTCGCCGACGGCCGCTATCTGCTGGCCCTCACCAACCTGGGGCACGACCCGCTGGAGACCACTCCGCTCGCCTCGGCGCAGCCCGTTGTCGCCGTCGAGCGACTCACGCCGGACGGCTCCTGGCAGCCGACGGCGGTGGCGAACGGCCAGGTGCAGACGCCGCTGCTCCCGGCCACGCCGCAGGTGCTCCGCATCACCTGCGGGCCGGC